>CANQMT010000011.1 GCA_947625055.1 uncultured Monoglobus sp. | reverse complement strand
ATTTTTGGAATTTCATCGGCTTGTCGAGTGCAAGGCGTATGTATATATGTGGAAAAAACATCCTCTCGCGAATAAAAAGTCGATCACTTTAGATGAGCTGCGTGATTATCCGTGTCTGTCATTCGAGCAGGGTGAACAGGAATCATCGTATCTCGCGGAGGAGATCCTTACGGATAATGAATATCCGCGCACAATCAAAGCATGCGACAGAGCGACCATGCTTAATTTGATGGTCGGCCTGAACGGTTATACCCTTTGCTCGGGCATAATCTGCGAGGAGCTTAACGGAGCGGACTATATCGCCGTGCCGTTTGAGGACGACGGCGCAAACCGCAACAGCGTTATGGAAATCGGTTACATTATTAAAAAGGGCAGCGCGCTGAGCGAGATAGGAATGATATATATCGACGAGGTAAAAAGATATTTGAATAACACGAAAACGGAGGTTTAAAATGAACAGAGATACAGCATGGAAGCTTTTGAGAAAATATAATAAGGACGCGTTTCATCTGCGTCACGCGCTCACCGTTGAGGGCGTTATGAAATATTTCGCGCGCACTCTCGGCTATGACGAGGAGTATTGGGGCATTGTCGGACTCCTGCACGACATAGATTTTGAGCAGTATCCGGACGAGCATTGTATAAAAGCTCCGGAATTGCTGCGTGAGGGCGGATTTGGTGATGACATAATTCACGCGGTATGCTCGCACGGCTATAACCTGACAGTGGATGTAAAACCGGAGCATATAATGGAAAAGGTTTTGTACGCGACGGATGAACTGACAGGTCTTATATGGGCGGCGGCCGAGATGCGGCCGTCAAAGAGCACACAGGATATGGAATTAAAAAGTCTGAAAAAGAAATACAAAAGCAAAAATTTCGCCGCGGGATGTTCAAGAGATGTGATCGAATACGGCGCGAAGATGCTCGGTTGGGAATTGGACAAGCTGCTTTGGGATACAATTCTCGCCATGCGGAGCTGTGAGAGAGAGGTTGCGCAGCAGCTTGAATGTATTTAATATTTGCGGATCAACATATATTATCAAGTCGAGCTTGCCGTAATACGGCAAACCCGACTTTGTTAATTTTGCATAAACACAATCCGTTTCATATTGCTATTGAACCTGATTGAAAAAAGTGGTAAAATAGAAAAAACGAAAGGAGAAACAGCGATGAAAAAAGTAATACTCATTAACGGAAGCCCGCGAAAAAACTGGAACACGCATAAGCTGCTCGCGGAAGCGGAGCGCGGCGCGATGGAAACTGGCGCTCAAACGGAGCTTATCCATTTATTTGACCTCGATTTCAAGGATTGCCGAAGCTGCTTTGCCTGCAAGCTGCGCGGAAATACGACCGACGGAATATGTGCTTTTAATGACGACGCGAAACCGGTTTATGAAAAAATAATGGATGCGGACGGGCTTATTATCGGCTCGCCGATATACTACGGAAACCTGACGGGAGAAACGATCGCGTTTCTTAACAGACTGTTTTTCCCGACCATGCACTACGAAAACGACGGCGCGAAGCTGCTAAAGAAAAAGAAGGACTGCGGACTTATTATGACGATGAACATATCCGAGGAAAATCTGCAAAAGAGTCCGTTTCTGCCGCGCTTCGAGGGCTACGGCAAAATGCTCGGAATGTTCCTCGGCAGTTGCGAGACGCTTTACTCCTGCGATACATATCAGTTTACCGATTATTCAAAATATTACGCGGGAATGTTTGACGAGAAGCATAAGGCGGAGCATCGCGATAAGCTGTTCCCGATCGATTTAAACCGCGCGTATAAAATGGGCAAGAAAATCGCAGGTAAATAAACGGAGGAAAAATATGTGGTTTGTATTTGCGCTGCTATCGGCTGATTACTGCGGGGACGATTATTCTCGCGCTGTAGATTATAAATCTTAAATATGAAAGAGGAACCTTACAATGAATTTCAAAACAGATATATTCGGTACGTTTGACAAGGAATGGGCGCTTTTGACGGCGGGAAGCATTGATAACTTCAACACCATGACGATAAGCTGGGGCGGCATGGGCACACTTTGGGGCAAGCCTGATGTCACGGTTTACGTTAAGCCTATTCGTTACACATACTGGTTTATCGAAAATAACGACCGGTTTACTTTGAGCTTTTTCCCGGAGGAATACCGCGCGGACTTGCTAACGCTCGGCACGAAATCCGGCAGAGACGGCGACAAGCTCTCGCTTACGAAAATCACTCCGAAGTCGGTAAATAACGGCGTGGCGTTCAACGAGGCGCACACGACGTTTGTATGCAAAAAGATATAGGTTATATCTACAGATAGGTAGAGATTAGGTTATATCTACAGATGAATAGAGATCAGATTGTATCTACAGATAGGATATATATTCGCAAATTCCGAATCCACCGTCGTCGCCGTCGTCGACGAACCTATCTGTCGATGGAAAAATACGAATCTCATCTGTAGATATGCAGGAATTAATTTTTATCTACAGATGAGCATTGAGTGAGGTATTTATTGATGGGTAGATATCAAAATATATCTGTAGAAATAAATCAAATGCATTGATTCTTTACGGCAAGTATGGTATAATCATTTAGTAATAAATCGAGATTTACGGAGGTACACAAATGGCATTTCAGTTAAACAGCGTAGTTCCGTGGGGACGGAATCTTGCGGAGTATAGGCTTATGTTTGAGCTTAGCAATGAAGATATGAAAAAGAGTATTGCTGGATTCGGAGACGGCCCAGCGAGTTTCAATTGTGAGGCAACGCGGCAAGGCTATGATGTCATTTCTTTTGATCCCATATATCGCTTCTCAACAGAAGCGCTTCGCCAGCGCATATACGAGGTGCGTGATGTTGTCATGCAACAAATGAGCGAAAACATGGAGAACTATGTGTGGACGCATATCAAGGATCTGGAAGATCTGGAAAATACGCGGATGTCCGCAATGCGGCTTTTTCTTGAGGATTACGAAAAAGGCAAAGCAGAACAGAGATACATCTGCCACGAGCTGCCCGATAGACTGCCCTATGAGAACGGCCATTTTGACATTGGTTTAAGCTCTCATTTTTTTCTTATGTATACGATGCTTGGATATGATTTTCATATCAGTTCTATGACAGAGATGCTTCGGGTCTGCAAAGAAATCCGAGTGTTTCCAATCGTTGATCTTGATGCGAACAAGACCGAATTGGTATCGGAAGTAATTCGGCATTTTCGGGAATCCTTTGACGTAGAAATTCGGCAGACAAAATACGAATTCCAAAAGGGTGACAACAAGCTGCTCATCATACGCAACTGATGTAGCAAATTCCAGTTTATCGGAGAGACAATTGATACAGCAAATCGGGATTTGACGGTATAAAAGATTTTCTGAAAGGGCGGTGCTTGTATGGAAATAAGGCAAGAACGAGCAGACGATTATAATACAATTTTTCAGGTCATAACAGAAGCATTTTCTCATGCTGAACATAGCGATGGAAACGAGCAGGAGCTTGTGAACCTATTGAGAGCTACTTCATCCTTTATTCCAGAACTTTCCCTTGTGGCTGCAGAAGATGGCAAAATCGTGGGTCATATTCTTTTTACCAAAATTACCATAGGGGAATGCATCGAACTTGCTCTCGCGCCTCTTTCTGTTCTTCCTGCATATCAGCGGAGAGGAATCGGGCTGGCGCTTATCCGTGAGGGACATCGTATTGCCAAGCAGTTGGGGTATGACTACTCAGTGGTACTGGGTTCTCCGACATATTATCCGCGCGCTGGCTATATTCCAGCGAGCTTATACGGAATAGAAGCACCATTTGAAGTGCAGAGCGAATACTTCATGGCGTTCAAATTACAAGATGACGCACCTCAAGTTAAAGGCATGGTCAAATATGACCCAGCCTTTGGAATTGATTGATAAATTCAAGTTTATCGGGCAGTTAAAACCAAATAACACAATCGAGAGCAATCGAAAAAAAACGGTTGCTCTTTTTGTATAAGGTTGACGAAAAAAATATGCGCTGTATCTGCAGATGGGTAGGTGCTGAGATATATCTGCAGATAGAGTTTTACATATATTAACTAATTTCTGATTTTGCTGTTACTGCTGTTGAAGAAGTCATCTGACAATGGAAAATGTAACTAATCACTTTTCAGATATATATTATAATTATGTAAGTCCATGGCGGAAAATAACGCCATGGACTTATAATATTTTATAGGAGGTTTAGTATGATTCAAAAAAATTCAATCAAGGTGGAGGTGCAATATGATGATAGCAATTCAAAGCGATATTATCTCTCAGTCGAATGGAACAAGGAAAAGCCGTGTGCGCTGGTTATTATGCTGTCGCCGAGCCGATCATTATATGGGAATATGAGGTCGACGAGGGCGGCAACGCTACCATTACAAAATATTACGGAAATGCCTCCGCTGTTGCCATACCTGAAACAATTGACGTGTGAATTGAAATATTTTACCGATGTTTTTCAGCGCCTGCGCAAAACGTCATGCCTACCAGAGGTTTCTGGGAGACGTGACTGAAACACCATGTCACAAATGCCGCGCACCACGGATTTCAACTCACACGCCTCTGGGAGGCGTGACCACGAAATGACCGCCATGATCGACGATAATGTTTTGGTTTCAACTCACACGCCTCTGGGAGGCGTGACACGTTGTGTTACGGTCAGCTCATACCGCACAAGCTGATTTCAACTCACACGCCTCTTGCGAGGCGTGACTTCGGCAGAGGTGACGCAACGGGGGTATCAGAATGAGTTTCAACTCACACGCCTCTTGCGAGGCGTGACCATTATATTTTTGAGGATTTGGGTGTTTGGAACGGAGTTTCAACTCACACGCCTCTTGCGAGGCGTGACCTCAGATGAAAAAGGAACTTGAATCGGAAATTGCCGTTTCAACTCACACGCCTCTTGCGAGGCGTGACCAATAGGTGAGCCTATCTTCTCGCCGTGAGACATGTTTCAACTCACACGCCTCTTGCGAGGCGTGACCCATGGCCGTAGTGTGCGTCATCACCGACTCCGTGTTTCAACTCACACGCCTCTTGCGAGGCGTGACCATTCGCCCCGCCGTTGCTTAGACTGCTCAATCAGTTTCAACTCACACGCCTCTTGCGAGGCGTGACCGGGTGCGAATGGTTGATGAGGGCGAGAGAATCGTCGTTTCAACTCACACGCCTCTTGCGAGGCGTGACCTTGTTAAGATCGTCATCTCCGGTGTTCGGCTCAAGTTTCAACTCACACGCCTCTTGCGAGGCGTGACCTGTGGTGGAACGGACAAATTTGCTATGAGGTATCGTTTCAACTCACACGCCTCTTGCGAGGCGTGACCCAATAAATCCCTTCTCAACGGCGTCTTTCGCGGTGTTTCAACTCACACGCCTCTTGCGAGGCGTGACCCAAACGACGTCATTTCTTTGTTCGGCTCGTCATGTTTCAACTCACACGCCTCTTGCGAGGCGTGACCAAAAAACTGTCGTTTATAGCACCGGCGGATTTAAAGTTTCAACTCACACGCCTCTTGCGAGGCGTGACCTTGAAAATAATCGTCCCGCTGTTGAAAATCTAAAGTTTCAACTCACACGCCTCTTGCGAGGCGTGACCATCATCATAGACGCCGGTGACATGTAGCACTCGCGTTTCAACTCACACGCCTCTTGCGAGGCGTGACCATAAAAACTGGGATAAAATCAAAGAAACCGCATTAGTTTCAACTCACACGCCTCTTGCGAGGCGTGACCCTGTGAATGAGCGTATGCTTTATCATAATTTCCTTTGTTTCAACTCACACGCCTCTTGCGAGGCGTGACCCCTATATATTGTATAATATATGGATATTGCCTCACAATTCGGCGGACTTATTTAAAATTTTAACATACTTTTATTGATAAATCAAATATTTTTTCCGGCGAACCTTATTGGATTTTCTGTATTGCTTAGGGTTCGCCGCATTTGCTATAAAATCAACGCGCCCTCCGGATCATATGTCGATTTGGCGCCTATATGCTCAACGCGTTTTTTCCAATTATTGCCGAGATAGTATATTCTGAGACTGTCCTTATCGCTGTCAATAATCTTTTCAAGTCTGTCCTTCAGCTTCAGAAAGGTTGAGTAATCAACATCAACCTCAAAAACCGAATTCTGCACACGCTGACCATAGTTAAGACATTCTTTGGCTACCTTTCTGAGTCTTCGTTTCCCTGCGGAGTCGATCGTTGACACGTCATAGCTCACAACGCACATCATAATTTTGCTCTCCTATTTTACGATATAACACGGATATTCCTCGATCTCGCCGCGGATATATTTCGCGAGCAGCATGCTTTGCGCATAAGGCAAAAGACCGAGATCTATCTTTTGTTTAAGGTAAGGGTGCACAATATCGCTTCGTTTTTTCTCCTGCCACTTTGAAAGTATCTTCTTTTTTCCGTCAGTGTTAAGGAATACCGCTCCGCTGACCTGAGTTTCAAAATCATCCGCTTTTAATATTTTCAGGTTGATCATAGTCAGAACAAATCGTTCAATAATGCAGCGGCTTTCTTCAACAAGATCACACGCGAGCGAAGCGCGGCCCGGACGAACGGAATGATAAAATCCCATATAGCTGTCAAGGCCCACGCTTTCAAGCGCCGAGGCATAATCGTTTGTCCAGATCGTATACAAAAATGACAAAACGGCGTTTACTCTGTCAAGCGGAGGACGTTTCGTTCTCATCGAGAACTTAAAGTCGTTCTTTTGGTGCAGTATCAAGCTGTCAAAAATATCAAAGTAGGCCTTTGCGCCCTGCCCTTCTATCCCGAGAATTTCGTTTATATCTTGGGTTTCGTACACGTTTTCTATGTATTGGTCAAGCAGTTCGATGCAATGCGAAAGACTGCCGTCGGAATTTATTGACGGATAATCCTTCAGCGTTCGCTTCACGACGCTTCTTGTATTTGCCATTTTTGCGGCGACCGCATTCTGCCGCAGCAGCGCGGGAGGATCCGCGAATTGCTCAAACTGCGCTTTTCTCAGCAGTATATTGCCGTGCGCCGACCCGTGAACACTCGCGAGAAAACGGCCGTGCGGGGATATGAAGCTTATCGGGATGCCATACTCCGCGCATTTTCCCATTAAGGCGGGCGAGCATCCGAGGTAGCTGAAGCAGTAAACCGCCTCGATATTTGAAAAAGGCACTCTGAGCTTAATTTCATTATCCTTCCTGCATACGATATTTTCTCCGTCAAGAGTGAGGTATATATTCTCGTCGGTTATATACAGTGAATTCAAAAGTTTCCTCATACGCATTCCTCCTTAACAAGATCGCGGACAGTGTATTTTTTATTCTGAGGAATACACACATTCTTCATTGAGCAGCCGCTGCATTTCTGTCCTTTGATCCGATCCGGTATCTTTCCGCTTTCAAGAACGTTGTTCATTTCAAAAATCAGCTTTTGGAGCAGAGAATAGTATTTGTCATACTCCTCGTTAAAATCAAGCTTTACCCTGCGGTGCGCGTCGCCGTAGTACACATATCCCGCACTTTTGCATTTCCATATATGATCCGCGCAAAGCTTTTGCGCAAAGACCTGTATCGCGTCGGTTTCGTTTACCGTTCCGGAAGCGGGGCGCCGGGGCTTATACTCAACGATATTCACATTGAAATTGTCGCCAAGCTGCTCTATGTAAGCCCCGGTTTTGTTTCTTATGAATTCAACACAGTCCGCTACGCCGTACAGATCAAGCCCGTCATGATAAAGCGAAACCGAGCTGAGTTCGATTTTTTCTTTTGAATAACGCTCATGCATACCCGAATGGACGCGCTCGTGCATAATGTTCGCCTTCACGACAAAAGCGTTTTCCGCCCAGTCTTGGTTTAACTCAAGCAGCCCGAAGCGGCGCGGACAGTACATATAATGCTGAATAGCGCGAATATTGATCGTCACAGCTTTTCAATAAGAGTTACGCCCTCGGGCATGTCTTTGTCTATGACGATCTCGTAATCATCATAACTTCTCGGACACTCGATATCGCCCTTCTTATTAATCGTTATCTTATCAAACAAAATATGCGACGGGGCGTTTCCGAGCGGGCTTTCATGTTTAAATATCAGGAGCTTTCTCATGCACATTTTACCGCGCGCCGCGCTGTGATCATGCTCGAACATATTGATTATAGCAGTCCAGAGCAGCTCGAGATCATCTTCCGAAAAACCCGTGACCTTCTGCGCCAGCATTGCCGACACATAACCTTCTGCTTTGTAAAGGCCGTAGGGTATTATGCTCTTTCTTCCCATTTCGGTTTCGCCGCTTCCCATTCTCTCGTCGGTGGTCCTTGCCTGTCTTGTGATCGTGATGTCTTGAGTGTACACCGGGTCGACGCTTCTGGCAAAATTGATCTGAACCGGGCCGCGCACGATACCGCACGGATCATCGCCCGTGTTCATTACCGCGCCGAACGCGCGCACATCAAAATAGTTTTTGCACATATAATCGCGCGCTTTTTTAACGTCATCGACATTTTTGCCTTTTTGCTTGGTCTTGAGACCTTCGGCTTCATACGCCTCGGTGAATTTGGAGTTGAGCGATCTGTCAGACTTGATCAGTATATTATATCCCGGCTCGCCCTCCTTGCACAGCTCGACATAATTGCGTATTTTTCTTTTTATGCACACATCGGTGACTATGCCGTGCGCCGTTTCCGGATCCACTCTCGGCATATTGCCCGCATCCGGATCACCGTTGGGATTTCCGCTTTCAACATCAAAAAGCGCTATAAACTCGTATCTGTTATTAATTGTTTTCATTTTTAAATCTCTCCTTCTTTATTATTATTTTCATTATTTTTCTTTTTGAAAAAATCCTGCACCTGCTGATAGTAACCTATCGCAAATCTGCCTTGGTCCTGCAGCGACAATGTTGACGGGAATTCTGCTCCGAGCATGTCAATAATTTCGCCTATCAGAATACTGTTGCTTTTCGCATACTCATCTTTTTTCAGATGATACTGAGCTAATTTCATAAGCTTCGGGAACACTGTCGAGGGCTTTGAGCAGGCGGACGCAAAGTATGAATCCTTTATCGTTTTGTTAAGCTTTGTGTCCGCGGCGTTCTGCTGGATGCGCTCAAGCACCGCGAATAATCTTCCGCATAAGTACGCCTCGTTTGTGTTTGTTTTGTCAAGGGCCACTTTAATTTCCTCCTTTTTGTTTAATCTTGCCGTTCTGTTTATATGGGCCTTTATAATTCCGGCGCGAACATAATTAATTGTTTTGTCAACCTTTACTCTCCTGATTATCGTTTCAAGCAGAGCGTCGGGGTACCGAGTTCCGTTGAGTATCGCTCCGAAGATCGCCGCTATAACGGGCGGCGCGGCTTTTTCGTTTTTACTGTTGAGCGCTTTCATTTCGCGCAGCATACGCCAAATCGAAATTTGCTTTTTGGGGCCGTCGATCAGCATATCAGCCTGATGCCTTGCCGTGTTTTCAAAAATCTTCCCGAATTTGTCGCGGTATATAAATTTCTGCGCGATCCTTGAGTTGTTCGGAGCGAAACCCGCCACATAGAACGTCACGTTTTCATCAATATCGTCTGCGGATAAATCAACGCTTCTGCCCTTGTTTAGTTCGGCTGCCGCGTTGATCAGCATCCTGTTTGTTTCTTTTTCTTCGGCTTTATCGCTGCCGAAGCCGAGCATCGACATAAGCAGTTCGGTTTCCGCGCTGTCGTTTTTCTTCATAGCCCAGAAAACCACGGTCAGGTCTTCTATATATTCATGATGATCGGGATCGCCGATAAGATAATTCAGAGCCTCCGTATAATGTTTCATTACGGTTTTTGATACAGAACTGTTGTATGACTGAGATTTTCCGTATGATTCAAAAGCCGAATCGTTGAAGCTGACTATAAGCCCACCCGAGGCTTGTCCGCCGCGGATACCTTTTATCTTGTCATGTATTTTCGCGATCTCCGCAGGCTTTCCGGTTACAGAGCAAACGCCGTCAATTTGCTGACCGCCGTTACTCGCGCTCGTTTTGACCTTTTGCATTATTTCCCCGTTTTCGGAATTCAGGGTAATTTCCGGATGTCCGTCAAGGCAAAAGATAAAATACGCGCCGGAATACTCTTTTGCGATCTTCAAAAGCTTCGGGTTTTCCGTCTCGTTCTCGGGCGTCCAGTTTTTGATAAAATTCCTGTATGCCGTAACAATGCCGGACGTCATCCCCTCGGTGAATTTAAGGTTAGCATCGGCAAAGCAGTTGTGCGATTTTTTCGCCTTATCGGTCCTGTCCTCGGGGGTGAATGTGTTTGTCTGCTTGTCATAATTCAAGCCGAAAATATACAGCGGGCGATGCTCTATTATGTTCGCGTCGATCCCGGGCTTTTGGGTCCGCTCGGGCAAAACGGCCTCGATCGGTTCAAGTCTTGTCTTGCCGTTTTTGTCAGGCTGTCCCTCTTTGCGCACGTCTATAATATCGCTTATTGTTCCGTCGAGCCTCAGCATGATCATATGAGTGATCTTTTGCGATGAAGTTCCGGGCTGCGCAACCTCTCCCGCCTCGGCTAAAATATCATAATAATCATTAAGCGCGCTTATCAGCATTTCATCATCTCCTTGTATTTCGCGACGTCTATCACTCCGTCGATCATGTGCGGGCGGTAGAACACCGCATCGGCCTTGTCAGAAAACTTGCGCGTCTCCCAATCGTTGTATTTCGGAATGCCGCCGTCGCGGAATTTCATGTGATACAGCATAAAGCCGAGATCGGTGTCACCCTTTAGCTCATCAGATACCCGATCTGTCGGGAACTCATCCACAAGCTCGATCTTTTTTGTCGGGAACTCGCTGCAGCCCAAAACCGGCTGTCTGAAATGCTGCCCCTTTTTCAACCTGCGGAGCATGATGTTATAATGCTTTTCCTCGCTTTCGTCGTCATGCTCGCTCCTGATCCCGGTGAGCTCAAAATGAAACTCGACGCCGTACAGAACGTCTTTAAGGATCATGCTGCCGCGTTGACTTATGCTTTCCTTGGTATAGATCTCCGCTCGCGGCTTGCCGTCCTTCATCTGCTTTTTCACATTCGATAAGCTCACCTTGTCTTTAACCTCGTTGCGGCGAATATTGACAAACTTAATAGGATTGAAGACGATGATCTTGTCTATCACGATCCGCAGCGCGGGCTTCCAATAGATGCTTTTAATAAGCCCCTCCAGCGCTCCGGGCGTTGGCACGTCATAGCTTACCCTTTCGGTTTTCATCTCCGGCCGCGTAAAACACGCGTAATCGCCGCTTACCATAATTTTAAAACCGTATCCCATATCGTCCTCCTTTATATGATTAAATTAAATTCTTTTTTTATATCAAGTCCGGTCTCCTTACTGTAATAATCGGGAACGGACAACATATACACATTGCCGAATAAATTTTCCACTGTTCCGCTCTCGATCATATCATCAAATTCATATTTGTTGACCGAGGCGCAGTATCGCTGCAGCTTTCTCATGGCCGAACGCGCGCCGTATTTTAACGACTCTATAAGCTCGGCGTTTTCCTCACACGGGATAACTATTCCTAAAGCTTCTTTTTCGATAAACTTAAATCTTTGCGCGTAAGACCTGAAAGGTATTCCTGTGACTCTCATATCCCCGCCCATCAGCTCGGTTATTGAGTTGGTTTCGATCTCGTCATCCGAAACGGCGAATATTCTGTCGTAATATTCCTGCACCGCCTCTTGGGAAGAAATATTTTCGAATTCCTCAAAAAGCTTTCTTGTTATATTTGCTTTGACCGCGATCTCTCTGTGCAAAGACCCAAGCTCAAACACAAACACGTTTCCGAAGCTCATTCTGCCTTCGCGGTTGCAGCGGCCCCCTGCCTGAACTATACTGTCAAGCCCCGCGATCTCGCGGAATACCGATTTGAAATCCAGATCCACGCCAGCCTCAATAAGCGAGGTCGATATCACGACAGTCTTTGTTCCGTTATCAAGGCTCGCTCGTATTCTGCTTATGGTATCCGACCTATCTATGGGCGTCATGTATGTTGATAAATGGTATACCTTGTGATCGGCCGAATTTTTGCATATGTTGTAGAGTTCTCTCGCTGTGCTTTTTTTGTTGACTATCACCAGCGCGTTTTCCTGCCCGAGTGCTTTTTCAGCTATGGAGCCTAAATCGTTTCGCCCGATATATTGATATTTGCATTTATCAAAAATTCCGAAAAGGCTCTTGTCCTTAACCGCGTATTCAATTGTGCTTTGCGGGATATATTTTTCGGCATATCGCGTGTAGTCGGGCATTGTAGCGGACATAAGGATAGCAGTTGAGTTAAGATATTTTGTGATGTATCCTATCCCGCGCAGGCACGGCTGGATATATTCCGCGGGCAGGGCGTGTATCTCGTCAAACACCAGCACGCTTTCGGCGAGGTTATGCAGCTTTCTGAGCCTGCTGCTTTTGTTGTGATAGAGCGACTCGAAAAACTGCACGTTGGTGGTTATTATCAAAGGCGCGTCATAGTTTTCGCAGGTCTTTTTAAGTTTTTCGCTTGTTGTTCCGCTCTCGTCGGATTCCTTCTCGGGATCGTCAAAATCATAATTTGAATGGTGCTGCAACACCAGCAGCGAGTTTCCGAATATGTCTTCAAAGACTTCCGCCGTCTGCTCGATTATGCTTGTGTACGGCATAATGTAAATTATTCTCTTTTTGTCGTTTTTGATCGCCAGCCGCAGAGCCGCTTTTATGCTGCACAAGGTTTTTCCGCTGCCGGTGGGCATGTCGAGCATGTATATATCGGCGTCCTTGTTCTCCGCGCAGTCATAGGCCTGAGCCTGAATGACGCTCCGCGCCTTTTGCAGCTCGGTTTCGCATTTAAATCCGTCAAGCTTTTCGCAGACCATTTTATAAGCGGCGATAATATCACCGTCAAGGCCGCGCTTGGCGTCGGGAGCGCAGAACCGTTCCGTGTCTATAAAGTCGGCGTCGGTGAGGCATGAGTAAAGATATCTCGTAAAGAACGAATAAACCTCGATCTGCTCTTTATTATCCGGCAAATTTTTTAATTTTTCAAACAAAGGATCATCCGGGAACCGGTCGCCGATCTCTTTATCAAATCCGGAGCAGTCATACGGCTCCCTTTTAAGCATGCCGTTTAGCGTTGACTGCTCGGGATTGTCGTTCCTGACGCCGCCGTCCGGCAGTCCCGCGTGGTGACCGCAAATGCAATAGGCAAGCATAGCGGCATATGATGCTTTGCAGTTATTGATAATGCGGGACGCGCCGAAACGCGCGTGCTCAACCTTTTGGCCCGAGCCTCGAATATATTTCTGAAACTCGGGCGAATACTTTCCCAAGTCGTGATACAGACCGCAGCACCCTGCGAGGTCCTTAAATTCAGGCAAAGCGTTGTCGCGGCACAGCTTGGCCGTTTGCGCAAGATGTTCCTTGACGCTCTGCACCCTGCCGTCATCCGATGTGTGAGCTATGTAGTTATTTGAATTTTCAGACATTGTTTGTTTATCACCTCTTTAGAAATTAATATGTAACGTGTAAATTGATAATAGCATAGATGTTATATTATGTCAAGTCTTTTTTTAAAAATTTTTTGTTATTCCGCTTTTTATTTTCCGCAGGGCTGTTTTTTTGATAAATAACGTGAAATAAAAACTCACGCGTCCCCTTTACGGAGACGCGACAACAACATAATAATTTCTAAAATTTCAACTCACGCACTATTTTTGAAGTGCGGCTGATCCTTTAAAAAGGAACAATTATATTATATCGCAGTCGCGTCAAAATGTCAACACGGTTTATGCGCCGTGTTTGATTTTATTATAGCACGTTTCATGTACAAAAAATTGTTCATGAAAATATTACTTAAACACGACTTTTTGCGAGTCGTCGAGTTGTCGGATTCATCTGTCGACGGACGGCAACTTGCTGCCTTACTGTCTAAGATGTATAATTATGCCGATGGTGCAGCCTAGGGTGATGAGTTCGCTTGCCGATGCGGTCGGTGTACCAGACGACATCCCTCGGAACGTCCGATTTTACGGCGTTTCGGGGGTTTTGTTTTTCCCGAAAATCCGTTTTGACTAAGATTTATATATCTTATAAAAGCTTGACATGCTTACATATACATGATATAATATATCGCATGCGATGAATCGCAAGCGATATAATTTACTTTGCGGGGGGAACAGGGCAATGATAGACAATTCACAATTTCGCACGACAAGCAAAATAGGGCTTCTCGGCAACGCGGTGACAAAGCTTAAAAACAAAAGAACGCAGTTTATGGATTTAACCTCGTCGCAAAGCGAGGCGATACGTTATATTCTGAAAAATCATCATGACCGTGAAATCACAGCGGCAGATATTATGGAAAGCCTGCGTCTGTCGCAGTCGACCGTCGCGGGCATTATAAAAAGGCTTGAATGCAAGGATTTAATCGCGCGCCGCGTTATGGATAACGACAACAGAAAAAGCGTAATTCTGCCGACAAAAAAAGGACTGAAGCTGGATAGCAAATTAAGGCAGACCGCCGCCGAAGTTGAAGCGCAGCTCGTGAGCGGCATGACGGATAATGAAATAGAAACCTTTAATAAACTTTTACAAAAAGCGCTTGACAACATTACAAAGGAGAGTTGAGCATGGAAACCAACAAGGGTTTATTTGAAAATACACCGATAAATAAAGCTGTAATTTCATTGGTTGTGCCGACTGTAATAAGCCAGCTTATCACGGTCGTTTACAATATGGCTGACACGTTTTTCATCGGACAGATAGGCGACCCGAATCAGGTCGCGGCAGCGTCGCTGTGTATGCCGCTGTTCGTTCTGCTCACGGGTATGGCAAATCTTTTCGGCATAGGCGGTTCAAGTCTTATATCGCGCTCGCTGGGCATGGGCAACAGCGACAAGGCGAAAAGAGCCTGCGCCTTCAGCGTGTGGACGGCCGGAATGGCGGCGGTTCTGTACGGCGTTGTTGTGTTTTTGCTTAAAAGCGCCATTCTCCCGGCTGTCGGAGCTAATAAAGACACATACGAATTTTGCAGTCAATACATATTCTGGGCAATCACGATAGGCGCTGCGCCGACGGTATTGAACGCCGCGCTTGCACATCTCGTGCGCTCGGAGGGCTATGCAAAGCAGGCGAGCTTCGGCATGACAATGGGCGGAATATTAAATATTATTCTTGATCCGATTTTTATTTCACTTTTCAAGCTTGAAATAACGGGAGCCGCAATCGCCACGATGCTCTCAAACCTCACCGCGACAGTTTATTTTATCGCGCTGATCATAAAGAAACGCAGCAGCACCGTCCTCACCTTAAATCCCGCGCATTACACGCTCGGAATGAAAATTCCGTTTGAGGTGCTGATGGTCGGGCTTCCGAGCAGTATTATGAATATAATGGGCGTATTTTCAAACATCTGCATGAACCGCCTTATGGTGTCCTACTGCAACGAAGCCGTCGCGGGCATAGGAATAGCGAAAAAGGTAGATATGCTGACGTATGCCATCGCGACGGGAATGTCACAGGGCGTTATACCGCTTATCGGCTACAACTATTCCGCAAAAAATTTCAAGCGTATGATGTCGGCGGTAAAGACGACGTTTGCCTACAGCCTCATTATCGCGCTCGCCGGCACGGCGTTTTTGCTGCTGTGCGCCGGACCTGTCGTAAAAGCGTTTATAAACGACCCGCTTACCGTTGAATACGGCAGCACATTCCAGCGTATTATCTGCATAACCGGACCGTGCATTTCCGTAACGATGATTATCATAACGCTTTTTCAGTCGGTCGGAAAAAAGGTCGCGCCGCTGATATTATCACTTCTCAGGAAGGGCTGCCTCGATGTTCCGCTGATGTTTTTGATGAACCGCCTGATCGGTGTAAACGGCATAGCGTGGGCAACTCCCATGGCGGATTTTACGGCGATGGTTACGGCGTTATGTGTGTTTGTGCCGTTTTGGACGGACTTAAAAAAGGTTACATTTAAAATGGAGAGAAGGAAATAACGGAGATCAACGCGGAATACAGCGGCGGCTTTGTGAGAGGATAACGATTAGGGTATACGACATATAAAACAGCCCTTTGACGCCTATATGTTCATAGCGTCAAGGGCCGTGATATATTCGAGCGTCGGTATAAATTTATATTAGCGTCTGCGGCTCGGTCCCGCGCACGATTTTGTCTATAACCGCGCTTTGCAGCGCGCATACCGATTCTTTTATTATAACTCTTTTTAGATTTTACACTGATCAGGTGATAATATATGGTTCCGCCAACGGCATCATACCGTTAAGCTCATTCCATATAAATATTTTTATGCCTGAAATATATTCATCGTCAGAAATAATATTAAATTCACACTGACCATTCGTGAGCATTTTTATATCAATAGGCTTTTCATCATATTCTTTCTCAATAGAAACTGCAGTTTCATTCTTGAATTAAGAATTACGACCGGAAAGTTTAAAAGAAAAATTCATCCTCTTTATTTTCAAGGGTGGCTCTGATCCTTTGAAACGCAGTTTCTACGTTGTTAAACAGTTTTTCAATACCCAAATCACGAATAATTTTTCTTTTATCATCCCCGTCTACTATAGCGGATTCTTGATTTTGAAGCATAATAGCGCTCCACTTAAGATCAATAGCCTTCATCGCTCTTGCACGGAGCAGGATTTCTTCTTTAACCTTTTCAATATACGCTTCATCCTTTGTATCAAAATAGCCTTTTAAATAAGCATTCAAAAGTTCATAATTCTGCTTTTTAGTCAGTCCATTAAATTCAGATACAAAATCTTCTTCCGGATGATCTTCCACCGCCCCTATAACAGGTTGAGTGAACGATATAAGATCAAAAATCGGATGACCGTATCCTGAAGCTGAATTTCCTGAAAATGCCATATCTAAAAATAATGACCCATCATTCTGAACCAATACATTTCCGGGATGGAGATCACCATGAACAAAAGTATTTGATTCAGGTATCACTTCAAAAAGATGTCGTATCATTTTATAATCATCTTCATCAAGGATTTCTTTAGCACGATCAATTTTAGCTAATTCTAATTGTTTTATATCATCAAAAGTATCATCAATAACTGTATTGTTGATGAGGCGAGTAAATTTACCGAGTTCTTTTCCCAGTTCTTTTATTTTATCCTGATTCTCCCGAAGTTTATTCATATATGATTGAGAATTTAACAATTCATAGATAATCCCATAGTGATTACCTACTTTGACTACATCATAAGAAATAGCTGTAGGAATACCTAAAATAAAAGCTTTTTGAGAAGTATCTTTTTCTTTCTGAATATTTTCGAGTGGAATCGTTTCGTCGATGACTTTAAGTATTGTTTCATCGTCAAGACGATAAACAGTTCCGTGAAAGCCGGCTCCTATTATTTCAAGTCCGTCAACAGAAAATTCTCTCATTTTCTCAGATTCAACAGAAAATTCTCCCATTTTCTTTGATGTAGGAATCAAAGTTGTCATTCCTGTCATATCTAAGACTTCATAAACGTCCGGCGACGTATTCTCAATTCTCAGCTCACCATAAGTCTTTAGGAGCTTTAATATGATACGAATTCCAACACTGGAGATATACTCAAGATCATTAAAATCCAAAATTAGCAAATCGAATTTATTGGCTGCGAGTATTTCATTTATATCGGTTTCAATTTCCGGAGCAGCATTTGTATTAACTTGGCCTTCTATTCCAAATCTTAGAATACCGTCTTTAATTGATAGAAGTCTGACCCCCGACTTACCGGATTTTAAAGAATTTTGTAATCTTTCCTTCATTATAACAGTCCTCCTTTTGAATAATTTTTTGTATATGAAGAATAATACTTATAAGTTTTTGTCTTTCGCAAAACTACAATGTTTTGCGAGAATTTTAGATATTAAGCCGTTCCTTGCTTTTGGCGTTCCAGTTTGCGGTTTGATTTTCGCAGGGGATAGCCGCCTCTAACGTGATATTCGGATGCCCGGCTTTTATTTCAAGCACGATTTCCGCCGCACATGTGTCAACGCCCTCGGCAAGCCCCGAAATGAAATGCGTCACGGATTTCTTGCGTATTATCCCTACAATAAGCTGTTTAAAAACAGAATTACAGAATTATTCGAGGAATTCTGCGAGCTTTTTCCGAAAGTGGACAATCGAACGCAATAAAGGAGCTTGAAAAGGAAACTGTAAAGCGGTTTGATACGACGAAGTATGAATTTGCGGTTTGGGAAGAGAAAACAAAGGATCTCGGAAAATTTGTGCTCAATTTTATATTGCTATTGAACCTGATTGAAAAAAGTGGTAAAATAAAAAAAGAAAGGAGAAACAGCGATGAAAAAAGTAATACTCATTAACGGAAGCCCGCGAAAAAACTGGAACACGCATAAGCTGCTCGCGGAAGCGGAGCGCGGCGCGATGGAAACTGGCGCTCAAACGGAGCTTATCCATTTATTTGACCTCGATTTCAAGGATTGCCGAAGCTGCTTTGCCTGCAAGCTGCGCGGAAATACGACCGACGGAATATGTGCTTTTAATGACGATGCGAAACCGGTTTATGAAAAAATAATGGACGCGGACGGGCTTATTATCGGCTCGCCGATATACTACGGAAACCTGACGGGAGAGACGATCGCGTTTCTTAACAGACTGTTTTTCCCGACCATGCACTATGAAAACGACGGCGCGAAGCTGCTAAAGAAAAAGAAGGAATGCGGACTTATTATGACGATGAACATATCCGAGGAAAATCTGCAAAAGAGTCCGTTTCTGTCGCGCTTCGAGGGCTACGGCAAAATGCTCGGAATGTTCCTCGGCAGTTGCGAGACGCTTTACTCCTGCGATACATATCAGTTTACCGATTATTCAAAATATTACGCGGGAATGTTTGACGAGAAGCATAAGGCGGAGCAGCGCGATAAGCAGTTCCCGATCGATTTAAACCGCGCGTATGAAATGGGCAAGAGAATCGCAGGTAAATAAACGGAGGAAAAATATGTGGTTATAACGCTCGGCACGAAATCCGGCAGAGACGGCGACAAGCCCGCGCTTACGAAAATCACTCCGAGCCGCCGCACAGAATGTATATCGAGATAAACAAATCGGGAGTATACAAACGGTAAATCAACGGCAGATACTTCTGAAAGCTAAGAAGGTGATACCAATGGAAATTATCAGAGCGGTAGAAGAATGGCAGCGAGCCGGAGCATATTACGTCAGAATACAGGCAATGGCAAAGAAGCACCATATAACACTTCGGCAGGAGTTTGATGAACACGATACTCCGGAAACAAAATATATAGTCATTCTTGATAATGATTTTCCAATAGCGACCGCGCGGATGTACCGGCTTGACAGCAAAAGCATTATGATCGGCAGAGTGGTTGTTCTGCCGGAATACAGGCATCGGGGGATCGGGACAAGAGTTATACGGGAATGTGAGAAGTGGGCACAGGAGTTGGGGTATCAAAAAGCAATTCTTGAAAGCCGCGATAATAAGGTGCCTTTTTATCGATTGATCGGTTATAAAGAATGCGGCGAACCTTTTATAGAGGGCGAAACATTCCGATGCGTTCGTATGGAAAAAGCATTAGGCATTTGAGCTGTGCTGATTACTGCGGGGACGATTATTCCCGCGCTGTAGATTATAAATTTTAAATATGAAAGGGGAACTACGATGAATTTCAAAACAGATATATTCGGTACGTTTGACAAGGAATGGGCGCTTTTGACGGCGGGAAGCATTGATAACTTCAACACCATGACGATAAGCTGGGGCGGCATGGGCACACTTTGGGGCAAGCCTGATGTCACGGTTTACGTTAAGCCTATTCGTTACACATACTGGTTTATCGAAAATAACGACCGGTTTACTTTGAGCTTTTTCCCGGAGGAATACCGCGCGGACTTGCTAACGCTCGGCACGAAATCCGGCAGAGACGGCGACAAGCTCTCGCTTACGAAAATCACTCCGAAGGCAGTAAATAACGGCGTGGCGTTCAACGAGGCGCACACGACGTTTGTTTGCAAAAAGATATATCACCAAGACCTCGACACCTCGAATATGCCGCCGGAGGTTGTCGCAAGCGCGTATGCGGCCGAGCCGCCGCACAGAATGTATATTGCGGAAGTGGAAGAAAAATTTTAATATAGGAGATTTTTATTTATAAAATGTAATTTTTTCACCGTTTGACAGGGTGCATGTGTGCTGATTGAGCCCTTGCCGCGGTTTGCTTACATACGGCTTGTTGGTCCTGACGTCTCTGAGACCGGTGTTTGACGGGTACGAGTCATAGCCTTTGCTTATCGCCCATTGCCGCATCTCTATATCCTGATTAGTCTCTTTAATTAATTGATAACCGAAATAGATTATCGCGATAAGTATCATCATTTTTATTCCTCCCGTGAATTAAATTTTGTTTATGATATAAGTATATCACGGGCGGTGTGCAAAAAATTGCGCCGGGAAAATATTGAATAAAAATAATTTTTATGGTATAATCGTCTATGATACGGAGGCGATAAAATTGACAGAAAAAGAAAAAGCGGCGCTGGGATATTTATACAACGCCAATTATGACAAGGAAATTCTGGCTGACATCAGCCGCTGCAATGATATATGTTTTGAGTTTAACAAGCTCCGCCCGTCCGACCGCGGCGCGCAGGAAAAGCTGCTTCGGCAAATTTTCGGCAAGGCGGGCGAAAGCCCGGTCGTGAACGCGCCGTTTTGGTGCGATTACGGATACAACACGATGGTCGGGGATAATTTTTTCGCCAATCGCAACTGCCAGATTTTGGACGGCGGCAAGATTACGTTCGGCGACAATGTTTTTATCGCGCCCAACTGCTGCTTCACAACGGCGGAGCATGCTCTCGACCCCGATCAGAGGAAAGAAGGGCTTGAGGTCGCCCTTCCGATAACCGTCGGCAGCAACGTATGGATAGGCGCGGGCTGCACGATTTTGGGCGGCGTCACGATCGGCGACAACTCGGTCATCGGCGCGGGCTCGGTGGTGACAAAAGACATTCCTTCGGGCGTTATCGCGGTCGGCGTTCCGTGCCGCGTTATGCGTGAGATCACCGAGGCCGACAAAGACCGTTACCCGCGCGTTTAACGCGGTTCCCCACACCGGGCGGTTATGCCACCGAAAACTTCCTGAACGCTAAGTCGAGGAAGGAGGTGGTTGTTATGAGAAAGTACATAATCAGAATTTTAATTTTGACAATTGTATTTTTGCTGACACTTACGCAAAAAGTAAGATAGCCCCCACTAGCCAAGCTCGGGCTATCTAAAATAAAGTCTTAACGAGGCATAACCGTTTGAGGCTTTACCTTTTCTTATATTCATATTATACCGCTGTTTTCGGAATTTGTCAACTGTTTTATTTCATTTCCCGCACAGACAATTATAAAAAACGGATTGAACGGCACAGTAGGTTGTGATATAATACGAGAAGTACAAATCGGAATTTGGAGGGCGAAAAAATAATGAGAAAAGTAATCGGTGTCATGCCGCTTTATGACGACGAAAAAAAGAGCTACTGGATGCTGCCGGGATACATGAAAATGTTGGAGGAGGAAAACGCTATACCATTAATGCTGCCTCTTACCTCTAAAACAAAGGAGTTAGATTATTTCCTTGAAATATGCGGCGGATTTTTGCTGACCGGCGGACATGATGTGTCTCCGGGCATTTATCATGCCGAGCGCAAACCGTGGTGCGGCCCATGCTGCAAATTACGGGATGAAATGGAGCGATATATCTTAACGAGCGCAGTAGAAATGGATAAATCTGTATTAGGCATTTGTCGAGGTATTCAATTTATGAATTCCCTCTATGGCGGGACTTTATACCAAGATTTAGCAACAGAGAACAGCAGTTGTGTCAACCATCACATGAAGCCGCCGTACAACAGGGCGGCACATCAAGTCACAATACTAACTGATACGCCCCTCTATGATATTTTGGGCAAGGAGCAAATGGGAGTAAACAGCTATCATCATCAAGCGATCAGGAAGCTGTCGCCTGCATTTAATAAAATGGCAATATCGGAAGACGGCTTAATCGAAAGTATATATATGCCGTCTCATAAGTTTATAGTGGGTGTTCAATGGCATCCTGAATTTTCATATGATGTTGATGAAGACAGTAAAAAGCTGATAAATGCTTTCGTAGCTTCAATTTAACAACGTCCCGTATGTCGAGCGGATAGCTGAATACCACGATCAAGAGTAATCGTAAGGTTGCTCTTTTTTGCGAAGTATTGATTTTTTCCGGCGGGTATAGTATGATTATTCCATAATCAAACAGAACATTAACTTGGTGTTTGCGTAAAGGAGTGGATATAATATTATGTATTATTATCATATGACGGCGTTAAACAATCTTTGTTCTATTGCGGCACAGGGATTGGTGCCTAAAAATGAAACTAACGGCAAACTGATCGGAGATGAAAAAATTAAGGTATTTTTCTCTGAGGGATTTGAGGGCGCGATTGCTCTATATGTGGATTTTGATATTGTATTTCGTAAAATACGAAAAGAACAGATGAATGTGGCAGATGAATCCGTAAAAAAGAAAGTTCTGAAATCGAACGATCTCTCTGACTTTTTGGGCGAGGGAGTTTATTTACGGTTTGACGGAACAGGAATCAAGAATGAAAGAAATTTTGAAAACGGCTGTACCGATATGACAATCATGCCCGAAAAATTAAGTGTATGTGTCTTGCGAAACGAACATGATAATTCGATTATATTCTCAAGATTTGAGATAATTAAATACATGATGGCGAAAACTAAGCCCGAACAGATAAAATACTATGGAGCAAGCTATAAAAACTCGCCCGGTTTTTTAGAAGCGACAAGACGAATACAAGAAAAAGTGAAAAACTATTATAAAGACCATCAAACAGAGATCGCACAATATGATAATTGCGTTTTCATATTGGATTTTATTGACTTAAAAGATTTTGTTGATAAATTCTTATAAAACAATAATTCAGATCCTCATTTGACAAGCAAAAATTTGAATACCGCAATCGAGAGCAATCGCAAGGTTGCTCTTTTGTTCCGCCGTGTTGACTTTTTGCGGTTGGTATGGTATGATTATTTCATAATCAAAAAGAACGATAAATCGGGATTTGAATTCGTCACAATCTTAGATTGTTACTACCCGCTATAGAGTGATATTATAATTCTCCAAAAGCCTTGAAACTAAAGGATTTATCGCAGTTTACTCACTTTGTTCCCTTACATGGTTTCATACGAATTTACCTTTGCCCTGCATCTGATAAGGGCAAATACAAGGGAAAATTGCAGAAAGTGCAGGAAAGAAAATGAAATTATTATTTATGATTGGAAATGCCGCTGTGGGCAAAATGACCGTCGGCCAAGAGTTGGCGAAAATAACCGGGCTGAGATTGTTTCACAATCATATGACCATTGAACCGGTCATTCAAATTTTTGGACAGTATAACGGCGCAGCGATAAATAGGCTTCGTCAGGTTGTGTTTGAGGAGTTTGCCAAGACGGATAATTATGGGATGATTTTCACCTATATGTGGGCTTTTGACCAGCAGTCTGACTGGGATTATGTGGAGTATGTAAAGAATATTTTTATGCCATACGATACGGAATTCTACTATGTAGAGCTTGTTGCCTCCCGCGAAGTTCGCTTAAAGAGAAACGCAACGGATAATCGCCTTCTAAATAAAGCGTCAAAAAGAAATGTTCCGGTGTCCAACCAAAGACTGATAGATGATGATAAAAAATATCGCCTTGAGAGTATGGACGGGGAAATTCCATTTGAAAATTACATGAAGATTGACAACACAAATCTTGCGCCTGATGTTGTTGCGCAGATGATAAAAAATCAATTTGATCTTTGATTCAAATAGCGGATGTTCTGAGTACAAACTATAAGTTTGCGCGAGGGGTGTATTTCGCTCTCAAATGTCGGGAGCGGATTACTTTCCGAAAAAAGTAGCTTGGCATTTGAATCAATGAATCCCCTTATTTCGTCTCGTAAGGGCAAAAACAAGGGAAAACACATGGGATTTGAGCTTTTAACAGGCGAAACGCCTTGAAATGACAGGGCTTTCAGAGGACGACTAAGATAAATTGGAATTTATGGAGTGAGGCTTATGTATCGAAAAGCATAAGTTTTCAAAATCATTGATCTCAAAAGGGTTGTGAAGATATATTTAATGAATCACAGTTGTCTGATGGAACATTAAGATTAATAACGGAAAAGGGCGAAAATTAGGCGGTAATTTCAAAAAAAGCCATTGGTATTCAAGTTATGAGGATGAGTTAGCCGATGCCATTGTTGTTATGATAAACACCGGTGGACTGTGGGTAGCAAATTGGCGATAAAGGGAGGGCGTTTGGTGAAAATGTGGAAAAGAATACTGTTAATCATCTGGTCTATAATCAGTATTGCGATTGTATTTTGTATAGCATTTATAATATGGTGGTCATATGATAATTTCATATTTACTAAATCTCCATTCTATAATCACGCAATGTATTCTGTAGTTATATATAATGAAACAAATCAAGAGGTCAGAAATATATGTGTTTCATATGGAGAAGGAGACAATATAATAGAATTTACAAGGATAGATATGTTGACGCCGCAGGAACATCACAAAGTAAACATACCAACAAACAATTTGCCAATTCCACCGCCATATAATGTGTCAATCAGTATAGAGACTGATAATGGCACGAAGGTGTTAAAAAATGGATACTTTAGCACCGGTACAGGAGGATTTGATGTTGCTGTCATTACAATGGATGGTGGAGATGTTGTTTTAGATTGTTTGCCTGACAACAGTAGAATGTTTAAACAGTTATACCGTCGACACCTCAAAAATCAGGAAGAAGAAAGTTGGTAATGTCGACAAGAGAAGGATGTAAGCGAAACACAGTGGAAAGCACGATAAGAAAATAAATTCCCGCTTGTAGAGCGAAAAACCGAATATCATAATCGAGAGCAATCGAAAGGTTGCTCTTTTGCTTAAAAATTTTTAATAAGCATATTGACTAACGATAACAAATATGTTATCATATAACAGAAAGAAGGTGTATAGGTTGTACGAGGTAGAGTTTTACTATGACAAGAACGGAAAATCGGAAATCGTTGATTTTCTTGATGCGCTGAAAGCAAAATCAAAAACAAGTAAAACAGACAGAATAAACAGAGAAAAAATTCTTGCCTAAAGGAATGGTAGTATATGAAACAGGTAAAAACATTTTCCGAATATATGAATGATGAAGAAAGGGTATCGCCCGCCGAGAGAGAAAAGATAAATTTTGAAATTGAACTTATCGGAAAAATGGTCGAAGCCCGTGAGCAAAAAGGCTTATCGCAAAGGGAACTTGCCGAGCTCAGCGGAGTAAAGCAGCCCGCGATCGCGAGGCTTGAAAGCATGAAAACGACCCCCCAAATTGACACCTTATTCAAAGTATTAAATCCGTTGGGCTACACTATCTCAATCGTTCCGATCAATGCGAAAAAGTAAAAAACGGTATTTGGGAGCAATCGACAAAGACCCGCGCGTTTAGCGCGGGTTTTTTATCATGTCGATGAAGTATCGGTGAACCGTGGTGTTGTCGGTAAGCTCCGGATGGAAGGCGGCGGCGAGCATGTTTTTCTGGCGCGCGGCGACGATGCGGCCTCCGACTTCTGAAAGTATCTCAACGCCCTCGCCCGCCTCGCTTATGTAGGGCGCGCGGATGAATGTCATCGGAATATCTCCGAGGCTCCCGAATGCGGCCACAGCCGAGAAGCTGCCGAGCTGCCGCCCGTAGGCGTTGCGCACCGCGGTTATGTCCATCGTTTTCAGATAGGCGCGGCTGTCGTTTTCGATCTTTTTGGCCATAAGCAGCAGCCCGGCGCAGGTCCCGAAGGTCGGCAGTCCGCTTTCGATCGCGGCTTTTACATCATCAAGCATGCCGAGCTCCGCGAGCAGCTTGCCCTGGACCGTGCTCTCGCCGCCCGGAATGATCAGTCCGTCAAACCGGCGGCTTAGATCATGCTTTTGTCTTATCTCAAACGTCTCGGCTCCGAGGGAGCCGAGCATTTTTTCATGCTCGGCAAAAGCCCCCTGAAGCGCCAGTATTCCTATTTTCATGTTATTTGCCCCGCTCTTCCATAATGAGCTCGATCTCCTGCGCGTTTATGCCGACCATTGCCTCGCCCAGATCCTCCGAGAGCTCCGCCAGAACCGCGGCGTCCTCAAAGTTTGTGACCGCCTTGACAATGGCGGAGGCGCGCTTTTCGGGGTTGCCCGACTTGAATATTCCCGAGCCGACGAACACGCCCTCGGCGCCGAGCATCATCATAAGCGCCGCGTCCGCTGGAGTCGCCACGCCGCCCGCCGCGAAGTTGACCACCGGCAGCTTTTTGTTCTCGTGAACATAAAGCGCGAGCTCGTACGGAACGCCCAGATCCTTCGCCGCGTCAAACAGCTCGTCGGGGCTCAGGGAGCCCAGCCGCCGTATCTCGGTCTGCATTATCCGCATGTGGCGCACCGCCTGAACCACGTCTCCGGTGCCCGGCTCGCCCTTGGTGCGTATCATCGCGGCGCCCTCGTTTATCCGTCTCAGCGCCTCGCCCAGATCCCTCGCTCCGCACACGAACGGCACCTTGAAGGCCGTTTTGTCGATGTGGTACTTGTCGTCTGCGGGCGAGAGGACTTCGCTCTCGTCTATGTAGTCGATCTCAATCGCCTCAAGAATTCTCGCCTCGGCGATATGGCCTATGCGGCACTTTGCCATGACCGGGATCGAGACCGCGTCCTGTATTCCCTTGATCATTTTCGGGTCGCTCATGCGCGAGACTCCGCCTGCCGCCCTGATGTCGGCGGGGATCCGCTCGAGCGCCATTACCGCGCAGGCTCCGGCGGCCTCGGCGATCTTTGCCTGCTCGGGCGTGGTCACGTCCATAATGACGCCGCCCTTGAGCATCTGCGCCAGGTTCTTGTTAAGCTCAAATCGTTCGTTGATCATAAAATTACCTCCGTTTTCGAGTTGACATTATTTTATTTTTTGATATAATTATATCACGAACTGATACTATTGAAAGTGTCAAAATACAAATATTTTATGGGGTCAGATTTTATGTATAACTTTACGATCGAACTGAAACCGAGCGCGAAAAAGCCGCTTTACGAGCAGATTTACGAGCATATAGCCGAGGAGATACGCGGCGGCAGACTTGAGGAAAACGAGCGCGTGCCGTCGAAAAAAGCGCTGGCCGCGCATCTCGGGGTCAGCGTCAACACGGTCGGCACCGCCTATGAGATACTGGCGCAGGAGGGGTACCTTGAGGCGGTGCCGAGAAGCGGATTTTACGCGCGCCGCGCGGACGCCCCGCCGCCCCGGGGCGGAGCGGCGGAGGAAGATGAGGAGGAGCCGCCGCGTGAAAAAAGCGCCGCCGACTTCAAAACGAGCGGCGCAGACGTCGGGTCGTTCCCCTACGCGACATGGATCAAGCTTGTGAAAGAGGTCATGTACGGCGGGCCGGAGCTTCTGGGCGCGGGCGACGTCCGCGGCGACCGCGAGCTTCGGGCGGCAATCGCCAAATATCTGCGGGAGTTCCGCGGCGTGAGCTGCTCGCCCTCGCAGATAATCGTCGGCGCGGGCATGGAGTACCTGCTGATGCTCGTGTGCTCGCTGTCGTCACCCGACAGGACGTTCGCGATAGAAAATCCGGGCTATAAGAAGATCGACTTGATAATAAAAAACAGCGGCCGGAGGGTTCGCTATGTTCCGCTTGACGGCAAGGGAATATCGCCCGCCGGGCTCGAAAAATCGGGCGCGGACACGGTGTATATAACCCCGTCGCACCAGTTCCCGACCGGGGTGATAATGCCGATGGACCGGCGCGCCGAGCTGCTGCGCTGGGCGGCCGCCCGCGAGGGCCGCTATATAATTGAGGACGACATAAGCGGCGAGTTTAATTTTTTAAGGCGGCCGATGACCGCGGTGCAGGGGATAAGCGGCAGCGAGAACGTGATATACATGAACACGTTTTCGCGGGTGCTGGCGCCGTCGATAAGAATAGCGTACATGGTGCTGCCGAAAAAGCTGCTGGGGCTGTTTAACGCGAAGTTCTCGGACTACTCCTCAACGGTGCCGAGGTTCGAGCAGCGGGCGCTGGCGCGGTTCATTTCCGAGGATTATCTTTCACGTCACCTGAGCCGCCTCAGAAACGCGTACAGAAAGCGCAGGGACCTGCTGGCCGCGGCCTTTAAGGAGTCGCCCTATCAGGTCGAGATAAGCGGCGGCCGCGCGGGGCTGCATCTTTTGATAAAGTCACCCGACGCGGAGGAAATATTAAAAAAAGCCGCCGAGGGCGGCGTTAAGCTCTACCGCCTTGACGACTATTATTTCACTCCGCCCGAAAAGCCGACAAACACGATCGTCGCGGGCTACGCGGGATCGGGAGAGGAGGATATCGCGCGGCTCAAGGCCACGCTGGCTGAAAATTCAGCTCATACAGACAAAATTCCGGAATTTCGGGGATGCCGCGGCCAAGGTCCATTGTTCCGGCATGTTTAAAGCCCATGCTCTCATAAAGCCGCCGCGCCGGGGTGTTGGTCGGGACCACGTCGAGCCTGAGCGCCTTTTTGCCCTCGCTTTCCGCGATCCTCACACATTCGCGGACCATGGCCTTGCCGACGCCTTTGCGGTATATCCGCGGGTCGGCGGCGAGGGCATGAACGGTCAGGACCTCATGCGGCTCAAGGACGCGCGTCCAGTTCCCGCGCGAATAATCGCCCTGCGGGTCCTCGCAGATGACAAACGCGCCGATGATTTTTCCGTCGTCGTCAACGCAGGCGTGAAGGCTGCCGCCTTTTATCGCCTCGGCGGCGCTTGCCCTGCCCGGGTACTCGCCGGGCGTCCATTTGGGATAATTTATATGCTCCGCCAGATAAGCGGTCACTGTGTCGTAAAACTCCGCAGCCGCGTCCAGATGCTCGGGGCCGCATTTGATCATCTTCATAATTTTAACGCTCCTTTATGCTTATAATACCACATACTTTTTAAAACGTCAAACAAAGCGGCGGCCCGCGTTTGCGGGCCGCCGTCGAGTGTCGAAAAAGTGTTAAGGCCGCGAGCTAAAAATAGTCATGATATAATCGCCGGACCCGGTTCCGTCATGCCCCGCCCGGACGGCAAAGAAACTATTTTTAGCTCGCGCAAATCGCATATTTTCAGGGGTTTTAGGGGACTTCGTCCCCTAAGTCGTTCCACCGAGTCGGTGGAACGAATCCGCCCGGGTGTGGCGGGCGGAATTGGGCATGGGCTGTTTAATTTTTGAAAAACGGACTTTTTCTACATGCTGCGGCGGCCCGCAAATGCGGACCGCCGTCGGTTCATTCGTTATTTGCCTTGCACGGGATCGGCGCAGGGCTTGAGAGTGTCTTTCTCCCAGAGATAGAACGTTACCAAAACGCTGCTGTCAGCCGAGTAATCGGCGTTAAGCTTAGCGCTTACCGGATTGGTTCCCTCGGAAACCTCGACAAACTTGATGTCGATCAGAACGTCGTCTCTGTATGCCGCGGTTATGAACCAAACACCCTTTCCGGAGTTGTTGGTGATCGTGGCTGTCGCCGTGTCTTTGTCAAGAACGGGAGGCGCGTCATATCTTACCGGAGCGCCGGGATCGGGCGTTGCCGACTCAATAGGCGCGGGCGTTGCCGTCTCGCTGGGATCGGGCGTTGCTGTCTCAATAGGCGCGGGCGTTGCCGTCTCGCTCGGAGCAGGTGTTGCTGTCTCAATAGGTGCGGGTGTTGCCGTCTCGATCGGAGCAGGTGTCACTGTCTCTGTGGGAGTAGGCTCTGCCGTTTCCGTAGGTGTAGGCTCTGCCGTCTCAACGGGCGTAGGCTCTGCCGTAGCGGGAGCGGGCGTTGCCGAAGGCGCTTCTGTGGGAGGCGCGGGCGTGGCCGTCGGAACGGGCGCCGAACCCGTTGTGAACGTCTTGACCTCGGCCTCCGTGTCGCTCTGCGCTCCGAACGCGCGGTAGCAATACTCGGTATCGGGCTTTAAGCCGCCGACAACTATGCTGTAATCGCCGCTTTCTCTTAAAATTTCCTCATTATTATAAATGGTCTTTTCCTCGCTGCCTGCTTCCCAAAGCTCAAATTTGCACGATGCCACGGGAGTGAGCGTCGAGCCCTCGGGCAGCGTTATGTCAACGTGTCCGTTAAGCGTCGCGCCCGATTCGGTGATATCGGTCGCATCCTTGGTGGTGTACTTATACGTGGGCGGCTCCTGCTCTGTCACGGTCACAAGCGCCGACGCGCTTACGCTGATCTTATCACTTACGCTCGTGTCGGGGTGGTCAAACAGCGCCGTCACATCTATCCTCGCCGTACCGTCATCCACGCCGCTTATCGTCGCGGTTTGGCCGTTTCCCTGTGCTTCGACGGTCGCCGCGTCCGTGTTTCCGGATGTCCATTCCGCGCTGCTCAAAACGTAGCTCGGATCAGACGGTTCAATGGTCACGATGTCGCTCTTGCCGGCTTCGACATAGATCTGCGTCTTGCTGAGAGTGAAGCCTACCTGAGGTTTATATTCTATCGGTTTAACCGTATCGGAATACTTGATGTTTACATATATTGTTCCGCCGCTTGGATTAAGCTCATTGTCAAGAACTACCTTGACAAGTCCATCCATGCCTTCCGCGATCGTGAAGCCGCTGTTCAGCGGGTTCAGCATCTCGGCGTCATGATAGAACGTCACAACGTCGCCGACCATAAGATTTTCGCCGTCAACGTTTACATAAGCGTAGTCGCCGCCAATCTCGGTGGCCGGTATATTATATACCGTCACCTCGGGGGCGCGCTTGTTTTCGTTAACGCCGACCGTCGCGGTTCCCGTAACTGTTTTGTAGTTTGTGTCCTCGGGCGCGAATATCCAGCCATAGCTTCCTTCGGCCTCAATCAATATATCGGACGGCTTTGCAACGCCGACCTCCTGCCACGCGATCGTGCCGTCGAGCGTCTCATCTTTCACGCCCGTGAAATTGTGATCAAGCTGCGAGCTGCTCAAAAAGTCGCCCTTGTTGACATTGGACGCGGTGACGGTTCCTTCAGGTTCCGCCTGGAGTATCGTCATCGTCTCGGTTTTGCTGTTTTCGGCATATTCATCGGTGGCGTATACCGTTCCGCGGACCTGATACGTTCCGGCGTTAACGGGCGGGGTCATATCCCAGCCTTCATCCTGAGCCTGAGCGTCGTGAAGCTCGATGTCAAGCTTTCTGTACTCGACCGTGGTCGTCGCGGATTCGACGTCCGATTTGATCGTGACGGGGTGCGGTTCTCCGTCATAGGTTATCTCTGTCGGAACATTGAATTCGACTATTTGGGCTATGGGCTTGTCGCCGACGGCTATATCTACCTCTCCGGTGAGAACATCATAGTTTGCCTGATCTTCGGGAGTATATTTCCACTCGTATTTGCTCTTTCCTTTTGTGAGCTTTTCCTGCGGGTTTACCCATTCAAGCGTGCCGTTCTGCAATATTGCTTGGTTGTACGGATTTTCAAATGTTCCCGTGAAGTTACCCAGGTTCTGAAGCGGCGTACCCTCAATTCCGCTGTCGGAGCTGACCGAGAGCGCATGAGGCATGGTCTTATCAATTACGATCTTGCCCACGGGTTTTGAGGTGTCAAGCTCATAGTTATACTCGGTAATTCCCGACGGTATCCTTATCTTAACGTCGTAATTTCCGACCGTTCCCGCGCTTGTCTCAACGTTTTGGTCGGTGTAGAGCTCAAACTTCACTTTGTCGATCGTGTCGGTTTCGGCAAGGCCGCTGTTCGGATCCTGAGACTCGACCGCTTCGCAGTCGCTCGCCGCGAATGTATGGGTCTCGCCGTAGTGCTTTTGTATATCACCGTTCAAAACAAGTTTCAGCGGGCGTCTTGATATCCTGCCCGTGATGTGTATGGTATCGTTTGACAGTGTGTAATTCGCCGCGTCCTTTCCGTCAAGCGGATATGTCGCGGGCACTGCTGTTCCGGGATAGGCCTTTTCGAACTGCTCCTTCGTCAGCACATTAAGGGTCGCGTTCTTCACGTAAAACGGATCGGCGTTCGCGTTCTCGTAAGTTCCTCTGAGCGCGCCCTGAACAACATAGACCTCATCCTCGGGCTTCGGCTTGGTGTATTTGATCTTTGAGGTGTCGGCTATCGCGGCATCGGTTCCGTCGTACACCTTGTCGATGACATTCGACAAGGTCAGTTTATTTGAATTCAGTGTATACGGCTTGATCGTCATAACGGCGTTCAAGAGACCGTCCGCGAAAATTTCATTCTCATTGCTGGTCGCGTGAACCTTGTAGGTTCCGGCATTTGTCGGCGGGTCGGAAGTGTAGCCTTCGCTCTCGTCAAAATTCGTGTCTCCTTCAAAAGACTCGTTTCCGTCGGTCACGAGCTTATATACGACTTGAATATTTCTTCCGATTTCGGGCGCGCTGCCCCTGTTCCATTTGAATGTGGGCGCCTGCGGCTTTCCGTTGTATGTCTTTTCGGTCGAGCTCATCGTGATATTGGTGGCATTTTTTTGCGATACGACGATCGTGACCGGTTGGTTCTCAACTACGTTGAAATTATCCTGATCATTAGGGATGAATTTGTAGTATTCGATCACGCTTCCGGAGCCGTTGAGTTTTATTGTTTTTCCTGGCTCGACCCATTCCAATTTTCCGTCAACGCCCAGATGCGAATTTCTGTTCACAAACGCGCCGTCGAGTTTTGAGCTTGAAAGCGTTTTGCCGTCTGTTATGCCCGTGGCCGTAACGGGTCTGTTTATAGTGGGCGTGGCCTTTGTGACCGTTATTCCCGCTTGTGTACCTTCTTTAAGCTTTACATCAAAATTGCCGCTGTCAAGCTCAACGTCTTCTATGCCCGTAAATGCATAAGGATTACCGCCGTTTACTGTGGCTTCTTGCTTCATTCCCTCACATTCAAGCGTGATGCCGAGCTCCGCCGCCGTCAGATCCTTACCGATATCAATATCGGCGCTGTCATAAACGTCGCACATAATATCCGCCGGGGTGAGGGTCAGGCCGTACTCTTTTTCTCTGCTCTGCGGCGCAACCTTCACTTCTTTTCTGTCAATAGTGACAGTCAGATTGTAAGTATCCGTAACGCGGCCGCCGCCGGACTGGTTCATCGCGTTTATCTGAGTGGTGTATGTTCCCGCCGCGAGCCCCTGTCTGGGCGTGATCGTGACCTCGGCATAGTCTTTCCAGTCACTGTGAGATTTTAAATCGTTTGCCGTGGGTATGTAGAAAATGGTTTTGTCGGTTCCAAGCTCGTTTGCGCTGTCTTTATCTTTGTTCACATTTGTTGTCTCAACCGTAAAGTTGGAATCCTGCGTCCATGCGCGGACATATATGCGCTGATTTCCGGTGTTCGCAAGGCGCAGTACGAGAGGCGTGACCGTTGCCGCCGGCTCGTATTCGATTTTTTCGGCGCCCAAAAGCTCATTATACGACGCCGGAGGCGCTGTGGGTTTCGGCTCCTCCGAGGTCGCGGGAGGCGCGGTCGGGAAAGCCGCTGTGCCGCTGTCGTCATTCTTTTGGAATTCATAAGAATAGCTTTTCGGCTCATTGATCACCGCCTCAAGAGTTATCTTGTTGTCCTCATTGCTGTCGTGCAGTGTGCTTGTTGAGCTGTCGCTCGGGATAGCGTTTCCGATCATATTTTCACTGTCGTTTTGGCCGCTGCCATCCACAAGCTTCCAGCCCGAGACCGTCATTTTCTGGCCGTTCAAGCCTTGTACTTCGGCGTAATCAAGGTCCGGATCGATCAGCGTTACCCAGTCGCCCACCTTTGCGAGCTCTGTTATTTGGGTCTGTTTATCATTCGGATGATTGGCGCAGATAAGCTTATATCCTTTGCTTATAGCATCTTCGCTGAGCTGATATGTGACCTGTACAAGGTTTATTGTTTTGGAGTTAACGACTGTTTCCGTACAATTGTTAAAATCGGGAGCCGGGATGCTGCCGTTTGTCGGAATAATCTTGTTAAGCTTTGCGGTATATTCGCCTGCCTGATACTCGGGCGTGTCGTCTTTATGGAACAGATCGCTTCCGAGCGACCAACCGTGATAGCGGTGTTGGTCAGCGTTGCCGCCGGCGGTTGAAAATATGTCTTTGACGCTTCCCGAAATACCGTTGCCGGGCACCATTGTCGCGGCGGGATGCTGAGACGCTTCCGGGCCGTGCGGCGGACGCTCGATCACCAACCGGTAATAGCTGCCGTCGATATTATAGGTTTTTGAAGTATCGTCAAAGCTCTCTTCATGGTTCACTCTGTTTGAAAATTCCACCCAAAGCAGTTTGTCGGGGACCTCTTCATCAAAAAGACTTGATGTGGACGGGTGTTCTCTGAAGTTCGCGTTGATCAAATAGAATTTCTCGTTCGGATCGCGTGTCGGAGCCGCCGTCGCGACTTCCGCCGCGGGCTCAATGCCGTCGTTTGCCGCCGCGTCGATCACCTCGACTTCGACTTCCGTCGTCAAGGTCGTTTCGTCTTGCGTTGCTGCTTCCGCGGTTATTGCTTCTGTTTGCATGGTCTCATCGGGTGCTGCCTCGTCCCCGACCGCAGCGCCCAGGATCGGGACCGCCGTTATAAGCATTGCCGCCGAGAGCAGCAGACTTATCATCTTTCTCCTGTACTTTTTCATAAACTTCCTTCCTTTCTGCAAATCCTTGCTGCAAATTGTTAATGTGTAATTGGGAATTGATTATTTATCAGAATAACATAACGCGCGCCGCTCGGCGCGGCGGCAAGTTCATACACTGCCGCACGGTAATTATAACATATGCTTATAGATTTGTAAATAAATATTTTTCGCATTGCGCATTAATTGGTAACTATTATTTTTTTGCGATTTTTAAATAAAAAAACGAGGCTGCGCCTTGCCGTTGGGCTTAAAAAATAAGCATAAATTAAAAATTTACACAAACGGGGACGGCACACGCGGGCACGGCGGACGCAATATAATATTATCGGGGCGAAAAATGATGAAAAAACGAGGTGATTTGAATGAACAGCAGCGAGTTCTTGGGTATGCTTATCGCGGCGATCGTAACGGTGGGAGGCTTCGGCGCCCTGCTGTTTAAATGCTTTAAGCCGATAAGCGATCTGAATATGAACATCGTGCGTCTCACGGACGCGATCGATCAGCTTAATCAGAATTATGAAAAGCACGAAAAGCGGCTCAACTCGCACAGTCACGAGATCGACGAGATGAGCAGGATGATCAGTGCGCACAGCCAGGAGCTGGGGCGGCACGACGAGAGACTGAAGGCGCTGGAGTACAAAGAGTGATAAAAGCAGCCGCGGGATCAAAGCCCCGCGGCTGTTTTGCTTAATATTTCGGCGCAGCAGCGCACATATTCGGCGCAGGGCCGCTTTTTGTAATATTCCGCGGTGCGCTTTTCGGGCGCGGGGCCGCTGTCCTTGGGCAGGGCGGAGCCAAGCAGCTCGCCGCAGATGACCGAGCCGTTTTTTTCCTTAAATTCCGCGGCCATTTTTCGCGTCAGGGCATAGACCTTTTGGCGGGTCGCGGTGTCGCCCGCCATGCCGCGGCTCAGCATAAGCCCCGCGCAGACCGCCATTGCGGAGACTGCGCCGCAGGTCAGGCGCAGTCGGCCCATGCCGCCGCCGAGGCCTTCCGCGAGCTTCGCGGCGGTCATCTCGTCTATGCCGAAGTCCTCGGCGAAGGCGCACAGCACCGCCTGCGCGCAGTTGTAGCCGCTTTTGAACAGTTTTTCGGCTTTGTCAGGTTTTGTCATAAAAAGTCACCTCAACATAGTGATTAGTAATTAGTGAATAGTGAATAGTGAATAGGGACCCACGCCTTACGGCGGAAATCCAGCTCCCCCCAAGGGGAGCCTTTCGGGCGGGCGGATATTATCCGCCCATACATTGTATGGCGGTATGCTCACATGCCGTCGCGGAACGTTCCCCTACGGGTTAAGGGAATCGTAGGTCATGCGCGAGACTTTTTGTATTGTTTCCACACCGGCGGATATATCGCCGTTGCCTATCACGCATATTATATAGTCGCAGGCCGGGGAATATACGATCGCCGCGTCGGCCTCCACTTTGCTGTTTTCTCCGGTTTTGTTCGCCGTGACCGTTCCCTCGGGCAGAGAGTCGGGGATCTTATATCTGCGCGTCTGATTGAGCAGCAGATTCAGCATGGCTTCGCTCGCCTCGGGCGAGACCAGTTTTTTATCGTATATCATTTCAAGCAGCAGGCCGCAGTCCATCGGCGACGTAAGGTTTGAAGCGATATATATCGCGTATTGGCCGCGTCCGTCAACAAGCTCGGACATGTGCCGGGTGTTGTTAAAGCCCAGCGACTTGATCAGCTCGTCATCCTTTTCAAAGCCCGCGACAGTGCTGCCGCCGCCCAGCGCCTTTGTCAGGCGGTTAAAGGCATCGTTGCTGCTCTCGGTTATCATCAGATTAAGGTCGCTGTCGATCTCGTCGGTCTCGGCCAGCTCGCCGCTGTTTATTTCGGAATATACCGCGTTCATGCAGAACAGCTTGATCAGGCTCGCGCTGGAATAGGCTTTTTCATTTATCGAAAGATATTCGTTGGTGTCGGTCCGTTTTACGAAAACGCCCCATTCGCCGGCGCGGCTGTCGAGGTATTCCACGATCGTGCCGCGGAGCTCGCTCAGGCCTTCTCTTGAGGGCGGGTCGGTTGACCAGCCGTTTTCGGAATATTCCGCGATCTCGGATTGCTTTATGTATTCGCCGCGCCCGTCCGGGCCGTAGAGCAGAGTCACGGGCTCGCTGTACCAGCCGTTTGCAAGATAGTTTTCGGCGTCGCTCTCGTAAACGCAGGAGCACGTTCCGTCGACGCTGTAAATATTCATGACCGGCGCGCCGTACCAGCCGTCGTTTAAATAAGCCTCGGCATCGCGCCCGGGAACCTCGATGCTCTCGCCGGGGCGGTAGACCGTCACGGTTTTGCAATATTCCCGCGCCGAGACCGCGGCGGTGACAAGAAGCAGCGCGGCGGCGAGGATTATAAGCGTTTTTTTCTTCATTGAATTCATGTTCTCCTTTCGGGGTTTTTGTCGGATATTGCCGAACCGCTTTAATTATATCAGAAAAAACTCCGGTTTTCAAGTGTTTATATGGGCAAGTTTACCGCGCGGGAAAAAGAAATTTTACTTTGTTTGGCTATAACGCACAAATTCCAAAAAATGCTTGACAAACAGGGATAATGTGTTATAATATTAGGGTCGCTCCTTAGGCGCATTGCGCCCAAAAGGCGGCCCAAAAATCTATATGCATGGAGGTGAACATATGCCGACATTTAACCAGTTAGTAAGAAAGGGCAGATCCACGGTTGAGAAAAAGTCAACGGCTCCCGCGCTGCAGAAGGGTATGAATACTATCAAGAAGCGCCCGACCGATCAGTCCTCTCCGCAAAAGAGAGGCGTTTGCACTTCGGTAAGAACCATGACGCCCAAAAAGCCTAACTCGGCCCTGCGTAAGGTTGCCAGAGTTCGTCTTACAAACGGTATTGAGGTTTCCGCGTACATCCCCGGAATCGGACACAATCTGCAGGAGCACAGCGTTGTCATGATCCGCGGCGGACGTATCAAGGACCTCCCCGGTGTGCGTTATCACATTATCCGCGGTACGCTTGATACCTCGGGCGTTGACACGCGCAGACAGGGAAGATCGAAGTACGGCACAAAGAGACCCAAGTAAGTCTCGCCGTGCGAAAAGTAAAATGTGTGCATATGTTTATATATAATCCCTATATATGACCTATGTGCGCGACAGTGTATCAAAGACATTGAGTACCTTGGCGGCGATAAGCCGCTTAAGAAGTAAGGAGGGGAAGAAAGTGCCAAGAAGAGGTCATATCGCCCGTCGGGATGTTTTGCCCGATCCTGTTTACAACAACAAGACCGTGACAAGACTTATCAACAATATCATGCTCGACGGAAAAAAGGGCGTAGCTCAGAGAATAGTTTATGATGCTTTTGACATTATAAAAGAAAAGACGGGTAAGAATCCCGTTGACGTTTTTGAGGACGCTATGAACAATGTTATGCCGATCTTAGAGGTTAAGGCGCGCCGTATCGGCGGAGCCAACTATCAGGTGCCTATCGAGGTAAGATCCGAGAGACGCCAGACGCTGGGACTCAGATGGATAACACAGTTCTCAAGACAGCGCGGCGAAAGAACGATGGCCGAGAGACTCGCGAACGAGCTCATGGACGCCACGAACAGCACAGGCGGCGCGTACAAGAGAAAAGAAGACACTCACAGAATGGCAGAGGCTAATAAGGCCTTCGCAAGCTTCCGCTGGTAATCTCGCTGTGAAATTTCACTCATCTTTGTCATTTCGGAGCACTTGCGTATCTCGATACGCGGCGCGCTCCTACAATAACAAATCTGAGCAAAATTTCTTCGCGGAAATCAGAGTGTTACAAAATTTAACTACAAGATCAGACATTATTGAATTTGACGCGGTGATTGATGTTTTTATGCGGAGAGCGGTTCTATTCGCTATTCGCTAATCACTAATCACTACGTTGGAAGGAGTTTTTTATGGGTAGAGCGTTTTCATTGGAGAAAACCAGAAATATAGGCATCATGGCTCATATTGATGCCGGTAAGACTACGACCACCGAGCGTATTCTGTTCTATACGGGCCGTGTCCACAAGCTGGGCGAGGTGCATGAAGGCGCCGCGACAATGGACTGGATGGAGCAGGAGCAGGAGCGTGGTATTACGATTACCTCCGCCGCTACTACCGCGCAGTGGAAGAACCACAGAATTAATATAATCGACACACCCGGACACGTTGACTTCACGGTTGAGGTTGAGCGTTCGCTCCGTGTACTGGACGGCAGTGTAACGGTTCTTTGCGCCAAGGGCGGTGTTGAGCCTCAGTCTGAGACCGTTTGGCGTCAGGCTGACAAATATCAGGTTCCCAGAATGGTTTACGTTAACAAAATGGACATTATGGGCGCCGACTTTTATAACGTTATAGACATGATGAAGGACCGCCTCAAGTGCAACGCGGTTCCCATTCAGCTCCCTATCGGAGCCGAGGACGAGTTCAAGGGCCTTATCGACCTTATCCAGATGAAGGCTTATGTTTACTATGACGAGCTCGGACAGGACGAGCGCGTTGAGGACATTCCCGCTGACATGGCGGACAAGGCCGCGGAGTACAGAGAGGCTCTGCTTGAGTCGGTCGCCGAGACCGATGAGGAGCTCATGGACAAGTACCTCGAGGGCGGCGAGCTGACCGAGGCCGAGATCAAGGCCGCGATCCGCAAGGCAACGATCGCCAACGAGATGGTTCCCGTTCTGTGCGGCTCGTCCTACAGAAACAAGGGCGTTCAGAACATGCTTGACGCGGTCATCGACTTTATGCCGTCGCCGCTGGATGTTCCGCCTATCACCGGAACCGTTCCCAGAACCGATGAGGAGACGGTTCGCCACTCGTCGGACGAGGAGCCTTTCGCGGCTCTGGCGTTTAAGATCATGACCGACCCGTTTGTGGGCAAACTCTGCTTCTTCAGAGTTTACTCGGGAACGCTTAAAAGCGGCTCGCATGTTTACAACTCGGTCAAGGGCAACAAAGAGAGAGTAGGACGAATCCTTCAGATGCATTCAAACCACAGAGAGGATATCGACATGGTTTACTCGGGCGACATCGCCGCGGCGGTCGGACTTAAAAACACCACCACGGGCGACACGCTTTGCGACGAGGACAACCCGGTAATCCTTGAGTCTATGGAGTTCCCGGAGCCGGTTATCCGCGTCGCGATCGAGCCCAAGACCAAAGCCGGTCAGGAGAAAATGGGCATCGCGCTGGCGAAGCTGGCCGAGGAGGATCCCACGTTCAGAACTTATACGGACGACGAGACGGGTCAGACGATCATCGCCGGCATGGGCGAGCTTCACCTTGAGATCATCGTTGACAGACTGCTGCGCGAGTTCAAGGTCGAGGCCAACGTCGGAAATCCGCAGGTTTCCTACCGCGAGACTATCAGACAGGCCGTGCATGTTGACCACAAGTATGCGCGTCAGTCGGGCGGTAAAGGACAGTACGGACACGTTGTTATGGACATGGAGCCTCTGGAGCCCGGTTCGGGTTACGTGTTCGAGAACAAGATCGTCGGCGGAGCGATCCCCAAGGAGTATATCCCCGCTGTTGACGCGGGTATCCAGGGCGCGATGCAGACGGGCGTTCTGGCCGGTTATCCGGTTGTTGACGTGAAGTGCACGCTGGTTGACGGCTCGTACCACGAGGTCGACTCGTCGGAAATGGCGTTTAAGATCGCGGGTTCTATGGCGTTCAAGGACGGCTGCAAGAAGGGCAGCCCGGTTATTCTTGAGCCTATCATGAAGGTTGTCGTTACCGTTCCCGAGGAGTACATGGGCGACGTTATGGGCGACCTTAACTCGCGACGCGGACAGATCCAGGGCATGGAGGCGAGAGTCGGAGCCCAGGAGATCACGGCTAACGTGCCGCTTTCCGAGATGTTCGGCTACGCAACGGAGCTTCGCTCAAGAACGCAGGGCCGCGGTCAGTATTCCATGGAGCCCAGCCACTTTGAGGAGCTGCCTAAGAGCATCGCCGAGAAGATCATTAAGGAAAGATCGCAGAACGATTAGTTCCGGCTGCTCAAAACGACCGATCCGGTCGGAATATTATCACTTTTATGCAAATATTTTAAACTTTTTCACAAAAAAGGCTTGAATTTTTTCAAGTTTAATAGTACAATGAGAATTGATTTTATATTGCGTAAATATTTTTGGTAAAAATTATAATAATAAAATAAGGAGGTCATTGTAAAATGGCAAAGCAAAAATACGAAAGAAGTAAGCCCCATGTTAACATTGGTACAATAGGCCATGTTGACCATGGTAAGACCACTCTTACGGCTGCCATCACAAAGGTTCTGGCTATGGAGGGCAAGGCTCAGTACGAGGCTTATGACATGATCGATAAGGCTCCCGAGGAGAGAGAAAGAGGTATCACGATCTCTACCGCTCACGTTGAGTATGAGACAGAGAACCGTCACTACGCTCACGTTGACTGCCCCGGACACGCCGACTACGTTAAGAACATGATCACGGGCGCTGCTCAGATGGACGGCGCTATCCTGGTTGTATCGGCCGCCGACGGCCCGATGCCCCAGACAAGAGAGCACATCCTGCTTTCGCGTCAGGTTGGAGTTCCTTATATCATCGTGTTCATGAACAAGGTTGACCAGGTTGACGACGAGGAGCTGCTCGAGCTGGTTGAAATGGAGATCAGAGAGCTGCTGACCGAGTATGAGTTCCCGGGAGACGAGATCCCGATCGTTAAGGGTTCGGCTCTGCAGGTTCTGGAGTGCTCGTCAACTGACCCCAACGATCCTCAGTACGCTTGCATCCACGAGCTTATGGACGCTGTTGACAGCTACATTCCCACACCCGACAGACAGAGCGATCTGCCCTTCCTTATGCCTATCGAGGATATCTTCTCGATCACGGGCCGCGGCACAGTTGCCACAGGCCGTGTAGAGAGAGGTACGATCAAGACGGGCGACGAGGTTGAGATCGTTGGTCTGTCCGACGAGATCCGCAAGGTTGTTGTTACCGGACTTGAGATGTTCAGAAAGACTCTGGACTATGCCGAGGCCGGTGAGAACGTTGGCGCGCTGCTCCGCGGTGTTGCCCGCACGGAGATCGAAAGAGGACAGGTTCTGGCTAAGCCCGGTTCGATCACACCCCACACACAGTTCAAGGGTGAGGTTTACGTTCTGACAAAGGATGAGGGCGGCCGTCACACACCTTTCTTCACAAACTACAGACCCCAGTTCTATTTCAGAACAACCGACGTTACGGGCGTTGTTAAGCTTCCCGAGGGCACAGAGATGTGCATGCCCGGCGACAACGTTACAATGACTGTTGAGCTGACAACGACCATCGCTATCGAGAACGGACTGCGTTTCGCTATCCGCGAAGGCGGCAGAACCGTTGGTTCGGGCGTTGTTACAGAGATCATTAAATAATAAGGTCTGACTCAAAAACCTCCGGAGTATCCCTCCGGAGGTTTTATTTTGTTGAAAATGCTTTTAATATGGCCGTGATAAAGGCGCGAGCTAAAAACAGCTTTGATATGATTGCCGGCCCCGGTTCCGTCATGCCCCGCCCGGACGGCAAAGAAACTGTTTTTAGCTCGCGCAATCGGGCGGGCAAATTAATTTTTGAAAAACGGAGTTTTTCTGCATACAAAAATTTTGCTCTTGCTATGGACGGGGTGTTGTGTTATAATTAACATATGAAAGTATGCACGAAAGGCGGTGCTCAATATGGAGGTCGGATTATTTCAGAAAATAATCGGCACTGTTCTTGCGCTGCTTTTGGTGCTGGGCGTTGTTCCGGTGGGACTTCTATATTTCGCGACTCCGGTTATCGCGGAGGACAGCGTTATCCGTCTCGCGCCGACGGACGAGACCTTTGTTTACAGCGGCGCCAAGAACAAGAGCCGCGAAAGGCTTGATAACGAGAATCTGATAGTCGGCAACTACTGGAACACATATTTTAAATTTGATCTTACGCCGCTCGGCAACGTTAAGCGCGCCGATCTGCGCGGCGCGAAGCTGCGCCTGGCGGTGGTCGATACCGGAATGATCTCGCCGGAGAGCCGCGACGCCACTTTTAACGTGAGTTATGTGGATAACAACAACTGGAACGAAGGCATGACCTGGGATAGCAGGCCTATGGGCGAGGAGCAGTATCTCTGCACCGCGGGCGGCGCGGAAAGCGGAGGAGTGCTTGAGATAGATCTGTCGGAGTTTACCGCTGAAACGGCGGGGTTTGAGGACAAGGTGATAACCATAAAACTCAGTCCCAGCCTGAGCAACAGCGCTCCGGTGCGGCTCGGCTCAACGTCAAGTCCGGATCCGTCGTACCGCCCGTATCTAAAGATCGTGGTGGGCGACGCGCCCGACAATGATCCATCCGACCTGAAAAAATCCCAACTGACCGACTGCGGTTATGTTTCGGCGGCAAGGCCCGATGAAAAGGCGGACGAGCTGACCCGCGAAAACGACGGCCTGCTGGCCGTTGATAACGGTTCGGCCGCGTATCTCAAATTCGGACTGAATCTTCAGAATATTATAGGCGCAGTGACCTCGGCGGAGCTTAGGCTGAGGCCTGTGAACGGCGCTGTAAATACGATAACCGATGTGTACGGGTTTGAAAATGACGGCTGGAACAGCGGAAACCTGAGTTACGCATCGCGGCCCGAGGGCACGGAGACGGAGATCCGCTCGTTCCCCGGCATAGACTCCGACGGACTGATTAGGATAGACGTGACCGATATGGTTTATGACGCGGCGGCAAAAGGAAAACCGTATGTGAGCTTTATTCTCGACGGAACGAGAACGCCCGCCGAATCTACCGACACACTGCTGCTTCGCTCGTCGTATTCGGACTCGGGCGCACCCGAGCTTAAAATAATCTGCACCGACGACCCTGAGACTGTGGCGATAAGGGAGGCTCTTGCGAACCTCAAGGGCTCCAACGCGTCATTTGACGACATAACGGCGGATCTTCCGTCCGAGTATACCGCCTCAAACGGAGAGCGGGTGATAATAAGGTGGAGCGAGAACGACAACTTCTCGTTCGGCGATCTGCTCACAATGCGCAAAAAGATAGTGACCGGCTCGGGACGCGTGAATCCGCCGTCGGTCTTTGAAGGCGCGAAGCGGATGCAGGTCAAGGCGGAGCTTAGCTGCGGCGGAGACAGCCTGAGCAGACTTATAACGATAACGGTTCGCCCCGACATCGGCTCGCCGGGCAGACTGCGCCGCCTTTATGACGCGCTGTGGCAGAATGATGCGGCGTAAATCAATTAAACGGAGGATATTATGAAAGCAGCGATAATTGACATAGGATCAAACTCAATAAGGATGGATATTGCCGATATAGACGAGAATACCGGGAAATACAGCTACGCGGAGCGGCGGCGAATAATGGCGCGGCTCAGCGAGGGTATGGGAATTGACGGCTGCCTGCAGCCCGAGGCCGTGGAGCGGACGATAGAGGCGCTCAAGGATTTTAAAAAGACGATCGAAAAGCACGGAGCCAAAGACGTGATAGCGGTGGCCACGGCGGCGGTCAGAGACGCGGGGAACCGGGACGATTTTGTCCGCCGCGTCCATGACGAGACCGGCATAGGGATCCGCGTCATCAAAGGCGAGCAGGAGGCGGAGTATGACTTCCTGGGCGTTACATCGACGCTTGACATTGACGACTGCGTGATCGTTGACACCGGCGGCGGCAGCACCGAGATCATTCTTGTGAACGACCGCGAGGCTCTGGCCCGCACGAGTATTCCCGTCGGCGCGGTCAACATGACCGAGCGGTTCCTGTTCCGCGGCGAGAGCCCCGAGGCGCTTTCCGCGATGTCGGATTACGTAAATAGCTGCCTTGACAAGATCCATTGGCTTGACGACGCCGAGGGCCTGCCTATAGTAGGCATGGGCGGCAGCATATTCAATCTGGCCGTGGTGGAAAACGGCGAGCCGGGGATCGACCGCGCGCGGCTGCACGGCTATTCCATGAGCTCTGACGCGGTCAGGGAGACATATGACCGCATACTTGAGATGTCCGAGTTTGAGCGCGAGGACGAGGGTATAGAGCGCGGAAGGGCCGACACCGTTCCCGCCGGAGTGTCGCCGGTAATCGAGCTGATCGACAAGATCGGTGCCGAAGAGGTGATCATCTCGTCAGCGGGACTGAAGGAAGGGATTCTCGCCGGATTTTTGGAAGGATTAATAAGCTGACCGCCGAGGCTTGAGTATATCGCGGCGCGTGTGCCGCGGCCGGCGTTGGCGGATATGATAAGCCGGTATAAAAATCAAAAAATCGAGGGTGTGACTGAAATTACCGTAAAATTTATAACTTTGGGCTGCAAAACCAATATATATGAAAGCGAGGCAATGGCGGAGCTGTTCAGACGGAGCGGGCATGAGGTCGTAAGCGGCGGAGGCCCCGCCGATGTCTGCGTCATCAACACCTGCACCGTCACCGGAACGGGAGCGGGCAAGTCGAGACAGGCGATAAGACGCGCAAAGCGGCAGAATCCCGGTGCGGTGATCGCCGTGACCGGATGCTTCGCTCAGACCGAGCCCGAGGCTGTGCGCGGGATCGGCGCGGATATTATAATAGGAAACGATGGCAGGAGCCGCATCGTAGAATTGGCCGAGGCGGCGCTCGCGGGCGCCCGCTCGGATCTTGTGGACGATATAATGAAGGCTCGGGAATATGAAGAACTGCCCGCCGCTGTAGCGCAGAGCCGCGTCCGCGCCAACCTTAAGATCGAGGACGGCTGCTCAAACTTCTGCGCCTACTGCGTGATCCCGTACGCCCGCGGCCCTGTGCGCTCGAGGCCGCTTGGGAACATAACAGCCGAGGCGGAGACGCTGGCCGGGGCGGGCTATCGCGAGGTCGTGCTTACGGGTATACACATCGGCTCTTACGGGAAGGATCTAAAAAGCGGTATGTCGATGATCGACGTTATTGAGGCTTTGGATAATATCAACGGTATTGAGCGCGTCAGGCTGGGTTCGATCGAGCCGCCGATCATAACGGATGAATTTGTTGACCGCGCCTCGAAGCTCAAAAACCTGTGCCCGCATTTTCATATGTCGCTCCAGAGCGGCTGCGGCGGGACCTTGAGGCGCATGAAGCGCCGTTACACTCCGGACGAGTATTATCGGGCGGTCGGCATGCTGAGAGACAGGATCCCCGACGTCTCGATCACAACGGATCTGATGGTCGGGTTCCCCGGCGAGACCGACGGGGAGTTTGAGGAGTCATACGGATTCTGCGAAAAGGTCGGCTTTATGCGGATGCATGTGTTCAAATACTCGGTGCGGAAGGGCACCGAGGCCGAACGCCTGCCGAACCATGTCGGCGAGCGGATCAAGGAGGAGCGCAGCCGCCGCATGATCGCGCTTGCGGAGCGCATGAGAGCGGATTTTTATAAAAAATATGACGGAGCCGTTCTGCCGATCCTGCTTGAAAAGCGGCAAAACGGCGTATATCACGGCACAACGCCGAATTATATGGACGCTTACGTTAAGGCCGCGGCGGGCCTTGAGGGAAAGACGGCGGAGATCGTTTTTTCGGCCTCGGGCGAAAGCGAAATAATAAATATCGGAGGGAGATCATAAAATGAGGGACGGATTTATAAAGTGCGCCGCGGCAACGCCGAGGATCAAGGTCGGCGACACGAGGCACAACGCGGAGGAAATAATAAGGCTCGTCAAAGAGGCGGCGGAGCGGGGAGCTAAAATTATCACCCTGCCCGAGCTTTGCGTCACGGCGTACACCTGCGGAGATCTGTTCCTGCAGGACAGGCTGATCAAAAACGCGGCTGACGCGGTGTTTGAGATAGCGCGGCGGACGGGCGATCTTGATATCCTTATCGCCGTCGGGGCCCCGGTCCCGCTCGGAGGCAGCCTTTATAACTGCGCCGCCGTAATAAAGAGCGGCGAGGTCCTGGGCTTTGTCACCAAGACCCACATCCCCAACTATTCCGAGTTTTACGAGGCGCGCCACTTCGCGGCGCTTGATAAAAACACGACGGTCACGCTGCACGGGCGCGAATATCCGATTGGCCCCAAGCTGCTGTTTGAGGCTGAGCGTATGCCGGAGCTTGTTTTGGGCGTTGAAATATGCGAGGATCTGTGGGTGCCCGATCCTCCGTCGAGCGGGCACACGGCGAACGGGGCCTCTGTCGTGCTGAACTTGTCGGCGAGTGACGAGGTCATCGGCAAGGCGGAGTATCGAAGGACGCTCGTCACCTCGCAGTCCGCGAGGACTGTCTGCGCCTATGTCTACGCCGACGCGGGCGACGGGGAATCCACTACCGACATGGTGTTCTCGGGCCACAATATGATCTGCGAGAACGGAACTATACTGGCGCAGTCCGCGCTGTTTAAGAACGGCGTGATCTGCGCGGATATCGACGTGAACCGCCTGGCCCTTGAGAGGCGCAGGATAAGCACCTATAAAAACGGGTTCGACAGTGAATACAAAAAGATAAAATTCGACATAAAAATCGAGGATACCCGGATCGAGCGCGCTTTTGACCCCCGCCCCTTTGTCCCGAATGACAGGGATAAACTCAGGGAGCGCTGCGAGCTCATTTTCACCATGCAGGCCGAGGGTCTGCGCAAGCGGCTTGAGCATATCGGCGCGAAGTCGGTGACGATAGGAATTTCGGGCGGGCTTGACAGCACGCTGGCGCTGTTGGTGTCATGCCGCGCGTTTGAAATGCTGGGCCTTGATATCAAAGGTATAAAGGCTGTCACTATGCCATGCTTCGGCACGACCGACAGGACGCTCAGCAACGCGAAGCGGCTTGTTAAAAGCGTCGGCGCAGAGCTGATCGAGATCCCGATAAGCGAGGCTGTGACCGTGCACCTTAGGGATATAGGCGCCGATATAAACGATCACAACACCACCTACGAGAACGCTCAGGCGAGAGAGAGGACGCAAGTCCTTATGGACTGCGCGGGCGAAAGCGGCGGCATAGTCGTCGGAACGGGCGACCTGAGCGAGCTGGCTCTCGGCTGGGCGACGTATAACGGCGACCACATGTCGATGTACGGCGTGAACTGCTCGGTCCCCAAGACCCTGGTGCGCTACCTGGTGGGCTATGTGGCGGAGATAAGCGGCGGGGAGCTGAAAAAGACCCTGCTCGACATTCTGGACACTCCGGTCAGCCCCGAGCTTCTGCCGCCCAAGGACGGAGTGATCTCGCAGGTGACAGAGGACCTTGTGGGGCCGTATGAGCTGCACGACTTCTTCCTTTATAACTTTTTAAGATTCGGCTTTGAAAAATCCAAAATATACCGCATGGCGAAACTCGCGTTTCGCGGCGAGTATGACGAAAAGACGATAGCAGGGTGGCTCGACACGTTTTATGACAGATTTTACAAGAACCAGTTCAAGCGCTCCTGCGTTCCCGACGGGCCGAAGGTCGGCTCGGTCACGCTGTCGCCGAGGGGCGACTGGAGAATGCCGAGCGACAGCGCGGTCATCGTTTAAAAAGATATATAAAGATGTATAAGGAGACAATTATGAAGTTTATCAGAAGAATAACAGCCGCGGCTTTGGCGCTGTGCGCGGCGCTCTCGCTTACATCCGCGTTTGCCGCGGAAAACATATCGGTCTACATCGACGGGAACCCGCTTGATTTTGAAAAGCCGCCCTATATGGAAAACGACAGGGTCCTCGTCCCCATGCGCAAGATTTTTGAGAGCCTCGGCTGCGAGGTGATCTGGGACGAGGCGCTCGGAAGCGTTACCGCCGTGAGGGAAGGTTCGGCGGTAATTATGACGATCGGCTCGCCGGTCATGTATGTTAACGGCTCCTCGGTGAAGCTTGATGTTCCGCCTTCTTTGGACTACGACACGACGTTCGTGCCGCTGCGGGCTGTGTCCGAGGCTTTTGGCTGCGACGTTACATGGAGCGATGAGAGCAGCAGCGTGTTTATTACGGCTCCGCCCCCTTCCGCCGCGTCTGTTACGCCCGTTTACGAAGGTTCGGGCGGCGTGCCCGACTTCGGGCAGATAGTCGGGATAACCCCCGATCCGGTGCTTGATGACAACACGGTCTACTGCTACTTAAACGTGACGCCCGATATGGCGGATAAATATTCCGAGGTCATGCAAAACGAGGGATATTCGGTGTTTGAGACAGACGCGTACCGCATCTACGCAAAGGACGGCTCCTCGGTGCTTGCCGGGTTCCGAAACGGCGTGTTTATGGTCGTTATCACTAATTATTAAACAAATTTTTAATATTCGGTTAAATATTTATTGCACTTGTTGACATTGAATAACAGTATGTTATAATTAAATAAATTTGTCGAATATTACAGGGTATTTATGCGTATCCGTAAATATAGAATTGTAATACAGGATTATTGAAAGGCTGTAAGGACTGAAAATGACGAAAAGATTTAAAGTAATTGCGATTATCATATCAATAGTGACTATGGCGTTTTCCACCTACGGCGGCGTGCTGGCGGCTCAGAAGCTGAACAGTCTGCCTATCGGAAACACGATCAGTTATCTTTCGCTTGACGAGATGAACAGCAATGTCGGAATGATGAATGTGCTGCTTATCGGCGTTGACGAGGGCGGTTATCGGAGCGATACGATCATGCTTGTGTCGCTTGACGATTATTCCGACCGCGTGAGCATTCTGTCCATTCCCCGCGACACCAGAGTCAAGATCAACGGAAGCACTCAGAAGATCAACGCGACCATGGCCTTCGCTCCGTCATCGACTTCGAGGCCGTCAGACGGCGAGGATGGATCCGGGGAGGAAAATTCGTCATACATGGATTCCGACATCAATCCGGTCGTGACTCCGCTGCCGCTCCCCACCGACGAGAGCGGAAATCTTGTCTGGGAGTACCGCTCGGAGCTCAGCACCACCGAGGGGCACGAGGATCTGCTGATCAACAAGGTCAAGGAGATCACGGGTCTGCCGATCCATTATTTTATAACGGTCGACTTTGACGGTTTTGTGGAGCTGATCAACGCGGTTGACGGCGTTGACTTTGACGTTCCGTATGACATGGATTACGACGATCCGGTACAGAGCCTCCATATTCATCTTGAGGCGGGTCCGCAGCACCTTGACGGAAAGCATGCGCACGACTTCGTGCGTTTCCGCCACAACAACGACGGCACAGCGCCCGGCGAGTATGTCATGGGCGACGAGGGAAGGGTTTACTGGCAGCAGCGCTTTATCAAAGAGCTTGTGAGACAGAAACTCAATCCTTATTACATTTCAAAGATGGATGACATCGGAAATGTTTTCCGGAACAACGTCAGAACGAACCTGACCATTACCGATGTGGTGAAGAACCTTAACGCGCTGACAAACGTCAATCTTGACGATATCAAAGCTTATCAGCTTCCCGGTGATTATGAGTATACGAATGGCGTTTGGTACTATGTGCAGGACATCCCGGCAACGAGAGAGCTTATCAACAACGTGTTCCTGCCAATGGACCGCGACGAGTGGGAGGATTACCTCGCCGAGCAGGAAAACGAGCAGAACTCATCGGAGATAAGCGGCGCGGAAGCCTCTCCCGATGCGGAGGAATAATAAAAGATTTTTGATCGGGACGCGGATCTTCCGCGCCCCGCAGCGTATGGAAAAACTATGTTTATACGAGGTGGTACAAATGAAAACAATAAAAGCGGCCATATCGGCGGTCCTGATCTTTGCGGTGCTGACGGCCTCGGCCTTTGCCGCGGATGTGTATGAAAGCGGAGTCAAAGTTATGCTTGACGGACGCGAGATCATATATTCCGGAGTTCATGAGCCGGTCATAAAAAACGGCAGGACCCTTGTGCCCATGCGCAAAACCTTTGAGGCGATGGGCGCTGAGGTGGTCTGGAACGATAGCGACCGCTCCGTTACGGCGCGAAAGGACGGCACGGAAATTGTTTTAGGCATAGGCCGCGCCGACATGACGGTGGAAAGCGGCGGCGGTAAAAAAACCGTTGCGCTTGAGGTCCCGCCCGAGCTGCTGCCGTATGACAGCTACGCCGACACAACCATGATACCGCTGCGCGCGGTGTCGGAGGCGTTTGAATGTGAAGTCAAGTGGGACGAGAAAACATACACGGTGACGATAACATCGGCCAAGGCCGCGGAGCCGCAGGGAACCGAGGCTCCGCAGAGCGCCGCGCCCGCGTTCGATCCGTCAAAAATATCGGACAGCGCGCGGATATCCGTTTATGAAAACCGAGCCGCGTACATTAAGGACGACGGCGGAGTTTACATGATCGGCGGCGGCAGGATCCCGGGCGCCGAGCGGACGGTGCAGATCGCCCTTGGCAAAAACGGCGGCTATGCCCTGACCGACGGCGGCAGCGTGTATTCGTGGGGAACCTCGAACGATTACGGCGAGCTCGGAGGCGCGGATCACAAAACAGACGGAACGGCCCAAAAGATAGAGGGCCTTGAAAACATAAAAGAAATAGGAGCGGGCGCGTATTTCGGCGTCGCGCTCTCTGAAAACGGAAAGATTTACGCGTGGGGCAGGAACGAGAAGGGCCAGCTCGGCAACGGCGCGTCCGAAAACTCCGCCGTTCCCGTTGAGGTGAATCTGAGCGGCGCGGTCGATATTGCCGCGGGCGGCGGCTTCGCCGCGGCGGTGACTTCGGACGGTCGGGTCTGCACCTGGGGCGAAAACGGCGAGGGCCAGTTGGGCAGAGGAAGATCCTCGCTCAGAAGTTCCTCGGAACCGGGCAGGATCACCGAGATATCCAACATCAAGTCGGTCAGCGCGGGCCCCTCGGGCGCGGCGGCGATCAGGGCCGACGGCAGCGTTTATGCCTGGGGCACGGTTTATATCGGCGCGCTCGGTGACGGCGAGGATATAATGTATCACGACAATAACGCGAACATGCCTATCATCGCCGACGAGGACGGATATTACAGATATGATCGTCCGAGAAGAATGCCGTACTGCGAGTACAATATCGAGGAGCGGGAGCTTCAGGGGCACATTTTGCTCGGAGTGACCGCGGTTTCCTGCGGCGGCTACCAGTTCGCCGCGTTAAGCGGAGGAAAGATCTATATGTGGGGCGACAGCCCGCTGATCTCGGGGCGCAGACGCTCTCAATACGAGCATTACTACGCCGAAAAATATGAGTCTCTCGAAAACGTGCGGGCCGTGTGCTCGGCGGACAACAAGACGGTATACGCCCTGTGCGAAAACGGGGATATCGTTAAGATAACATATGGGGGCCGCGAGGTCGTCGCGTCCCGCCTGTAGGCTTGTTTTGCCGCAAGCGGCAAAAGCTGCGAGCTAAAAATAGTTTCTTTGCCGTCCGGGCGTGGCATGACGGAACCGGGTCCGGCGATCAAATCAAAACTATTTTTAGCTCGCAGATTTATTACGGCAATATTAACACTTTTTTGGACTTTGTTCAGCAAATAACTTTAAACGGCGAGCCGTCGATCGAAAGAGGGTCGCCGTTCCAGATCACGGCGTCGCCGTCCTTGCCGGGCTCGAGCGAGCCGACGCGGCCGTCGATGCCGCAGGCTCGGGCGGGATTAATGGTTATCGCCCGCAGCGCGCCCTCTCTGCTCATTCCGTATTTCGCGGCGACCGCGGCGCAGAGCGGAAGGAACTTTTCTGGCGTTTCCGGGTGGTCGGTGATTATCGAAACGTCGATCCCGGCGCGTTCCATGATCCCGGGCGAGGCCTCGGTCTGGTTCCTGAGCTCGGGCTTGCTGCGGTCGGTCAGGATCGGGCCCGAAAGGACCGGGAACCCCTCGCGCGCGAGCTCGTCCGCGATGAGGTGCCCCTCGGTGCAGTGGACCGCGACCAGGTCAAGGTCAAATTCCCTCGCGATGCGTATGGCGGTGAAAATATCGTCCGCGCGGTGCGCGTGGGCGTGAAGCGGTATTTCGCGCCTCAGCACCGGCAGCAGCGCCTCGGATTTTATGTCAAAATCGGGCTTGTCCTCATTCTCGGGGTCGGCCCCGTATTTTTCGAGCGCGGTTTTATAGTCAAGCGCCTCGCGCAGCGCCTCGCGGATAAGCGACGCGGTTGCCATTCTTGTCACCGGCGAGCGGCTTTTGTCATTGTATGTGGTCTTGGGATTTTCGCCCAGAGCGATCTTCATGCCGGCCGGGGCCTTGATTATCATGTCGTCAACGCGCTTTCCGCTCGTTTTGAGCGCGGCCGCCTGGCCGCCTATCGGGTTTGCGCTGCCGGGGCCTGTCACGACCGTCGTTATCCCCGCGCCGAGAGCCTCCGAAAACGCGGCGTCCATCGGGTTTATGCCGTCGATCGCTCTGAGGTGCGGCGTTATCGGCTCGGTGTCCTCGTTGCCGTCGTCGCCCTCAAACGTCAGGCCGTCCTCCCACATTCCAATATGCGAGTGCGCGTCCACAAGGCCAGGCGTCACAAGCCTTCCGCCCGCGTCAATGATCTCGCCGTCGGTTTCGGGCGCGTCGGCCATACCGCCTATTGAGGCGATTTTTTTGTCTTTGATCTCGATATATCCGTTTTTGATCACGCCGAGCCTGTCGCTCATGGTCATGATCTCAGCGTTGATTATAAGCATATTTTTCTCCTCCTGATCGGTCGTTATCGGTATATAAGCTCCGCGCCGTATTTTTCGGCGAGGGCGCGCCCCTCGTCCTCGGGCAGGACCATGCAGGCGGTCGAAAGGCAGTCCGCGGTCACTCCCGAGCCGCAGACTATTGTGGCGCTTTCAAATCCGTTTGAGGCGGGCATTCCGGTCGCGGGGTCAAGAATGTGGTGGTAATTCACGCCGTCTTTCACAAAATGCCGCTGATAAGTGCCGCTCGTGACCGCGCTCTGCCCCGATATGATGCTGACGGTCTGCGAATATTCGCCGCCTTCGCCGTCCGGGTTTTGGATACCGACGGTGAAGGAGCCGTCCGCGGTCCTCGGATTGTCGCCGTACACTCCGACGTTGCCGCCCAGGTCGATTATCGCGAAGCAGTCGGGACGGTTTTCTTCTATATAATTAATTGCCGCCTGACAGCAATAGCCCTTTCCGCAGCCGCCGAGGTCGATCCTGACACCGTCCTCTGTCTTTGAAAGCGTCCGCGCGTCGGGGTCAAACGCGAGTTTTTCATATCCCACATGAGCGAGCGCCTCGCCGAGCTGTTCGGGCGCGGGGACCTCGGGGTTTTCCGACTTAAAATCCCACAGATCCTTGAGGGGCGCTGTAGTTATGTCAAACGCGCCGTCCGATGCCGCCGAAACGTCAAGCGCCGCCGCGACGATCTCGGCGCAGCTTTCTCCAATGGGCACTGCCTCTCCGGCGGGCGCGGAGTTGAATTTTGAGACCGATGAGCCGGGATCGTAATAGTCGATCTCGGCGGCGATTTTTGAAATTATGTCAAAAACTTCGGAAACAACGGCCTCCGCGTCATCGCCGCCGACGGTCACGGTGCAGACCGTGTCAAGCAAAAACCGCGTGTCCGACGCGCGCGTCCGGTCGGGCGGCGGGGCGCAGCCCGAAAAAGCGGCCGCGGCGATAATGAACGATAAAATAAAATAAAGCGTTCTTCGCGCGGATATCAGCGTTCTTTTAATAAATATCAGTGTTCTTTTCATAAATATTATTATATTCAAACTGTGCAAAATGTCAACATATTGTCAGTTTTTTTTAATATCTTTGAAAAATTAAAAGAAATTTCAAAAAAAGACTTGAAATTTCTTTTATGTGGGTGTATAATAGTACCGTGTCATAATAGAGAAAATCTAAAATGCGGTATTGTACATAAGCGTTTAATGCCGCGAGAATTTTTGGGGAAAGGAGGATAACCTCGAATTTTGAGATGGTAAGTAAAATTGCGGATTTAATTGGGAAGAAATCGACGATTTTATAAAACGGCAAAATTAGGAGGATAATTAAATGAAAAAGAGAATTTTTAAATTTGGTGCGGCTCTCACCGCCGCATTGATGATTTGCTCGGCAACCGCCGGCCTCGCGTTCGCTGATGAGGTCGAAGAGGCCGCTCCCGAAGCAGCGGCTCCCGTTGTTGAGGAAACGGTTGATGAGGCTGCTCCCGCAGAGGACGCAGTTGAGGAAGAAGCTCCCGCAGAGGACGTTGAAGCCCCCGCGGAAGATGTTGAAGCTCCCGCTGAGGACGCCGAGGCTCCCGCAGAGGATGTTGAGGAAGTTGTTATACCGGTAGAGAAAGAGGAAGTACCGGTTGAAGACGCTGCGGAGGTTGAGGCTGCGGCTAAGGTTGATGACGTTGCCACGGGTTCGTCTATCACTATCGGCGAAATTTCGGCGACTGCCGACGACAGTTACTTCACGGTAAGCGTTCCGTTCACTGTAAACCCGGTTCCCAGCCAGATCACATTGTTTGTTTATGACATCACGGCTATAACAAGCGGCGATCAGAACAATATGACCAAATACACTGCTGACACCACACCCGTAGGCTATATCAATCAGTATGACGGTCCTGCAAGCGGAAGCGGCACATACACGTTCAAGTTGGCAAAGACCGGTGATAATGCTTATCAGGAAGGCGACATTATCGTCGTTAAGATCGGCGGCACCGATGTTGAAGTACCCGACGCTCAGTCGTTCACACTGACAGCCGGCGGTCCTACACCCGAAGTTATGTACGGTGACGCAAACAGCGATACACGTATTAATCCTGCTGATGCGGCTCTTGTTATGAAATATGCAAGAGGTAAAATGACGGAAAGTGATAAAATTGATCTTGAAGCAGCGGATGTAAATGCTGATACCAGAGTTAATCCCGCTGATGCTGCCCTTATTATGCAATATGCAAGAGGCAAAATCAATTCTTTTCCTGCTCAACAGTAAAGTATCGTAAAAGATTATAAGTAACTTTTATTTAAATGTTATGAAAGGAGATATTAACTTAGATGAGAAAGTTAAGTAAAGTAATGGCTGTTATCTGTGTTGTTGCAATGATTGCGACAATGTTTAGCGTAACAGTATTTGCGGCTGCTGATGATGTTGTAAATGTTACTATTGCACCCGCTAAAGATTCGGTTGCTCCCGGAGAGTCGGTAGAAATTAATTTGACCACAGACATTGATTATACAGTAGGCGGTTTCACAACCTTCTATTATACGTTAGACGATAATTTTGAGTATCCTGACATTTATGAAAATGGTCTTTCGATTTCGCTTACAAATGGTCGTCTCTGTGTGTCGATTGATAACGCAATTGCTGCCAAGGCAAATGAGCCGTTTATCACTTTCAGCATAACAGCAAAAGCTGATGCGACGATCGGAACTCATACACTGCCTATAGACGAAGTATTTGTTTTTGATAGTGATTGGAACCAGTTGAACGGCGCGACATCAACCGATTTGGTTATTAACGTTGCAGAGGCTGCTACTCCGACAGAGCCGCCCGCAACTGAGCCGCCTGCAACAGAGCCGCCCGCTACGGATGCTCCCGCTACACAGGCTCCTGCTACAGAGGCTCCCGCTACACAGGCTCCGACGGCAGCTCCCACAGACGCTCCCGTTGTTACTCAGCCTCCCGTAAGCGAGACAGAGTTCACGATCGTAATTCCCGCCGACAGCGTTCCTGCGGATGTTAAGAGCCTGGTAATAAAGTCGAGCATTGATTCCGACGAGTCCATTGTTATTGAAAGAAACGAGGACGGCACATTTACAAAGACTCTGCCCAAGGGCAAGAAGTACAGCATTGTTGATGCCAAAGACGAAAATGGCAAGAGCGTGACTCTTGACGTGGTTAACAGCAAGCTGACATTTGACGAGAACACCGAGTCCAAAGATATCGTTGTTTTAGAGAAGACAGGCGAGGACGCTTTCACTGTTGTTCTGAAGGACGATGTTAAGATTAGCGCGCAGGCCGATGCTGATGTTATGGGCTTGATCCCCGAGTTTACGGTAACGGTTACATCTACCGTTGATGGCGCCGAAAAGGTTGAGGACGTTGTATACAGTGACGCCACAAAGGGCGACTTCACTCTGCGTCTTGTTGACGACCATAACATTATGGTGATCTACAAGGGCGTTGCGGCTGACAAGTATATCAAGGTTGAGAGAACGATAAGCCAGCTCGGCGCATCGATCACAAAACCCTCACCCAATAAGAAGCTGCCTACAGCAGAGGTTTCTCTGCCCGGACATTACACGGTTGAAACGTCTTGGTTCATAGTAAACAAAGACGGTACCGAGACCGCTGTTACAGACCTCGCGGGCTATGAGGTTGATTACAAAACATCGTATGTGGCTCGCATCACATTCGTTCCCGAGCATGCTCTGGATGTTGTGTCAGAGAACGCGGTTTACTATCTCAACGGAACAGAGAAGGCTGCTTCCGACGGTATGGTTGAGTATCCCTGCGAAACAAGCGCCAAGGCTTCGATCGGAACTTCGTCGTTCGGCACAGGCGGCAGCAGCGGTACGACCGCAACGGCTGCTCCTTCAACAGAGCCTGTAGTTACGCCTCCCGCTTCGACGGGCAAGCAGGTATTTGACGATGTACCTCCCACATATTGGGCTTATGAATACATCATGGATCTCTACAACGCAGGTATTGTAAACGGCGAGACAGCAAATATGTATATGCCCGAGAACAACATCACGCGTGCAGAGTTCACAAAGATCGCGGTTAACGTATTCGGACTTGAGGCTACTTCGACAACCTCGCAGTTTGCCGATGTAAGTTCGAGCGACTGGTTCGCTCCTTATGTAATCGCTGCTACAGAGGCAGGCCTCGTAAACGGTATTTCCGAAAACGAATTCGCTCCCAACGCTGACATCACTCGTGAGCAGATGGCTACGATCATCGGCCGTCAGATGAACATGACTTCAAATGCGGCTATGACATATTATGACGCTGCTTCGATCTCCGACTACGCGAAGGAGTATGTTGCCGGCTTGAGCGAGAACGGTCTGCTCCAGGGCGACGAGACAGGAAACTTCAGACCTCAGGCAAATGCGGCTCGTTCCGAGGCTTCCGCTCTCCTTGACAGAGTATATGTTCTGACAAGAGGCGAAGAGGTTCCCGAGGATGTTCCCGAGACAACAGAGGCTCCTCAGGCAACTGCGGCACCCGCGGCTGGTAACGGCGGTTTTTCAACCGGTACCTCGGCTACGGCTGCTCCTACCGCAACGGAGGCTCCCGATGCATCGGCAGCTCCCGACGCGTCTGCAGCTCCTGAAGCTTCAGCAACTCCCGAGGCTAAGTGATTGATCTCACTTTGATTTCAAAAGGAACCCTTCGGGGTTCCTTTTTTACGGAGAGGGCCCGCGCCCGAACGCGGATAATATTGGAGCAAAATTGGAGGAATGTAAATGACGGATAAAATTAAAACCATAGGAGTCCTGACGTCGGGCGGCGACGCGCCCGGAATGAACGCGGCGATCAGAGCCGTTGTCAGGGTGGCGGCACACAGCGGGCTGAACGTTGTCGGCATCAAGCGGGGTTACTCGGGCCTGATCAAGGCCGAGATGCAGAAAATGAAACCGCATGACGTGTCAAATATCCTGCAGCGCGGGGGCACGATACTCCAGACAGCGCGCTGCCTGGAGTTCAAACAGGATGACGTGATTAAAAAAGGCGTCGAAATGGCGAAGATCTTCAATATTGACGGTCTTGTGGTGATAGGCGGCGACGGATCTTTCAGGGGCGCGGAGCGTCTTTGCAAGGCGGGCCTGCCCACGATCGCCATTCCCGGGACCATCGACAATGACATCGGCTGCAGCGAATACACTATCGGCTATGACACCTGCCTCAACACAATAAAGAGCGCGGTGGACAACATAAAGGACACCACAGAAAGCCACGAGCGCTGCTCGGTCATCGAGGTAATGGGCAGAACGGCCGGATATCTGGCGCTTGACGTCGGCATTGCCTGCGGCGCGGACGTTATACTGGTTCCCGAGATCAAGTGGAGCTTTGAGGAGGATATTTTAAAGCCCATTTTGCACAGCAAGGCCAACGGCGAGAAGCGCTTTATCGTCCTTGTTGCCGAGGGCGTCGGCGGAGTTATCGAAATGGCCAAAAAAATCGAGGAAAAGACCGGCATCGAGTCAAGGGCGACTATCCTCGGCCATGTTCAGCGCGGCGGCAGCCCGTCGGTGCGCGACCGCGTTATCGCGTCCGAAATGGGCAATTACGCCGTGGAGCTGCTTATAAACGGTCGTCAGAACAGGATCGTCTGTATGAAAAACGGTCAGATCACCGATATTGACATAAAAGAGGGTCTGGCGGTCAAAAAGACGCTCGCGACAGAGAGGATGGCTCTCGCGAAAAAGCTTGGTTACAGATAAGATTATATGAGCGCTCGGCTTATGCCGGGCGCTCGTCGCGTAGAAAACTTCGTTTTTCAAAAAATATAACAGCCTAGCCCAGTTCCGCCATTTAAATGAAACCATTAATGAGTTGTGGCCTCGTTTATCAGATAAAACGGAATACTTTAATACCACGAATCCGCTGCGCGGATCCGGCCGCAGCCCGCCCGGTTGCGCGAGCCGCCTCCGCCCCTCGCGCTTTTGTTGCGCCCTTCGGGCGCCCTGAACCTCTGAAAATATGCGGTCTGCGCGAGCTGAAAACAGTTTCTTCGCCGTCCGGGCGTGGCATGACGGAACCGGGTCCGGCGATCATTCAAAGCTGTTTTTAGCTCGCGGGTTTAGGGGTAATTTAAAAAAGATATTGAAAAAAATAAACATTTGTGATATACTTATCATGATATATTATACAAAAATAACGCGTGTTTGAGGAAAAAGTATGTTTTTGAAAAAAATCACCAATCTGATCATCATAATATTGGCGATCGCGGCGGCTCTGCCGTCAATTCCGGCATGCGCCGAAAACGGAGCCGCGGATGAGAATGCAAAAAAATATCAAAACGCCGGAAGAACAATGAGCATCGAGCAGAAGACGGCGCTCTCGGACTATCTTTGCCGATTCGGCGCGTGCTATACCACCGAGTTTGAGAGCGATAACGGCGGCAAGCTGACGCTTGATCCGAATAACTGGAGCGATAAAATGTCGGAGATCATCTGGTGGCAGTTTCTGGCCTACAGCAAGACTGACAGGCTCAATCCGAACGCTCCGATATACGGAGACACCAAGCTCGTCACGCCCGAGACGCTGCGCAGATGCGTAAAAAATACCTTTGACGTTGACACAACACCGGGCGCGGTTACTGCGGTCGCGGATGAGTATTATATCGACCACAGCGACGGAAACTATCATCCGCCGCAGCAGGATCCGGGCGGAACAATGTGGACGCGCTCGCCCGAAAGCTGCAAGATACAGTATTTTGCGGAGTTTGACGACGGCATGTATATCGTGCATTACATTCCCGAATATCTTGAGTCGGCAAGCGGCATGCACAACGGCTCGCTTTATTACGCAAAGCTTAAAAAGGCCGGGACCTCGTGCGGCTACGCGGCGACGGAGATCGGCACGGTGTCTGCGCTTGACGACAGCATAATCAAAATGGGCTTTTTGGAGGACGCGGAGGGCGGAACGGAAATCGCCTCAAACATTGAGATAGACTATGCGAAAACAAAAGAATATACCACGATCGAGGAATATAAGAATTATCTCGCCGAGATCCTGAGCGGATCGGACGGCAATTCCCCGAACGGCCCGGCGGTCAATGACATCGCGGCCTATATCACGGCGGCCTGCCTTAGAAATTCAAAAACCGAGCTGAAGGCCGAGGGCAACACCGTCACGATCACGGCCGACAGCGTTCGCGACGCTGCGGGCGCGGCAGTGCGGACCTCGGATGAGCTGTGGCAGTTGGCCGATTCGCGCGGGGTCCGCCCCAACAAGGATATTGTGCGGCCGGTGCAGCTTATTATCACCGGGCTTGACGAGAATTCGCCGCCGAGGATCGTGTTTGACAAGAGCCTGGGGGACGACGATATGGGAATATCCAACATGAGGGTGCTTATCGGCGACAACAGCCACAGCGTTATCATGGACAAGCCCACATGCAACCTGATAATTGAGAAGCACGGCTCGTTCACCGTCGAGATGGGCGCGGCAATGGGCGGCGGATATATAATCAACTTTTTTGACGAGCAGGGGAACGCGATCGACAAGCTGCCGACCAAGGTGAATTTCTCGATCCCCGCGGGCGGCGAGTATGACAGCGTTTACAACACCTGCGACGGCAGGGATTTCAATATCGGAGGAATCTATGACGCGATCAACGGCGCTATAGAGTTTAAAACCAACTCCGGCGGCCTCTATAAGACCAAGACCAACGAGCCGAGGATCTCGGATATTGACGGCCTTGGCGAAGCCGAGCAGAGCCACATCAAGCAGCTCGTCTCAAAGGATTATTTCGCGGCCACCGGAACGCGGTTCCGTCCGGACGATCAGTACACCAACTATGACGCTGCGAGAGCCGTGGCGGGAATGCTTTTCACGGTTGACACCGACGCGAGAGTAGACTACAGCGACATAGACGAGTCCGACCCTCAGGCGGTTTACGTCGCCTCGATAGACGAGGCGGACATTCAGCTCTACACCGATCAGGGCGGGCTCAGGTTCAACGGCAATTCAGCCGTGGGGCTTGAGGACAGTTTTGTGAAGAGCCTCGCGCTGCTGGTGGATTACAAGGGCTATTATTATCCCGATACGGGCAATGACAGCGACCGCCCGTACGCCAGCGTATACCTGAACTATCCCGATATTCAGTATATGGACAAAGAGTCGCTTCCGGCTCTGGCCCTCGGCGCCCGTGAGGGGATAATAAACGACGGCATGGCGCTTTGCAGCACCGAGAACCGGTTTGACCGAGCCTCGGCTGCCGAGTTCCTGTACAGGCTGTTTGACCGCATGTGCCAGGTGGCGCCGACCGAGTTTGACGCGGGGGTGAGCGGATATAAGTCAAACACAACGTTTTACAACCCGCTTTCGACCATGAAATTTGAGACTCCGCCGATCGTGTATCTCTATCTGACATGCTTCGGCGTCGGGATACTGTTCGCGGTAATATTATACATAATGCAGAAGAAGCATAAAATAGTCAACGAGAACGCCGCGGATTCCCGCGAGGACGACGATTACTGGAACGAGTATTAAGCCCTGTCCGGCGAAGGAGGAAGGCATGACTGTATACAGCTTTATATCCACGATCTTGAGCTATGTTTTCACGGTTATAATTTATGTGTTTATAATTTTCGTGATACGGCTTATATATCTTGACGTTAAGAAAATGAGCAGATTTGAGGACAACAGCATTGCCGACGAGGCATGCGCCAGCCTGAGACCGGCAAAATCCCGTGTTGAGCCGTCCCGCCCCTTAAAGCGCAGGTACAATATCTACGGCGAGGCGGTCATCGGCAGGAGCCCCGACTGCGACATTGTGATAAACGAGAATTTCGTCTCGCAGAAGCACCTTATAATTTGGTTCGAGCAGGGCGAGTGGTACCTTGAGGACCTGGGCAGCAGGAACGGAACGTCGGTCAACGGAAAGCGCATTTTGAAAGAGGTCATCTTAGACCCCGAGGACGTGATCTCGATCGGCGGCCTTAACTTTGTGTTTGAAACCTGAGGAGTGATACTATGGGAACAGAGCGGCTTGGATCTGCGAGTTACCGAAAACCCGCGTATCTGCTCGTTTTGCTGGACGCGTTGGGATTTTTGCTTTTGTTCATGAATAAGGACTATAACCTGAACGTGCTGTATACCGGCGCGGCGGTGCTCGCGCTTTTTTTGATAATGTACACCGTGCTTGTGCTCGGCCGCATGGGTGACAAGTTTATCATACTGATGGTGTTTATGCTGATCTCCATTGGTGTTCTTTTGCTGTGCCGCATTGATCTCAGCTACGGCTTCAGGCAGATCGTCTGGATCCTGGCGGGCGGAGCGGTGTTTTTTATCGCGTATTTTGTTTATTATAAAGTTAGGATATGGAACAGGCTTTGGTATCTGTATTTTATCGGCGGCACCCTTCTGTTTTTGATAACGCTGGTTTTCGGGAACACGGTGAACGGCTCGCGCAATTGGATCTCGATAGGATCCTCGATATCGTTCCAGCCGTCCGAGATCACCAAGATATTGTTTATTATGTGCCTCGCCTGCTACGCGAGCGGGAGCTGGTCAAAGCCGCTGTTTGGCAAGGTCGCGCCAAAATGGACGGCGCTGATCATAACCTACATCTTTGTGGGATTTCTGGTGCTTCAGCGCGACTGGGGCACGATACTCGTCATGTTTTCGATCTATCTGTTTATGATATATGTCTATGAGCCCGACCGCAAGCTGCTGGTCCTTAATATAATCGCGCTTGCCGTTATCGGGTTCCTGGGCTGGAGGCTGCTTTATCATATCCAGGTGAGGATAGCCAACTGGCTCGATCCCTGGTCCGATATATCGAACCGCGGCTATCAGATAGCCCAGTCGCTGTTCGCGATCGCGTCGGGCGGATATTTCGGCAGCGGCCTCGGCAACGGCTCGCCGTATTTTATCCCGCTGGTACATTCGGATTTTATATTCGCCGCGATCTGCGAGGAAATGGGAGTTTTCGGCGGTGTCGCCGTGATCATGCTGTTCTTCCTTATCGCGTACCGCTGTTTTAAAATTTCAATAATGGCGGATGATCCGTTCGACAAGGCGGTAAGCTTCGGCGTGACGGTCATGTTCGCGCTGCAAACGTTTATCATAATCGGCGGAGTTACAAAAATGATACCTCTGACCGGAATAACCCTTCCGTTTGTCAGCTACGGCGGAACCTCGATAGTTATAAGCTTCGCCTCGCTCGGCATAATCCAGGCGATCTCGGCAAAGACCGAGTCAGCCGCGAGCGGCGCCGCCGATTCCGGCTCCGGCGCAAGCGAAAGGAGGGGGCGGCATGAACGTTAACAAGCGGATCATAAGAGTTCTTGTGGCTGTCGCGCTGCTGTTCCTGGCGCTGGCCTCGTATCTCCTTTGGTTCAATATGTTCAGGGCGCAAAGCGTCTACACCAATCCCTACAACCGCCGACAGTGGGAGAGCGAGCAGAAGATAAAGCGCGGAAGCATATATTCAAGCGAGGGTGAGCTTCTGGCCGAGACCGAGATCGAAGGCGACGGCTCGCGCATCCGCCGCTATCCGCGCGGCAGACTGTATTCGCATGTTATCGGTTATTCGTCTCAGGTCTACGGCAAGACGCAGCTTGAGATGACGCGCGACAGCGATCTTATCGGCAAGGGAAACATCGGACTGACTATCGGAGACATACGACCGGGCAACGATCTGCACTTGACGATCCTCGATTATCTTCAGGAATACGCCTATGACCAGCTTGACGGACGGAACGGAGCGATCGTGGCGATCGAGCCCACGACAGGCCAGATATTGGCTATGGTCAGCCTTCCGGATTTTGACCCGGGCTCGATCGAGGAGGATTGGGAGGAAATAATGGAGGATCCCGAGTCTCCGTTCCTGGCCCGCGCCACCCGCGGCCTGTATCCGCCCGGCTCGACTTATAAGATAGTCACATCTGCCGCGGTTTACGAAAACGGCATGACCACCGAGACCTTTGATGACCCGGGAGTGTTCAAGCAGGGCGACGTCGAGGTCAGCAATTACGGCGGCGAGGTCTTCGGCCCGATCGACATAAAGACCGCGTTTGAAAAGTCCAGCAACTATGTGTTCTGTACGCTGGGCTACGAATTGGGCGCCGAGAGCGTCAGGACCGAGGCGGAAAAGTTCGGCGTGAATAAGGACATAGAGTTTGACATACCCACATCCCGGAGCGAGATCCAGTATAAAAGAATGACCGATCTCGACGCCGCTATGGTGTCGATCGGCCAGGGCGGATTGGTTATGACTCCCCTGCATGTGGCCATGATGGGGGCCGCGGTCGCCAACGGCGGGCGGATGATGAAGCCGTATCTGGTCGAGACTGTGACCACCGAAAACGGAACGGTGATAGGCCAGGCGCACCCGAGCGTGCTGTATGAAAGCGCGGGATCCGCCTGCGCCGCGTATGTGGCGGATATGATGATAGGCGTTGTGGAGGAAGGAACCGGAACCACCGCGCAGATCGACGGGATCACCGTCGCCGGCAAGACCGGCACCGCCGAGACCGAAAGCGGCGATGATCACTCGTGGTTCGTGGGCTACGCCCCGGCGGAAAATCCGAGGATCTGCGTGGCCGTGCTGCTTGAAAACAATGGCGCGCCCGGCGGCCGAACCGCCGCCCCGATAGCTAGGAACATCATGCGGAGATTTTTGAACGAATAAGACCTTCACATTTTCGCGGGTAAAACCTTCATATTTTCGCGAATTTTGTTGACGAAAACGCATGTTTAAGTTATAATTACGGTAACAGCACTTAAAAGGGGGAAATGTTATGAAAAGAAATTTGGCTTTGGTTCGTCGTGAAAAACGACAGCGTCGGGAACGCGGCTCCGCGCAAATCCGTAAATAAAAATTATGAATTCATTAACAAGACTTTGCAAAGCGAAAATTAATCTGGCTATCGACGTGCTTGATCGGCTGCCAAACGGCTACCATACGGTGCGCATGATTATGATGCGCGTGGCTCTCGGCGATGAGGTTCGCGTGTCGCTCAGAGACGACGGGAAAATCATGCTCGGCGGCAGCGACCCGGACATGCCTAAGGGCCGCGGGAACATAGCCTACAGGGCCGCCGAGGCCGCGCTCGCCGCGGCCGGCGCGGACTGCGGCTGCGATATATTCATTGAAAAACGGGTGCCTATGGGCGCCGGAATGGCGGGCGGCAGCGCGGACGCCGCGGGAGTCATAAACATGCTTGACGAGCTTCTGGGAGATCCGCTCTCGCTCGAAAAGAGGCTTGAGATCGGACTTAAGCTCGGCGCCGACGTGCCGTTCTGCGTTATGGACTGCTGCGCCCTCGCCGAGGGCATAGGCGAGATCCTGACGCCGCTGCCCGATCCGCCCGCGATGAGCTTTGTTATCGCGAAGCCCGAAAAGAGCATATCCACCAAGTGGGCCTATGAAAACCTCGATTTTTCAAAAAAGCCCGACGGAATGAATGTTGACGGACTGGCCGACGCGATACGGCGCGGCGACAGGCGCGGAATGTTTGAAAATATGGGCAACGTGTTTGAGGGCGTTTCGATCCCCGCCTGCCCCGAGATCGCTGAGTATAAGGAGCGGCTTTCGGCCTTGGGCGCGGAGCGCGCCCTGATGAGCGGCAGCGGCAGCGCGGTATTCGGGATATTTGACAGCCGCGGCGCCGCGGAGGAGGCAAAGGAAAAATTCGCGGCGGCGGTTCCCGACCGCGGCGGACTGTGGGTTGTGTAGGAAAATGCCCAATCGCGGGGCCCGAGCGGCGTGATTTTTGATTATATTTGGCATTTACAGACAATTTCATATGTGCTATAATATCAGAAGCGCTTTAAACGGGCGCTTCTTTTTGGAGAAATTTTAACCCGCGGACATCCGCGCGGGCTCTGACGTAAAGGAGACGTTGGTTTTTATGATAAGAGAGGATTTAAGAAACATAGCGATAATCGCCCATGTTGACCACGGAAAGACCACGCTGGTCGATGAGATGCTCAAACAGGGCGGGGTGTACCGCGAAAATCAGGTAGTCGAGGAGCGCGTCATGGACAGCAACGACCTTGAGCGCGAGAGGGGAATAACTATCCTTTCCAAAAACACCTCGGTTTACTATGAGGGAATAAAAATGAACATCATCGACACGCCGGGACACGCCGATTTCAGCGGCGAGGTCGAGCGCATACTCAAGATGGTGAACGGCGTAATCCTTCTGGTCGACGCCGCCGAGGGCCCCATGCCGCAGACGCGGTTCGTGCTGCAGAAGGCCCTTGAGATGAACCACAGGGTCATCGTTGTGGTCAACAAGATAGACCGTCCCGACGCGCGGCTTGACGAGATACCCGACGAGATCCTTGATCTGCTTATTGACCTTGACGCGAACGACGAGCAGCTTGAAAGCCCGATCTTATTCTGCTCGGGCAGAGCGGGCACCGCGTCGCTTTCACAGTACGAGGAAGGCAAGGACCTCAAGGTTTTGTTTGAGACGATAAAGAATTATATCCCCGCGCCCGAGGGCGACGAGAACGCCCCGCTGCAGATGCTGGTGTCCTCGATAGACTACAACGACTATGTCGGAAGAATAGGCATAGGCCGCATCGAGCGCGGCAGAATAGCGCAGAACCAGGAGGTCGAGGTGGCGGAATACCACGAGAACCACGAGCCGTACAAGGCCAAAATGGTCAACCTCTATCAGATAGACGGTCTCGGCCGCACCGCCGTTACCGAGGCACAGGTGGGCGACATAATCTGCTTTTCGGGCATTCCCGACATCACTATAGGCGACACGATCTGCGCTCCCGAAAGCGTCGAGCCGCTGCCGTTCGTTAAGATAAGCGAGCCGACGATCGAGATGACTTTCTCGGTAAACGACGGCCCGTTCGCGGGCAGAGACGGCAAGTTCGTCACATCAAGACAGATAAGGGACAGGCTCAGCCGCGAGCTTTTGAAGGACGTGTCGCTGCGCGTCTCCGACGGCGAGACAACCGACAGCTTCCGCGTGGCGGGCAGAGGCGAGATGCACATCTCTATCCTGATCGAGACTATGCGCCGCGAGGGCTATGAGTTCATGGTCGGAACGCCCAAGGTGCTTTATAAGGAGATCGACGGCCAAAAATGCGAGCCGATAGAAAAGCTCGTGATCGACGTGCCCGAAGAAAATATGGGGGCCGTTATGGAAAAGATCGGCAGCCGCAAGGGCGAGATGCAGTCGATGGCCCCGCAGGGGTCGCGCATGCGCCTTGAATATCTCATTCCCTCAAGGGGACTTTTGGGCTACAGGAGCGAGTTTCTGACCGACACCAAGGGCGAGGGAATACTGAGCTCGGTGTTTTATGACTATCAGCCCTACAAGGGCGAGATCCACAGCCGCCATACGGGCTCGCTTGTCGCGTTTGAGACCGGCGAGGCCGTGGGATACGGCCTGTTTAAAGTCCAGGACCGCGGCTCTCTGTTTATCGGCCCCGGCGTCGAGGTCTACGAGGGTATGGTCGTGGGCGTCAACCCCAAGGCCGAGGACATAAACGTCAATGTCTGCAAGAAAAAACAGCTCACAAACACGCGCGCGTCGGGCAGCGACGAGGCATTAAAGCTCACGCCGCCGATACAGATGAGCCTTGAGGCCTGCCTTGAATTTCTGGCCGATGACGAGCTTTTGGAGGTAACTCCGAACCATTTGAGAATACGAAAAAAAATACTGAATAATCAACTGCGCGCCAAAGCGCGCGCAAAAGCATAAAAAGCGCCCGAGGGCGCTTTTTACTTTTCAATATCCAGGATATAATCGGCGGACACGTCATAAATTTCGCACAGCTTGACCAGATGATGAATGGGCAGCTCATTCGCGCCGCGTTCATATCTTGAATACATTGTCTGGGACGTGCCAAGGAGCTTTGCGATCTGAGCCTGTGTTAAATCGTTGTCCTCCCTCAGATCGCGGATTTTTTTGATATATTTCATATTATATTACCGCTTTTCACTTTTTCTTTATCATATCATACGGATATAATTTATAAAGGTGTTTAGTAAATAAATTTACTATTGACAAAATTCGCATTTTGTTGTATAATATTTAATATCCATTTACAATATTATATGAAAAATTAAATATATTATTATGTTTGGCGGCTGCGTTAAAAAGTCGAGACGGGAAAATCCGACAAAGTCAAATTTTCTGTCGGGACTGTACGGTTTTTTGTGCTTCGCTTGTGATAATATATTGACTGTAAAGATCAGAAGCCATAATTGCTTAAACGGAGGGATATTTATGAAGCTTACAGCCAAGGCGAATACATTGTGTGTGCTTGAGATATTGAAAGAATTTTCGGATTTTGACCACATTTTAAAGATGAGCGGGATAATCGGGCGCATGAAAACCGATTATGACCTGAGCGTCGACCGGCGCACGGTATATAGCTGTGTGGCAGTGCTTTCCGAAATGGGCTACGAGATCTCAACGCCCGAGGACAACGGCAAGGGATATTATCTTGAGAACCGCGACTTTGACACGTCCGAGATGCGGATGCTTATTGACAGCGTTTACTCGAACCCGAGCATCCCGGACAGTTATTCGACGGAGCTTGTTGAAAAGCTCCAGAAGCTGCTGCCGCGTTCCAAGCGCAAAACCTACGCGTCGCTGACCGCGCTCGGAAGCGAAAGAAAGACCGACAACAAGGAGATATTTCTGAGCATTGACATGCTTGACGAGGCGATCGGCAGCAGGCGCAAGGTGAGCTTTGTGTACCTTAAATATGATTTTGACAAAAAGCTGGTGCCGCGCAGAGAGCAGAAATACATCGTGAGCCCCTTCGCGATGGTGGCGGCGAACGAGCATTATTATCTGCTCTGCAAATGCGACTCTCATGACGATCCGATAAGCCAGTTCAGAATAGATAAAATAAAAGGCATTGATATTCTTGAGGACGTTCCCGCGCTGCCTCCGCCTCAGGGCTTTTCGCCGATCAATTATACCGACCGCTCCATATTTATGTACGGCGGCGAGACCGGCAAGGTCGTTCTGAGATGCGACAACAGCATTTTGGACCACGTTATCGACAGATTCGGAGCTGAGATAAGCATAGTGAAAAATCCGGACGGCAAAACCTTTAACGCCGCAGTGACAGGGAGCCTGACCGGAATAGTGTACTGGGCGGGCAGCTACATAGACTCGTGCGAGGTATTAAGCCCCGTTTCGGTGCGCCGCAGGGTCATCGATATGATAAAAAATAATAAATACGGCATATAAAGCCGTTCCGGGCGGCAAAAACCGTCCGGAATATTTTTAAATAAAAATGTAAAATATACTTGACATTTTTGAAATTCGTGATATAATTAAAATGTAAAGCATGTTTTACATTTTGGAAGGAGATGATTTTCTGAAAAACAGGATCAGAGAGCTCAGGAAGGCGATGGGAATAACCCAGGACGAGCTGGCGAGGTCGCTTGGCGTTACGCGGCAGACGATAATCGCCATTGAAAAGGGAACATACTGCGCCTCGCTGCCGCTGGCGCACAAGATCGCCGCGTTTTTCGGCGAGTCAATCGAAAACGTATTTATTTTTGAGGAGGATCAATAATTAATTATGGAATTTAAGAAAAAGATGAAAATAAACATGATATATTACGCGCTGCTCGTTGTTATCGGCGCGGCGCTTGCGGTCCTGCAGTTTACGGGATATATGCCGGAAGTGTTTTTGTCATTCGGCTGCGCGTACGCCGCCTGCGGTCTCGCTATGCTGATCAAGAACGGGAGGATCCTGTCAGACCCCGAAAAGCTTAAAAAACTCGAGATCGAGTCGACCGACGAGCGCAATATAATGATTTACAACAAGGCGATCAGGTGGGCGTATTTGATTTTCGTTTATGCCGCCGCGGCCGCGATCATGATCCTGGAATTTGTCGGAATGAAGGAGGCGGCGGTGACTGTCGCGCTCACTTTGTGCGCGCTGTTTGTTTTGTATATCATATGCTATGCCGTGCTGAAGGCCAAAGGATGATCGGAAAAACGCAAAAAATCGACCGAATAACGGTTTGCGGGAAAATATTTAAAAATTTCAAAAAAACCGTTGACAGTTTAATAAATATGTGATATAATATAGCCTCGGTTGTGAGCATTTACGGCTTACAGCCGAGCAGCTTTTTTATTAACTTTGTTATTTCAGTCTCATCCACTGAAAATAAACTCAGAGAAGCCGCGGCTCTTTTGCCGCGGCTTCTCGCATTTTTTGACAATTATTTAATAAATTGGAAAAAGTGCATAAAAAAACCTTAAGAAAATTATGTAAGAATTATAAAATTAATGATTGACTAAAGGCGGATAAAATTATATAATTAAGGTGAGAAAAAATATAAAGCTACAACTTTTAAAATGGAGGTAGAAAGAAATGAAAAAGGTAAATGTGAAGTTAGGTTCAATGAACGCTGTTAAGGATTTTAACGGCATCGTTTCAAAGTTCGCTTGCGACATTGATCTCGTTTCGGGCAGATATGTTGTTGATGCGAAGTCAATCATGGGCATCTACAGCTTGGATCTGTCAAGCCCGATCGAGGTTCAGATCCATTGTGACGACTGTGGCGATGATGTTATAGCGGCACTCAAGCCCTACATTGTTGATTAATCTAAACTAAGCAAAATTTCCGCGGGGCATGGCAGGATCATCCTGCCATGCTCTCGTGCGGTAACGTAGCGATTATGTTGAATGAGTATATGATGCTCGCGCTGCGGGAAGCCGAGGCGGCTGCCGCCGCCGGAGACGTTCCGGTCGGCGCGGTGATAGTAAAAAACGGACAAGTTGTTGCCGCCGCGCGCAACACGCGCGAAGCCGACGGGAACGCCGTCCGACACGCCGAGATCACCGCGATCGAGCGCGCATGCGCGGCGCTCGGGGACTGGCGGCTTGACGGGTGCGACATGTATGTCACTCTCGAGCCTTGCATGATGTGCGCGGGCGCGATCTCGCAGGCGCGGATGCGCAGGCTGTATTTCGGAGCCTATGACCGCGGGCGCGGTTATGTGGCGTCAAACCCGGTCGACGGTTTTGACGTTGAGTATTACTGCGGCATTATGGAAAAGGAATGCGCCGCGGTGCTTGATGAGTTCTTTGAGAAGATAAGGCAACGTAGGGACTAGGGAATAGGAACTAGGGACTAGGGACCCCTCTCAGCCAACATAGCAATTAGTGATCAGGGAATAGTGATTAGGACCCCTCTCAGTCTTTCCGCCTTACGGCGGAAATCCAGCTCTCCCCAAAGGGAGAGCCAAAAATAAGTAAATAATTTTTAAACAATATAATATCAAAAGGAGAAAATCATATGGCAAAAAAGTTTGTATACCTTTTCAGCGAAGGTAACGCTAACATGAGAGAGCTGCTGGGCGGCAAAGGCGCCAACCTCGCCGAGATGACCAATCTCGGTCTGCCGGTTCCCCAGGGCTTCACGATCTCAACCGAGGCCTGCACTCAGTATTATGAGGACGGCAGAACGATCAACCCCGAAATTCAGGCTGAAATTCTTGAATACATCACCAAGATGGAAGCCATCACAGAGAAGAAGTTCGGCGACAAGGAGAACCCGCTGCTCGTGTCGGTCCGCTCGGGCGCGAGAGCGTCTATGCCCGGCATGATGGACACGATCTTGAACCTCGGTCTTAACGAGGAGGTTGTCGAGGTCATGGCGAAAAAGTCCGGCAATCCCCGCTGGGCCTGGGACTGCTACAGAAGATTTATCCAGATGTACAGCGACGTTGTTATGGAAGTCGGCAAGAAGTACTTTGAGGTCCTGATCGACGAGATGAAGGACAAGAAGGGCGTGACGCAGGACACCGAGCTCACGGCTGACGACCTCAAGGAGCTGGCGGAGCAGTTCAAGGCCGAGTACAAGGACAAGGTCGGCAAGGACTTCCCCACCGATCCCAAGGAGCAGTTGTTCGGCGCTATCGAGGCCGTTTTCCGCTCGTGGGATAACCCCAGGGCCAACGTTTACCGCCGCGACAATGATATCCCCTATTCATGGGGCACAGCCGTTAACGTTCAGATGATGGCGTTCGGCAACATGGGCGACACGTCCGGCACGGGCGTTGCGTTCACGAGAGACCCTGCGACCGGCGAAAAGCACCTTATGGGCGAGTTTCTGATGAACGCTCAGGGCGAGGATGTTGTTGCGGGCGTTCGCACACCTCAGAAGATAGATCAGCTCAAAGAGGTCATGCCCGAGGTTTATGACCAGTTCGTTGGCATTTGCAGCACTCTTGAGAACCACTACAGAGACATGCAGGATATGGAGTTCACCATTGAGGACAAGAAGCTCTATATGCTCCAGACAAGAAACGGAAAGAGAACGGCCCAGGCGGCTCTCAAGATCGCTTGCGATCTGGTTGACGAGGGTATGATCTCCGAGAAGGAAGCCGTTCTGATGATAGACCCCAGAAACCTCGACACTCTGCTTCACCCGCAGTTTGACGCGGCGGCGCTCAAGGCGGCTGTTCCCGCGGCCAAGGCTCTGGCGGCGTCTCCCGGTGCGGCCTGCGGTAAGGTCGTGTTCACGGCCGAGGACGCCAAGGAGTGGAACGCGAGAGGCGAGAAGGTTATTCTGGTAAGACTTGAGACATCGCCCGAGGACATCGAGGGCATGAAGGCCGCTCAGGGTATCCTGACGGTTCGCGGCGGAATGACTTCCCACGCGGCGGTTGTTGCCCGCGGAATGGGTATCTGCTGCGTATCGGGCTGCTCCGAGATCAACATGGACGAGGAGAACAAGAAGTTCACTCTGGCCGGCAAGACCTACCACGAGGGCGACTTCATCTCGCTCGACGGCTCGACAGGAAATATCTATGACGGAGTTATCGACACGGTTGACGCTTCGATCAGCGGCACGTTCGGAAGGATCATGGGCTGGGCTGACAAGTACAGGACTATGAAGGTAAGAACCAACGCCGACACGCCCGACGACGCGAAGCGCGCGAGAGAGCTCGGCGCCGAGGGTATCGGCCTCTGCCGCACCGAGCACATGTTCTTCGACGGCGACAGGATCGGCGCGTTCCGCGAGATGATCTGCTCCGACACCGTTGAGGAAAGAGAAGCGGCTCTTGCGAAGATCCTGCCCATGCAGCAGAGCGACTTTGAGGCTCTGTATGAGGCTCTTGAGGGCAACCCCGTTACGATCAGGTTCCTCGATCCCCCGCTGCACGAGTTCGTTCCCACCGAAGAGGCCGACATCAAGGCTCTGGCGGACGCGCAGGGCAAGAGCGTTGAGGACATCAAGGCGATAATAAACTCGCTCCACGAGTTCAACCCGATGATGGGACACAGAGGCTGCCGTCTTTCGGTAACATATCCCGAGATCACAAAGATGCAGACAAGCGCCGTTATCCGCGCCGCGATCAATGTGAAGAAGAGCCATCCCGACTGGAACATCGTTCCCGAGATCATGATACCGCTGGTTGGCGATATCAAGGAGCTCAAGTTCGTTAAGAACATCGTTACCGAGACCGCTGACGCCGAGATCAAGGCTGCGGGCGCCGACCTTAAATATGAGGTCGGAACCATGATCGAGATCCCGAGAGCGGCTCTGCTGGCGGATCAGATCGCGACCGAGGCCGAGTTCTTCTGCTTCGGCACAAACGACCTGACACAGATGACCTACGGATTTTCGAGAGACGACGCGGGCAAGTTCCTCGACGCGTACTACGACACCAAGATATTTGAAAACGATCCGTTCGCGAAGCTCGACCAGAGCGGCGTGGGCAAGCTGATGGAAATGGCGATCGACCTCGGCAAGCCGGTAAGACCCTCGCTCCATGTGGGTATCTGCGGCGAGCACGGCGGAGACCCGACATCTGTTGAGTTCTGCAACAAGATCGGCCTCGATTACGTTTCATGCTCACCCTTCCGCGTTCCGATCGCGAGACTCGCGGCGGCGCAGGCGGCTATCAAAGAGCAGTAAAATTTAAAAAATCAAGCGGCGGCATATTTATGCCGCCGCTGCAGACTGTCGAAAAAGGGAAGAAAAAGCTCAGAAAAGACTGGGCTTTTTCTGTATTTTATGATAAAATATAGGTAA
>CANQMT010000010.1 GCA_947625055.1 uncultured Monoglobus sp. | reverse complement strand
TCTCTCGATGGTCTGTTTGCTATACTCTCTTTATCCTGTATTATATACATTGTCTTTTGTTTTTTGTTTCAACCTTTTCGCTCCTTTCGGATGATTCTTCGGATGATCTCAGTTTGTTTATCACATACTCGTAACCGCCCTCGGTGTGGGGCAGCAGACATTCCGAGCAGTCTTTGACCGTCTTGCCGCCCGACACGATCTCGCGGCAGTTCCCGCCGCAGTCATCGCGGTCATATAAAGGACAAAAGCAGAACAGACAGTTTATCCGTTCCGCCTTGTGACAAGGGTAGTATTCACAGTCCCTGTTCTCAAAATATTCGCAGCCCATACTCTAATCCTTGGGCGCCACAACTATCCTGCGGTTAGGCTCCTCGCCAACGCTGTAGGTGGTAACGTCCTCGCTGCTCTGGAGCGCGGCGTGGATAATTCTTCTCTCGTTGGGCGACATGGGCTCAAGGGAGACCTCGCGGCCCTCGCGCAGGACCTTGCGCTCAAGGCTCTTCGCGAGCTTTACAAGCGTTTCCTCGCGTTTCGCGCGGTAGCCCTCGGTGTCTATATTCACTTTTATATATGAATTCTTTTCCTTATTGACATAAAGGCCGGTCAGATACTGCAGCGCGTCGAGAGTATCGCCGCGCTTGCCGATGAGCAGTCCCATTCTCTCGCCCGAAACGGTGACGTCGACCGATTTGCCGCCGTTCACCGCGGTGACTTCGGCGTCCTCAAGACCCATCATATGGATAACGGTCTCTGCGAAATACTGCGCGTCCGTGACCGATTTCTCGGTGACTTCGCGGCGCTTTGCCTCGGCGGGCGACAGCTCTTTTTCGGGCGCGGGCGTCTGCGTCTTGACCGCCGCGGGCTCGGCCTTTTTCTCGGGCTTCGGTCTGCGGGGCTTTTCCGCTTTCGCGCCGGCCTCTTTTTTAGCGGCCTCCGCGGCTTTTGCCTCCGCCTCGGCTGCTTTCTGCTGTTCCATCTTTTGACGGCGCAGCTCGCGGGTCTCGCGTATGCGCCTTTCTTCCTCTTCTTCCCTAGTGATCCAGGCCGAGATAATAACCTCTCTGCCCAAAAGCTTGCCGAGTATTCCCTTTCCAATCTCCCTTTCAACCGTATAGGACAGCTCGCTTACCGGAACGCCGAACTCCTCGGCGGCAAGCTGCAGGGCTTCTTCCTTACTTTTTGCGTTTTTTTCTATTTTTCGCGGCATTTTCCATTTCCTCCTTTACGTCCTCGTCGGAAATATCGACATGGACAACCTTATTGATAAATATCTGCTGAGCAAGCTGGAACAGTCCGCTCAGTATCCAGTAAAATCCGATAGCCGCCGGAAGCGTGAACGCGATCCATATCGAGAACAGCGGCATCATGATCATCATAGTTTTCATTGTGTTGGGCTTCTCGTTGCCGTTCTCATCCTTCTGCACCGGCTGAGGCGGCTGCATCTTCTGGGTAATATAGCTTGTGAGATACGAGCTTCCGCCGGCAAGCAGCGGGATCAGCCACAGGCCTATCGTTCCCCAGGTGAGTCCGCCGTCGGGCATTCTGCCCATTAACAGGCCGAGAAGCGAGCCGAGGTTCGGCGTCTGGGAAAGATCGATACCCAAAAGGTTGAAGTCGATAAGCGTGTAGGTCTTGCCGGTCTCGGTGATAAAGTGACTGTTCATGATCTCGGGCTGCTCAAACAGCAGCTTTGCGAAGCGAATTTCATACATACCGAAATTTTTGAATCCGTTTTCCGGGAAAATGTTCAGCGACTCTATATTAAGCGCGGCAAGAAATTGGTTGAGCGCGTCGGGATTTGAGATACCCCACTCGTCAACCGCGCTGACTATTCTCCACACGTCCGAGCTCGCGACACCCATGATGTAGATAATGGGCTGGCGCACAACATAGTAGAGCGCGAACAGGATAGGAAGCTGAATAAGCATAGGCAGACATCCGCTCATCGGATTGATCTGATACTTCTGATAGAGCTTCATGGTCTCCTGATTCAGTTTTTCTTTGTCATTGGCGTACTTTTTCTGCAGCTCCATCAAAAGCGGCTGAAGCTTCTGGGTCTTCAGCATTGATTTTTGCTGCTTCACCGTCAGCGGGATCAGGATAAGCTTTACGATCAGTGTGAAGAGAATGATCGCCACGCCGTAGTTGCTGGTGATAGTGTACATCAGTTTGAGGATCCAGCCAAGGGCCAGCATTATATAGGACAATTGCAGCACTCCTTAATATTTTTTACGGATAATCTATTCCGCCCTTTGAAAAGGGATTACACCGCAGCAGCCGCCAGAGCGCCTTAAAGCACCCCTTAAACGCCCCGTACTTTTCGATCGCCAGCACGGCGTACTGAGAGCACGTGGGATAAAACCGGCACGACGGCCTGCCTTTTAAGGGCGAGATGTACCGTTGATAACCTTTGATAAGTTTAATCAATAAATTTTTCATAATTCATATTCAGCGCATTCGGTCGGATATACCGCCCGCTTCGTTCCGTTTCTGCGGAATAATACGAACCGTTAAATAATATACCATGAAACGGAAATTTTTGCAACCGTATTTTTAATAAAATTATATATTTTAATATAAATTTAATTGTTGAAATTAATTTGTTTGACGGCCCTTTTGACGGCGGTTATAAAATCGCGCCGGAGCCTGTCATGATCCGCGTCGACAGCGGCCGCCCGCGCGACGATCACCATGTCGGCGTGCGCGCCCTCGGGAAGGAGGCCGCCGCACAGAACAAGCTCGCGGTACAAGGCTCTCAGCCGCCGCTTGGCGCGGTTGCGCCTTACGGCGCAGCCCACCTTTTTGCCGGCGGTGAGGCCGAGGCGGTCCACGCGCTTGTTTTTAAGCGCGTAGACCACGAGCGTCGGAGTGACGCACGTCTTGCCGCGCTTATAAAGACGGTTAAAATCCGCGTTTTTCTTTAAACTGACGACAGCGCCCAACGCCGCTCCTCCTTCCGTTAAACAAAAAGACGCCGCTGACGGCGTCTATCCAACAATGAAACGAGATTACGCGGACAGCTTCTTTCTGCCCTTGAGTCTTCTCCTTGCCAAAACCTTGCGGCCGTTCTTGGTACTCATTCTCTTTCTGAAGCCGTGAACTTTGGATCTGTGTCTTTTTTTCGGCTGGTACGTTCTGAGCATTTGTATCCCTCCTTAGCGCAATATATAGGATTAATTATTTACATTTACTGTTATTTTCCGCGGAACAAACCCCGCAAAAAATCTTTACTATTGTACCATGACTTATATTGCTTGTCAAGTAATAATTTTACACAAAAATTTTTTATAAATTTGTATAAATTATTTTTTTTGTTTTTTTCCGAAGATATTGTTATTTGAATTTTCACCTTCAACTATATTTTGTGTAATACGATTTTAAGGAATTTTTAAAAAAATTTTTTGGCCAATTTGATGTTGAAAAATGATTTTCTTTTTGTTAAAATGTATTTACACAAGTGTTACAGAGAGCGCGAATCCGCCCGAAAACGGCGAATATCCGTTGATCCGCGCTTCCGCGATATATTATTTGAGGTTAAGAAAAAGGAGAAACATGTTGAAAACGATAGAAAATGTTAACGATGTCTGGGACGGTGTCAGGGCCCAGCTCAAGGATGAGATGTCCTCTGTCGCCTTTGACACCTGGATAAAACCCGTTGTCCCGGTCGAGCTCAATGAGGTCAAGATCAAGCTTCGCGTTCCGGGCGGACTGCAGAAAGGCAGTCTCGGCAAGAGCATGATCATGACAAAGTACCGCTCTCTTATAGAGAGCTCGCTCAAAAACGTTACCGGAAGGACGGTAGATCTCGACGTGTGTTTTGAGGAAACCGGCGCGGGCGCGACGGGCGACCCGATAACCTTCGAGGGAATGCTCAGCAGCAAATACACGTTTGATAATTTTGTTGTGGGCAACAACAACAACCTGGCTCACGCGGCCTCCCTGGCGGTCGCCGAGAGCCCCGGCCACAAATATAACCCGCTGTTCATCTACGGCGGCAGCGGCCTCGGCAAGACGCATCTTCTGCACGCGATCGGCAATTACTACCTGACGAACAACCCCGGCAAAAAGGTGCTTTACACCACGAGCGAAAAGTTTACATACGAGCTTATAAACGCCATTCGCGAAAAGACCAACCAAGAGTTCCGCAACAGACACCGCACGGTCGATCTGCTGCTGCTTGACGACGTGCAGTTTCTGGCGACCAAAGTCACGGCTCAGGAAGAATTTTTCCACACCTTCAACGCCCTCTACGAGGCGGGCAAGCAGATCGTGCTCACATCCGACCGTCTGCCTTCCGAAACGCCTCATCTTGAGGACAGGCTCAAGACCCGTTTCCAAATGGGTCTGCTGGCCGATCTGCAGCCGCCCGAGTTTGAGACCCGCGTGGCAATACTCAAAAGCAAGGTTGAAAACGAATACTTCACGTTTGACGAGGAGATAATGGAGTATGTAGCGAACAATATCACCTCAAACGTCCGCGACCTCGAGGGGGCCCTCAAACGTATTCTGGCCTACGCCGGGATCGAGCGCACCAACACCATATCCATGGAGCTTGCGCAGAAAGCGCTCAAGGAGATAATCTCGACGCTGCCGCAAAGGAACATAACCACCGCGGTCATAATCGATGAAGTTGAGAAATATTACCACCTGCCGAAAGGCTCGCTGATCACCAAAAAACGCTCCAACGACATCGCGTATCCGCGGCACATCGCCATGTACATATCAAGAGTAATTCTCGACGCGTCCTATTCCAAAATAGGCGAGGAATTCAGACGCGACCACTCCACGGTCATGAACGCGGTAAAAAAGATGAAAAAGCTCGTCACCGAAAATCCCGAGCTTCAGGCCAGCATAGACGAGCTTGTTGCCAATATCAAGAGGGATTAACAATGAAAATATTTGACACAATAGCAGCGATAGCCACGCCCGTCGGTTCGGGCGGCGTGGCTATTGTACGCGTAAGCGGGGAAAACGCCGAGAGCGCGGCGCAGAGCGTCGTGTCCCTCAGATGCGGAAAACCGCTTAAAGAGGCTGAAAACCGCCGCCTTTATCTGGCAGACGCGCACAAGGCGGGGGACAAAAGCGCCGTTCTGGACGAGGCGCTCGTCTCGGTAATGCGCGCGCCGCACTCCTACACCGGCGAGACCGTTGTCGAGATCAACTGTCACGGCGGCTGGCTCGCCGCGGACTCGATCCTCAAAGGGATCCTCGACTCGGGCGCGAGGCTCGCGGAGGCGGGAGAGTTCACCCGCCGCGCCTTCGTCAACGGCAAGACCGACCTTATCGGCGCCGAGGCGGTAATGGACATAATCGACTCAAACAGCGGACTCGGACTCGGCAACGCGGCAAAGTCGCTCGGCGGAGCGCTGAGCCGGAAAATCGGCGCGGCCAGAGACGGTATTCTCGCCATAACCGCAGAGATAGCGGCGGCGGCCGACTATCCCGAGGAGGTCGACCCCTTGCCGGCGGACGAGACCGCGGCGCTTATCGGCGCGGCCGCCGAGCAGATCGACGGGCTTATCGCCGGCTTTGAGACCGGAAAGATCCTGCGCGACGGGATCGCGGCGGTCATCGCGGGCAGGCCGAACGTGGGCAAGTCATCGCTGATGAACGCCCTGACGCGGAGCGACCGCGCAATCGTGACTTCGATCCCCGGCACCACGCGCGACACCGTCGAAGAAGTCATAAACATCAAAGGGGCCGCCATGCGGCTGCTGGACACCGCCGGGATCCGCGGCGAGACCGACGATGAGATCGAGCGCATCGGCATTGACCGCGCGCTCAGGTGGATAGACAAGGCCGATCTGTGCATATTCGTCGCGGACAGCAGCGAAGCGCTGACCGATGAGGACATGCGGATAATCGAGACGTTAAAAGGCAAGACCTGCGTCTGCGCCTTAAACAAAACCGATATAAGCGCCGAGACGCGGCTCACAAAAAACGAACTCGCCGAAAAGACCGGCATTGACATCGCGGATATAATCGAGACTGCGGCGCCCGAAAACGGCGAGGCGCGCGGGATCGAGGCTTTGGAGAACCGCATAGCGGACAAATTCGCGCTGGGCAGGATCAGCGGCGGCGACGTGTATGTTTCAAACGCCCGCCAGAGAGACTCGCTGATAAAGGCGCGCAAGGCTCTGGGCCTCGCCCTCGAGGGGGCGCTGAACGGAGCACCGTTCGATCTGCTTTACATTGATTTGGAGGACGCGCTTTCGGCCTTGGGCGAAGTGACCGGCATGACGGTACAGGAAGAGATCATTGACAATGTGTTTTCCCGCTTCTGCGTGGGAAAGTGAAAGATTTAGGAGCAAGAGATGAGCGATAAGAATTTAACGGGCGCGCCGGGCGATGTCAGCCTGAGCGCCGAGTTTATAGAAAACTATGTGCGCTTCGTAAGCCCGCAGTACATACAGATATATCTTTACGCGGCGCACCTATACGAGAAAAACGAAGCAATGCCCTCGGCGGAGCAGATCGCGGGCGAGCTTTCGGTCGCACCCGACAGAGTGAGCTTCATTCTGGACTACTGGGTGAGCCGCGGCGAGCTTTTGCGCGACGAGAACGGAGAGTATTCATTCCCCGAAAACGGAAAAACAGCCGCCAAGCGCTCGCGCAAGCGCAGCAGCGCGAACTCAAGGCCCTCGTACAAGAGCGGCGAGATCGACGCGGCGAGCGAGAAAAACAGCGTACTGTCGGGCATGTTCTATCAGGCGGAAAGTATTTTGGGGCACATGCTGTCGGGGAGCGAAATGGAGCTTTTGTACTCGTTTTACGACTGGCTCGGCCTGCCCTGCGAGGTTATCGTCATGCTTTTGAGCTACGCGGCGAAAATGGGCAAGACGGGCAAACGCTATCTCGAGACGGTCGCGATCGACTGGGCCGACAAGGGCATCGACACTTTTGACAAGGCCGAGGAATACATATCCCGCCTTGAGGAGATCCACAGCAACGAGCACAAAATGCGCTCGATTTTGGGAATATACGACCGCGCCCTGACCCAGACCGAGAAAAAATACATAAAGGCGTGGACCGAGGAAATGAACATTCCGCCCGAGCTCGCGGAGCTGGCCTATGACCGCACTGTTCAAAACACCGGCAAGCTCTCGTGGGCGTATATGAACAAGATCCTTAAAAGCTGGCACGACAGCGGCATCAAGGACGTTGAGGGCGTGAAGCGTGAAGACGCCATCCACGGAGGAAAGGCCGCGGCGAAAAAGCCTCAAAGCGGCGGGTTCAACAACTTTACCGACACAAGCGGCACGGATTACGACTCTCTTGAGGAGAAGCTGCTGGATCTGATGCTGGACAATTGAAACCTTATATATCGAACGGAGTGATTTTATGCAATCGGCGCAGACAATGGCTTTAAACGAGCTTAAAAACATAAGAGAGGCGAGAAGCGCGGAGCTTGAGCGCAGACGCGCGGAGCTTCGCGGGATTTCAAGCGAGTATGCCGCGATAGAGGACGATCTTCAGAGGGCGGGCAATAATCTGCTGCGCTCGGTCTTAAACGGCGGAAAGGATTTTGACAAGATAAAGGATATTATTCAGTCCAAGCAGCGGGAAAAGGCGGCGCTTCTGAGAAGCCTTGACCTGCCCGGAGACTATCTTGACGAGAAGTATAACTGCGATATATGCCGCGACACCGGCTTTGACGACGGGGGCAAAAAATGCGGCTGCCTTAAAGAGCTGACCGCCAAGTACGTCATCGCCAACTCCAACATGAGCGAGATGATGAAGGAGCAGACATTTGAAAATTTCGACTTCTCGCTTTTCTCCCCGGTTCCCGGTCCAAACGGCAACGCGGGGCTCGACATTGCCAAATCGGCGTATGACAAAGCAAAAGCCTTTGCCGACGACATAGACCGCGGAGGCAACATACTGCTCAAGGGCGGCGTCGGCACCGGCAAGACATATCTTTCAAGCTGCATCGGCAACAGGGCGCTGGAGACGGGAAAAACCGTGTACTATCAAACCGCCTACAAGCTGTGCGAGCTTTTGGAAAACGTGCGGTTCGGCAAAAGCGACTCCGAGGAGACGGAGCAGGCGCAAAGCATAAAGACGTACGCCGAGGAAGCCGATCTGCTTATCATAGACGATCTGGGAACCGAATTTTTGACCCAGTTCACCGCGGCGGCGCTGTTTGATCTGTTCGGCACCCGACTGATGAACAGACGCGCCACGGTCATTTCCACCAACATCAGCTTCAAGACTATGGACGAGCGCTACAGCGCCCGCCTGACCTCGCGGATATTGGGAGAATACTCCGTGATAAAAATGCCCGAGGGCGACCTGAGACGCAAGAAATACGAATGATCCGAATATAGTTTCTTGTAACATATTCTTAATTTGAAAAAATTGTAATATTATGGTATTATATATGCAGGCGCTTATGCGCTTACACAAAAGGATATTTTGAGCGGTTAGCAATCTCCTATTCCACAGAGAGAGGAGGTGACCCTCCCAATTTCGCCGTGAGCCGTGCTCATGAGCTTATTGAAAGGGGGTATTGCTGATGCTGAATTCGATTTTAAAAATAATCGTCGCTGTTATAATACTTTTTATAACAGTGAGCATAAAAGCAATATGACCGTCTCGTGGCTGAATGACGGTCATATTTTTGACATAACATTTGGCTAACCGTTTAACGGTTTCCTTTTGTGCGATTGGGAATCGCTTTTGAGCGGTTCCCTTTTGCATTTTTATTATACAACATTATTTCAATTTTGTCAAGGAATTTTTAACATTGCAAATAATGATTACTTTTAACAAAGGCTCAATATTTTATATTATTATGTTGGTTTTTTCCAAAAAGCCTAAATAAACTATAGACAAAATATTTCATTTGTGATATAATGACTTATGATATTGATTTTTCACGGAGGTTAATATGATAAAGCGTATTATTTTGGCTGCCGCGGCCTTCATTACCGCAGCCTGCATGCCGCTGACGGCGCTGGCCGCGGACAATGACGTTTTTCCCGATGACCCGTCGGGACGGTGGGAAGTTTTCAAGAATAACTATCACCCCATGCCCACGGGTTTTAAGGTGTCTCTCGCGCTCATCGCGCTGCTGATCATCGCGAGCGTTGTTTACTATAAACTCTCTCGCGGCAAAGACGCGGACAAGCCCGACGGGGTTTCGCCCGCCCGGGCCTCGGCTGATGATAATAAAACATCCGGGAAGGGAGATGAGCCGAATGTCAAATAAAAAATCCGACAGAGCAAACTCTATCCCCGGATACATATACGCACTTGACGGCGTCAGAGCGGTGTCGATCATGCTGATATTCATATTCCATAGCTGGCAGCAGTCGTGGATAAGCTATCAGATACGCCTGCCGAACGGCAAGTTCCTGATCAATCTTGACATATTCCAGCGTTACGGCTACATCGCCATAGACTCGCTGTTTGTGCTGAGCGGCTTCTGCCTTTTCTATCCGGTGGCAAGGGCCATGTTCGGCGAGACGAATCCGATAACATGGAAAACCTTTTACAAAAAGAGGATCATGCGCATAGTTCCGGGATACTGGCTCATGCTTATAATACTGCTTTTTGTTCCCGCTCTGTCATACACGACATATAATATTCATTCCGCGTCGGACTTATTTAAGCACTTCGGCTCTCACGCGGTGTTCCTGCACGGATTGAGCTCAAAAACTATCGGCAGCACTATCTCGACCGCGTGGACCCTGCCGATCGAGGTGGGTTTTTATCTGATATTCCCGCTTATCGCGGTCGTGTTTAAGAAAAAGCCTGTTCCGGCATTTCTCGGCCTGTTCGTTATAAGTCAGTGTTTCAGGCTTTACTGCGCGTTCAATCTCGGCACGGGCTCGGAAATTCAGGCGATCCCCTTGGGCTATCTGGACGTTTTCGGAGTCGGCATGCTGAGCGCCTACTTTGTGGTGTACGCCAGGAACAAGCTTGACATGGGACGACTTAAATGGTTCATGACAGCCCTTTCCGTCGTCTGCCTGTTCGGGATATACTATTTTATGAAATGGATGAGTCTGTTCCAGATCCCCGGCGCCGACGGCTCGGTGTATTTCCGTTGGTTCTTCCGCGAGATACTCTGCGTGATCATCGCGCTGTTCCTGTTCTCGGCGACATTTTCGATCGACCTTTGGAACAGAAAAATACTCGGAAACAGATTTTTCGTGTTTATTTCGGCTATATCATACAGCTTTTATCTGTGGCACCAGAACATAAACATATTTTTAAAGAAGATCAACGTTCCGTACACCACCGTAAATCCTGTCATGAACGACCGCGCGGCAATGGACGGATATGTTATCCTGACAATAGTCATTTCGCTGGCGATCGCCGTCGCCTCGACCTATCTTGTGGAAATGCCGATCGCCAGACGCGGCGTTGTCGGATATTTTAAGAATATAATCAACGGCGCGAAGGCCGCGCCGAAAAAAATAAAGGAAGCGCTTAAAAACGCATAAACTTACAATCTTAAACGGGAGATGATTGAATGGGTCAGTTCATCGGCCATATGGGCGGTTTTTTCATACTGGCTGCCGCCGTTATGATCGTCGGAATGTTCTTTTGGGAATCCGGCATCGTCAAGGACAAAGGATCCGTCGCCGTCGCCGGCAAGGCCGCGGCGAGCGCAGCGGCTATGGGTATGGTATACTATTTTTTCATGGCGTATCTGAGAAACATTTTCGGCGGCCAGACAAACTTTTTCGACTTCGGAAAAATATTCACCTTTTTCGGCTTGGACAAGCTGCTTAATCTATATCAAACGCCAAGCTTTAAAGAGAGCGTGTCGGGTCTTAATATGCCCTTGTTTATTTACGCCCTGCATTTTATAGGAGGTCTGGTTTTCAAGCAGTACGCGGGTACAGCTCTGTTTCTCAATTTTCTTGCCGCGGCGGGCGGCGCGGTCTGCATCGGCCGCATCGCGCTTGAGCTTTGGGGAGAGAGCGCCTCAAGCCGCGCGGTGTTCGCGGTTTTGGCTCTGCCTTTCGCGTTCGCGCTGTTCACTCCGGGCTGTTTCGGAATAGTTTTCGGACTGGCCGCGTGCGCCGCGTACGCGCTGTATAAAAAGAAAACCGTTTTGTACGTTATTCTGACGATCGCGGCGATACTGACAAGCAAGCTTGGCCTTTTGGCGCTGCTGTTCCTTATTCCGGCAAAGATGAGCGGCGTCTCTGAATTTGTGCGGAAGCTGCCGGGTCTCAAGGCCGTCAAAAACCCCTATATCCGCATAGGAACGCTGCTTTTGGTTCTGGCGATCAACGGATTTGTTATCATGCTTACAATGGGAGGTGCGATATAATGGAAAATTCCGCGGTTCAAAAATTTTCGGCTGAAAGGTTAAAAAACATAAGCGGCGAGAACAAAGGCGCGATCAAGGTCTTTTTTGCCGCGATCATAAGCAGGCTGTTCCTGTTTGTCTTAGCGTTCGCAGGTATGCGTCTGCTGGGTTCCGCGCGTACCCTCGCCGATATATTCCCGACAGCGGGCGATGTTCCGCACTATCTCTATATAGCGGAGCATTGGTACGCGTCATCGGGCGAAAAAGCGAACCTTATCGTGTTCTATCCGTTTTTTCCGATCTGCGTCGCCTTTTTCAGACTGTTTTTCAGAAGCTATATAATCTCGGCGATCATCATATCATATCTCTCGTTCGGTATCGCGGCCGCGTATTTTTACAAGCTGCTCAAGCTTGACTATGACGACGAAAAGACTGCCTACGGCCTCGCCGGACTTTTCGCTGCGGTGTTCGGAATATTCTTCATCAGCGCCCACACCGAGAGCCTGTTTTTGATGCTGACCGCCATGGGACTTTACTATATACGAAAAAAGAACTGGCTCGCAGCAGGAATAGTCGGCTTTTGCGCCGCTCTGACCAAAACGCAGGGCGTGCTGCTGTTTCTGCCCGCGGTCTATGAAATATTGGTCGACGCGATCAAGGAAAAGAAATTTTACAAAAAGTCGCTGTTCACGCTTTTGGTGCCTCTCGGATTTTTGTGCTATTTGCTGTTGAACTATATATACGGCGGAAGCTTCTTCAAATTTGTTGAATATCAGGCCGTTGCGCCTTGGTACAATACCTCAAAATGGATAGCGGACGGTCTCGCGACAAGCTACGCTACAGGTATTTCACATTTTACCTTGTCCATGTTTATATACTGGCCGCAAATAATCATGTACTTTATCGCGGTGGCCGCGATATTCTTAGGTGCAAAAAACAAGGTCCGCACCTCGTATCTGGTGTTCACCGGAGCGTACGTAGGCGCGACCTATTTACAAAGCTGGATGCTCTCGGGCGGACGATACATCTCATCCTGCCTGACGCTTTATGTTATATATGCATCAATCGAGAATAAACTTGTTAAAAATATAATACTGCTGATCGAGGCCGTGCTGTGCGTCGCATACGCGGTGCTGTGGATGCAGGGACAAGCGATAATGTGAGACTTGCAAAGCAAAAAAGGGCGGATTTCCGCCCTTTTTGTGTGTAGAAAAACTCCGGTTATTCGCCCGCCCGGCTTGCGCGAGCTAAAAACAATTTCTTTGCCGTCCGGGCGGGGCATGACGGAACCGGGTCCGGCGATCATGTCAGAGCTGTTTTTAGAATATCTGTTTATCGCATATATACGCGATAAAGTACATGCCCTGCAGCAGCGAAAACAACGCTATAATTATTGTGTCCGCGTTCTTATGCCGCTTGGCAAAGTCCGCCAGAAGTATAAACAACGGTACCGCGCATATTGTATACCTCGCGCCGCTCGGCACCCATGTCACCGAGCATATAACAGCCATGTATACAAGCGCCAGAGCAGTGTACATCGTGCGGTTCCTTCTTATGCCGTAAGGCAGCAAAACAGCCGTGCCCGATAAAATCACAGCAAACGGCAAAACTATTGATATAAGCCGCGTCATGTCATTATCGAACAGACCGCCGAAAACATTGGCTATTCCGGTTCCGAAATAGCAGGATTCATGGGCCCATATAGTTTTTTGATACTCCAGGAATTTAAACGGATCGCCCGTATAATGATAATTCACGAGCAAATACACCCCAATGCCCGCAAACATAAGGAGCAGCGGAACACCTCGCTTTAGGATCAAAACGAGACACGCTTTGAACCTTTTCCTTTTCAGCAGGCCGAACAAATGATAATGCTCTATAAACTCCACGACCGCGGGCACGATCATGAGTATGCCGACTATTCTTGACATGGCCGCAAACGCGCCGGCAATACCCGCCGCGATCCATTTGTGCTCTCGAATAAAATACAGCGTGAGCGTCATTGTGAAAAAGAGAATGCCCTCCGCCATCATTGAGCCGAAGAAAAACGAGAACGGGAACAAAGAAATATACGCGGCGGCGCGGCCGGCGGTCCATTTTCCGTAATCCTTAGCGACAAGCACATAAAGCATAGCACAGCCTCCGCTGTAGGCGAGCGCGGACGTCATGAGAAGCGACACGCGGGTGTTGTGAAATATAAAATTCAGCGCCCTCGCGGCCCACGCCTGAAGCGGGAAAAACACGAGCATGCTCGGCTCGCCGCCGATAAGCAAGGAACCATAGCCTCCGTCCGCAATTCTGTAATAGTTCGAGCCGTCCCACATTTCAAGCTGTCTTAAAAATTTTGCCCATAAGCCGTCAAATTCGGCAAGCTGCGCTATATCCGGAAAATTCCGGAACCAATACAAAACCATAAGTTGAAGCAGATGTATAAATATTCTGAAAGCGAACGCCGCAACAAAAACCGTCAATGCTTCTCTCGGGCCGACAGAAGCTTTCTCTCTTAACGCCAAATCGGATGCCGCCGCTGTCAATTGCTTGTTTTTAAAACGGATACCCGATTTTGACAACATTCTCAAAAAAATCAGCGCCGCGCATCCGTAGACTATGACGCTCGCGATTATACTGATAAAAATTTTCATATTACCAATCCTTTCACGGTTTATTTATCGGGCGAATTTTAATCTCCGCCTTCGACTTCCACTTCCGAATGATCCGTCATCTCCTCAGACTCTGTTATTTCTTCATCGCCGGGCATATTTTCACGTTCGCCATTTTCTGTCTTGGATGGTTCCGCAAAATCAAACGCCGAGTCTATCTTTTCAAAAAACGGGTCAAGCTTTCCCAAATGCGAGAAAATCGGTTTTTCAACGCATATCATACGCACTCTGTCAATAACGCTGCACACAACATAAATGCTTATCGCGGCCAAAATACCTCTTAAGAGTATACCCCCCCCCGACGATAAATCCACTGTTCCGGTTTTGACCCACTTATACCATACATGGCTGCGCAAAATTCCGTTGTCATGTATCAGATAAACGCCGAAAGCCGTCGCCGCGATATAGTTTATCACTCGGTTTTTGCCGAGATCTATATTCTTGAAGAACATGAACAATGACACGGCCGCAAGGAACATAAACAAAGATTCGTGGTTGTTCGGTATGCCGGCGCGGGCTTCAAAAAATTTGCTGCCGCCGTCTTTAAGACCGGCAAACCACATTAAAGAAACGCATGTTATCGCTGCCGATAAAACAAATAACAGGAGCGACACAAATTTATTGTCAAGTATCCTAATTGAAAATCTTTTAATATATCCCGCTGTAAAATACATAAATATGAACAATGAACTGAGATTAAAGAATATCCTCTGAGGCGACGCGAATGTCAGGACCGACATGCCGACCAGCGAGATAAAAAGCACCGTGATAAGCGCGGTATAGTTCTTTTTGCTCAAGCTCTTTATCAAAAGGTTCATAAAAGGCGATATGAAGCATATAAAAATATACACTACCACGAACCACGCCGCGTTAAACGTGACCGGTAAAAACGAGCGCAGCCAAGTCGCGTAATCATATGTCTCGTGCATACAGAATTTTCCGATCAGCACAAAGACCGCACTGTAAAAGAAAACCTCAAACCATATTCTGAGCACCCTTTTAAGGCTGAATTTTGTGTCAATCAAAAAATATGAGCTTATCAGCATAAAAATATTTACGCCAAGAGAGCCGCCAATAAAAAACACCGTGGCGGCAATTCGAGGAAACAATCCTTGACCTTGAGCATTGTTATATATGCCTCCGTGTAAGGTGTAATGATGCAGAATGATCATCAGCATAGAAATAATGCGCAAAAGCTCAAAATTGGATTGTCTGACTTTTTTTGTTGTTCCCATAATACCTCTCCCCTATCATAAGCCGCCCGGCTCATCGTCCGTTTTTAATCAGGCGAACCAATTCATAAGAAATCCGACAGTGCCGACCAAATTTATGCCGAGGCCCCAGAAAAACAGCGGGTACATCAGCTTTGAAATATCGTGCTTTTCGGTTTTCAGCATCAGCGCCAAACCGAACAGCGCGGCGGGTATCATGTCAACCGTGTAGCGGTTGCCGAACTGCGAGCCGCCCAGCGTGCGGTGGAAGCACAGCATACATATATGCAGCGCGATCAGCGCAGTCACGGTCCACAGCATCGGATTTTTGGCGTTTGTTTTTATGTCCTTCACAAAATAGATCAAATATGCCAGAAATATCGGGCTGATCAGCCAAAAGGCGCAGCCGTTGAACTTCGGGAAATCCAAAATCCCCTTGTCGGTCCATGAAGGCAAATCAAACATGCGCTTGATATTCTCCGCGAAATACGCGGGATTGAACTGACCGTTCTCGTTTTGATACGAGAACTCGGGCAGATAATTGTGCCCGAACTCAAACGGATTCCCGAACCGCGCCGCGTTTAAAACCATCAGCAATACGCCGACGCCCAAGGCGGGCGCGAGCCACCACCAATATTTTTTGACCGCGTCGGCAAGAGATATGCCCTCGTCTTTCAAATACCCCAGCATCAGCCAGATAATGATAGGCGTGTATATGATCTGAAGGGGCCTTGAGCCGAACGCCAAAGCCAGCCAGAACAGAGGCATCCACGCGGTTCTGCGGCTTAAATTCAGCGCGTAATAAAACGCCATGACCGTGAACGTGAATGCGCAAACCTGAGCGATGTACCAAACTCCGCCGTTGAAGCCTATATGCAGGAAGTTTCCGCCGATAGTGGCGAACAACGCGAAGAACACCGCGACAGCGCTGTTTTGCTTTATATTGTACACGATCTTATACGCGTAAAGCGCGCCGATAACGCCGACTATTGAGGTTATCAAATTATCCGGTACAGTTTTCATCCAAACAAACGGCAAAAGTATTACCGACGGGACCGGCGGAAAGCTCACAAAATACTTGCCGTTATATATTGCAAGCTCCAGATAAGGATAGTCCTGTCCCAGATCAAGATGTCCGCCCAGCCAACGGCGCGCCTGCAGCACATATGACATATACTGCGATTGGCCAAGCATGTTCTGATTCGTAAACGCCCAAATCACGCAATAACATGCAAAAACGGACAGAACAACCACAAGCCCGCCGAGCCACAGATCGCGGTTAACGGCTTTCAGCTTATTCAGTTTGTCTCGGTTCAATTTTTCATCAAGCATAAAAATCCTCCCGATAAAGCTTTAAACTTATTTTTCGATGTTTGTTTCTTTTATGATATAAATGGGCCGGCGCTTTGTCTCAAGATAGGTCTTTGAGAGGTACTGGCCCAGGATCCCTATCGACAAGAGCTGAAGGCCGCCCACAAGCAAAATAACGCATATCATCGAGGGCCAGCCGTAGGCGCTTCCGCCATAGAGAAGCTGGCGGACGATTATAAAAATTATGCCCACGATCGAAATGAAAAACAGGATTATTCCCATAAGCGACGACAGCGCCAGCGGCGCGGTGGAAAAGCCCACGATGCCGTCGATCGAATACTTGAAAAGCTTCCAGAACGACCATTTTGTCTCGCCCGCGCTGCGGTTTATGTTCTCGTAACCTATCCACTTGGTCTCAAAACCGACCCACGAGAAAATGCCTTTTGAAAATCTGTTATACTCGCACATGCTTAAAATGCTGTCAACCATTCGGCGCGACATAAGGCGGAAATCGCGCGCGCCGTCCACGATCTCGGTTTGGGAAATGTGGTTGATCAGCTTATAAAAAGCCCGCGCAAAAAGCGAGCGTATCCTCGCCTCGCCCTTTCGGTCGACGCGCCGCGTCGCGGCGCAGTCATACCCGCCGCTTTTGACCGCCTCGTACATCTCGGGAATAAGCGCGGGAGGATCCTGCAGGTCCACATCCATGATCACGACATAATCGCCCGACGCGTTTTCCATTCCGGCGTACATGGCGCTCTCCTTGCCGAAATTTCTTGAAAACGATATATATTTCACCGTTTTGTCGCGCTCGGCAAGGCCGCGTATGACCTGTTCGGTTTTGTCCTTTGAGCCGTCGTTTACAAACACATACTCAAATTCAACGCCGTTCATGCCTGCGGATATCTTTGTTATCTCGCGATAAAAGATCGGAATCGCCTGCTCTTCGTTAAAGCACGGGACTATAACAGAAATTTTATCCATATTTTACCTCTCTTAATCCACTTTATAAAGCCTTATCCCGCCTTGATCATAAATCTTGTCAAGCCCGTTGAACGCCGCTTGATTGACGCTGAGATTTCCCAGCTCGTTGTTTGACAGAACTACGTAGTCAATGTCGTTCTCGCGCGCGACTTCTTTAAGCTCGTTGCTGTCAGATGCGCCGTACAGCTCGCTTATTACTCTCTTGCGGTCGGAAACAAGGCTTCCGTAACCGTGGGAGCCCATCCACATCTCGCCTCCGAAATACATCTGACGGCCCGCGAGCACGGCGGTCGGGTTCAGATGATTATAATAGGCGGCAAATGTGGCGCGGTTATCCGTGTTGTCTTTGACAAACTCCGCGTATTCAAGATCAGCCTTTGAGAATGTTTGATACATTCCGCCCGAATAATATTCGCGTCCGATCGTCAGAGCGCCCGACAGCGTGCCGGCGATGATGATCAAAACGGCCAAAAAGTATCTGCCTTTGACTCCCTTGAGCTTGTCAAACAAAACGAGAAAATATTCGCTGATCACTATTATCGAAATCATGTAGGCGACAAAGAACAATTTGTTGTTGTCATACGCCAGCGGCTGGAACAGGATCAATTCCGCGATAACAAATATCAGCGCCGCGCCCAGCATGACTATCTTGTTCCTTTTTCCGGTGTTTAAAAACGCGGGTACCACGAACAAGGCCGCAATGCCCCAGTTCTTGATCCAGAACCAAAAATTCGGATCGTCAACGTTTACCCAGAATGGGGCGAATTTCACAAATCCCTCGGAACCGGCTTGGTTAAACGTCCAGATAAACAGTTGCGGCAGCGCCATGACAACGGTGATCCCGCCGTAGCACAACCAGTTTATGAAGTCTTGTTTTTTGTCCTTTGACATTATCATGTCGGCAGCAAAAACCACGACCGATATGATCGCCAGTCCCAAAAACGAGTGGGTGTGGATCATCGGCATACATCCCGCGACAACGCCGAGCAAAATAAATCTGCTTCTTTTCCTCGTCTCGACCGAGTCGAGCAGGAGCCATAACGTGAACATAAGATAGGTCCATCCCGCCATTGTTGTACGCTGCGGCACGATCATGTCGCAAATTGGATTTGCCCATCTGATGTTTTCCTCATTATAATTTGTCGGCGTGTGGTAATAGTCGTTGAATATTTTTGTAAACGCAGTATGATCCGACTTCGCGCCCTCAAAGAAATACGCGAACCCGAAACCGCCGCCGATAAAGAACAAAACAGTTGCCAGAACAGCAGCGCTGCGGCGCTTGACAAGCTTGTACGCCAGAAAATAAAATCCCATCGCAAGCAATATGCAGCAAACATAGCTCGGCACCAAAACAGCCCAGCGCAGCGGAGTCCCGAACAAAAACAGGCTGGAAGATAATGTGTCAATTAAAAACGGATATCCGAGACGATGACCCGCAAGCAGGTTGTGCGAGGGCGGAAAAACGCCTCGCTCTGCGACGCTCGTTATAATTCCCATGTGCATCGCGAGATCGCCGTATGTTGATTGTCCGGATGAAACGCCGCCCCCTTCATACGGGGCCATAACATGGTTGGTCAGCAGCACCCACATGATTATTGAGACCGGTATGATAAGGCAAAGGAATATCAAACCGGTCATCGGCGCCTTTGTTTTTGCGTAATGAATGTTTGCTTTTATATCGCCGATCTTTTGCTTTCTCAGGTAAAATAACAATATATAAACGCCGAGAAAAACAACCAATAATATTAGATGAGCGGCAATTGAAAAACCGAAAATAAAAGCGAAAGGAATTATCCCCCACATCAGAGCGAGCGTTCCGATCAGCCCTCCGGCCCATGCCTGAAAAAGCACATCCTTCTCTTTGAAATACATGTTGGCATATAAAAATCCGATTATTAAAAACAGAATGTAAATTAACACTCCAAACATGCTATCTGCCACCTTCCGATAATATCTATATTGTTATGCTTTTATTTTACTTGTTCCGCGCAGCGGAGGCGCACCCATAATCCCGGGCCGCTTTCCGGCGAATTTTTTATATATTTTATCCATAATACACCATAGTATATATTCTACCTCGTTTTATTACAGATGTCAATACTTATTTATCTTTTATGCTTCTTTTGCACGAATTTTGTTATTATACAACAAAAAGAGGTCCCGAAGGACCTCTTTTGATTTAACAGATAATTATCTTGTCAATTATCTTGAAAGAATGTCGTAGCCGTACTGACGCTGCATGTAGATAACTACATCGCCGGTTCTCTGGTAGTCTCTTACGTATACGTAATCGAGCATTCCGGCAACAGGGCCTCTGCCCTTGTCATGTCCGTTGCAGTAAATGTACTCATCGTCGCCGAGGATAGAGTTACCTCTCTCATCGCCGGCAAGAGACTTGTCAAGATAGATGTCGCCAAGGCCGCCGAGACCGCATCTTGATCTGGATGATCTTGCAGCATCATATACATAGTAGTTAGCTGTCAAGTTGCCAAGCTGAACGCGAGTTGTGTTATCAAACTCGGGAAGCTCATCATACATCTCGGGATCGCTTGAGATCTTGCGCATGGGAGCTACAGTTACTCTCGAGCCGTTGATTCCAACGATAGCGCCGAATGTTACCTTCTCCTGATCGGATGTTGAACTTGCAGTTCCGTCAGCGGGAGCATAGAGATGCTTGATCTGCGGAACACCCGAGAGCTCATCACCGGTTACATCGGATCTGATCTCTGTGCCCTCCTGGAATGTCAGGTAAGGCGTAGCCGATGTGATCAGGCCGTTGGTCATACCGAACTTGAACAGTGAACCGGGCTGAGTTGAAGCTGTCATATCGGGATCGGAATAATCCTCAGAAGTTGTAGCTGTCTTGAGCTCGCCGTTCTGATAGTACTGAACGTCCAGAGTGTTGTTAGCGCCTGTGCCGATAGATGTTACGAACGCAACGCCTGTATCGGGGCTTGTAGCTATATCAGAGTTGAACAGAACCAGAACGTCCGCATATCCCTCTGAATTGCCGTTTGTGTAAGCAACAGCCTTTTCGTCGTTTGTGGTCGACGTCATTGTTGTCAGAGCAGCGCCGTTTGAAACCGTGCAGTTCTCAACAGCCTGATTTTCAGCGGATTCTCCAAACTTGAAGCCATCGTTGGGTCTGCCGATGAAGAATACCAGAGTGTCGGCTGTTACATCCATGCTCTCGTTTGAGGCGGTAAGGTAGATAGCTGCATCATCCTGGTCATATCTGTAAGGACCGGCCGCTGTAGCCTGATACAGTGTCTGATCCTCCTGGAAATCTGTGCCGAGTATCGTCTCGCTTGTAAGAGCCATAGTGATCGTTCTGATAGCGCCGTTAGAAGCGTTCAGAGTAACAACTCTGCCTACGAGGTCTGCAAGAGCCTCTTCAACTGTTTCTTCATTGTTCTTATACTGATAGTTTACATAGTCAGTAGCACCGTCAGCGCCTCTGAAAGCGGGCGTCGGATTGTAGATGCCTACCGAAGAAGCGAACTGAGCCTCAGCGATCGTGCCGTCCTTGTAGATGAACTGCAGGATCGGAACATCAGCGCCGAACGAAGCCGAACCCATCTTAGCGTTCAGGATGTAAGCGTAGTTGTCGCTTGTGCCGCCCTGAGCGTTGAGGTCTCTGTTGTAAGCAACGATCTTGCCGTACTTGTCAACATAGAATGTACCGCTTGAGCCGGGTCTGATCTGGCTGCTGTTGTAAGCGTTGTCAGCTATGTCATATGTCTTGTCGCCAATCGTGTAAGCGTAGTCACCGCTCGATGTATCGGAAGCAACCTTGCGGCTTACTGTGCCGGCAATAGCTGTGTCAGCGCCGTCAAGCACTTCGATGTCATAGTAGTTAATGCCATTGTTCGGACCATTGGCGTTATCCGGCGTATTAGCAACGATAGAAAGAACATCCCACTCCTTAAGCTGAGTGTAGTCAAAGGGCTGACCGTTCTTTGTGATCTTGATGTAAGAATCGTTCGAAGCGTCGCTGAAGTCGATTCTGTTTACATTGTTGTGCTTGTTTCTTGAACCAACAGCGTTAGTGTTGCTCTTGAACGAAAGCTGGCCTCTGCTTGAGAGCTCCTGTACAACACCGGAAGCCGCAAGGTCAACAAAGATGTAGTCATATCCTGAGTACTCGTCGTTGTCAACCATTGTAACCTCACCGCTGTAAGAGCTGTTGGCCGATACTAAGTACTTATCATTCTCAGCATCGCCCTGAGGAGCAAATACGTCATTGATATCGTAACCGCAAATGCCGTTGTAAACAACATGCGCATCGCTCTGGATATTCAGTCTTGAAGCCGATCTGTCATTCTCGTTTCTCATGTACCAAATGTTGTTATCTTCTTCGTCATAATAGCTGTACTGATCGATCGTGAACGAAGCTGTGGTCTGACCATCTGTGGGAGTTACGGAAATGATCGTACCGAAATCAGAGTTTTCCTTGCGAACATAAATTGTTACATCATAGCCGAAATAATCAGCAGCGTCTGTAGCGCCAACATACATTTCAGCATTTGTGTCTACATCATAATAAGTGTTGTCCGCCTTGAACAGATCTTCGATATAAACAGTTACCTTCTCGCCTCTTGTCGATGTGTTGGGCGTATTCGAACCATCAACAGCAGTTACTTCGTTAGAAGTAATTTTACCCTTAACCTTGATAACGCCAAGATACTCGCTCAGGCAAGTCTTAAGGGGCTGCCATGAACCGTCATAGATAACATACTGGCCGTTTCCGCCGTATGCAAGTCTGTCCATAAGAGGAGCCTCGATAGCGTTAGCAACGATCTGAGCAACCTGTCCTCTTGTCGACTCTGTGCCGTCAGCGCCGCCTACAACGTTGTTAAGAACGCCGTATCTGCTGGCAGCCAGCTCATAACCTGTGGGATAACCGCCGTTGTCAAGAGCATAGTTCTTGTAACCGAGGTTCTCCATAACCATCTTTACAACATCCTGATACTGAACGTTGTCGTCGGGACCGAATGTGCCGTCGCCATAACCATTGATGATACCCTGGTTTGTAGCGGAAGCAACATAACCCGAAGCCCAGTGTGTAGCAGGAACGTCGGTAAAGATCGTGTTTGTCTGTGCAACAGCGCCGGTCTGTCCCTTCATTCTCGCAAGAATAGCTGTGATCTCAGCTCTTGTGATCGTGTCATTGGGACGGAAACTCATAACGCCGTCATTGTTTTCGTCGTCACCTGTCAAAATTCCAAGCTGGTTTAATGTTTCGATTGCTGAAGAATAAGTATCTGTATCAGCTACATCGTCAAACGAAGCCGCAAAAGCGACCATGCTGAGCGAAGTGATGATCATTGCGAATACCGCAACTAAAGCAATCACCTTTTTGAGATTTCTCATATGTCTCAAATCCTCCTTAAAATATTAAAATTTTAATTTTTTTTACAAAATTAATTTACTTTCGCCGCCGAAAAATAAACAGAACATTTTTATCCTATCATACTTTTTCTTTAGCTTACTACAGATTATAACACCAAATAGGGCAAATTGTCAATAAGTATTTTATCTTTTCACACAATTGTAACAAAATAACCAAATTATTTAACAGATTTTTGTGAACTAAGTAGCGAATTATATATAAACTGCTTAAATAGAGGGTGCGGTTTGTTGGGTCTTGACTTGAATTCCGGATGGAACTGCACTCCGACGAACCAGGGATGATCCTTGACCTCAACGATCTCCACAAGCCTGTTGTCGGGCGAGGTGCCCGCTATCACAAGCCCCATATCGGTAAGCGTCTTTATATAATCGTTGTTCATCTCGTATCTGTGTCTGTGTCTCTCTTTTATCTTGTCGGCCCCGCCGTAAGCTTCGGCCGCGAATTTGCTGTTCTCTCTGATGTGGCAGGGATACGCGCCCAGCCTCATGGTGCCGCCCATATCGGAAATGTTTTTCTGCTCGGGCATCAGGTCGATCACCGGATACGGAGTGTCGGGATCGAGCTCGGAGCTGTGCGCCCCCTTGAGCCCCGCAGCGTTTCTCGCGAACTCCACGACCGCGAGCTGCATTCCGAGGCAGATCCCGAGATACGGCACTTTGTTCTTGCGCGCGTATTTTATCGCAGAGATCTTTCCGTCAATGCCTCTGTCGCCGAAGCCGCCCGGAACCAGAATCCCGTCCGCGCCGCCGATCATTTCCTTAACGTTGTCGTCATTTACCTCCTCGGCGTCGATCCAGTCGATCTCGACCTCGGCCCCGCATGCGTAGCCGCCATGCCTTAAAGCCTCCGCCACGCTGAGATACGCGTCGTGCAGCGCGACGTATTTGCCGACGAGCGCTATCCTGACTTTTTTGTCAAGGCTGTTTATCCTTTTAATTATGTCGTTCCACTCGTGAAGGTCGGGCTCGGGCGTATCAAGCCCCAGCCTCTCGCAGACCTTGCCGGACAGGTTCTGATTTTCAAGCATGATCGGCACGTCATATATCGTGTCGCAGTTGAGGTTCTGGAAAACGCAGTCGCGGTCAACGTTGCAGAACAGGGCTATCTTGTCGCGCTGAGAGTCCTCAAGCGGGACCTCGCTGCGGCATATCAGCAGATCGGGCTGGATGCCTATGCTCAAAAGCTCCTTGACGCTGTGCTGCGTGGGCTTTGACTTGAGCTCGCCCGAGGTCCTGAGGTAAGGCACGAGCGTAACGTGGATATACATCACATTCTGCCTGCCCTTGTCATACGCCACCTGGCGTATCGCCTCAAGGAACGGCTGGCTCTCAATGTCGCCAACGGTTCCGCCGATCTCGGTGATGACCACGTCGGACTCGCCCTCGTCGCCAACGTCGTAGATCTTCTGCTTGATCTCGTCGGTTATATGGGGGATGACCTGAACGGTGCCGCCGAGGTAGGCGCCCTGCCGCTCTTTGGTGATAACCGCGTTATAGACCTTTCCGGTGGTGATGTTGCTGTTTTTTGTAAGGCTCTCGTCTATAAATCTTTCATAGTGGCCCAGATCAAGATCGGTCTCGGCTCCGTCGTCGGTGACGAACACCTCGCCGTGCTGATAGGGGCTCATGGTTCCGGGGTCTATATTTATATAGGGGTCGAACTTCTGGATCGTGACCCTCAGGCCCCTTGTCTTGAGCAGCCTTCCGAGAGACGCGGCGGTGATGCCTTTGCCTATGCCGGACACAACGCCGCCCGTTACGAATATATACTTAACAGCCACAGTGATTCCCCCTAAAGTCTTAAATTTCGGTAAAAATATACTTTAACTCTTGTATTTTAATACCTAAACAGCCGTATGTCAAGAGGGTTGCGTAAATTTGTATAAATTTTGTAACCGTTTGTAACTTTGTATCTAACTTTATGTAACAAAAAGTTATTGCATTTTCTTTCAAATTGTGTTATACTCATACTGCCGTTACGGAAAGGCGGATCCGCCTTTCATTATATATGACGACAAAAGCTTTGATTGGGTTCCCAACAGAGACTGATTTTTTTAAAAAATTTTTTAAAATTGTGGATTTCGGCTGAATTTTGGCGGAATTTACGGTTTTACGTTCTCTGTAAGGATACCTCATATTGGGTGTCCTGTTTTTATGCACACAATAATATGTAGTTTCGGATTTAAGTTGTATATAATATAATGAAGAAACTCATACCAAAACAGTAAAAGTTTGTAAAGGAGAATGAAAAATGGCCGAAAAGAAGATCACAACAAAAACCGTCCGGGCAATGAAGGGCAGAGAGAAGATTTCCATGCTGACCTCTTATGATTACTCGATGGCAAAGCTTGTGGACGCCGCGGGGATAGATATGATACTCGTGGGCGACTCGCTGGGCAACGTTATGCTCGGCTTTGACAACACGACGCACGTCACAATGGCGGACATGATCCACCACACAAAGGCGGTCGCGAAGGGCGCGAAGCGCGCCATGGTCGTGGCAGACATGCCGTTTTTGTCCTGCCGCCTCGGGAAGTACGAGGCCGTTAAAAACGCCGGCGCTCTCATAGCGGAAGGGAACGCGGCGGCGGTCAAGATCGAGGGCGGCGAGGAGATCGCCGACGTTATAAATGCGATAACCGACGCGGGAATTCCCGTGTGCGCGCATCTGGGGCTGACGCCGCAGAGCGTCAATCAGCTCGGAGGCTTCGGAATTCAGGCAAAGACCGACGCGGCTGCCGAAAAGCTGATGCGCGACGCGAAAGCGGTGGAGGAAGCCGGGGCGTTCGCGCTGGTGCTTGAGTGCATCCCCCGCGATCCGGCGAAAAAAGTGACCGAAAACCTTACGATCCCCACGATCGGCATAGGCGCGGGCCCCGACTGCGACGGGCAGGTCCTGGTGCTGCACGACATGCTGGGAATGTTCGACGATTATGTGCCGTCGTTCGTGAAGCGCTTCGCCGAAGTCGGCAAAACGATCACCGGCGGCGTTTCGGAATATATAAAAGAAGTAAAAGAGGGAAGTTTCCCCAAATAATCAAGTTAACCCCTCTCAGTCACCTTCGGTGACAGCTTTAAGGAAGCGCTTGGTGAAAATCGCAAGCGATTTTCAAAGGTCGCTTTGAACCCGCAAGCAAGCTTGCTGATTATCCCCAAGGGGCGAGCCCGACGGGCGGATGATATCCGCCCTGCGGGACGTCGAGGGCGCCGTCCCCTACGAACGTGTCGCGCATAACACCGTAGGGGCGGCAATCTGCCGCCCGATCTAATCACTATTCGCTAATTACTAATCACTATGTTAGGAGTATTTACCATGCAGATCATAAAAACACCGGCGGAGCTTAACGCCGTTTCAAAAAAATTAAAGGCTGAGGGCAAAACGATCGGCCTTGTGCCCACTATGGGCTATCTTCACGAGGGCCACAAGTCGCTTATACGCAAGAGCGCCGAGCAGAACGATATAACGATCGTCAGCGTTTTTGTCAACCCGACCCAGTTCGGCCCCGGCGAGGACCTTGAGACCTATCCGCGCGACCTTGAGCGCGACAAACAAGCCGCAGAGTCGGCAGGCGCGGACTATATTTTCCACCCGGACCCCGAGGACATGTACCCGGACGGTTACGGGACCTTCGTCAGTGTGGACAGCGACATCACCAAGATATTGTGCGGCAAAACGAGGCCCGGACACTTCCGCGGCGTGGCAACCGTTGTTACCAAGCTGTTCAACATCTCAATGGCCGACCGCGCCTACTTCGGTCAGAAGGACGCGCAGCAGCTCGCGGTCATTATGCGCATGGTGTCCGACCTCAACATGAATATCGAGATCGTGCCCTGTCCGATAGTGCGCGAAAAAGACGGGCTCGCGATGAGCAGCCGCAACACCTATTTATCCGCCGAGGAGCGCGAGCAGGCGCTCAGCCTCAGCGCGGCGCTGAAAGAGGCGGAGGATAATATCAAAGGCGGCGAGACCGACCTTGAGAAAATAAAGCACGACATACGGGCGCGGATATCAAAATCGCCCCTCGCGGACATCGAATATATCGAAAGCTGCGCGTTCCCGAGCCTTGAGCCATACGGCGGCAGGCTCGTCGAAAAAACACTGATCGCGCTGGCGGTCCGCTTCGGAAAGACGCGGCTGATCGACAATATCATAGCAGAGCCTAAAATCTAGGAGGTGTCGGTATATGAACATAGAGATCATGAACTCAAAAATCCACAGAGCCACAGTGACGGACGCAAACTTAAACTACATCGGCTCGATAACCATTGACGAGGACTGGATGGACGAGGTAGGGATCCTGACAAACCAGCAGGTGCATGTGGTGAACATAAACAACGGCGAGCGCCTGATAACCTACGCGATCCCGGGCGAGCGCGGCAGCGGAGTCGTGTGCCTCAACGGAGCCGCCGCCCACAAAGCGAGCGTCGGCGACAAGGTGATAATCATAGCCTATGCCACAATGGACTACGAGGAAGCCAAGACCCACAAGCCCAAAATCAAATTTATAGAAAACAGCATATGAAAAAGGAGCCTTCGGGCTCCTTTCGGATTGTTGAAACAGTAAAGCTGCGAGCTAAAAATAGCTTTTATATGATCGCCGGACCCGGTTCCGTCATGCCCCGCCCGGGTGTGGCGGGCGGAACCGGACATGGGCTGTTTAATTTTTGAAAAACGAAATTTTTCTACATGCGCTTTCAAATTTGTCAAGCGTTACATCAGCGGAGCTTTGAGGGCGCTTGTCAGGGCCTTCACGCCGTTTATCTTATCCTCCGCAGTCTTGCCCGCGGCGATCGTTTTGACAATGGCGCTGCCGACTATAAGGCCGTCGCAGTATTTTTTCAAACTCTCGATATGCTCGGGTTTTGAAATTCCGAAGCCTATGCACTTGGGAATGTCGGAATACTTGTTGAGCATGCCGAACATACGGTCAAAGTCGGTCGAAAAATCCTCGCGCGTTCCGGTGACGCCCATTGAGGACACACAGTAGAGAAAGCCCTTTGCCCTATCGCAGATCGCCTTTGAACGCTCCTCGGATGAGGTTGGCGCGATCATCGAGATCTGCCATACGCCGTACTCCTGCGTCAGATCATATATCTCATCGCTCTCCTCAAACGGAAGGTCGGGGATAATAACGCCGTCCACGCCCGCCTTTTTGCAGGCCGCGAAAAACTTTTCGGGGCCGTAGCTTAATATCGAGTTGAAATACATCAAAAACACCAGCGGCACCTGCGTGCTCTCGCGCAGCTCGGACACAGCCTTAAATATTATGTCAAGATTTATCTCATGCTTCAGGGCGCGCACGTTCGCCGCCTGAATTACCGGGCCCTCGGCCATAGGGTCGGAGAACGGTATTCCCAGTTCGATCAGATCGGCGCCCGCGTTTTCCATGGCGAGCACCAGCTTTTTCGAGGTCTCGATATCCGGGTCGCCGAACGTCAGGAACGTCACAAGCGCTTTTTTGTTTTTTTCTCTCAGGGCTTCAAACATTGAGTCTATTCTATTTTTCATTGATTTCCACCCCCATATATCTCGCGACGGAGTAAACGTCCTTGTCGCCTCTGCCCGAGAGGTTTATGACAACGATTTTGTCCTTGTCCATTTTCGGCACGAGCTTCATCGCCTGCGCCACCGCGTGTGAGCTTTCGATCGCGGGGATTATGCCCTCGATCCTCGTCAGATAGCGGAACGCGTCGACCGCCTCGGCGTCGGTTATCGGATAGTATTCGGCTCTGCCGCTGTCGCGCAGAGCCGCATGTTCGGGGCCGACTCCGGGATAATCAAGGCCCGCGGAGATCGAGTAGACCGGCATTATGCCGCCCGATTTGTCCTGCAAAAATATCGACTTCATGCCGTGCAGCACACCCACGGTGCCCTTCGTCATGGTCGCGGCGTGGCGCTCGGTGTCTATTCCGTCGCCCGCGGCCTCGGCTCCGATAAGCCGAACCGACTTGTCGCCGATAAAGTCATAAAACGCGCCCATTGCATTACTGCCTCCGCCCACGCAGGCGATGACCGCGTCGGGCAGACGGCCCTCTTTTTCGAGCATCTGCGCCTTAATCTCTTTTCCGATAACGCTCTGGAAGTCGCGCACGATCGTTGGGTACGGGTGCGGGCCCATGGTGGAGCCCAGCAGATACATCGTGTCGTTAGCCCTTGCCGCCCACGCGCGGAGCGCCTCGTTGCAGGCGTCCTTGAGCGTGCCGGTTCCGGACGTGACCGGCGTAACTTTGGCGCCCAGCAGGTTCATGCGAAACACGTTGAGCTCCTGACGGCGCGTGTCCTCCTCGCCCATGAAAACCTCACACTCCATGCCGAACAGCGCTGCCGCCGTGGCCGCGGCCACTCCGTGCTGACCCGCTCCGGTCTCGGCGATCACCTTCTTTTTGCCCATGCGCTTCGCCAGAAGCGCCTGACCAAGCACGTTGTTTATCTTGTGCGCTCCGGTGTGGTTCAGATCCTCGCGCTTTATGTACACCTTGGCGCCGCCCAGATCCTTTGTCATGTTCTCCGCGTAGTAAAGCAGAGACGGGCGGTTCGCGTATTCATTCAAATAAAATTCAAGTTCTTTTTGGAACTCGGGATCCGCCTTCGCCTCGTTATAGGCGGCCTCAAGCTCGTTCAGGGCGCGCATCAGGGTCTCGGGCGCGTACTGTCCGCCGTAGATCCCGAATCTGCCCTTTGATTTATTTTCCATATTTTTATACCTCGTTTTGATTTATTTTATACTCCTTATGATATTCACGATTTTCTTTATCTTTTCCGCATCCTTCAGACCGTCGGTCTCGGCGCCGCTGCTGACGTCGACCCCGTAGGGGCGGTACCTTTCGACCGCGTCCGCTATGTTGTCCGCGTTCAGCCCGCCGGCCAGCATGATCGCGCTCAGGTCGATGCCGCGCAGTCGCTCGTCCTCGATCTTTTTGCCCTTGCCGCCGTAACCCTCGACATACGCGTCGAGCAGCAAGCGGTCGGCGATTTTGTATTTTTCAAGGCTTTTCGGGTCAAAATCGTCGCCGACCCGCGCCGCCTTCCAGATCTCGAGATCGGGACAAAGCTTTCGCAGATCTTCAATATCCTCCGCGCTTTCCTCGCCGTGAAGCTGAGCGATGTCAAGCGGCACCGAATCCGCAAGCTCCGCGATCTTTTGGAGCGGCATGTTGACAAACACGCCGACGGCCCTTATCCTCGGATCGAGCCGCGAGCGTATCGCACGCGCCTTTTCGGCCGTCAGACAGCGGCGGCTTTTCTCGTAGAACACAAAGCCCGCAAAGTCGGGCATAGCAACATTCACCGCGTCGGCGTCCGCCTCGCGCATGAGGCCGCATATCTTTATTTTAACGCTCATATCAATCAAGCCTTCCGTTTCTCAGATCATCGACCGCGGAGGAAATATTCTGGTGACGCATGAACAGCTCGCCGATAAGCGCCGCGTCTGCGCCAATCCGCTCCACATACTCAAGGTCGCGGCTGCTCCTGATCCCGCTTTCGGACACAAGAACCTTTTTCTCCCGCTCCTCAAGCAGACCCAAAAGCCGCTCGGTGGTGCCGAGGTCCTCCTCAAAGGTCTTGAGGTTGCGGTTGTTGACCCCGACGATCCTCGCGCCAAGCGCGTTCACGCGGCGCAGCTCCTCCGCGTCGTGAACCTCGACCAGACAGTCAAGATTGAGCCCGCGCGCGGTGTCCATAAAATCGCTCATGGTCTTGTCGTCAAGGATCGCCGCGATAAGCAGGATCGCCGACGCGCCGAGGCCTCTCGCCTCGTATATCTGATAGTCGTCGATCACGAAATCCTTGCGCAGCAGCGGAATTTGGGAAATGCGGCTGATGTCGCGCAGGAAATCGGGCTTGCCGAGGAAGAAGTCGGTCTCGGTCAGCACCGACATGGCCTGCACGTCGGACTTTAAATATTCCCGCGCCACGTCCATGTGGTTAAGGTCGGGGCGGATCAGCCCTTTTGAGGGCGACGCTTTTTTCACTTCGGCTATGATCGAAATTTTTTCATAGTTTTTAAGCGCGTTGTAAAAGCTTATCACCTTGCGCGAGCCGAACGATTTTTCAACGTCAGTCCTCAGCGTTTTGTAGCTGATTTTCTGCTTTTGGTTCTCAAGATATATTTTCTTTTTTGTTACGATTTTTTCAAGTATGTCCATGGATATTTCCTCTCATTGACTTATGTCTGCCTCGCCCCTTGGGGAGAGGTGCCCGCTAGCGGGCGGAGAGGGGTTAACATAGGTACCAGAGATTAAGGTCTAGGGGCTATGATTGAAAATCTCAGCGAGATATTCCTAGTTCCTAGCACCTATTTCCTAGTCTCTACGTTGACCCCTCTCAGTCTGCGGACAAGCCGCAGCCAGCTCTCCCCTAAAGGGGCGAGCCAAACTAAAACGCGTTCGTCATCTCTACCAGTTGATCGAGTTTTTCCATGGCGGCGCCGCTGTCTATGGCTTTTTCCGCCATGCGAACGCCTTCCTCGATGCTCTTCGCAATGCCTGTCGTATATATCGCCGCACCCGCGTTCAGAACAACTATATCGCGGCGGGGACCTTTTTCGCCTTTTAAGATGCTCAGGGTTGTTTTCACGTTCTCGTCTACGTCTCCGCCCTTGATGTCATCCGCCGTGCCGACGGCGAGGCCCACATCCTCGGGGCTTAAATAATAGTCGATGACCTTGCCGTCCTTTATCTCGGATATCTTGGTCTTTCCGATTATCGACAGCTCATCCATGCCGTTGTCAACGCCGCATACCGACATGCCCGAGGTTACGCCGAGGTTCATCATCGCCTCGGCCAGCGGGTGGGTCAGGTTCTCGTCAAACACGCCGATGACCTGATGCTTGGCGTTCGAGGGGTTCGAGAGGGGGCCTAATATATTAAACAGAGTTCTTATCTTGATCTCGCCGCGCACGCCCGACACGGTTTTCATGCAGGGGTGCATGGTTCTCGCGAACATAAATCCTATGCCGATCTTTTCGACGCACTCCTTGACCTGCTCGGGCGTTATCATGATATTTACGCCGAGGCCCTCAAGCACGTCGGCGCTGCCGCATTTGCTCGAAACCGCGCGGTTTCCGTGCTTGGCGGTCTTTGCGCCCGCGCCCGCGATAACAAACGCCGCGGTGGTAGAAATGTTAAACGTGTTCGTGCCGTCGCCGCCGGTTCCCACGCAGTCAACATAGTCGGGAACGTCGGGCGTGATGAGCGAGGCCTTGCTGTTCATCATCGCGGCGCTGCCGCTGATCTCGTCGATCGTCTCGCCCTTCATGCGCAGGGCGGTGAGGTAGGCGCTTATCTGCACCGGCGTCGCTCCGCCGTCCAAAACCGCGTCCATTGCGGTTTTCGCCTCGTCAAACGTCAGGTTTTCTCCGTCAGTGATCTTTCTTATGTATTGTGTAAGCATAATTTTCAACTCCTATATATTTAAAAAATTTTTTAACATTGTTTTTCCGTCGGGCGTCAGCACCGATTCGGGGTGGAACTGCAGCCCGAACAGCGGATATTCCCTATGCTCCATAGCCATGACCGAGCCGTCGTCGGTCTTGGCCGTGACCTTCATGCAGCCGAGCAGGGCGCTCTCGTCTGTCACCAGCGAATGGTATCTGCCGACACGTATCTCGTCTCCGACTATACCGCCGAATATCACCGAGGTCTTATCGAGGATCTTCGCGGTGTCGGCTTTGCCGTGCATCAGCTTCGGCGCATGGATCGTTCTGCCGCCCATTGCCTCTCCTATAGACTGGTGGCCGAGGCACACGCCCATGATCGGGATTTTTGTATAAAGCCGCTTTATAAGCTCTATGCATATGCCCGCGTCTTTTGGGTATTTCGGGCCGGGCGAGATTATTATATGCTCCGGCTCCATGGCCTCGAGCTCATCGACCGTGACCTCGTCGTTTCTGTAAACCTTGACATTAGGGTCGATCTCACCTATATATTGGTACAGATTATAGGTGAACGAGTCATAGTTATCAATAATTATATTCATCAAAGATCACCCGCCCTTTCTATCGCCTGTATCATCGCCATAGCCTTGTTGACCGTCTCGGTGTACTCGGTCTCGGGGACCGAGTCGTAGACGATACCTGCTCCGGCCTGGACGTAGGCTTTGTTGTCCTTAAACAGCGCCGTCCTGATCGTTATGCAGGAATCGAGGCTGCCTCCGAAGCCGATATAGCCGATCGCTCCGCCGTAGAAGCCGCGCTTTCGGGTCTCGAGCTCGTCAATGATCTCCATTGCGCGTATCTTGGGCGCGCCCGACAGCGTTCCCGCGGGAAGCACCGCGCGCAGCGCGTCGAACGCGGTCTTGTCGGATCTCAGCCTGCCCTGCACGTCGGACGTCATGTGCATTATGTGGGAAAATCTTTGGATATACTTGAGACGCGTGACCTCGACGCTGCCGAACTCGCAGACCTTGCCGACGTCGTTTCTGCCCAGATCGACAAGCATGATGTGCTCGGCGTTCTCCTTCGGGTCGGCGATCAGATCGAACTCGTTCTGCCTATCCTCCTCAGCCGTCTTTCCTCTCGGGCGGCTGCCCGCTATCGGGCTGTTCGACACGATCCCGTCCTCAACGCGCACCAGCATCTCGGGCGACGCGCCCGCGATCTGGCAGCTATCGAATTTCAAGTAATACATATACGGCGACGGGTTTATGACGCGTATCGCGCGGTAGGCGTTGAACGGGTCGCTGTAGTTCTCGATCTCGAATCTCTGCGACAGCACCACCTGAAATATATCGCCGTTTTTGATATATTCCTTCGCCTTCTCCACGTTCTCGCAGAACCGCTCTTTGGTTATGTTGCTCTTGGGTTCGCCCGAGCCTCTGAATCCGCTGCCGGGCTTTGACTTGAGCTCAAGAGGCGCGGCCAGCTCGTTCTTGATCTCGATCAGCCGCTCGACCGCGCGGTCGTATCTGAACCGCAGATTTTCGCCGGGGTGGATGTTCACCATGATTATGATCTTCTTTGCCTTGTTGTCAAAAGCCACGATCTCATCGGTGAACATAAAGTGCATGTCGGGCTGGTTGAGATCGTCCTCGGGCGGTTCGGGCAGCTTTTCGGTCAGGCGCACCAGATCATAGGCGAAGCATCCCACCGCGCCGCCGCTGAACGACGGCAGCCCCTCGATGACCGGGGATTTAAATTTGTCGGCGTATTCGTTTAAGATGTCGATCGGGTTCCCCTCGCGCTCGGTCACAACGCCGTTATAATCGGTGATGACCGCCCTGCCGCCGTAGCTCTTGAACGTGAGGAACGGATTTCGACCGATAAACGAGTATCGGTTTGTAAGCTCGCTGCCCTCTACCGACTCAAGCAAAAAACAGTATTTGTCGGTCTCGAGCTTTCGGAAAGCCGAGATCGGCGTGTCCATATCCGCGAAAACCGACAGCGTGACAGGTATCAGGTTATAGCCTTCCTCGGCATAGCCTTCGACCTGCTCAAAAGTTGGATAAAACATTAAAAAAGCCTCCTCGTAATATATTAGAGTAGACCAACTAAGTATTCAGAATCATTAAAAGCGCTCGGGAACGCAGCGCGCAGCACATACGGTGCGGCGCAAGAGCCGTTCGTTTCCCGCTCGTTGATCGGGCGCTATTTCAGCCCACTCGTCTCAGCTAATCTCATCTCAAAATACCTAATCTCGTCTAATCTGAACTGTCATAATATTATATACCATTTAATGATATTTGTCAAGAATTTTCTTTTTTTATCTTACGTTTATTTGTTTTGATTTTATTGATCGGTTTTCGGATATTTTGAAATATTGTAACATTTTGTTGATTTTTTCATAATTTTATGATATTATTACTTATAAATAGAATATTTATATTTTTTAAAGATTGGAGATAGTTATTATGGCGGAAAAATTTGAGAAATCGGCAACCATAGGAAGCGTAATTCTTATTTTGACCTGCGCGGCGTTCGCATTCTCCGTGTTTGCCTTCGTCTTTTTGATTTACACCGGACACGGAGACGAGAATATGCCGATCTCGATCTTGATCTCACTTATGGTTGATCTTATCTTGCTTTTGGTATATTCTTTCAAATATCACGTTCCCATGCGGTACATGGGGGTCCTCAGGAAAAGCGGACGCATTGACGTGCTGAACGACACTTTTCCGTCGTCGCCGTCGCTGCCGAAAACGGGCGTGTACCTTGGCTCGAAATCTTTTTATTACGCCAGATTCAATGTGATCGTTCCGTACGATGACATATTGTGGGCATACGTGCTTATACAAAAAATGTACGGCGTGAACCTGGCGGAAAAATTGGTGCTTAACTCAAAAAGCGGCTTTAATTTTCAAATAATGAAAATCGATCCGGTCGAATCGAAAATTCTTCTCTCGCATATCGCCGCCGCGTCACCCGATCTGATAGTCGGATACAACTCAGAAAACAAATCCAAATACAAAAAGCTGGTGCGGCAACACAAGAAAAACTTAATATAATAAACGGAGCGGCGGGCAATTTGCCCGCCGCTTTCTGGGAAGAAATCTATTAATAATTTTTAAAATTATTAAACCGTGTTATTTTGTATAAGGCGTTGAGGGAGCATCCGGATTGGGAGCGATAATATCGCCGACCGTCTCAGCCGCGTAGTTGTGGTTGTCGGGTATGATCTGGCTTTCCTCGTTGGGTTCCTGCGTGAGAATGAAGCAGAATACCAGCGCCTTCGCCGCCTTCGCTCTTGTTACCTCCGCCTGGGGCTCAAGCTCGTCGCCGACTTTGATCTGGCCTCTTGTGAGGTCCTTCTCGGAGCGCATCAGGCCTAAGTTATAAGCTTCCTTGACCTTGCCGTAAAGCGAGGGGGTAATGCTTCCTATGTCCTGAAGCGCCGCCCAGCCTACCAGCGGTATGTAGGGAGAACCCTCATACTTGATATTGGGATCATAGTTCGGGTCATCGGGCGAGGGAACGCCGCCGTTTTGGTTCATGTAGGGAACCTTGTTCCATGCGCCGTTTTCATCCTTGCCGTAAGCCGCGAGATAAGCGTCGTGCAGGATCGCGCCCATTGCCTCGCGCGTCAGCGCGGCATCGCTCGCGATTATTGTGGTATCAACAAACGCAGGCTCGCTCTTGTAGATCGCCGAAACTTCGCAATCAGCGTCAGCCTCGAAAATAGCTTCTCTTCCGGTGCCGGATGATACAGGCTTGCCGTTTAATGTGATCTTGTCATTGAGATAACCGTCTTTAGCTATTGCTACAACTCTTATCTCGTCGCCGTCATTAACAACCATTGACTCTTTTGACTGTGGATAGTTGGTCGACTCATACTTAACTCCGAACAGTCTGCCTGTGCCGCCGCGCGCCCAGAGCTGATAATCGGTATCGGCCTTCACGTTAAACTGAACCGTGCCGTAGACCGTGTCGCCTGTGCCGTTGCCGGGCAGAGTCTGAGACTGTGTATCGGTGCCATCCGTGAGCTCAATGGCTTTGTTGTCGTTAAAGCGAGCGTATACCGTGATCTTTCCATCGGCCTTCGAGTGATATTTTACTATCTTCTCGGGACTCGCATTGCGGAACTCGAAGTAATTGGTCGAGATCTCGCTGTTGTCGAATTTGCCGCTGCCGTCATTGCCGGCTTTTAATTCATTAGGAGCGGTCATTGTCATGTAATCATTATCCGCGAATACTTCATTGGCCTTTACTCCCGAGGGAACGTCTCCGGTGGCGGTCTTAAACGCGCTGTTGTTGTAAACGGTGATCTCGCCGCCCTCGACCTGCTTAACGGTGATAGTGTGCTGACCCGCCGCAGCCTGAGCCTCGCCCGGCGCGTAATCCGCGGGGCCGGAAACAACCGGAACATACTCCGCCGCGTCCGCCGACGCCGCCTCCGCCTGAAGCTCCGCATACGTCTTGGTGTAGTTTGTCAGTGAGTTTTCTTCGAGGCCGAATACCTTTTCCATGCCTCTCGCGAACTCGCCGACGGTTATCGTCTGAGTGGGCTTGAAGTTATTGTCGCTGTCCTTATGGAGCGCGCCGATCTGCAAAGCCTTCTCGATCGATGTTCTGTAATAGTAATTTTCTCTCGCCTGCTTTGTAGCGCCGGGAACAACGTCAACCGCGTCAACGTCGCTCGCCTGCTCGGGCAGTACCGCCGACCAGTCGTGGTTCTCGGACGCAGCAGCAGCCTTGACCGTCTCGGGCATGTAAGAAACCAGCTTCTCCATGATCGCCTTGTCGGTGTATTTGTCATCCGCGGCAACACTCTGATCGTAAATGCTCTGGAGTATTATGCGGCAGAACTGCTTCGCGGCCGCCTCTCTGTAGTGAGTGCCGTCGCCGTTCGCGCCGTTTGCCGAGTTGTTCGCGGGCGTCTCGCCTGCCTCAACACTGTTGTATGTCCATGTGCCCTCGTTCTTGTCGAGCTTGCTGTAGTAATCGACCGCTCCCTGGTACAGCTCAACATAAGCTACCTCGGGATCGGACGCCGCCTTTGCCTTCATGTTGGCAGGCGAATCGGGATTGAATGTCGTAGCTCCGCCGGCGCTTCTCGGCATTGGCGATACCAGAACAGGAATCATGCCGCGCGCCTTGATCGCGCTTACGTACATATCCAGCCATCTGTTATAGAGGGCGTTTGCCTTTGTCTTGTCGCCGTCCTTATACTGGCAGCCTCTGTCAAAGCGCGTCTCCGCGGGAGACTCGTCGTTATGCGCGGAGTGCAGGAACACATAGTCGCCCGCCTTGCCGTTTATAAGAACATCGTCAAATCTGCCTTCGGTGTAGTTGTTTCTCATGCAGCGTCCGCCCATTGAGTAATTGACAACATTGACCTTGCTCAGATCAAAGTATTTATAGAGCGTCTGGCCCCATGAGCTGATCGTCTCGTTAAATGTGTATGTCTTTTGCGTCGAGTCGCCCAAGATATGGATCGTGGGCTTGTCGCCGGCTGCCTGCGCGGCGATCGGAGTGATCTTTATCGACTGAACCGTAACGGTCTGAGGCTTCTCGGTGGTGGGCAGGGTCGTGGGCTCTATGTCAAGCTCAACAAAGCTGTCGCCCGTCGCGAAGTCATATGACCATGTGTTCTCGTTCCATGACGCGGACGCCGTTCTCGCGACGTGCCCCGCCGTATCCCATGCTGCGGTGCCCGTAAGTCTTGAAGCGTCCATGCCGGTGGGAGCGATCTTGGTGTTCGCCGATGTTGAGCTTCCGCCGAGCGTTACTTCAACGTGATACGCGCCGGGATCCGTGTCAAATCTGTAAATCAGTCCGCCGTAGTTAGTGTAGCTCGAGCTGTCTTTGTATTTGCTGCTCAGGTAATCTCCGTCGCTTTCGGTAACACTCGCACCGTCAGCGCCGGCCGTGATCTTGTCTGTGCCGGCGACAACTCTGTCATAGCCCTCGGGCATGATCGCGCCGGATGTTGAAACAAAGCCGAAGCCCGATTCCTCATCATATACAGGCACGAAGCCCAATTCTGTGAAGTTTATGTCCGCTCCGTTTATATCGGGGGCTACCGGGCTGACATCTTTTGCCTCGCAGATAGGCTCAACGCTGTCAAGAGATTTCCAAACCATGATCTTATCCGCCTCTATGCCGCTGAATATTACAGTATTGCCATTAATATCCTCGTGCTTTTCGGCAACAAGCGCGCCGCCGTCATACTTGGCGGCAACAGCGACTCCGCTGTCAATGTTCGAGAGAACCGCTACCGTGTTGCCCTTATGGTCGAGATACGCCTTAACTATCGCGGGACCGGCGGGTCCGGATGTGGGCGCAGTTGTGGGCGCAGTCGTGGGCGTAGCCGGCGGCTCAGTCGCGGGAGCCTCGGTCGGCTCTGTTGTCGGAGTCTCTGTGGGCACGGATTCGGGCACCTCGTTGGGAACCACCTGAACGACCGTTGTGTCGCCCGATTTCTTGTTTTCCTCCGCCTCTTTTTCAAGAACGGCTTGCGGAGCGAACTTAACGCTTACCATAGCCGCCGCGGTCAGATCCTTGTAATCATTAAAGTTTACTTTTACCGTCTCGGCTCCGCTCTTGGTTCCGTCGGGATTTGAGTACTTAACGTCGCTGCCTATGCTTATCTGCTCGATAACATAGCCCTGTTCGGGTGTTACCGTGAATGTCTGATCGGGCTTTTCCTCCGTGATCTTCATAACGCCGTCTTCGTCGGTGTTGCTGTATGTAACCGTTCCGCCGTTGTTGTTCGTAACAACAAAGGTCTTTACCTTCTTATCCGCTTCCTTTTCCGCTTCGGTCTTGTCGGTAACGACAACCGCGAAGGGGCTGAAGCTGCTGCACAGGATAACCAGGCCGTAGGGAGTAACCTCGCAGGGGATCTCTTCAACGCCGATGGTGTTTCCGCGCTCGTCCTGCTTATAATGGTAGGCTGTGAACTTAACGCCGGCGTCGTCCGGGCCGTAAGGCTCGGGGAAGCCCATCATAACTCTCACGCTCTGGCCCGGCTGGGGAACCATAGCCTTGCAGACAGTGAGGTTAATATTATACATGCTGCTCGCCTTGGGAGTAACTCCCTTTTCTTCGAGCAGCTCGTTCATGGCGTTCTGCTCGCCTTGAGTTGTGTCGGTCACAACCAAAGACAGTCTGTGCGACAGACCGGGGTCAACGGGGTCGCCCCTTGAGTCTGTCCAGCCCTCAATGTCAATGTCGGAATCGCTGATAAGCTGCGGCTTCGCGTGAACGTTCCAGAAATATCCTCTTGATCTGTAGGCGCATACCGCGCAGGGGAACGATGTTACCATGCTTATCTCGTTCGGTATCTTCTTGCTGACAACGCCGCGCATCGTCTTGAATATGATCAGGTACTGAACGCAGTCGCTGGCCCATGTCGGATCGGGCTTAAACTTAAACGTCACCGTTCTGTCACCGTCAAAGTGGATCGACGGAACAGCCTCCTCAACCTTGATATTGCCGAGAGACGCGTTGTTCTCGGTCTTATCAAAAACGTAAACTCCGTAGTCCTCGCCGTATTTGAGATCGATCGGTGTGCCGTTGGGTGTCACGACTTCGCCCTCGGCCTCGCCGTCGGCGGCGGTCACAGTGGGCGCGAACTGCTCAAGGGGCTGATCGAACGAATACTCGCAGTCGATCTCCATATTGCCCTGGATCAAAACTCTGCCCGACTGCGAGGGAGTGCCTCTCTTTATATACGGAGGCGCAAGATATTTCTTGGCGGGGTTGTAGAGCAGGCCCGTCTCGGCCTCAAAGCCCGCGGGATCGCCCTTATAATATTGATAATCAAGCCGGTCAAGACCGTAATTATCTTTTATATCCGGTGAAGGGTTCGGAATTTCGGGGTTTGCCGGTACTCTCTGACCATGATACCAATGTCCCTTGGGCGGAACCTTGGTGATAGCGAACTCCGCATAATAGGTCGTCCATGCCGGAAACAGCGTGTAATTATCAGTTTCAAATCTGTCACCGGCGGAATTATACAATGCCATATCGGCATAAACCCACTCGGTATTTCCAACAAGTCCGCCTTCGACGGAACTTGTATCTTCTGAATATTGCTTCACGAGAATATAAACACCGTCCTCGAGCGCGGCTCTCTCATAGCCCTTGCCGTTGTAGCTAACCTTGAAAGCCGGGGCGGGCATGTCTGTACCGAAATACAAGTTGCTGTTCTCGGTGTACTGAACGTCAAGACCGTTCAGCGAGAACACCGTGTCATAGCTCACGCCACTCATCTCAAGAGCAGGATAACTGAAAGCAAACTGACACTCGGACATCTCGCCGCTCGCAACGTGCTGCTTATCCATAATGTCGGCGCCGACCAGCAGATATTCTGTCGACTCGTGGCCGCTGTCTTTCGCATCGATCTGTTCTCCGTTCCAGGCGGAAGGATCGTCGAACGTTGAGTCTACGGCGTACCAAACATTGTTCTCGCCCTCGCGGATACGAACCATGTTCCACATATGGAGCTCCTCGTCGCCATCGCCGTGCTTGTAAACGCCCTGGACCAGAACGCAGGGAATACCGAGCTTATCCATAATGCACTTAAAGCCTCTTGAATAACCCTCGCAGAGAGACTCGCCCGCGACCAGAGGGCCGTAAGCGGTTCTTACGTTCTCGATATTCTCGGGCTGGCAGGCCTTAGGGCCGGGTATTGTGGAGTCAAGCTTATACACTGTGCTTCTGACCAGCTTATCGTGAACAGCGGTGATCATCTTCTCTTCCGCGGTCTTTTCCCTGTACTTTTCCTCGTCCGAGGTGCCGGGTCTTAAATCGTCAAGATCGTAAACACCCGCACTGGGAGCCGGAGCTTCCGTCGCCTCGGCTGCGGGCGGAGCCGTGGGGTCCGCGACCTTTGCCGCCTCATTGGCAGTGTTTACGTAACTTTCTATGGACTCGTCAAGAGCAGCGATCGCCGTATTTACGGACTGTACGCTGTCAAAGCCTTTTCTGTAATAATTGTCGGTCCTGCCCGCGCCGAGCGAGGCCTTGTAACCGGTCTGCGCGTTATATTTCACGGTTATCGTGAGGTTGTCGGTGTTGACATAGAAAACCTCGGGATAATCCGCGAAGAACGCGTCGCGCGCCGCGCCGTAGTTATTGAGCAGAGTGTTGTCGCCGTTTGCGTAAGCCGCGAGCTGAGTCTGCGTTACGACTTCATTTTCAACCAGGTCGTACGAGCCGTTGCCGGTCTTGAAGATCTCCTGATTATACATTGCCCTGAGGGCGTCGTAAAAACGCATTGCGTCGGGGTTACGGTCTTTAAGCTGATGATAAAAATATTCATAATGACCGTCTTCGGTCCAGAAATTCTCCGGATCTTCCGCAGCCGCCGTGACGCCGTCATACGAGGCCGCCGACACGATCGGGGCGGTCATAACCATTGTGACCGTCATCATGACCGCCAGCAAAAGCGCCAACGGCTTTCTGAATTTTGTAGTCATAAAAACTCCTCCTTTTAAATGTTTTTTATATTCTGCCTTTTATTGTTTTTAAATTTTTGCGCCTGTATCTATAAAGCACAGTATATTCCCAATATAATCATATATGCATATTTTAACCTAAAACCGCGGAAATTGCAATTACGATTTTTTTACAAAAGATATTATTTTTCAGTTTCGGCACATTGCCCTGTTTCAATATTTTTTCACCAAATAATTTGTAAATTTATCACAAAATCGGGAGTTGCTAAAGCTCAAGGGTTGTGCTATAATAATCAAAAAGCGGGAGGTGCTTTATGAAACGCGTGACAGAGGCCTTAAACAACAAAAACAAAAACTATATTCTGCCCCTTTTCTGGCAGCACGGGGAGCCTCCGGAGGTGATCCGCGACGAGATCCGGAAGATCCGCGGCGCGGGGATCACGGAGTTCTGCGTGGAGTCGCGCCCGTTTGAGGATTTTTGCGGCCCGAAGTGGTGGGATAACCTTGACAATATAATAGCCGAGGCGAAGCGCCTTAATATGCGCGTCTGGATATTTGACGACAAGCATTTTCCCAGCGGCTACGCGAACGGCGTGTTTGAAAGCCGCCGCCCCGACCTTCGCAAGCGCCACCTGATCGAGAAAAACGCGGACGTGTACGGCCCGCGGAAAGACATGGCGCTGATCCTGCCCGAGCTTCGGCCTGAATTTGACGAGAGGCTTGTCGGCGCGGCGATGATCCGCAGGAGCGGCAAGGGCGAAAACCTGACAGGCGAGGCGGTTGACCTCACCGACCGTATCAGCGGCGGAATGCTGTACCTTGACGTGCCCGAGGGCGTGTGGCGAGTGTTCTTTTATATCGACACCCGGGACGGCGTAAGCGGCCGCTCCGCGTATATGCTTGACCCGCTTGTCCCCGAGTCGTGCGCGATGATGATCAGCGAGGTTTACGAGCCCCATTACAACAGATATAAAGACGAGTTCGGAAAGACGATCGCCGGATTTTTCAGCGACGAGCCCGGCTTCCGCAATCTGCCGAAGGGTTACGGCACCTCGGTCGGCACCGTGGGCGCCGCGCTCCCGTGGAACGACAGGCTTATCGGAATTATCTCGGCGGCAGCGGAACGGCCGGCGGCGGCGATCCTCGCCGCGCTTTGGTATGACTGCGGCGAGATCACGGCGAAGGTGCGCGCGGCTTATATGGACGCGGTCTCGAAAATGTACTCCGAAAATTTCTGCAAAATGCTCGGGGATTGGTGCCGAGAGCGCGGAGTTATGTATATCGGCCATGTGCTTGAGGATATGAACGTGAGCTCACGCCTCGGCCCCGGCGCGGGACATTATTTCCGCGCGCTTGCGGGTCAGGACATGTCGGGGATCGACGCGGTGTATCATCAGCTCATGCCCGGCTTTGGGGATATGTGCCACTCGGTTTTTGCCTCGACGCGGATAAACGACCCGGAGTTTTATGACTTTGCCCTGGGCAAGCTCGGCGCGTCCATGGCGCATATCCAGCCGAACAAACAGGGCCGCGCTCTGTGCGAGTGCTTCGGCGGCTACGGCTGGGCCGAGGGTCTGCCGTTGATGAAATGGCAGACCGACCATTTTCTGGCAGCCGGCATCAATTATTTTGTGCCCCACGCGTTCTCGCCCAAAGAAAACGACCCGGACTGTCCGCCGCACCTTTACGGGCGCGGCATGAACCCGCAGTACGAATACCTTAAAATCCTCAGCGGCTATATGAACCGCATGTGCCATATACTTGGCGGCGGGGCTGTTCCGTCCGCCGCGGTGCTGTATCACGCCGAGGCCGAGTGGTGCGGCGGAGAATATATGCTTGAGCAGAAACCTCTCAAGGCTCTGCTTGAGAACCAGATCGACTGCGATATAATCCCGTTTGACGCGATAGACGATGGAGAGATCAAAGACGGCTGCCTCACGATAAACGGCACGGAATATCCTCTGATCATAGCGCCTTACGCCGAGATCCTGCCCGAAAACTGCCTCGATCGGCTCGAGCGGCTCAAGAGCGGGGGAGCCGACACGGTTTTTGTCGGCGCGCCCCCGAAGGGCTATGAGAACCCGCTCGGCATCGGATCGGTGCCGCTTGACAAAATCGCCGAATACGCGGAAAAATACGCGCACGTCTCGGTTGACAGACCTTTTAAGCCGCTGCGCGTTCTGCGCTGCCGCCGCGAGGGCGCGGACATATATATGCTAAACAACGAGAGCGTGACCGAAACCTTTGACGGAACAGTGAAATTCCCGAGCGGCGGCCCCTGCGGAGTTTACGACGCGGCGCGCAACGTTTTGAGCCGCGCGGACGCGGACGGCGGCCTTCGGCTCGTGATCGGGCCGTACCGCCCGGCCGTGGTTGTTTTCGGCGATCTACCGCGCGGCCTGCCCGAATATGACCCGGAAGCACCCGCCATGACCGAGATCGAACCGCGCTTTGACATCGACGTTTGGGAACGCGGCAGCTTTGTTCCGTATAAAAAATCAAGCGGCCTTATAAATATTACCGCCCCGGGCGAGCTGCCGCGGTTCAGCGGAAAGATACGCTATCGCGCGCAGATCGATTCCCCGGGCGGCCTCGCGGTGATCGATCTCGGCGCCGTCGGCGAGACCGCCGAGCTTTTCGTGAACGGCGAGTGCGTCGGCTGCGAGATATGCCCGCCCTATCGGTTCGAGGCGGAACTAAAAAAAGGCGTGAACCGCCTTGAGATAATCGCGGCCAACAACCCCGCGTATAAATTCCGCGACAAGTATTCGCGCTTTATAGCCCTGCCTCCCTCCGGCGTTTTGGGCCCCATAAAAATCGGATATATCCGCCCCGCCCGCTTTTAACCGTTTCGTTTTCACGCGGGCGGCTGAGGTCGTCCGCCCCTACGACACTTTGTACCCTTTTACCGTAGGGGAAGCCGGCCCAGACGGCGGTTTTATCCGCCGATCATTTTATTTTTCGCCGAAATTTTCTGTTATTAAGGTCCGCAGCGGAACCTCGATCTCACCTTTTTCATTGAGGGTGCCGTCGCAGATCACATATACCCCGGGGTCCGCGCCGTCCTTCTGCATCATCAGCGGTATGTCAAGAGCGTTTTCCGCCAAAATAAACACATCGCCTCGGATGCAGGGGTTTTCGGGGCTGAACTCAACACCGTTTGTCAGTCCGTGCTGGCGCGCGGTCTCTAAATATCCATTGGGATAGCCGCCGAGCGTATCAGCCTTCGGCGCGTAACCCAGGAGCGACACAAGCATTTTTACCGCCTCTTGATATGTGACCTTATCCTCGGGGCGGAATGTTCCGTCCTCATTGCCGTTTATTATTTTTGAGTTATAGGCTGCGTTGATATATCCAGATGCCCAATGGCTCTTGTTTACGTCGCCGAAAACCGTATCGACCGCATCCGGCACGCCGTTTATGCCCTGAAGTCCGCATATGATCACCGACATCTCGGCGCGGGTCAGGCCGTCGCCGAGACGCAAATCCCCATTCGGATCGCCGTTTATAATGCCGAGCCTCAGCAGTCTTTCGGTCGCCGTTTCGGAGCCGCGGTCATCCCGCTTGTTTTCCGAAGCCGTTCCGTTTTTTGAAGGATCGATTGACGGGCTCGGCGTCGAAGAAACACCCGACGCATATAGGTTCTTAGTCGTCGAAACTATCGGCGTGTCCTCACGATACTTGAATTTGATCGTCTTTTCGGAATCATTATATGTGGCGTCGTACAATATTATTTTTTCCAGATCTTCGATCGGTATATATAATACGTTGCCCGAATACAAATATTTTCCGCTCAGTTTTTCGGTTTTTCCGTCCCTTGTGACTTCGCCGTTTTTTATATCCACCGCCGCTGATATAGAGTAGTCCCAATCTAATGACACGGGAAGTCTGTGCACTATCGTTATTATCTCTTCCGCCGACGCGTATTCACCTTCTGTTTCATAGTCATAATCCACCGTGCGCACCAAAGAAAACGGCAGGTATATCACCCCGTCCTCAACGATCGGATCCGTTATGACATGTATCAGAGCGCCATAGTTATCACGAACCTCAAAATAAACCGAGTATTCATGATAGGGTCCTCCCGCAATCCCGCCGACAGTGTCGGCGCTGCCCGTCATAAACACGGACAAAACGCAAAATGCCATAGTTAGCGTTGTCAGAATTTTGATAAATTTTCTGTTTTTCATATTGATCACCGATATCCTTTCTTTTTGATAATTAATTTTTAATCAGCCGCTGATTTTTGGTTCTACAATTTGTAGCACACATATATTCTACACCATATAGAAATATTTGTCAAGGGCTTTTTTAAAAATATTTTAAATATATCAAATTCCGCCATATCGGCATAGGTTGTATACCGGGTCCTTACACCGAATAAAACCACTCAAAAGGGGCCGCGCCGTTTGGCGCAGCCCCGTAATTTAATTCCTATAATTCCTCGTCCTGCGGTGTCTCTTCATCCAATACTTCCTGATACTTCTCGAGTATCCGCTCGTTAAGCATTGTTCTTGTAGTAGAATTAATCGGATGTGCTATGTCCTTGTATTCTCCGTCCGGTGTCTTTCTGCTGGGCATAGCCGTAAACAGTTTGCCTTCCTGGCCTTCGATGATTTTTATGTCATGAACCACGAATGCGTCATCAAAAGTTACTGAAACAACTGCCTTCATTCTTCCGTCAGCGTTAATCCTTCTGACTCTGATATCTGTAATCAGCATACTTCTCATCCTTTCCCGGATTTCTCCGCATATTTTTAACCATTACCTTCTTTTAACCACAATCCTTTCTGCCTCTTTGGAAAATTTGCACTTTATGCGTATATATTCTTGAAATTTCTTCAAATATATAGTATACTACATCATAAGAACAATTATCGAAAGAGGGTAATCATTACTATGAGTAACTTTACACTTGCCGAGCTCCAAAAAGGCGCACATATACACATGATCGGAATCGGCGGAATAAGCATGAGCGGCATTGCGGAAATGCTGCTCAACTTCGGTTACAAGGTGTCCGGCAGTGATACAAAATCATCCGGCCTTACCGATAGGTTAAAACAAAATGGTGCGGAAATATTTATCGGTCAAAGGGCCGAGAATGTTAAGAGTCCTGATGTTGTTTGCTATACCGCGGCGATCAGCAGCGACAATCCCGAGCTCAAAGCCGCGCGCAACCTCGGCGTTCCGGTCATAGAGCGGGCGGAAATGCTCGGAGAGCTGCTCAAGCTTTACAAGTATCCCGTTGCGGTCGCGGGAACCCACGGAAAGACCACAACATCTTCAATGCTGTCGTTGGTGCTCCTTCACGCGAAGAAAGACCCCACCGTCCTCATCGGAGGCGAACTCAGGCAGATCGGGGGAAATTACCGCATCGGCGGCTCCGAATATCTGCCCTTTGAGGCCTGTGAATACGTCGAGAGTTTTCTTCACTTCAAACCGTTTGTATCGATAGTCACGAACATAGAAGAGGACCACCTTGATTATTTTAAAGACCTTAATCACATTATATCATCTTTTGTGAAATTTACAAGCCTAACTGATAGTAATGGCTGCAATATTGTATGTATTGACGAAAATAGCACCCAAAATATTGTGCAAAATGTCGAAAAAAACCTACTAACCTATGGACTTAAAAACAAAGACGCCGATTATACCGCCCGGAATATAACATTGCGGGAAAACGGATATCCGAGTTTTGATATATACAACAAAGAACGCATGTTATGTCATATAGACCTGAATGTCGTTGGCGATCACAACATCTGCAACGCGGTGGGAGTCGCCGCGGCCTGTGATTTTCTTGAGATCGAGCCGAAATATATTAAGGAAGGCCTTGAGGCATTCACCGGCACAAGGCGCAGGTTTGAAAGACTCGGCAAGGCCGCATGCGGGGCGGACGTTATTGACGACTACGCCCACCACCCGACCGAGATCCGCGCGACGCTGACCGCCGCCAAGAAAATGGGCTATGAAAACGTGTGGGTAGTGTTCCAGCCCCACACCTATTCAAGGACAGCGGCCTTCCTTGACGAGTTTGCCGAGGCCCTCAGCGAGGCGGACAGAGTCATGATCGCGGATATTTATCCCGCGAGAGAAAAATATGACGGAACGATCCACTCGTGCGATCTCGCGATAAAGATAAAGGGAGCCGTCTATATGAACGACATGCGCGCGATAGAGCGCTATCTGGTTGAAAACGCGGGTGTACGCGACCTTATCATCACAATGGGCGCGGGAAACATCTGCAACCTCGGCTACGCGCTGACCGACAGCGACAAGGAATATCTGATATAATATGCCGAAAATTATTGACACGGTTTTAAGGTGACAATATGAACACAGAACTTTTTTTAAACGGACTTGATGAATTGGGGCTCAGCGCCGACGCCGATACGATTCGCAAATTCGCGCGGTACTCGGAGCTGCTCCGCGAATGGAACGAAAAAATCAACCTTACCGCAATCACCGACAGCGACGGGATCGCGGTCAAGCATTTTCTGGACTCGCTGCTGCCTCTTAAATACATCGACATAAGCGGCGGGAGCCTCGCCGATATCGGAACGGGCGCGGGCTTTCCGGGTCTGCCGATCAAGCTTTTGAGGCCCGGCGTCCGCCTGACGCTCGTTGACTCGCTCAAAAAGAGGATCAGCTTTTTAAGCGAGGTGTGCGGCGGGCTCGGAGTCGAGGCCGACTGCGTCCACGGCAGGGCGGAGGAGCTCGGCCGAAAGGAGTTTCGCGACAGCTTTGACACCGTGGTTTCGCGCGCGGTGGCCAACATGACCGCCCTTTCGGAATACTGCCTGCCGTTGGTAAAGCCGGGCGGAAGGTTCATCGCGCTCAAGTCCGAGGGCGCGGACGCGGAGATCGACGCGGCAAGGCCGATCATCGGCACCCTGGGCGGCAAAATATCGGAGATCATAACCGCTCCGCTGCCCGAAAGCGATATAGTGCGCAAGATCGTTATAATCGAAAAGATAAAGCCGACGCCCGAGGCCTTTCCGCGCTCGGCGAAAAAAATAAATCGTGCCGGAAAGTAAACGGCGATTGCAGGCATATAAACCAAAATTTTTCAAAAATTATCTGTAACTGTTGACTTGTCCATAGGTGAACATGATAAAATAATACTATTAAGAGATGAACCGGCAGGACATATAAAAATACGGGTATCAGAAAAGGAGACAAAAAATGAAAACAACGAACAATAACGGGATTGTTTTTATACTGCTCGGCACCGCGGCGGGCGCGGTTATCGGCGGAATAATCTGGGCGTTCATGCGCGTTATGCACCTGCTCATTGAATTGCTTTGGGACTATATTCCGGGCGTTGTGCATATTCCGGGCTACACGGTACTGCTGTGCCTGCTGGGCGGCGTTGTGATCGGAATTATACAAAAGAAGTACGGCCCGTGTCCCGACGACCTTCATCAGGTCATGGCAAAGTACAAGCGAGACGGCAGATATCCGTATAATAACATTTTGATCATGCTGATCGCCGCGCTGATGCCGCTGATATTCGGCGGAGCGATAGGCCCCGAGGCAGGCCTTACGGGGGTTATTGTGGGACTGTGCTGCTGGGCTGGAGATAATTTTAAATATGCGGGCAAGTATATGTCCGAGCTGCCGGAAATAGGAATTTCAACAACTCTTGGCATTGTGTTCCGTTCCCCGCTTTTTGGATTTATAGAACCGATCGAGAATGATGATGAAGATGAATTCGTCCTCCCGAAAGCATCAAAAACAACCGCGATATTCTGCGCTGTATTGACGGGTTTCGGTATATTCATGCTGCTAAGCAAATTTTTAGGTTCCGGCGCCGGAATGCCGCGTTTTGAAAAAGTGTCGATAGAGAGAGGCGAGCTGCTGTTTGCCGTGCCTGTGCTGGCGATCAGCGTTGTCCTTGGCTATGTTTACATGATTTTTGACAAATTGACACAAGCGGCGGCGGAAAAACTCGGAGGAAGATATTTTATAATGGCGGTTATCGCGGCGCTTGTTCTGGGAATAATCGGCACTGTTTTCCCGATCGCAATGTTCTCCGGTGAGGAGGAGATTCAAAAGCTCACCGATACATACACTCAATATCCGTTGTATCTGCTGTTTATAATACCTGTTATAAAGGTCTTTTTAATAAATATGTGTATACGTTTCGGCTGGCGCGGCGGAAGCTTTTTTCCGTCAATATTTGCCGGAGTCTGCTTGGGCTACGCCTGCTCGGTCGCGTTCGGTATAGACCCTGTTTTCGCGGTCTCAATATCGGCCGCGGCGGTTATGACCACCATTATGCGAAAACCGCTGGCGGTTGCGCTGCTGCTATTGCTGTGTTTCCCTGTGAGCGATCTTATTTATATACTCGCCGCCGCGTTCCTGGCATCAATAATGCCTGTTCCGAAAATCCTTAAATAGCATGCCGTCGGAAACAAAAATTTTTCAAAAAACTATTGACAATACGGGCCCTGATGTGCTATTATATTAAAGCTGTTTACGGTCCGGTAGTTCAGTTGGTTAGAATGCCAGCCTGTCACGCTGGAGGTCGTGGGTTCGAACCCCATCCGGATCGCCAACGCTGCCTTAGCTCAGCAGGCAGAGCACTTCCTTGGTAAGGAAGAGGTCGGCAGTTCGAATCTGCTAGGCAGCTCCAAAAAGCGCCGCGCTGTTGCGCGGCGCTTTTTAAAACCAAGTTAATGTTATGGAGGAAACAGTATGCAGATTTTTCATAACTCTCACGACACGGCTTACCGCATGCCGTTCGGCGCGGCGCCTACCGACAGTTTTGTGCACCTTGGAATCAGAATAAGCTCTGACATTAAGCCCGACCGCGTCCGCGCCCGTTTCTGGGTGGATGACAACGAGGTGTTTTTTGAGATGACCTCGGAGAAAAAGCATGCTAAGATCTCGCCCCACTATCCGGACATCAAGCAGGACCCGGGCGACGATGACGGCAGTGTTATGTACACCGCGAAAATACCGACCCCGGAGACCGGCCAGCTCATCTGGTACTATTTTGTAATAGAATGCGGAGACGAGACGATATACTACACCAACAACAGCGAGAAGCTCGGCGGCGTGGGCAGGATCGACACCCAGCCGCGCGACAACAGCTACCAGATAACGATATACGACAAAAAATACAAGACCCCCGACTGGTTCAAGGGACGGATCATGTACCAGATATTCACCGACCGCTTTTTCGGCGACCACAGCGACACCGACGGAGCTATCCCCAAAAAGCGCAACGAGTATGTGATACACAACGACTGGTACGAGCAGATCTCGTTCAACTCGCACCCCTTTGAAATGGGCCCCGCCTGCAACGACTTTTACGGCGGCAACCTCCGCGGTATCATACAGAAGCTCGACTACTTAAAAAGCCTCGGCGTGGGCGTTATTTACCTCAACCCCATATTCGACGCGTACTCCAACCACAAATACGACACCGCGGACTATATGAACGTTGACCCGATGTTCGGAACCAACGAGATCTTCACGCGCCTCTGCGAGGAGGCCGAAGCCCGCGGCATACGCGTGATCCTTGACGGCGTTTTCAGCCACACCGGCTCGGACAGCATTTACTTCAACAAATACGGCAGCTACGGCGCGAACGTCGGCGCGTTCCAAAACCCCGACAGCCCGTACCGCGAATGGTACCAGTTCACCGAGTACCCGAACTACGAGAGCTGGTGGGGCTGCAGCAACCTGCCGAACATCAAGGAGATGACGCCGTCGTACCTCGACTACATTCTGCGCGGCGACGACGCGGTCGTGAAGACATGGCTCCGCCGCGGCGCTTCGGGCTGGAGGCTCGACGTTGCAGACGAGCTGCCCGACGAGTTTATAAAGATCCTGCGCCGCGAGGTCAAGAAACAAAACAAGGACGCGGTCATCATCGGCGAGGTCTGGGAAGACGCGTCAAACAAAGTTTCGTATGACATTCCGAGGGAGTACCTGTTCGGAGACGAGCTCGACTCGGTGATGAACTATCCGTTTAAGGACAATATGCTGGCGTTTTTGCTCGGCGGGATCGACGCGGGAACGCTGAACGCGCGGATGATGTCGATTTTTGAGAACTATCCGAAAGAGACTGTCCACGCGCTGATGAACATTGTGGGCACCCACGACACTATGCGGATAAAGACCCTGCTGGGCGGCCTGTCGCACGACTGCGGAACGCGCAAACTCAGCTCGGGCGACGAGGAGCTGGCGACCTTCCGCTTAAAGCTTCTGTCGTTCGTGCAGATGACCTATGTGGGCGTTCCGTGCATATACTACGGCGACGAGGTCGGAATGCAGGGCGGAGGCGACCCGTTTAACCGCGGCACATACCCGTGGCGCTCGGTCGATCCCGACCTCCGCGGGTGGTACGCCGATCTGGGCGCGCTCCGCAACAGACTCGACTGCCTGAAAACCGGAAGATACAAGACGCTCTACGCCTCGGGCGATATTTATATCTACGCCCGTTACACCTCGGACGGCAAAGACTCGTTCGGCAAAAAGGCGCGGAACTCGATCGCGGTCTGCGCGATAAACCGCAGCTTTGAGCGCAAGCGCGTCGATCTTGACGTGTCGGTGCTGGGCGACTTCACATATTTCTCAAAGGGGATCACAAATCCCGACATTATCCCATGCAGGAACAACACTCTTGAAGTTACCCTCGAGCCATTGGGCTGCGAGTTCTATCTTAATTCCGACGAGATATAAGTTAAAACCACCGCCAAAAGCGGTGGTTTTGATTGTCGAAAAAATCTTGCTAATATAGCTATAATAAAGCTGCGAGCTAAAAACAGTTTTGATATTATCGCCGGACCCGGTTCCGTCATGCCCCGCCCGGACGGCAAAGAAACTGTTTTCAGCTCGCACAAACCGCATATTTTCAGGGGTTCAGGGCTACCGAAAAGCGCGAGGGGCGGAGGCGGCTCGCGCAACCGGGCGGGCGAATAATTTTTGAAAAACGGAGCTTTTCTACACGCAGAAACCACCGCCAAAGGCGTGGTTTTAATTATTTATCCGGATCCGGATCATTTGTATATCCCGCGATATAAAGCATTGATGTTCCAAAAAACCGCGAAAGCTCGAGTATGTCATAAGCATCCAGGTTCTTCGGATGCCGCTCGTATTTCAAATATTCCTTCTCCGACATGCCGATCACTTTGGCCGCCTCGCTCGGCGAAACATTTTTGCGTTCGCGAATGACGCGAAGATTTGATTTAAAAAACATGATATATCACCTCTTTCCGTAATAATATGAATTGCGGCTACTTATTCAACTTATATTTGAATAATTTTCTGCACCCCTCGCACAGACATACGTTTTCGATCACTGTAAGCTCTCGCTCGCTGCCGCAGTTGGCGCACTTAGGCGTGAGCCTGAACAGAACAAGCCCCATGCCGTCCGGCGAGGGCAAAAGATTTGCTGTGCTGTTGGGCTTTAAATTAAATTCCTCGCGATATTCCTTCGGTATAACCATTCTTCCCGTGCCGTCAATGTTAACCGTCATATCAGTTCCTCCTTGAAAAAATAAAAATGTGCGGCCCAATCGGAACCGCACACGAAAAATGCTTAGCTCCGATTGCTGCCACACAAGTATTTCACCACTACTAAAGTATGCGAATATAGAGCGTACATTTTTGCCTAAGGCGTAAAACGCACACTTTAGTAGCGTGGTTAAAATATTAACTTATGTGGCAGATATATTTTATCACACTCTCCCAAAAAGGTCAATGAAAAATAACAAAAAACAATAAACTTTGTGAAGCAAAAATCCCCTCTCAGTCACCTTCGGTGACAGCTCCCCCCTAGGGGAGCCTAATTTTGCCTCTCCTTGGGGAGAAGTGTCAGGCGAAGTCTGACGGAGAGGGGTTTTCGTATGTAGTTCCCCTCTCAGTCACCTTCGGTGACAGCTCCCCCCTAGGGGAGCCTAACTTTGCCTCTCCTTGGGGAGAGGTGGATTTCCGCCAACGGCGGAAAGACGGAGAGGGGTTCTCGTATGTAGTTCCCCTCTCAGTCACCTTCGGTGACAGCTCCCCCTGGGGAGCCGAGCGGGCGGATAATATCCGCCCCTACAGGGTGCGCAGCCTTAATATCTTACGGAACGCCGGGGGACCCGTCCCCTACGGCCAAAGTGCGCAATATGACGTAGGGGCGGACGACCTCGGCCGCCCGCCCTATTCACTATTCGCTAAGCACTAATCACTACGTTATCGCTATTCATTTTCAATTGTTATCTGGCACGGCTTCATGGCCTCAAGCGCTGTTTTGTGGCTTTCGGGAGTAACTCCGGCGCAGCACGCCGCGTCAACGATCACCGGAACTTCGGGCAGTGCGGCTTTTACTATCATCGCGTTTGATATGACGCAGATGTCGGTACACAGACCTATGAGAGTCACGCTCTCAATTTTTTCTTCTTTATCCAACGCCTTTAGCTTATCCGCGAGCTCCGAGCTTCCGAACGACGGCTTGTCGATCGGCTCGGCGGTGATAAGTTTCGCTATCTCCGACCTTATTTCCCAGCCCGGACTGTTTTTTACACAGTGAACGACCGGAAGATTTTTTCCTTCCTGAGTGCCAAGATAATCCTCGCCGTGTGTGTCGCGGGTCGCGAGAACGATCCCGTCAAAATCTCTGATCTTTTCGCAAACCCTCGGCACTACAGCCTCGGCCTCCTTGGTGCCGAGAGCCCCGTCAATAAAATCGTTCTGCATATCTATAACCAGCAGTATTTTCATAGTTATCCTCCTCTGCTTTTTTGGCTTGTTTATCTTGTGAACTTCTTGTCCTGACCGCAAATCTTTCCGTAATCGCAAAACAGACACGGGTCATGACCGTATTCGGTATAAGGATCGACCGATATTTTGCCGCTCAGTATTCCTTCAGCGGACTCGGCTATCTTTTTTTCGGCGTTTTTGAGCCGTTTCTTCATTTCTTCGGACGGAATGGTTTTAAAATTTTTCGCTTTGGCGTAATCATCATTCGCAAACGCGTCCAGAGTCTCTTTATCGTCTATCACCCAGCCCGAGGCGGCAACTTCTTTTCTTACCGCCTTCTCATATTTTTCATCGCTCATGCCTTCGCCGCCGTCCACGATCGGATCGTTCATCTGCTGATAAAGTATGGCGGCGGGCTCGCTTCCGTCGGCCCTGCACAAAGCGTCCGTGTAGACCAGCGGCTGAAACTTCACCCCGGCCTCGGCCAGAGGCTCGTCCAGCGTCTTTTTTGAGGATTTGTAATCCACAACGCTGATATACTGCTTTCCGCCGATCTCCACGCCGTCAACACGGTCAACGAACCCCTCAACCGAGGCGTTCCCGTTTGATGTGCGGATCCTGAGCGGCGGAACTTTTCCGTCATCTCCTATCCTGACCTCAAACCCTATGGGTCTGAATTTTGAGACGCGGAAAAATTTTATTGTCTCCCACGCTGTGGTCGATGCGATCCCGCTCATCCGCATTATCAGATATTTATAATAAGCCGAACTGCGGTACATGATCTCATCCGCGCTTCCCGCGATGTCCTCGATTATTGCGTTGATCTCTTTTCGGCACTGCTCGCGGGTGACGGATTCAAAGTCGGTTTTGCCGTCAAAATACCGTTCAAGGGCTCCGTGAAGCACATTGCCCATACTCAGCGGATCAAAGCTCGCAGGCTCGCGGGGGGCGGCGTAAAGACCGTAACGCATAAAATACGAAAAAGCGCAGCCGTTGTAACGCTCAAGTTTCGACGCGCTGAGTATTATGTCTCTGCCATAGAGCCGCGTCACCGCGTCTTTTGACAAAGAATCGTAACCTCTTTCGGCGTTATAGACCCGCCTCAGGAAACGCCCGTAATTCTCATCACCCTCAAAAGCGGCCTCAAGAGTTTCGGTCCCCTTTCCCCCGAGTTCCGCCGCTTTTCTCCGTTTAAGCTCACGCAGTGCGGCGTTCCTCGTCTCGGGAATTTTTTGCGGCTCCTCATCTTCCGCGTCAAAGATCTCTTTAAGTTTTACCGCTATCCTCGACGGATCCAGCGTATCGCTGCCCGAGCTTTGGGGAGACATAAAATATATCTCGTCCGAAGCCGCGGAAAGCACGTTATATATCAGCATATTCTCATCGACCGTTTTTTCGGCCGCCGTCATGGCAAGCTCGAATCCCTCGTCCCGAAGCATGCGCCGCTCCGCGTCTGAGATCAGACCCTCGCTTCCGCGGATCCCGGGGAAAACGCCGTCGGTCACTCCGAGGACGATAACGACCTTGACTCCGGCGCTTCGGAACATGTCGATCCCGCTGAACGCCGCGCCGTCTATCGTCTGAGGCGAAACCCCGACTTTTATTCCCGAACAGGCGGAGGTGAACAGCTCATAAAATTTTTCGTATGTCATCGGTGCGCCGCCCATTATCTCGTTAATTTCGCCAAGCACGGAGATGACACTGTTCCAGGCCATTCGATATTCCTCGGCAAGGTACACAAGCCCCTTGTCCGAAAGCCTGTCGCAAATTTCACGCATTATTTCCCTGTGTCGGCCTCGCTCGATAAATTCAAACAGCGCCTCCGCTATGTCTCCGGCGGTCTTTCTGCCCTTGATCGATTTTTTAAGATCCGTCACGGGATCAAGAATCTTGGCCTTGACTTTGTTTATCATTTCCATGTCAAACATCGACTTGTTCGGATTAAAGCTCCAGTTTTCCGCGCTGTTCCACATGGCGTGTCCTGGGTTGACCGCTAACAGATAATTTTCAAATATGTCTCTTTCGCCGACGCTTAGACCGTCGCAAAATCCGCTTTTTGTCATAACCATAACGCGTTCATAAGAAAATCCGCGTCCCAAAACGTCGATAACCGCAGACAAATACAGCAAATACGGATTTTCGACCAGCGATCTGCGCTTATCAAGGAACACATTTATCCCATAATCTTCAAATACGAGGGGGATCAAAGCGCTGTATTCCTCGGTGTCGCGCGCAAGAATGAGAAAATCACTCTGCCTGCAGCCGCGTTCGCGGCACAGCCTGTGGATTAAAGCCGCCGCAGCTTCGACCTCATTGAAATAGCTTTCGGGCCGCATAAAATGGATATGTTTTGCGGGCTTTTGGTATTTTTCGGGACGGATCTTGAAATAATTGCGAACCATGTGGCGAATATCGGGCGCCATCGGTTTTTGGTATTTTAATTTTTCGGGCCGTCCGATCTCCGTGCCCGCCGCTGCGGCCGCGTCTCTCAAAGCGCGATACGCAGAGGCCGGAACTGCGAACAGATCATCGGGCCGTTCCGGATCGTCGCAGCACAAGATCAGACGAAATTCCGCCGATTTTTTAATAAGCTCGGCAAGCGCCCTCTGTTCAAGCGGCGTAAAGCTGCGAAATTCGCTGACAAATATGCAGGAACCGTTTATCATGTCAAAATCTTTGATTTTTGAAACCGCTAACGCCAAATTATCCTCTGCGTCCGAGTTGTTTTTGTTGATAAGCCCGTCATAAACCTCATAAAACAGCGCCATATCAATAAGTTTTCGCGAAAGCTCGGTGTTTTTGAATTTTTCCGCAGCGGTTCTCAGCGAATCATAGGTGTGGCCGTAGCGCTTGAACTCCGAAACAAGCTCCGACATCAGACCGGAAAACCCTTTCTGATGAACGTTCGGCAAAAAATAATCTAATTTTTTCTCAATAAGCTGCATTGTCCGCGCGGCTAAGATCTCCTTGCCCGCGCCGTCAATATAGTTGAGCCTCAGCGGGCCTAGCTCGGACAGAACCAGATCCGACAGCCGCGAAAAAGTCAGCACCTCCGCGTTTTTTTGCGCTGACACGCCAAAAGCGGCTATTATTCTCCGCTCGGTAAACACCGAAAACTGCTCCGGCACCAATATATATGATTTTATGTTTTTGCTTATGTTTTCCTTGATATTCTCAAAAAGATAAGCTCCGCCGTCATACTCGGCGGTGCCGTAAACGACCTTGAACATGATCCCACCTACTTTATGATTTTAAGTAACTCTGCAATATCATCAACAACGCAGTCGGCTCCGGCGGAGAGGAGTTCCTCTGCTTTAAACGAGGTCGTCACCGCCGCGCAGCTCATTCCCGCGCTTTTGGCCGACTTAACTCCGCTGAGCGCGTCCTCGATCACAAGGCAATCCCCGGGTTCTGCGGAAAGCCGTTCCGCGGCAAGAAGGTACGGCATGGGCGACGGTTTTTTCTCGGTCACATCCGAGCCGGACAAAATGACATTAAAATTTTTCGGATCGATATCCGCCGCCTTGAGTGAAGAATTAAGCTTCCGCTCCGCCGCGCTGCTGACAAGAGCAAGCGTTAAACCGCGGTCTTTTAGACTCTCGATCAGCGGTTTTGACGACGGGAAGACTTTCATCTCGTCAATTGTGCTTTCAAAATGACAGAACATGCGTTCCGTTATTTCGCCGATCAGATCTTCGCGTCCGACGCGTCTGCACGGGCCTATGATAAAATGCTCTTCTCCGGCTCCGATAAATTCGGTAAAATCATTGACCGACGCCGGGATCCCGCCTTCCTTCAGCGCGCTGAGAGCCGCTTTCATGATCACCGGCTCGGAATTTACGATAACCCCGTCCATATCAAATATAACGTATTTTATTTTTTTCATAATGATCACCGCTTTTATTATAGTTTAATTCTATCAAAATGTAAAGCAAAAAAACGCGCTGCAATATCCGACATTTTATTGCTCTTGACTTTTTGAGATAAAATGATTATAATAGTATAACCACGATCAAAAGGGGTGAGATTTTGGCCGAAAATATCGCAAACGAAAAAATTATGGCCCGCAACAAAAAAGCGTATCACGACTATTTTGTGGACGAGGAATATGAGGCCGGGATCGAACTCCGCGGCACCGAGGTCAAGTCGATCCGCGCAGGCCGCGTCAACTTGAAAGACAGCTATGTGTCATTAAAGAGCGGCGAGGCGGTACTGCTTGGCGTACACATCAGTCCTTATGAACAAGGAAGTATCTGGAACCTTGACCCCGAACGCCCGAGAAGACTTTTGATGCACCGCCGCGAGATAAATCGTCTGATCGGACTGACCCAGCAGCAGGGTTATACCCTGATACCGCTTAAAGTATATTTTAAAAATCAATATATAAAAGTTTCTATAGGATTGTGCCGCGGAAAAAAGAATTATGACAAACGCGACGCGATGGCAAAGCGCGACGCGCAGCGCCGTATGGACCGCGCGCTTAAAAATTATCGTTAGGAGTTGATATTATGACAATAAAAGAACTGCAAACCGCTATGATCGCTGCCATGAAAGCCCATGACAAGGCGAGAAAGGACACTATCTCAAGCCTTATCGCCGCAGTTAAGAAGGCCGCCATCGACGCCGGCTGCCGCGACGACATTCCGGAGGAAATGGTTGAAGCCGCCGTGCTCAAAGAGCTTAAAACAGCCAAAGAGCAGCTTGACACCTGCCCCGCGGACAGGACCGAACTTATCGCGGAATACAAAGCGAGAGTTGAGGTCATCACAGAGTTCGCCCCCAAGCAGCTTTCGGAGGACGAGATCCGCAAGGTGATCGCTGAAAAATTTTCGGACGTTATTGAAACCGGCAATCGCGGCATGATCATGAAAGCCGTTATGGGCGAGCTTAAAGGCAAAGCCGACGGAAAGCTGATAAATCAAGTAGTGTCGGAGATTATCAAATAATTATCACAATGTAACACTCTCGGCTTTTCGAATATAAAAAATCACAAAATATTTGTGTGAACCTAACACTTTCAACTTTCCGGATATTTGAAAAATATCACAAAGCATTTGCACGGTTGTATTGCCTTCGGCTTTCCGAATATATTTGAAAAAATCACAAAGTATCTGCACGGATGTAACACTTTCGGCTTTCCGGATATGTTTGAAAAATATCACAAAGCATCTGCACGGATGTAATGGTTTCGACTTTTCCGGGATATATTTGAAAAAATATATCCCGAAAAATAAATCCGGGGATGTAATGGTTTCGACGGGGCCGCGGAGGCCTGAGGAGCGAGCCGTGGCGGGAACCACGTTAAAAGCCCGACTTAAAATTAAACGCTAACAATAACAGAGTAGCACTGGCCGCCTAGCTGCGGCTTGTCCGCCCGGATTTACCGCGGATCCGGCCACGGGCATTAACGACGCGGTAAACGTGAGGCGCGAAAGCTTTGACGCGCCCATGCAATTATGAAGCTACCGAGCGCGCCCGGCCTGTCAATGAGCCTGCGCGCGAGGAAAATTTAATCATTGACTACGCTCGTAGCGCCTCTTGAGGACGCAGTTTCGGACAGGGGTTCGATTCCCCTCATCTCCACCACCTTTGCGGCAGGTTCAAAAAACTTGCAGCAGCTTTTAATAATAAAAAATGCGGCAAACATTAAAGTTTGCCGCGGCTTTTATATCTGGCGCGCCTGGAGGGATTCGAACCCCCGACCTAACGGTTCGTAGCCGTTCACTCTATCCAGCTGAGCTACAGGCGCACGATTTACGAACTTAATTATTATATCATCTTTTTTCCTTTAAATCAAGCGAATAATGTCAAATTTCTTTTTTATAAATTTCACAATATTTTATTTAATATTAACCTTTTGTTCATTAATTATTCACAATAAGGTGATATTATAATATAGTAAAAGCAGAGATACTTTTTGTATAAAAAATTGCCCGTAATATGATTTAATGAAAAGAGGTGATGTTTTATGCTATGCAATATTGAAAGCGGCAATATAACCCTGCTGCTCTCAAAAATAACCGGCGCGGAAGAGACTGAAATCGAACAAATGCTTATGAACGGAGTTAATCCGGCGGAGGTTGCAAATTATTACGGGAAATACGACGAATTTAACGCTTTTTTCAAAAGTAATATCTTGTCAAAGCTCAAAACTTTGGTTGAAAACAATGAATTAAGCGCAAGTGACGCCAACAACTTCTATAAGCGGGTTGTTAATTATTAAAATGAGATACTTTATTGATTATATATAAAAACGGAGTAAAAAATTGAATAAGATCAATTACCAAAAACAACTTGAAAAAATACTTAAAAATATTGACGGACAGACATTATTGCTTCATAGCTGCTGCGCACCCTGCAGCAGCTATGTTTTGAGTTACCTCGGAGAATATTTTAAAATAACTGTTCTTTATTATAACCCCAACATTTCGGATGAAAGCGAATATAACAAGCGCAAATCCGAACAGCTCAGACTTATTTCGGAACTTAATACAAAATATCCGATCAGTACCGTTGACTGCGACTATGAACCCGAAAAATTTTTTGAAATATCAAAAGGTCTTGAGGACGTTCCCGAAGGCGGCGAAAGGTGTTTTAAATGTTACCGGCTCCGCCTCGAAAAGGCCGCCGAAACCGCGAAGGAACTCGGCTTTGATTGGTTCTGCACCACTCTATCGATAAGCCCGCTCAAAAATGCCGAAAAGATAAACGAGATCGGAAACGAGATCGCCAAAAAATACGGTATAGAGTTCCTGCCTTCGGATTTTAAGAAAAAAGAGGGATTTAAGCGGTCGATCGAGCTTTCAAAAAAATATGATCTGTACCGCCAAAATTACTGCGGATGCGTTTATTCAAAAAAATAAAGACTGCGGCGCAGTCTTTATTTTTCTTATTTTCTTATTTTATTATGGTCTCTCCGCCCATGTACGGAACCAATGCCTCGGGGATCGTCACAGTGCCGTCGGCGTTCTGATAATTCTCAAGAATAGCCGCGGTGGTTCTTCCGACAGCCACTCCGCTGCCGTTTAATGTATGAACGAACTGCGCTTTTTCCTTCTGCGAATTTTTAAACTTAATATTGGCGCGTCTGGCCTGAAAATCCATGCAGTTGGAACATGACGAGATCTCAACATATCTGCCGTAGCTGGGCATCCACACCTCTATATCATAAGTCTTTGCCGAAGAAAATCCCATATCTCCGGTCGACAGACACACAACTCTATACGGAAGTCCGAGTCCCTGGAGCACTCGCTCCGCCTCGTTGGTCATTTCTTCAAGCTCATCAAACGAGTTTTCGGGCTTAGAAAACTTTACAAGCTCAACTTTGTTAAACTGGTGCTGGCGGATCAAGCCCCTCGTGTCTCTGCCCGCGCTTCCGGCTTCGGCTCTAAAGCAGGCCGTATACGCGCAGTATTTAAGCGGCAGATCATTTCCATCCAATATCTCGTCTCTGTACATGTTTGTAACCGGGACCTCGGCAGTCGGAACAAGAAAATAATCGCTGTCCATAACCTTAAAAGCGTCTTCTTCAAATTTCGGGAGCTGGCCGGTTCCGATCATGCTGTTTCTGTGAACCATAAACGGCGTGAAAACTTCGGTGTAGCCGTTCTTTCCGTGGGTGTCAAGAAAATAATTTGCGATAGCGCGCTCAAGTTTCGCTCCCATTCCTTTATATACATGAAATCTTGTGCCGGTTATCTTTGCGGCGGTCTCGGGATCGAGTATTCCCAGATCTTTTCCCAAGTCCCAATGAGCTTTTGGTTCAAAGTCAAATTCGCGCGGCTCCGAAAATCTGCGCACTTCGACATTCTGCTCGTCGCTCTCGCCTATCGGAACGCTCGAATCGGGAATATTCGGTATCGTGAGCATGATTTTTCTGATTTTTTCGTCGATCCCGCGAACCTTTTCGTCATCCTCCTTAATGCTGTCGGACAGCTCGCGCATCTGCTTAAAAATTTCGGAGGTGTCTTTTCCTTCTTTTTTATATACCGGGATCTGCTTTGAAACTGTGTTTTGCTGGGCCTTCTTTTGCTCAACACTAAACAAAAGCGAACGGCGCTCGTTATCAAGCTTTAAAAGTCCGTCAATGTCTATGTCCTTTGAATTTCTGTTTTTAAGCGCTTCTTTTACCCTTTCGGTCTCATTTCTTATTATTTTTATGTCTAACATTTTTTCCTCCTGATCTTTAAATTTAATTATTATTTTTAAATTTAATTATTATTTTCAGCGGGATCAATATTTAAAACCGCGCAGACGGCCTCATAATATCCCACATTATTTTCATCCAAAGCGTTAACGTCAATAAGCGCAGCCTTGTTTCTCGCTTCCTCAATGTTTCCCGATGAATATAAATTCCATATTTCGGTAAGACTTATCAACTGCTGCGAAACGACCGCATAATTATCAATTATCTGCTTATTTTCTTCTATTTGTTTATTGAGCGCAGCATTCTCGTTTGTCAGTCTTACTATCTCCTCTTGATTTGTCTGATTTGTTCGCTCTGTCTCGTTTATTCTGCTGTCGATCTCATTCTCACGATTATCTGCCATCGCCGCAAATATAATTATTATGATTACACTTATAATCATGATAATTGCATAGTTGAAAATATTTTTCTGTTTTTTGTCCGAACTCTTGTTTTTTTCAGCGCTCAAATTTTCACCCTCTTTTTATAAAAAATCATTTTTGTCTTCTGAGCCTCAAAATAGCGTTTAAAATCAATTTCTACTGTTTTTAATAAAATATCATTGCCTATACTTCTTTTTTAAAAAACAGACCGCATTTTTGAGACGCAATTTTTTTAATAATATACTAAATTTAATATATTATTTTCTTTTTAACTCAAATAAAATTCTTTCCAAATCTTCACGGGAATAATATTCGATTTCTATTTTTCCCTTATTTGCTCCTTCAGATATTTTTACTTTTGTACCAAAACGCGAACCGAGAGATGTTTCGACCTCTTCAAAATATTTTTTCATCATGCCGGATACTTTTTTCGGAGCGTTTTTCGGTTTTGTTTTTCCGAGGCTTGAAACAAGCTTTTCAACCTGGCGCACATTGAGTCCTTTTTCAATAACCGTATTTGCGGCGCTGATCTGTTGATCAGCCTCCGATATACTCAAAAGGGCTCTCGCGTGACCCTGGCTCAATTTTCCGTCGATAACCATTTTTTTTACTTCATCGCACAAATTATTAAGGCGCAATGAATTTGCCACGGCGCTGCGGCTCTTGCCGACGCGTTCCGCCACTTCCTCCTGAGTCAGATCAAAGGCATCCATAAGACTTTTGTATCCTTCGGCCTCTTCCATCGGATTTAAGTTTTCGCGCTGAAGATTTTCAATCAGCGCTATTTCCATTATCTCGGAATCCTCAAGTTTTTTAACAATACACGGAATTTCTTTCAGACCGGCCGTTTTTGCGGCTCTCCAGCGTCTTTCTCCGGCGATGATCATATATGTTCCGTCAAAATTTTCTCTGACCAGAATGGGCTGTACCAATCCGTGATTTTTTATGGATTCGCTCAATATTTTAAGTTTTTCGCCGTCAAAATTTTTTCTGGGTTGTTTTTTATTCGGTTCAATATCCCTTATTTTTATATTTTTTATATCTCCGTCGGAATATTCTTCATTAAAATTTTTAAATAAATCAAAATTTTCAACGCTGTCATCCAAATCAAGCAAAGCCCCGATGCCTTTTCCCATTGATTTTTTTGTTTTAGACGCCATATTTTCACACCCTTATCATAATTGTTTCACATAAAACATTATTTATTTTTTCTTATTATCTCGTTTGCCAGCTTCATATAACTTTCTGCGCCTTTTGAATTTTTATCATATGCAATAACGGGCATACCGAAGCTCGGCGCTTCCGAAAGGCGGACATTTCTCGGTATAACCGTTTTAAAAACCGTCGATGAAAAATATTTTCTTACTTCTTCAACGACCTGCACCGAAAGGTTTGTCCGCTTATCGAACATGGTAAGCAAAACGCCTTCTATCATGAGTTTTTTATTTATCGTTCTTTTAACGGTCTTTATTGTCTTTGTAAGCTGTGAAAGTCCTTCCAAAGCATAATATTCGCATTGTATGGGCATGATAACGCTGTCACATGCCGCAAAAGCGTTTAATGTTATAAGACCCAATGACGGAGGACAGTCGATAATTATAAAATCAAATTCATCGCGAACCGCGTCGATACGGGCTTTAAGCATAAATTCACGATTATTTTTGTCACTCAGCTCAATATCGGCTCCGGCAAGATCAAGACTCCCCGGGCAAATATAAAGATTTTTATAATCTGTCTTTATTATTGCCTTATTTATATCAACACCGTCAACAATAACGTCATAACTTGAAAACTCGATACTGCTGTTTTCAACTCCCAATCCGCTGGTCGCGTTTGCCTGCGGATCGGTATCAATAAGAAGAACTTTTTTATTTTTAAGCCCGAGACACGCGCATAAATTTATTGATGTTGTAGTTTTGCCGACGCCGCCCTTCTGGTTGGCAATCGCTATAACTTTTTTCATAATATGTACCATCCTTTTTTGAATACTACTATTATAACATAATTTCAGCCGTTTTCAATAGTTTTTAAATAAAATATAGATATATTTTAAAATTTTAACAGCTCCGAACTTAAAAATGTTTCATATGAAACATTTTACGACATTTTAAGATATTCGGAAAAATTTTTTAACGCTTTATATCTGTGGCTGATCTTATTTTTTATATTATCTCCGATCTCAGCCAATGTTGCTTTATATTCGGGATAATAAAAAACTGGATCATATCCGAATCCGCTGTTTCCTCTGCGTTCGGTTATTATATATCCGGGACATATCCCCTTAAAAATTTTAATATCCGCCAGGGATCTTTCAATCAAAGCGATCGCGCACACAAATTCGGCCCTGCGTTTTTCAAATTCAACGCCTTCAAGCTCTGAGAGCAGCTTATTTATATTCATTTCATCCGTGGCGTTTTCTCCAGCAAATCTTGCCGTATATATTCCGGGACGGCCGCCGAGATATTCAACGCACAGGCCGCTGTCATCAGCTATTGTCGGAATACCAAGCTTTTCAAAAACCTGTGACGCTTTTTTTGAGGCGTTTTCCTCAAATGTCTTTCCGTCCTCAATTATTTTGAAATTCTCAAGTCCCGCCTCGTCCATCGTTATGATATTAAAATCTTCGCCCAAAATTTGTTTTATTTCATTTGCTTTATGCTTGTTTTGACTTGCCAGTACATATGTTTTCATAATTTTCTCCTATAAATATAAAACAATTTTTTTAAAACACTTTATTTGAAAGTTCAACGAGAGCTGCTATATCAAGCTTTTCACCTCTTATTTTTTCATCAAGTCCCATATCATTGAGTATGTTTATTATTTTTTCTTTTTCACATTTTATAAAAGGACTGCCCGACAGCGAATTAACCAGAGTTTTTCTGCGCTGCGAGAATATCGATTTTACGATTTTGAAGAACATTTCCTTATTATTTACCGAATAAGGCGGCTTTTCATATTTTTCAAGCTTTATCACAACCGATGAAACTTTCGGCTGCGGAAAAAAGCAGTGAGGAGGAGCCGAACATATTATTTCGTTTTTCGCGTAAAATCCCGTTCCGACCGTCAGAGCTCCGTATTCCTTTGTTCCCGGTCTTGCCGCTATTCGATCCGCCACTTCCTTCTGTATCATTAATATAAGCGAGTCAATATTAAAATCATTTTCAAAAAAAGTCATAATAACAGGAGTCGTTATATAATAAGGAAGATTTGCGGCTACAACAAATTTTTCATTACCGAACTGCTCTTTTATCAAATTTTTTAAATTAATTTTCATTATATCATCATTTATAAGTGTAAAATTCTGAAATTCACTCATAACATAATTTAAAACCGGGATAAGAGTCTTATCGATTTCAATCGAGACAACTTTTTTTGCTTTCATGCAAAGTTCACGGGTAAGAGTTCCCGCGCCCGGTCCTATCTCTAAAACATTAACATTTTGATTTATATTCGATTTTTCAATTATTTTATCAAGAATGTTCCTATCCGTCAAAAAATTCTGGCCGAGTGATTTTGAAAATTTAAAATCAAAACCGCCGAGAATATTAATAAGTTCGGATTTATTTGTAAGATCCATAATTTTACCTCATATAAATAATAATTTAATTGATTATATCATAAAATAAATAAAGATACAATAGCTCAAAAAAAATTTAAAAACTACTTGACAATAAATATTCTCAGTGTTATAATAGTTAAGCTGTGTTGGTAAATTAAGCCGGAGTGGCGGAACTGGCAGACGCCCGGGACTTAAAATCCCGTGGGATTAATTTCCCGTACCGGTTCGATTCCGGTCTCCGGCACCAATATCCATATATCGCGGGGTGGAGCAGTTCGGTAGCTCGTCGGGCTCATAACCCGAAGGTCGGGGGTTCAAATCCCTCCCCCGCAACCACATTTTTTTATTATCCGGGGCATTAGCGCAGCTGGGAGCGCACAACACTGGCAGTGTTGGGGTCAGGGGTTCGAATCCCCTATGCTCCACCAGACCGCGAAGTGTCGAACTCGGTTTTATAAGAAATACGTTCGCACTCGCAATAAAAATAGAGAACGGTCTTTAATGGCTGTTCTCTATTTTTGTAATATTTTTACTGTGAAAATAACACTGACCGTGACACTCTGGCACTGTTTGTGACACTGTTTGTGCCAAAAACCGTGCCACAAAAAAGCGAGTATTTAAGCCAAAAAATCCAAATAATTGATGATCTGGCAACACTGCACACACAAAAAGTAAAAAAAAGAATTTTTTTGAAATGAATAAAATTTAATTTAATTATTCTATAAAGAGTATAACCCCTTTATATTACTATATTTTTATAAAAAATAATTAAAAAATAATTAAATATATTTAATTTAATGAAACATACTCGCGGGGCAATAGGGCTTGTCAATATGCCCCGCGAACGCCGCATAAAACGCCGCATAAAACGCCACATATTTCGCAAATTTACGCTTCTTTGTAGAGCTAAATACTCAAATCTAATTATATCTTAATTATTGACTTTATTAGATAAATATGGTATAATGGTATAAAAAGATTGGAGATGATATTAATGCCGAATAATAACACAACAGACACGAAGCAAAAAAAAGCGGCGTATTTAACCACTTTTATGTTATCTCAGGACTATATACCTGCGCATTGGGATTGGACTGATGATGAAAAAACAAGTTTAGGTATGTGCTTAAATACTGCCAATGTCATTTATAATAGGCTAATGAACGCAGGAATTACGGTAAAAGAAGCGTATGCTATCACGCATGATAAAGATGAACACGAAATCTGGGACGAATATCAAAATAAGTACATAACGAATTTTACTTCTAATCATATACATTTTATGGCAAAATTAGAAAAGGGTTGTACACTTACGGATTTAGCGGGAATTATTGGTGTTTCTGAGAATTTTATAGAAAAGCCGAAAGCAGGCAGATATTCTTACGACAATCTTCTATCATATTTAATTCACATAAAATATCCTTCCAAGTACCAATATGATCCGCATGATGTCGTAACCATATGCGGAACTGATTATATTAAATACTATCGGGAAAATCATAGAAATTGGATGCACGGGCGTGCGGAAAGAATTGCTCAGGAAGCAAAATTTAGATTAATAGACATAAAAATGCTAATAATGAACGGTGAGATAACATTAGAAGAATTAATATCAGATGATAAATACACATATATTATGTGTCAGCATTATGATTATATTGAAAAGTTTTGGGAGAATTATAAAAAAATCATAATAAATAGAGAAGCTAAACGCTTGATGGACGAGGAAGGTTTGGATAAACATTCAGCGACAATACAAGCAATGAGCCGTTATCCTGATTGATAAAAATTCTAATAGTGGAAACACAATAATATGCCGCTATATGGTAAATACATCATATGGCGGCGTTCATTTTATTTTTGCATATTTCTATTTACATTTTGGAAATGATGTGATACAATATACCCGTCACATATTTTTATTTAATATTTTTGTTAATTGCGGCTTACGCTATGAAAAAGGCGTAGGTTACTTTGACAATATTCCGTAATTAACAATTTTATTGAGGTAAAAATGTGTGACAACATTTAAAGGTCAAAGTCTGCGTTTTTTTAGTGCGTGGCTTTGCTTTAAGTGGAGTCACGCATTTTAATTTGCGCAAAACCCTCAAAAAATTAAAAAAACAAAAACGGAAGGAAGGTTCTACACAATGAAAAGAAGAATCAAAACAATCTTATCGCTTACAATAGCAGCGATAACAGCAACGGCGGCAATAACAGCGCAAGCCGCACAATTTTCAGACATCAGCCCCGACCATTGGGCGTATAACAGCGTTACAAAAATGGCGGAACGCGGTGTTTTTTCTGGCTACGAGGACGGAACATTTCGCCCCGGTCAGGCAATGACACACGAAGAGTTTGTCAAGACAATTGTCGAGTATGTTGCTCCCAACAGTGTAACACCTAAGGGCGCGGATTATCAGCAAGTCGCGACAGATGATCCGACAAATCCGCAGTATTGGACAAATCACTGGTCTGCTTGGGCTCAGCCGTACCTTGATAAAGCATTGGAGCTTGGTCTTATCGGTGATGGTAGCGACGCGAGCAATAAGAAAATCGCAACGCTTCTTGACGACTACGACGAAATCATAAACGGCGTACCTGTTACAGCAAAATATAAAGATGGCAGTGATGGTCTTGTATCGCTTGAAATTGATATTGACGATACCGACAACATCACCCCCAATACGTTTATTACGCGCGAAGAGGCGGCAAGACTTGTCACAAGGGCGCTCTATCTGACACGTGACAATGATTATCTGTATGCCGATGACGTATATAGTTCGCCTTTTGAGTTTTTCTATCCTTATTTAATCAGCTACAAATATGCGGGTTGGATGATAGGCTGCACAGCCGGTGAAGGTCTTAGTAAGTATATGAGATATTACCCCCATAAATTTGCTGGTATCATTTGCGGTCTTGATTTAGACACAGGCTCAACGGAAAAAGACGGCGCATGGGGTATTTCGCTCGGTTATAGGCGTGATGTAATTGTCGCACTTTTAAACGGTATTATCGGCACAGATGAAAATTGTATGTACAACCCGCAGCAGTCCCTGACAAGAGCCGAAGCCGCGGCCATTATGCTCAGACTTTCGGGCAAGAACGAGAGATTGTTCCCAATGGATGATAACGAGGCAAGGTACGATTTCCTAAAAAACATTTATTTCACCTTGTTCAATGAAGAGCATGTTCAAAATGTTCTTGAAGAATATAAACCGCGTTGGAATGCATACGCCGATTCATTCAATCAGTAATTCGCCGCTAAGCGTAATTCACATTTTCAAAATCTCACGCTCCGCGTACATTCGCGGGGCGTGATTTTTTTGTAACGCCAATAGCCTATCTTGAATTTTGCCACACAGTACACTTATATATGACAAATGCCCGCCCGTGTGTAGACGGGCGGGCATAGCGGCTTTAATGTATCAGCCGCCCAACTGAAAATCATCGGTTTGTGTTTCAATAGTGATGTCATTACTTATTTTCTCTGCCATAGCCACTCTTTTATAATGCTTACTTTGATAAGGGCGATTTGCTACATTAGGCATAGGACGCTTTCCTGAATGATTGCCAGTATTATTATTTGAGTTTTTATTAGACATTCCAATGTCTTTCAGCAGCAGTTCTGCCATGGCAACTCGGTCTTTATGTCTTTTTATATCTATTATATCGCACATTTTTCATCACCTCCTTTATCTTTTAATCGCCGTATTGATAATCATAATTCTTATTTTCGGCAGCTTTAACAATATTGCCAAATAATTCTATGGCTATATCACCTCTGCTACGTTTATGACTATTTTCTGCGGTGTGCTTTTTTGCTTTCTCTAACCAATCGCGTCTACGGTTTGCTTCACTTACAGTCATTGCAGGGCGCGAAATGGGCTTCGTTTGTTTGACATTGTTCGTTTCAATAAGAAAATTCTTAAACTGTTTTTCCAATTCGAGATAATTAATTTTAATGCCGTAACGGTATTTCTCAAAGATATTCGGAAGATTTTTTGTTTCACGCCATTTTTTATATTCATTCCATTTTTCGTCATGAATCCTGTTATGTTCCCGCATTTCATCAAATTTATCAATATCGGTGCTATCAATATTTTCCCAGTGCAGAAACGCAGCAAGTATGCGCCTAATGGCACTTTTAGCGGACAGTTCGACTTCTTTGTCTGTGGTGTCAATAATCGGTTCTTTTTCAGATAGCTTTGTAATTTTTTTAGAAATCATCGAAAGGTCTGTTTCATCTGTAGGCTTATTATAATTTTCCAATTTGTTTAAGCAATCTGTCAAATCGGGATTGCGGAATACACCTAAATCTTTTGCTTTTGACATTTTCGCGATTCCCTCAGGTTGATAATTTTCACCCATTTTATATGATTTTGATCTTAAATTATTGGGGATTTTATTATCATCAAAGCCAGATATATCGACTAATTCATACAAATAGTATTCAGGCTGCTTTTTCGTCTTTTTCCTTGTAATTACAGTAACGCCTTCTCGCTCACAACGTTTTTTGAAATCAGCTTCGCTAATTGAATCTTTTGCGGCTTTCCTTATGCGTGATTTTAAGTCCTCTTTCCAAATATATTCCTCTTTTTTTAATATCGGTTTACGATTTTCCTTTGCGGCGTTTTCTATTTCTTGATTGTTATATTTCTTTATTTCCTCGTTCATCGCCTTTTTTGCCCTAATTGTCCGTGTTTCTTTTTCGGCGGCGACTTTCGGGTTATCAAGCGTTATATATTCCTTGCATATTTCATCTACCTTATCTGCAAATTCTGTGGCATGGTATAAATTCTTTTTCATACCCTTAAAATTTTTCATATTGGAATCATTAACAAGTATATGTCCATGAAGAAATCCCGAAGCGCCGTCAGACTGTATTGCGACAATACATTGATGATCTGGGAATAATTTTTCAGCCACTTTACAACATATATACAATCCTTTGGAAACATCATAAGAATCTTTTGCATTTAATTCTTTTGCCGAAAACGACATTATAAATCTATCAATCTGTGTCGTATGATATGGTGCGGCTTTATTCCATATCGGCTGCATTTGCTCAACAAAAGGAACAGCATTGTTCGGTAGCATATTTACACCGACAAGATAAATATTACGAACAGCATGTCCGTTATGACCTTTGCCGTTGCCAAGAACGTAATTTATTGCTTCTGCGCCGTTCTTTGTTCTGCTTACATGAGTGTACATAACAATCGCCCCGCTTCTTTTAATGCCGTTTCAAATCTGTACATTAACTGTTCAAGATCGCTTTCGCTTAGATTAACAGTTTTTCTCTGTATTTTCTCTTTTTCAACCCTGTATCTGCTGGTCGATATTTCTCCGTTAATGTTCATATTATGCAGATGTAATAAAACTATTTCTTGATTATAGTTTATACCAATACGATTAAGCTCAATTTGTACTTTATGCACTTCGCCAAGTAAAGCAAGAATAATTTTTTTGATTTCATCTGCTTGTGTCTGATCGATAAATCGAACACTGTTTAGGTATTTGTTCAATTTATCTGACAAAGCCATTCTCACAAGCTCCGCTTGCGAGATTGCATTATCGGCGGCAATTTCCTTGACTATTTCCCACACTTCGACAGGCAAACGCACTTTCATACTACGCATTTTGTGAGATGAAGCAGTCTCTTTTGTTTCTTTTACATCTCCCTGCAATGCGTGATTTGCTGCTTCGCCAATTTCATTCATCGCTATTGTCGCCGTTCCGACTTCATGCTTATTTTCTTTTGTTGTCATCATTGCAAATCACACCTTCCATTATAGTGTATCAATAGTCGCCGATAATGCAAGTAGAGACAGTTGGGTCTCCCCACTGACTACTTGCAAGGGCTTCGCAGCCCCTTGACCCTGCTTTATGGGGATTTATGCCAAAAATCCCCCTTTGCTGCTATGCAGCATTCACCCCCTAATGGCTTACTCACAAAAAATGTAGTATACGAGTTAAACACATCTGCTCCTTTTTTGTGAGTTTAATATGCCTATTACTTTATAACTGCATAGCATTATAAGAGTTACGGCATATTATTTCCAACTGCGCTTATCCAAATCGGTAATAATGCTTATACTGCATTTTTTACTGCCGTTTGGATAGCTTCGTCGGAATTTTATTTATACAGTCTCAATGTTACATACTTGAAACTGCCGCGATATTTTTTTGAGTGTTTTCTGTATTTCTATCTGCCAGTATTTTGTCTAAATCAACTGCCAGCCGCCGCCCGATTTCCTCTAATTCGGCATTGTTGAAACCGTCTAATTTGTTTGCAACCTCGTTGTTAAAAAATCCCTTTTCTATTAAAGAGCAAATCTTTGTTTTCCGTTCTTCGATTTTTTTCTGGAGTTTTGCTATAGCTTTTTCATACTCGCTGATAGACGTATTTCTAACCGCCATTATAAACACCACCTTTCTTTTTGAAAATTTGTATAGTGAACCAACATTACACTATCAATATACCGAGTTTTTTGCCAAAAATCAACCCCCAAAAAAATTTTTTTTGAAAAAAATTAATAAGTCGATGAAACCTCTTATATTGATTTTTTATGATAATTATGCTATAATATATAAAATTATAAATTATGACTTTCAATATAAGGGGACTAATATGAAGAAAAAAAAGACAAATAATAATAATCTCGCCATTGCTTATTACCGATATAGCTCACACGCTCAAAATGAAACAAGTATAGACCAACAACGTGAAGCAGCACAAAAGTATGCTGAAGAACACGGTTTTCAAATTATCCGTGAGTATTGCGATGAAGCCCTCTCGGGAACTGCTGTTGAGGATAGAGTGCAGTTCCGCTTGATGTTATCTGAAGTCGGTAAACTTCACCCTGCCGCGCTGATTGTATGGAAAACTGACAGAATTGCCAGAAATAGAGTAGATTCGGCATTGGCGAAAAAGGCAATACGGGATTCGGGGTGTGAAATACATTATGTGGCAGAAGCAATGCCGAAAGATGCCCCTGAAGCTGCATTGATGGAAGGACTGCTTGAAAGTATGGCAGAATTTTATTCTAAACAGTTAAAACAGAATATCGTTCGCGGCATGAGATATAACGCTGAGAACTGTTACTACAATGGGCATAAGATGTTAGGGTATAAGCCAGAGGAAGGGAAAAAAGCGAACAAAAAAATTTTAATTGATCCCGATACTGCTCCGATTGTTCAAAGAATATTTGCAGAATATGCGGCAGGCAAACAGCTTCAAATTATCGCTAACGAATTGAATGAACAAGGCTTTCGTACTGTGCTAGGAAAACAATTTACTATAAACAGCTTGCGCCACATCTTGCATAACGAAGCATATATCGGAACATACAAATACGCTGATATTATCGTAAAAAATGGTATTCCCGCAATTGTATCAGAAGAATTATTTGAAAAAGTACAGTCTATGTTTGAGTTGAATAAGCGTGTGAGCGTACATATGACTTCCGAGCAAGCCAGTTATGGACCGCCGCGCTACTGGCTGACAGGCAAGTTGTTTTGCGGTTATTGCGGCAATTCAATGCAGGGAGTATCAGGGACAAGCAAAACGGGCAAAAAGCATTACTATTATTATTGCTCTGGGCAACGCAAACACCAATGTAACAAAAGCCCCATACGACAAGATATTGTTGAAAATATTGTTAAGCATGCAATTTTTGATATTCTTGCCAACTCAGAAAATTCTATAAGGATAGCTGATGAAGCCAGTTATTATTATAGCACACATTACAACGATACAAGCTATATTGACAGTATGAAAGCAGAATTAAAAAATGTAGAAAATTCTCTTAATAATCTTGTCAAGGCTATAGAGCAGGGTATTTTTTCAGAAACAACAATGCAACGACTAACTGAGTTGGAAAACCAAAAGAAGCTTATAGAGAATAGTATTGAAATTGAGACTGCAAAACAAGAAGTAATGGCTGACCGACACAGCATAGAAAGCTATTTTCATATGTTTAATGACCCTGAATCATTCCTGTTTGATCCTACGGTCAGAGACGCTGCCTTAGAATATTTTATTGATAAAATCTATGTGTATGATGATAAAGTAGTCATAACCGGTACGTTTTGTGATTATGAAGATGACAGTGGAATTTATGAGGTTTCATTAGATGAATTAAACTATGATGTAGAGTTTAACTCTTTAGATATAGAGTTCAACCCCTTCGCGGTTGAGTCCACCAAAAACAGGATTGAAAATTCAATCCTGTTTTTTTGCGGCCTTTTCAGCGCAGCTCTCGCAGATAAATTTATCTTTAACTTTTATAAGATATTTTTCGGCTCCGCAAATAACGCATGAAGGATTTATCTTTTTAAAAATTATCTGTTCGGAATCATCGACTGTAACAATTTCTATTTTATTGCCTTTTTCGATATTAAATTTCCTACAAATTTCTTTCGGAATAACTATTCTTCCGTCCAAATTCATCATGCTTATATACTTCATAAAAATACCTCCCATATGAATAACCATCCCCCGGCAAAGCCGGGGGTTTCAGTCTGTCGAAAAAGGCCGGTCAAGCGAGAGCTTGGCGGGCCTTT
>CANQMT010000009.1 GCA_947625055.1 uncultured Monoglobus sp. | reverse complement strand
ACCTCACTGAATTTCTGCACTTTTTCCTTGCTTTGATCAATGTTACAACTTTGTTAATAAATTAGATTGACGTGTGACATAGTAAAAGATTATTATATGAATTCAAAAGCCTGATTATTACAAAAAGAAGTCGTGTAAAAACAACGACTTCTTTTTATAATTAATATTATCTTACATAGGATCAGCTAATTCCAAAGCTATTTGACCTATCATTAATCCTATATTTCTGGCGGGCCATGCAACCCTGTCAAAATCCTCATCGGGATACGGATAGTTTCCCTCGTATGGGCAGAGTTCAATAGTCATTGCCATAGCTCTTTTATAATATCTCGCATAGTCGGTCATACATCTGCCGACGCCGGCATCCAAATCAGGAGGCATCATCTCAAAACCTGTTTCACGGCATATTCTTTCTATGTACGGCTTATGCTTGTCAACTAAATCCCTATCACAATTTCCATCCATCCAGTAGATAACCTCGCCTTGTGTGTGAAATGACACCAGTATTTCAAAATCCGTGTTATCCATAAGATCGACCATCGCTCTGGTTTCGGCCTCGCTGCCGGCCTCCGCGCCGGAGTAACTGCTTGAATTTGGTGAACCATAAGGATAAGGCCATAATACCGGAAAATTAGCATTAAGATCTACACCGTTAATATTGGATTTCCACCCCCTGTATCCATATTCGCCGCCGTCAGATGTAAAAGGTATTTGTTTTACCGCGTCCGGATCTTTTGTGTTTTCCACACCGTATTGCACAAGATTAATACCGTCGGGATTGATCTGCGGCACAACGATAAAAGTAACATTATCAAGTATTTCACGTATGTTATAGGTATCCTCTTTGATCTCATTGGTATAATATCCGTATGCGTATCTGTCAAGGTAATACATCAAATATGTGGTTGCAATGTATTCTCTTGCGTGCATGCTCGCGCATAAAATAACTTTTGTATCTCCTTTACCAAAATTGATCGCAAGGATCTCCCTCCCTTCTTCGCTTTGACCGATACTGTAAACCTCGCTGAACAGATCCGGGTACATTTTTCTGAGCGTATGCAAGTCAGCATCCATTTGTGAGTATGTATACGGAACATACGGATCAACAAACCATTGCGGAGTCAGCCGATCCCGCCACCAAACATCTTCATATCCGCTATAGCCCAATTCATTTTTATAAAACGCGATTTGTTCGTCTGTCAGGACAGTATCATCAGTGCTGACGGTTACAAGCCCGTCATACCATTTTACGGTTATTCCCAGCTCATCGGATATATTTCGTATCGGATAAAACACGGTGTCTAATATATTACACTCTTTATCATCTACGGAGAAGCTGAGCGTTTTAGCATATAGGCTTAACGTCAGTATTCTTGTATCATTATTGTACTCAACACTTCCGCCTAAATTCTCTACAACTTTTTCAACCGGAAACATTGATATTTCATCATATATGTATGGAGTTGTCCATGTATTCACAAGCTCGCCGTTTATGTATGCGTTTGACGTATCGATCCCGTAAACAAGCATATTTGCCGGAGGACTTAATATTTCGTTTTCAACCTCTTCGGCAAAAGTTGTACCGGAAAGCGTCAGTAATATGACAGCCACCGAAATAAGGATCTTTCTATTCAATTATTTCCACCATCCTCGCCGCCTCATTCCAGTTGACCGTTGTCTCAAAAGCTTCCGCGACAGCTCTCACGGGGACTAAAGTCCTTCCCTCAATAACTTTTGCGGATACATCCAAGGCTATTTCGCTGCCGTTTTTTGTCATAGTATTGTCGCCGATTTTGATTGAAATGTTATTGTTATCCTTTGTTGCTGTAACTGTCTGTTCTTCTTCATTCCAATCGACCTTTGCGCCCATAGCCTCAAAAATTGCTCTCATAGGAACCAGTGTGCGGTCATTTTCGGTAATCGGAGATTGATCAAATTCTATAGGAACACCGTTTAGAGTAACGCCTATCTTACAGCCATGAGGATTTCTGATAACGGCGTATTCATCGGTATCATATAATTGAACGACCCTGTATCCGTTATCATCAAAAATATCTCCGTTATCATCGGGCTTAAATATGCAGGGTATTAACTCTTTGCCGCTTGCGTCGCTAAAGCCCATTCTTGAATTCCAATATAACCTCACAATACCGTCATATATCGGGTCCTGGCCCCATTTGCTGAAACTGAAGCTACAGCCCTCCGGCGGCAAAATTTCATTGCCGTTTACGTCGATCGCTTTGTAATCCGTCTGAAGCATCCCGCCATATCCTCTGTCTACAGCCGCGATACCTCCGTCAAAGTCTACCGAATTTTCCGAATATTCAAACGGCACGATGACCTCGTTGTTTTTGTTTATAAATCCGTATTTGCCTGTATAGAATGTTCCGACATCGGAAAAGTTATACTCAACTTCATATGTAGCCATAGAAAGACCGTCGCTGAATTCATTTACATATCCGTACTCAAACGGAATAACAATATTATTGTTAATATCTATAAATCCCCATTTACCGTTGATTTGAGCGCTGCATAAGCCCTCGCTGAATTTTTGCAGATAGTCATATTCAAACGGGATCACAATTTCATTCGCGGCATTGATAAATCCGTATTTTCCGTCTTTAATAACTCTCGCAATTCCGCCGTCAAAATCTTCAACAGCGTCATACATACAGGGAATTACTTCTTTGCCGCTATTGTCAATATAACCGTTTAATCCGTTGATTTTTACGGGCATCAGCCCTTCGCAGAATTTACTTTTGGTCAAAGAACCGGTATAACTACCCTCTCTGTCAGCGCTATCCGGCGCAGGGACTTTACTTGTGACACTGTCAAAAGAACATATCTCCCGTCCCGATTTGTCAATCAGAACCAGTCCCTTTGTAAAATCATTCCATATAGTGGTTTTATCTATGCAAACAGAGGCAACGCCGCTATTGAAGTCATCCGGAGTAAAAGCAATGATATTGCATGAATATTCTTTTGGGATAACAAACTCACCGTCCGTATTTATATATCCGTAATTTAAATGGTCACGCTGTCTGTATTGGTCTTCCAGCAGGTCGCCCGCCGCCGCCAAACCTTCGCTGAAATCATCGGCGTAATCAAATTGGATCGGTATTACAACTTCGGCGCTTGTATTTACGTAACCATATTTCATTACATTATCGGAATTACCGTCTTCGTACAGGCCGACTCTGGCCAAGCCGTTATGAAACGGGCTCACAAAATCATATATGCAAGGTATTATTTCTTTTCCCTGTACGGTTATCAAGCCGTATTTGCATTCTGGATAATCTCCGACACGGACTTTCATATATCCGTTTACCGGTGAAGATACATGACTGTACCTGTTTGTAGGCTCCATAACATAATATAAATTTTCATAGCTTGCAAATGTTTCCAAGCACGACAATGTTATTACAACACTTAGTAATACCGACATAGTTATTTTTAAAATCTTTTTCATTATTAGATCCTCCAATCTTTTTATTTAGATATTTTTATCTTATCTGTACTCGACGCTGCCATACAGATCGGTCACATAAACGGTCATTGATCTGCCCGAGGTGTTTGTGAAGTCCGCGTAGCATCCCTTGTTTATGGTCTGGCTCTTGGTTTTTATTCCTTTCTTTGGCGTGCCGGCGGTTCCTTTTGAATTATATTCAACATAATCATATTCCTGACCGCCTTCTGTGTAGATAACCATTTTGCTGCTGCTTGACGCGGTCAATCTGATAGTGTCGCCGTTTGACAAGGTCATTTCGCGAAATCCCGACGCACTCCGTGTGCAGCTAAGCAGAGCCGGACAATAATGCAGCTCAACAGAACTGTTGGCGGTGATCAAAGCGGCGTTTCCCTTGCCAACGGATCCTTTACTGCTTGAAGCATCCAAAGCTGTTGTTGAAATTGAGTTTTTGCCGGGATCGTATTTAATAATTCTGTAGTCAGAGTTATTTGCATAATAGTAAGCGCTCTGATCATTTATGGATTCAAGCTTAACGCTCTCTCCGCGCGACAGAAGTACCGTCTCGTATACCTTCTCATACGTCACGCTGTATTCCGCATACTCGGACGGAATAGATACTATCAAATCGCCGTTTCCCGAGTTTTCGATTATCGCTTCCGCGCCTTTTGAAATGGTTATGCTTCCGCTTTTGTCTTTCTGGTTGTATGGCTGCGTATCTATATCGCCGTCCGCCTCGCGCTCAAAAGCGTTATACACTCCGTCCATTTTCAAATTAAGCGTACTGCCCGATGTATTCGGCACACAAATCGAAGTTCCCGCGGGAACCGTGACATTCATAAAAGCGCCGTCAATATAATCGCTTACCGAGCCCGAGGATGAAGGTCTTTGGGCCGCGCTTCCGCCGGAGGATGAACCTCCGCCTGAAGATGAGTATCCGCCTGAAGATGCCGCGCCTTTTGTGTATCCGCAATCAACGCATATATTCCCGTCAAATCTGTGCTCATCCTCACTGTTTAAATATGATACGTCTATTTCCTCGCCGCAATAATTACACCATGTCACTAACTTGTCAATATAAAAATGTTTTTCGGGATCGCTTGTATTGGTGTACTCTCTCTCGTCGATCGAAATTGACTGTCTTGTGCTTGTATGAGCACAATTACCGGACGATGTATTGCCTGTCTTTGTGTATCCGCAGATCGTGCATACGTTTCCATTGAAATGATGTGAGGAAGGATCTTCTTCATATTGGCTGTACACTTCTGTTCCGCAATCCTCACAGGTATATGTGACATATCTTCTGTAGGTATGCTCTGTCGGCGAGCCGGTATTGATGTAGGTAATTGAGTCCGCGTTCGTGCAGCTTCTTAAATTATTGTGCGGACAGCCAACATAACTAATTGAGCCCGAACTCCCGTTATAGGTTATAATAACCGTCCAGTTGTATTCATCCCAATCAACTTGTGCGCCGATACTCTCGCTTATCGCCCGCACAGGCACTAATGTGCGGTCATTCATAACAAACGGCGCCGCGTCAAGATATACAAGACCTCCGGGAGTCCACATCTCGAGATCTCCGATCCAAAGAGTCATCAAATTATCGTCTCCCCGCCAAACGTCTATCATTTCATCTTCTTCATCCCACAAAACTTCACATCCCATAGCCTCAAAAATCTTGCGCATGGGAACCATTGTTCTGTCGTTTATTATAATCGGCTGTTGATCAAACTGAATATACTGACCGTTAAGCGTAACACTTGCGGTCTCATACGCGTTAACAGACAATACAGTGCCCAAAATTACCATTAATATTGATACTACGGCTAATAACTTTTTCATACTTTCCCTCCTGATATTATGATTATATATTGATTTATTTAAAATTTTACCATAAATAATTTATTTTGTCAATATTTATATGCATTATATGCTAAGTTTTTATTACACTCCATATGATAAAATATTAATATAATTAATATTCGGAGATGAATTATTATGAACAAATTGAGCGAGAGAATAAAGATGCTCAGGGAGCGTAATAATATCAGTCAAAGCGAGCTGGCGAAAAAGCTTGAGACCACGCGCGCCACCGTAAGCTCCTGGGAAATGGGCGTCAACAGCCCGAATGCACACTTTTTGATCGAGCTTTCCAAGTATTTTAAGGTTTCATCGGATTATCTTCTGGGTCTTGACAACAGCGAAAACATTAACATATCGTCATTTAGCCGAGATGAAAAGAAAATAATGATAATGCTTGCGGAGCATTTTGACAAAAACAAACAGAATATAAAAGGGGAGCCGCGCTGACGCTCCCCTTTTATGATAGCGGCACACCGCAAAATTGACAGGCGCGGGGCGATATGATAAAATTAAATAAAATTAATTTGAAAGGGGCGGTACGCATGCCTGATATTGAGTTACGCTCGCCGGAGGATGTTGTTGAATTGGTTGAAGAATTCGGCTTTCTGCCGTTTTTCGCGGGGGATATTCCCGGGTTCTCGATCGAGGAATTCTGCGCGCCCGAGCTGTGGTTCTCGGCGGATGCCGACGGCCCGTGGGAGTGGAAGGGCCCGATCGCGCGGAGCCTTAAATGCGTTTATGGCAAATTCTGCTCGGGCAAGGCTATGTTTATAAGCCGTGAATGGTTCCCTGATTTCGCGAATCTGCGGCGCGGCGGCTATGACTTTGACGCGCGCTTTAACGACGGCCTCGCCTCATACAAGGACAGGGACATATACGAGGCGATAGTCCGCGACAAGTATCTGCTCTCAAAGGAGCTCAAAAGAATGTTGAATTACCGCAAAGGCGGCAACAAAGGCTTTGACACGGTGATAACCCGACTTCAGATGCAGAGCTATGTCTGCATATCCGACTTTGTTTATATGCTTGACAAATTCGGCGCGCCCTACGGCTGGGGCGTGGCGGAATACAGCACGCCCGAAGCCCTGCTTGGCGAGGATTTCGTGATCTCGGCATACCGCCGCGACCCCGAGGAGTCGGGAGAGCGCATCGCCGAACATCTGAGATCCGTTCTCCCGCAGGCGGACCCCGCGCAAATTGAGAAGTTGATTACGTAGGGGACGGCGCCCTCGACGTCCCGCTTGCCGCGCCCCTCAAATCTGCATGGACGGCGCCTCGGACTACGACTTGTAAAATGGCTCCCCGTTTCGGGGAGCCACGCGTATTTATTGGGAAGATTTGATTGATTTATTTTTTTCCTCGCCCCAAAATCCGTAGGGCGGACGACCTCGGCCGCCCGTTTGCCTCGCCCTCAAATTGCCGTAGGGGCGGATATTATCCGCCCGTCAGGATCTCCCCTTGGGGATAATCAGCGCGCGAAGCGTGCGGGTTCAAAGCTACCTTTCAAAATCGCTTGCGATTTTGACCAAGCGCTTCCTTAATGCCGGATTTCCGCCGTAAGGCGGAAAGACTGAGAGGGGTACCCTTAGTTACTTCACCTCAACAACCGCAATTGTGCTTCTTGTGCTTTCACCTTTTTGATTGTAGGCGAGGGCCGAAATATAGTGTCTTCCGGCCCCGGCCGAGTCTATGTTAACATTCACCTTATCTGTTTCATGCTCTGATATTATTTTGTCGCCGTCGTATATCACGATCTTTGTTATCGGGCTGCCGCCCACGGACGAAGCCTCGGCCGAAACCGCGATATTATTGCCGTTAACGCTTGTCTGTATCGTCACTTCCGGATTGGTCGGATTTTCCTGCTGCCCCGTCCACTCGTTGACATACGCCTCTATCCATGTATATCCCTTCCAGCGTCCGTCAGGAACTATATCGCCCTCATAGGCTCCGCCCATGCCGTTTTCGTCCTTCCACTCCTGCGGGATCTCGAACGGGCGGTACACCGTCTCATACTGCATTACGCCTCCGACTTCGGCCTCATTGTCGATTATCCTGCCTTGTCCGTTCTTTACCTCGCTGATTATCCTCGCATCGGTCTCGTCGCGCCTCGGCAGCGACGCTCCGACATGGTCAAGCAATGTGTCATACGTTTCCTCGGCGGTCTGCGTCGTCACGGGACAATTTTCCTCATATTTAAAGTGCACAGCTCTTGCCTCGTCGGTTATATTGTCTTTTGTCCAAACGTAGTATTTCGCTACCGTGCTGTCATGATCGACTCCCTTGCTGTTGTCGGCGGTCACGCTTTGGCTGCCTTCCATATAGTTTCCGTCAACGTAGAGGTCGGTCGCCCATTTTGAGGTCTGTCCGTTGCCGGTGGACGTTGTCTGAAATATTCTTGTGCGGTGGCTGGTGGTCGAGGGGCCGGGCTTGTAGTAGCAGTTTATTATGTTCGCCGCCATCGCTCCCTGACCGCCGTAGGCCGAATTGCCGCCCCAGTTATATATTATATTGTTGCGAAGATCGGTCAGTTCGGTTTGCAGACTCATGTCGTAATCTTTTTCGCCCTCGAATATTCCCGCCGACAAGCGCGGGTTTCGGCTGTCGTGACTCGCCAAAAGGTTGTGGTGGAAGCTCGCGTTCGAGCCGCCCCAGATGCCGCCGTAGCCGTGCGCACCCTTTGAATGGCCGCTGTTTTTCAGACTTTCCGAAGCAATACAATTCTGCACGGTCGTATTCGAGCAGTCATATATTGACAACGCTTCATCAATGCTGTAGCTCACAGAGCAGTGGTCGATTATTGTTGATGATGGATAACCGCCCAAAGCGTCCGCTTCGATTTGGTTAATATATGTCGGTCTTATTCTCAAATAACGGATTATATCGGAACCGCCAAGCTCAAGATTTGCGCCGGTAATTGTTATGCCGTCTCCGGGCGCTGTCTGGCCGAGTATTGTAACGCCCGTTATATTTCTGATCGAGCTTTTGAGATTGATCGTTCCGCCGACATCAAACACAACAATTCTGCCTGGTTTCGATACCGCATCTCTTAAAGAGCCGGGACCGCTGTCGTTAAGATTCGTTACATGATATACTTCTATATTGCTGTCGCCTCTTGCTCCGACGGAGTATTTGCCGCCGCCTTCCGCGCCGGGGAAAGCTGCAACCTTTTTGACCGTGTACGGCTTGCACAGCGGTACGCAGTTTTCAAGATCATCCCAAAGGATGATTTTTATTGACTCATTGTTATTATCAAGCTCCATAGTTCTGTCAAATTCTACCGTAGCCGTCTTGGTTCCCGAACCAATAATATTTATTTCCGAGTCTTTGATCATAATGTCACTCAATGCATCACCCGAATATTTCGCGGCTATTGTTGTAAACTTCAATACTCCGTCCGGGTATCCGCTGCCTATACGGACATAGAATCTATCGCCCCCGAAATTTGATATTCTGAATTCCATAGGGTCAGATGTAGCCGTCGGAACAGGCGGAACCGTCGGAGGAACCGGCGTGGGCGTAGGTTTGGCCGTCGGTGTCGGTCTTTCGGTCGGCTTGGCCGTCGGCTTTGATGTCGGCGCGGCCGTAGGCAAAGGCTCCGGCGTGGGCATTGCCGAAATATCCGCGAACGGAATACTGTTTTGCTTAGCGTAGGTCTCGGCGTATGAGCCCGCCACGCCGTATATTGTGGTCGTGCCGCTTGAGGTTTTAATGATCGCGTTGCGGCCTATTTCCGTCACGCTCTCGGGTATAGATATCGCCAAGTTATTACATCCGTAAAAGGCGGAGTTGTTAATTTCATTTACGTTTTCGCCGACTTCAAAGTGCTGCAGCTTTCTGCAGCTTTGACAAATACCGGTGGGAATTATGGTAAGCGCGTCGGGAAGTTTCGCGAACAAAAGGCCGGAACAATTCATAAAAGCGTAATTCCCGATCTCGGTCACGCTGTCCGGAACGATGGCAGACATAAGATTTTTATTATTGTAAAAAGCATAGGGGTCCACGGTCGTCACACTCTCCGGCAGTTTCAGCTCCGCGTCGGTTTTCTCGTCCGAATAGAGCAGAAGGCGCGTCATATCGGCGCTGTACAGCACATCGTCCGATATCACAAAATCTTTGTTATCGGATGATAAAACGATCTCACTCAATTTCTTTCTTCCTAAAGCGCCCGTGCCGATTTCCGTCACGCTCGACGGAATATTCACGACAGCGGTGCAGTTTGCGAAAGCTGTGTCCTCTATTGCCCGAAGCCCTTCGGGCAGCGTGATCGCCTTTATTCCCGAGGTATTCGCAAACGCTTGGGTTCCAATCGTTTTGACGCTGCCCGGCACCGCGTATGTATCCGCGGATTTTTTCCTCGGGCAGGCGATAAGCCGCGTCATGTCCTTGTCAAACAGTATTCCGTCCGCGCTCGAATATGCTTCATTGCCGCTTGACACAGTTACCTCGGCGAGATTTGTCAAAAGCGTTATTGAGCTTTGCATAATATTGGTGACCGAATCCGGGATCGAGATGGTTGTGATGTTTGAGTTTCCGCTCGAAATTTTCAGGTCGCTCACCATGTAACCATCAATCTCAGGCGGTATGACAAGCGCCGCATCCCTACCGGTGTACCGAGTGATCGCGGCCGTTGTGCCGTCCGGATTGATCTGATACTCTAAATCACCCGAGGTCTCGGCAAAAGCCACCGCGCATACCGCCGTACTTAAAATCAGCGCCGCCGCAAAAACCAAACACATTTGTTTTAACCTCATACAAATTCCTCCTTTTTCTTTTTGTTAATATATCTACTTTTACGAAAGAATAATACCTCAAAGTAAACCGAAAATTTTATCGTATAATCAGACGGTTTCATGTAATTATTTTTTCTTGCGCATATAGTAATATTATCTACTTATTGTTTATTATATAGCAATATTCATCTACTTGTCAAGATAAATGTTGATAATTCTCTCAACTTTACACAAAATAGTTGAAAATAGTCTATAATTTACTTGAGGTGGTTAACAATGATCGGAGAGAGATTGTCAGAGCTGCGCAAGGACGCGGGCATGTCACAGCAGAAGCTGGCGGATATGCTTTCACTGACGAAATATACAATTTCGTCATATGAGCGCGAAAAGACCATGCCCGGCGATGACATTAAAGTGGAATTGGCTAAAATATTTAATGTTTCTCTTGATTATCTGCTCGGTCTGATCGACGAGCCTATACCGTATAAGAGAAGCGATAAATATATTAAGCTTCCGGATACTCTTCCCGACAGCGCCGTTGACGCCGTTAACACCGTTATCACCGCGATCAGGGAATATTACAAATAAATAACACCGTCCGATATTGTCAAACGGTGTCATAATATGATATATCTCAGCCGGCCCCGCGTCGGCGCTGTTGTCAGCCTTTATTACACCGAAGGCAAGGCAAATTTTATCTCAATATGCTCCGAATGCCAACGGAGCTTTATTTAAAATCAGCTTTGTTAAATTTAATATTATAAATCCGCTTGTTTTCTTATTTTTTCAAGGAAAAGCTCGGCGGGCTTTGAGAACACCTGATAGCGTTTCCATACCAGGTCCATATGGGTGTAAAGCCGAGGCCTCAGCGGGATAAACCGCAGATCGCTGTCGCCAGTGGTGTTGATTATCCCGTCGATGCAGAGAACGCAGCCCAGTCCTTCCTCCGCCATTACCGATGCGTTATAGAGCAGATTGTATGTGGCAGTTATGTTGAGCTTGTCGGCATGAACGCCGAGGTGCCCCGAGAACTCGTTGTTTTCAAGCGCCTGCTTCGAGATGATCAGAGGAAGCGACGGAAGCTCGCTGATCCCGATCTCGCCGCGCTCCGCGAGCGGACTGTCCTTCCTCACGAGCAGGCCCCATCTGTCGCGGGCGGGCAGCCGAAGCGAGTTATACTTGCGCGAGTCCGAGTTCCCGAGCAGCAGGCCGAAGTCGATAAGGCCCTTGTCAAGCCGCTCCGCAACGTCAACCGCGTTTCCGCTTGTAATATGGCAGCGTATTTCGATCCCCTCGTCCTTCAGCTCCTTTACCGCGTCGGCGATTATTTTGACGCCTCTCGCCTCGGCGGCGCCGATATATATATCGCCGGACACGGGCTCCCCGGCAGAAATCTCGGACCTCGTCTTTTCGACAAGGCTTATGATCTCCTCGGCGCGCTTGTGAAAGATCACTCCCTCGTCCGTGAGCTCAATGCGGCGGTTGCCCCTTATCATCAGCGTGACGCCCAGCTCTTCCTCAAGCTCCATAAGCTGGCGCGAAAGCGTGGGCTGCGAGACGTGCAGCATCCGCGCCGCTGCTGTGATGTTCCCCTCGCGGACCACCGCCAGAAAATAATTCAAAACTCTGATTTCCAATTCAGCGACCTTCTTTCCCGTTTTTTAAAATTATATCATGATATGCCATTCGCGTCAAGAATAGTTAAGTATTTGATATAAGTATTTGCTATTTCGGGCCGCGGGCCTTATAATATAAGCAGAAGTTATAATTTCAGATCGGAAAGGATGAGATTTTATGAGCATCGGCGTTAAGATAATATCAGCCGCCGCGGCGGTCTTTATGATTTGCGGAGCGCTCACGGGCGCTTTCGCTGAGGAAAGCGTTTTTCCGCAGGAAAATGTTTTCCCTCCGCATGAGCCCTACGGACAAGGCGTCGGCGTGATGCCCGGCAGAGTCGTTTGGGCTTATGACCCAAGCTGCGTCGACTGGGACGGAAGCGGATACTGGTGGGAAACGGATCACTTTGACGAGGACGCGGTCAAGGCCATGGTAAGCTCGTCGATCGCCTCGCTCGCAGGGAAAAGCTCCGCCGCGGAGGCATGGCCCGCTCTGTTTGAGAACATAAACGGCAGGCGCGGCAAAAGCGGCGGCTATAAAGACGGCGAGAAGATCGCGATAAAGGCGAACATAAACGGCTCGGCGGTAATGGACGACGACACCTCGGGAAGAACAATGATGAGCTACACCAACCCGGTGCTGCTTAAGGCTCTGCTCACGTCGCTTGTGGCCGAGGCGGGAGTCGCGCCCGAAAACATCACGGTCTACGACGTGTCACGCCTCTTCCCGGATTATATGGTCGGCATGTGCAGCGAGGGAATTTTGAGCGGCGTGAACTTCGTCACCCGCGACAACGGGACAGCGGACGAGAACGCGCCGATAATCTGGTCGCACGAGTTCGGCGGCAGGGTGAATTATCTGCCGACCTGCGTTACCGAGGCGGAATATGTGATAAACCTAGCAAATCTCAAGGGTCACAGCTACGGTATAACGCTTTGCGGCAAAAACCATTTCGGCTCGTTCATCAACGGGAACATGATGCGCCCGCCCGAGGGAGCCAATCTGCATCAGTGGCTGACGATGAGCAAAATGGGAATATACAGCCCGCTGGTCGATCTTATGGCCAACGCGGACTTGGGCGGCAAGACCGTGCTTTATATGCTCGACGCGATCATCTGCGCCCCGTCCGAGGGCGCCTCGATAACCGGCGAAAACTCAAAATGGCGCCAAAGCCCGTTTAACGGCGGTTACACATCGAGCGTGTTCGCGTCGCAGGACCCGGTGGCGATCGACTCGGTGGGCGCGGATTTTCTGGTGAACGAACCCGCAGTCACCGAGAACAACCGCGCCGCGAAGGACAGAACGGTTGAAAACTATCTGCACGAGGCGGGCCTCGCCGCCGCGCCGCCCTCCGGCACGGTTTATACCGACAGCAAGGGAAACGCGGTCTCAAATCTCGGCGTTCACGAGCATTGGAACAACGGCGAGGATAAGCAATACAGCCGCAATCTCGGAAAGAGCGAGGGTATTGAATTGGTTATGACGGAGAATAATCCGCGGATAACCGTCGACGGCGGAACGATCACGGTGAGCGGCGCGCCCGCGGGCGGCACGCTTATCGCGGTCTCGTACCGCGGCGGAATGATCGCGGACGTGAAAACCGCCGCCGAAAGCGAGGGCACGGCGACAATATATCTGGGCGAGGTTCCGGAAGGGACAAAAATCAAGGCGTTTCTTTGGGACTTAAACACGATAAGGCCCTTGACGCTGCCTTTGGAAATATAAAACAGGGAGGAAAAAAATTGACAACAGAGGAATTCCTTAAACAAATGAGAGAGGGCAGGGGAGCCGAGGGCGGCTCCGGCATGCATATTATGATGCACGAGCTGAGCCAGCGGGCGATCAGGATAACGACCGAACTGAACTCCGCGTATCACGAGCCGACCGAGCTTCGGGAGATTTTTTCAAGACTTATCGGCAAGCCGGTCGACGACGGCTTCGGGCTGTTCCCGCCGTTTTCCGCGGACTGCGGCCTGAACATAACCGTCGGAAAAAACGTGTTCATCAATTCGGGCTGCCGCTTTCAGGACTGGGGCGGAATAACGATCGGCAGCGGCGCGCTTATCGGCCATAACGTGGTTATCGCCACGATCAACCACGGGATCCCGATCGCACAAAGGCACGACAACAACCCCGCGCCTGTCAGGATCGGCGAAAACGTCTGGATAGGCTCAAACGCCACGATCCTGCCCGGCGTGACCATAGGAGACGGCGCGATCGTCGGAGCCGGAGCCGTGGTCACAAAGGACGTGCCCGAAAACTCGGTCGCGGTCGGGGTCCCCGCCCGTGTCACCGCCAAAGTTGAGTAAATATTAATTCATACTTGACAAAGACAAAAAAGTAATATATAATAATCATACAAAGAGAAACGGCAGAGCGTAAAAACGGTCAGCCGCTTCGCAGAATAGTTAATAAGATAACCGATCCTTTGAGCGCAAACTTTGGATCGGTTAGTCTTTTAGGTTGAAATATCAAAAGTTTTATATTATAATATTTCTATTCAAAACATTACCGAAAAGAGACAGATAAATGGAAAACGCGGAAAAAACCGAATTATTTGAACAAACGCCGATACCGAGAGCGGTGATGAAGCTGGCTGTGCCGACCGTCATCAGCTCTCTTGTTATGGTGCTTTATAACCTCGCCGACACATATTTTGTGGGCATGCTTGGCGACCCTATCGAAAACGCGGCGGTCACACTGGCCGCTCCGGTGCTGCTGGCGTTCAACGCGGTCAACAACCTTTTCGGCGTGGGCGCGTCAAGCATGATGAGCCGCGCGCTCGGCAAAAAGGATTTTGAGACGGTCTACCGCAGCTCAGCGATGGGCTTTTTCTGCGCGCTGTTTTCGGCGGCGCTGTTTTCACTTTTCTGCACGGCGCTTAAAAACCCGCTGCTGACGCTTCTCGGCGCCGACAGCGGAACAGCCGCCTCGACCGCCGCTTACATGAAATGGACGGTTTCATTCGGCGCGGTGCCGTCGATTTTAAACGTGGTTCTGGCCTATCTCGTGCGCAGCGAGGGCTCGTCGCTCCACGCGAGCATCGGCACAATGAGCGGCTGTATACTTAACATAATCTTAGACCCGATCTTTATTCTGCCCCGCGGCCTCGGCATGGGCGCCGCGGGAGCCGGCTGCGCCACTTTTATCTCAAACTGCGCCGCCTGCGGATATTTCTTCGTGCTGCTTTTTGTGACGCGCGGAAAGACGTATGTCTGCATAAACCCCAAAAAGCTCAAGTTTGACAAGTCGATCATAAAGGGGATATGCGCGGTGGGAATTCCCGCCTCGATCCAGAACCTGCTGAACGTGACCGGAATGACGGTGCTTAACAACTTCACCTCGGCCTTTGGCTCGAGCGCTGTGGCCGCCATGGGAATAGCGCAGAAAATAAACATGGTCCCGATGCAGATCGCGCTCGGCTTCTCGCAGGGAATTATGCCGCTTGTGGGCTATAACTACGCTTCGGGCGACGTCGGACGCATGAAAAAGTCGATACTGTTCGCGGGTAAGATCATCGTGTCGTTTATGGCGGGTGTGGCCCTGATCTATTACATAACCGCCGGCGGGATCTCGGAGCTGTTTATCAAAAATTCCGAGGTCGTGGCGTACAGCGCCGAATTTCTGCGCGGCATGTGTCTTTCAATGCCGTTTTTGTGCATGGACTTTCTCGGCGTCGGCGTGTTCCAGTCCTGCGGGCTCGGCGGCCGCGCGCTGCTGTTCGCGATCATGCGCAAGATCGTGCTTGAGATCCCCGCGCTGTTTGTCTTAAACGCCCTGTTCCCGCTGTACGGTCTGGCCTACGCGCAGCCGCTGGCGGAGTTCGTTCTGGCGATCGCCGCGGTTATCGTGCTGCGGCGGCTGATACGCGGCATGGAAAGGTCACGCGCCTGACAAGATCACACGACTTGCGGAGGAAAACATGACAGGAACCAAAACGGCGGCGATTCAAAGCCGCGCAAAACTGAAACGCTTTTTTAAATACATATCGCGAAGCACGGCGGGAATGGTGGGAATATCCATCTATGTCCTCGCGGACACGTTTTTCATATCTTTGTACGCGGGTTCAAACGGAATAACCGTCTTAAACTTTGTTCTGCCGCTTTACAGCCTTATTTTCGCAATAGGCTCAATGGCGGGCGTAGGCTCCGCCACGAGATACGCGGTCAAAAAGGCGCTCGGCGCGGATGACCTTGACGGATATTTCGGCCACGCGCTGATATGGCAGCTCATTCTCTCGGCGCCGTTTGCCGCTCTCGGAGCCGCGGCTCCGGAGCTGTGGCTGCGTCTTATGGGCGGCGACGCGGCGATAACCGAACTCGGCAAAACGTATGTCCGAATCGTGCTGCTCGGCTCTCCGTTTTTTATGATGAATTACTCATTCACCGCTTTCGCGAGAAACGACGGCGCGCCCACGACCGCTATGGCCGCGCTGCTGACCGCCAGCGCGTTTAACATAATTTTCGATTACGTCTTTATGTTTCCGCTCAAAATGGGTCTTGCGGGCGCCGCACTCGCGACGGCCACGGCTCCGGTCATTTCAAGCGCGGTCTGCTGCACGCATTTTTTCGGCAAAAAATCAAGCGTGAGGCCGACCCTCGAGCGGCCCTCGCTCAAAAAGCTTATCTCATGCTGCGCGCTGGGGACTTCGGCTTTTGTGGGCGAGATCTCCTCGGCTGTCACCGTCACGGTCTTTAACTTCCTGCTGCTTAAAACTGCCGGGAACATCGGGGTCGCCGCTTACGGGATCGTGGCAAACCTGGCCCTTGTTGCGACCGCGATATTCAACGGCATAGCGCAGGGAATGCAGCCGCCGCTCAGCGAGTGCTGCGGCGGAGACAAAAGCGATGACCTGAAACTTTACATGAGAGCCGGCCTTGTGACGGTTCTGATCATCGAGGCGGCGATAGTAACGCTCGCCCGGGTGTTCGCGGACGGACTTGCGGCGATATTCAACAGCGAGGGCAGCGCCCTGCTCGCGGAATACGCCGTTGACGCGATCAGGCTGTATTTCATCGGCTTTGCCGCCGCGGGAATAAACATCGTAATGACAACATATTTTTCCGCCACCGGCAAGGCTTTGAGCGCGTCCGCCGCCTCTCTGACGCGGGGTCTGGCCGCGATCATCATCTGCGCGCTGATATTGAGCGCTCTGTTTGGGATAAACGGCATATGGCTGTCGTTCGCCGCCTCGGAGCTGATAACCCTTGCTTTGATAGTTTTTCTTATCAAAAAACAAAAGCGATAAAAGCGCATAATGGTGTGAAAGCCGCCTCACCGCGTTCCCCCACAAAAAAAATCCGGGCAATACAAATTGCCCGAATATATGTATTAAATCTAATTATTGAACAACTATTTTTTCAAGCGCCTCGGTCAACGCTTCATATTCACAGTTAAAAGCCGAAATATCCGCCTTTAGGAGCTCTTCTTTTGACACGTTGCTGAATACTAATTGATAGCCCGCTCTTTTCGCCAACTGCTTAAAATAGAGTCGGCTTGTCCTGCCGTTTCCCTCTCTGAATGGGTGAAGCGCGTTCAACTCACCCATATAATATGCAAGCCGCATGCAAAACTTATCTTTTGGCAGACCCTTTAAAAAGTTTTCTTCGGACAGTTTTTTATAAAAACTGTTAAATCCTTGTTCAATATAAGCGGCTTTAAAAAACATACTGTCATCTTTAAACATAAATTCTCCGACGCGTATTTTCCCCGCCCATTCATATAAGTCGCAAAACAGATAATGATGAATGTTTAATAAATAATTATAGTCAAGATCACCATCAAACGGCTTTTCTTCAAATTCCAATGCTTTTAACGCGGTTATTTTACGCTCAACACGTTCAAGTTTTTCATCATCGCGTATTCCGAACTTGTTAATTAATACGTTTGTGTCGGGATAGCAGTAAAAGTCTGCGCCCTCATAATAGTATTTATACTTGTCCATAAGACTCGGCCTCCGAGATATAGGCATTAAGCACTTCGCTGAACGTGTATTTCCCGTCAAGCACGCCTATAAGGGTTTGTTTTTCATTGTCGGGAATATTAAATCCTTCAACTTCCATCGAAAATATAACCTCATTCAAATTTGTTTTTTGTCTTTCGGTCATAATAAACACCTCAAGAATATTATAGCACAATGTTTTTCAAATGTACATACATTTTTTGCCGGGCAATATTAAAATCGGCTGCCGCTTTGGTCGGAATTTCCTATGTTTTAAAGCGGCGCCGATTTTAATTTTCCGTTTTTTATATCAAAAGCGGCTGGAGCTGGGAACCGTTCATGGCCGATATTATCGCCGGTCCTATCAGATCAAAATCGGACAGCAGCGAGTTTTCTTTTTTCGCGCTGTCGTCCTGGCCGAACGGTACGATGTATATATTCTTCCGCGTCAGCAGCGTGCCGATATTTTTGATATTGCCACTCAATCCGTCATTGGTCGACACCGCGATCACAACCGGACGGTTGTTCCGAAGATGCGACTTTACCGCCAGAGTCACCGGCGTGTCGGATATTCCTCCCGCAATTTTCGCGATCGAATTTCCGGTGCATGGCGCAACGACCAATATATCGATCAGCCCCTTGGGCCCTATCGGCTCAACCTCGGTTATCGCGCACATAGGCTTCTTTCCCGTTATTCCCTCAAGCATCCGTTTCAGGTCATCGGCTTTCCCGAAACGGGTGTCGGTTTCGGCGGCATTTTTTGAAAGAACTGGAAGCACATCGGCTCCATTCGCGACAAGCCCCTCGATAACGGGCAGGATCCTGGAGATCGTACAGAACGAGCCTGTGATGCCGAACCCGATCCTAAGCCCGCTCAATGTATTGATATCATTCAAATGTTTCACCTCGCTTGCTCGTCTATAATGTTTTTGATCGTATCGCGAATAATCTCCCCGGCCGTAAGAGGCGAGGTTTTACCGGGGATCGACAACGCCCAAATCACGCTGCGGCCCATCCGCCGGGCTGCCTCAAAATCAACTCCGCCCGGTCTTGATGCAAGGTCTATTATCAGGCAGGACGGTTTCACGGCGGCAAGAAAATTTTCGTCTATTATAAGCTTTGGAACGGTGTTAAAAATAACATCGTATTTTCCGGGTTCGGAAAGCGGCTCGGTAATGTTGGCGCCCTCATAGCCGAAAGCCTTGATATAGGCCAGATCGCTCTTTTTTCTGGCCGCCGCGGTAACTCGCGCGCCGAGACCCTTCAGCGTTTCGCAAAGCACCTTTCCGACGCGTCCGAAGCCTGTTACCAGACAGTTTGATCCGTGCAGGGTTATCGGCAGCTCCTCCATAGCTATTTTTACCGCGCCTTCGGCGGTGGGTATAGCGTTGAGCACCGCCAGTTCCTCCCGATCCATATAATCAACGACCCGGGCTCCGCTGAGTCCCGCCATAGCGCGCAGCCGTTCATCGGCTCTGCCTGCCAGGATAAGCTTTCCGTCCAGCTCCTGACCGCCGCTAAAAAAGTCGTCGAGCCGTATTTCTTTATCATACAGGGGAGTGTTTATGCTCTGCGAGCTGAGCGGCGACGAATACGGAACCGGAAGCACAACGCAGTCCGCGCCTCCGACCGCCGCGTGCAGATCGCCGCAGATAATTATGTTTTCAACGCCCGCAAGCTCGTCGGCATTCAACCCGAACGCCCTTACCTCGAATCCGTCCCTCGCCAGTCCGCGTATGACATAAACCTGACGGCGGTCTCCGCCGATAAACGCGAATACAGTATGTTTGCTCATTTTCAACACCTCAATATATACTATGAGGGCGTTCGCGTTTTGTGAAACAAAAAGAAAGACCGAGATATTGCTACCTCGGTCGGGAGTGTTCTGCCCTTACGGGCAGAAGGAAATGAAAAAAAGATTGTTTAGTTGTGGTATGCATATATAATACAACATTTCCGAAAATATTTCAATAGAAAACTTTGTTGATATTGTGCAAATAATATCAATGTTTTTTGTGCGTTTTCAACAACAAAATCCATATCATTACGATTGCAGCGCGGATTAGCGCATTTTGCCGAAACACGGCGAAATAAAACTCCGGGGAAATAAAGGCGGAAATATTTTTTTGTATAAGAAAACAATGGGGAAACCATATAAAATACAAGGAGGAATACGGATGAAATGTGAAATTGAGCAGGCAGGCGGATCTTTGATCGTAAAGCTGGGCGGTGAGATCGACCAGCACTGCGCCGAGGAGATAAGGAGCAACATTGACCGCGAGTTGGATCTTAAAAACTCGTCATCGCTGATCATCGACCTTGGCGAAGTGGATTTTATGGACAGCTCGGGACTCGGCCTCATAATGGGCAGATACAAGAAAATGGCGGCTCGCGGCGGAACGATCATGCTGGCGCGGCCCAAGCCGAATGTGAACAGGCTGCTTGAGATGTCGGGAATAAAAAAGCTGATAGGCAGAAAATAAGACAAAGGAGCGAAACATATGCAAAATTATATGAAACTTGAAATTCCGTCAAAAAGCGTCAACGAGGCGTTCGCCCGCGCGGCGGTAGGAGCTTTCGCCGCCCAGACCGATCTTAATATTGACGAACTGGCGGATATAAAGACTTCGGTCTCCGAGGCCGTGACCAACTCGATAATCCACGGCTACAGGGACGCTGACGGCACCATTTACATCGAATGTGTTATAAAATCCGGTAAGACATGCATTATTGAAGTTACCATCCGCGACGAAGGCGCGGGCATCGCCAACGTAGAGAGGGCAATGGAGCCTCTGTTCACCACCGCCCCCGATGAGGAACGGAGCGGTATGGGCTTTACGGTCATGCAAAGTTTTATGGACACCCTTGACGTTACTTCCGAAAAGGGCCGGGGCACCATTGTCAAAATGTCGAAATACATCCGCTCCGGCGATGAGGCAGCGTTATGAATGCCAATAAATACCGCGAGAGCAACGAGGCGCTGCTCAGACGTATAAAGCAGGGCGACGAGACCGCCCGCGACGAACTTATCGAAAACAATATCGGCCTTGTGCGCTCGGCCGCCGGACGTTTTTACGGCAGAGGGCACGAGCCCGATGATCTGTTTCAGATCGGCTGCATAGGTCTGATCAAGGCCGCCGACCGCTTTGACCTGAATATGGGCGTGGCTTTTTCCACTTACGCGGTCCCTATGATAATCGGCGAGATAAAACGCTTTATCCGCGATGACGGGATAATCAAAGTCAGCCGCGCCTACAAAAACATAGCCTACAAAGCGGCCTCGGTCAAAGAGCGCATGGAGGCAAAAAACAGGCGCGAGCCGACACTCGGCGAAATAGCGGCCGAACTCCGCATAACACCTCAGGAGCTCTCCACCGCGCTTGAGGCCTCGCGTCGGCCCGACTCGCTCTATTCCTCTTTTGACGACGGAAAGACGGAAGGCAGAACGCTGGCCGAAAAAATCAGCTCGGACGAGGATTACGAACAGAAGATCGAGAACCGAATAATGCTGCGCCAAGCCCTGAGCGGCATGGACGAGCGTGAAAAACTCATAATATATATGCGTTATTACAAGCGCCGTACCCAAAGCGACATTGCGGAAATGCTGGGCATATCCCAGGTTCAGGTGTCACGGCTTGAGAAAAAGGTCCTGCTCAAAATGCGAAAAGAGCTGACAGGCTGATTTTTGGAAAAACGGGAATAATTTTACCTACGGGCGTAAATAATATACTCATGACATGAAAGGAGAAAACATTATGCCCGATAATAAAAATAAGGATTATCTGAATTATATCGACAAGACCGCGCCAAAAAGCCCAATACTAAAGAATGTGGCGCTGGCATTTGTGATCGGCGGCCTGATTTGCGTCATAGGCCAGCTTATAGGCGACTTTTACAAAAAGGTCTGCGGTCTTGACTCCGAGAGCGCAAAAACAGCGGTCAGCGTTACTATGGTTTTTCTGGGAGCGTTCCTGACCGGCATTGACGTCTATCCAAAAATAGCCAAACACGCGGGCGCCGGAACGATCGTGCCGATAACAGGCTTCGCCAACTCGATAACCTCGCCCGCCATGGAATTCAAACGCGAAGGACTGGTGCTCGGAATGTCGGCGAAAATGTTCGTTGTGGCGGGACCGGTGCTGGTCTACGGCATAACGTCATCTGTGATAATCGGAATAATTTACTTTTTGTATAAAGTGATGATAGGAGGCTAAAACATGGCTGTCAGACTCGGAAATCAGACAATGGCTCTTGAAAGAAACGTGTCGGTCATAAACACCGCCACGGTAGTTGGGACCAAGGAAAGCGAAGGGCCGCTGTCGCCCTACTTTGACGTGAAAATGAAGGACGCCGAATGGGGCGAGGAAACATGGGAAAAAACCGAAAGCAAAATGCAGAAAGAAGCCGCAAAGCTCGCAATGCAAAAGGCGGGCAAACAGCCGTCCGACATACACTGCGCCTTTGCCGGCGATCTTCTCAATCAGTGCATAAGTTCGGGATTCAGCGCACGCGAACTTGGAACGCCCTTCTACGGGCTCTACGGAGCATGCTCGACTATGATCGAAGGACTGAGCCTCGGCGCGCTTGCCATTGACGGCGGCGGAATGAACACCGCGATCGCGGTGGCGTCAAGCCACTTCTGCACAGCGGAACGCCAATACCGCAATCCTCTGGAATACGGCGGCCAGAGGCCTCCCACCGCGCAATGGACTGTCACAGGAGCCGCCGCCGCGGTACTTGAAGCCGACAAAAACGCGCCGTATATAACCCACGTGACGAGCGGCAAGGTCGTGGATTTCGGCGTGATCGACCAGAACAATATGGGCGGCGCGATGGCGCCTGCGGCAATCGACACACTGTGCGCTCACTTCGCAGATACCGGCCGCTCGCCTCAGGACTATGATCTTATTCTGAGCGGTGATCTCGGCAAAATAGGCCGCGAGATCGTGATAAACATGATGAACTCAAACGGATTTAACATGAATGACAATTACGGCGACTCGGGCTGCATGATCTACGACATCGAAAAGCAGGACGTCCACGCCGGAGGCAGCGGATGCGGCTGCATAGCGGTGACGGTCTGCGGATATATTTTTGAGATGATGAAAAGCGGAAAGCTGAACGACGTGCTCATTCTCGGCACAGGCGCGCTGCTGAGCCCCACGTCCTCGCTTCAGGGCGAGTCGGTGCCCGGCATCGCACACGCCGTGGCTCTTTCAAACAGACCGGGAGGTGAAAGATAATGCAGTATCTTAATGCGTTCTGGGTGGGCGGACTGCTGTGCGCCATAGCCCAGATATTGATCGACAAGACAAAGCTGACCCCTGCAAGGATCTTGGTGCTGTATGTCGTGATCGGCGCGGCTCTCGGCGCCGTCGGCATATATGACAAAATCGTCGACTACGCGGGCGCGGGCGCAACGGTGCCCCTCATGGGATTTGGCAACGTGCTGGCTCAGGGGGTCAAAAAGGCTGTGGATGCCGACGGCCCGCTCGGCATAATCACGGGCGGCGCCTCGGCCGCCGCCGGAGGAATATCCGCGGCCGTGTTCTTCGGATTTGTGATCGCGCTGATATTTGACCCGAAAGCGAAATAACACTGTCTCCTTCCGTTAATTTATTAAACAGAGGCGCAGATCATTCTTCCAAATCAGCATCCTCGTCCGTTTGGCGCGAGGCAGGTCTTGCCGTCGGTTTTGAAGTGGCCTTGGGCTTTTGGGTCGCCTTTGTGTCATCCTCGTCCTCGTCTTCATCGGGATTCGCAGTGGACTTCGGACGCTTTGCGGCGTCGGGGTCTTCCTCAACCTCATCCTCCTCGCCGTCCGGCGCGGGGGTTTCTTTTTCATCAAGCAGGATCGGCGTATGATATCCCTCCGGACGCACATATAGCTTGGAATCTCTGAAATCCACGATCCCGCGCTCAAAGGGCGACAAATTCTCGTTAATGACCGTCGCGGTGAACTTTGCCTTATATTCAAAGTCATCAAAGCTGCCGAACCAAACCTCGAGCCGATCCTCTATGACAAACTTGACGTCGTTGATGTCCTCGGCGTCGAATTTGGTGGCCCGCTCAAGCAGACCCGCGCTGTCGAGCGCCCTCAGAGCGTCCATAACGGAATTCAGCTTTTCATTATCACTGCTCTCGATCTGTTTGCCCACATCATACTTTGAAAGCTCCACGCCGTAAACCACGGGCGCGCTGTAAATGACCCTGCCGCCCCGCGTGCGCTCGATCCCGTCATCCGCGTCGTCCCCTTCCGCCTCCGCATCGGCGGTGGGTTCGGGGCTTTCCTCGGGAGTGTCATCCACAAAAAATCGGTTGCCGTCCTCGTCAAACTCATAATGTCCGCCGTTTATTCGGTATATAGGATCGCCGTCGTCGTCATAACCCCAGATAGTGCCGTCGGCAGTCGATTCCGGATCGGGTTCATCGCTCTCGTCCTCATCCTCGCTGTCGGGATCCGGGCTTCCGCTGGGTTCGGGCTCCTTTTCGGTTATTTTGGCGTTCACGATATCTTCGGCGTCCTCGCCGCTCACAACCTCAAGCACACTTCCGCTCATGTCGGTCACGGCCAAAGAACCGCCGGTGCTGAAATATGCCGACGGATGCCTTTCAACAACCGTTATTTTTATTGTTCCGGGCAATTCTCGGCTGATCTCGCAGCTTTCTATGTAATCAAGCTCGGTTATCGGCTTCTCTTTGCCGGAAAGGGAAGTTAAAAATATATTGTGTCCCTGCCGTATACCCGAGGCTTCCACGATCGCCTCAGAGCTTGTTTTGCTGTTGCCCTCGCACACTATGTTGTCAATGTCAAACGCGGGCGCGAACAGAAAAACGCACACCAAAATCACCGCTGCCGCCGCGGCTGCGAGGCAGCACAGACTCAATATTCTTCGCTTTTGCGGATTTGAACGCCGCCTTGCGGGAGGGCGCCTTGTTCCTCTCCTTGTTCTTTGACCGGATTGTCTTCTGTATTCATCCATAACAGTTCTCCTATAATTAAGCTTTTTCAGTATATCATTCTTATATCAGCGCCGAGATCCGAAAAGTCTCGGCTTATATTCTCATATCCCCGCTCGATATGGGGAACGCCGTAAACCCTTGTGGTACCGTCGGCGATCAGTCCCCCGATCACCATGGCGGCTCCGCCCCGCAGATCGGATGCTCTGACCTCCGCCCCGCTCAGCGACTCTTTACCCCTGACGGTGGCCTGACACATATTGACATCAATATCCGCACCGAGTTTTTTAAGCTCGGGAGCGTGGCGGAACCTGTTTTCAAAAATCGACTCCACAAACACTGTAGTCCCGTCGGCGACGGTCGCGGCAGCCATAAACGCCGGCTGAGCGTCGGTCGGAAAGCCGGGATAATAAAGCGTTTTTATCATGTTGACCGCCCTTGGCCGACCGCTCATCGAAACCGTAAGACCTCCGTCCGCTCGTCTGAGCGACGCACCCATGTCGCGCAGCACGGACATGCAGATCGCTAGATGTTCCGAATTTACGCCGCGCAGAAATATTTTTCCTCCGCATGCGGCCGCCGCGGCCATGTATGTAAGCGCGGCTATCCTGTCGGGCATTATCCTGAACTCCGCGCCCCTCAGACTGGGCGCTCCGTTTATGACTATAATATCGCTTCCGGCTCCGCGTATGTCCGCGCCCATAGCGTTCAAAAAATTCTGCAGATCGACGATCTCCGGCTCGCGGGCCGCATTGCGTATCACCGTCTCGCCCTCAGACCTAGCCGTGAGCAGCATTATGTTTTCGGTCGCACCCACGCTTGGACAAAGCAGTGAAATTTGGCAGGGCTTGATTTTTGAGCGAAGACGGCAGCGTATTATTCCGCCTTCCTCCTCGATATCCACGCCAAGGCTCCTGAAGGCTCTTATATGCATGTCTATCGGCCTTGAGCCTATCTCGCAGCCTCCGGGATAGCCTAAATCGGCCTCTCCCGTGCGCGACAGCAGCGCGCCCATAAAAAGCACAGATGACCTCATTCTGTTCATCATCTCATTGTCTATCGCCGTGCCGAACACATTCTCGGCTTTGACAGTGACCGCGTGTCCGCTCTCGTCAAAGCAGCACACCGCGCCGAGCGTTTCAAGAATCTGCGCCGTGTTTTCCACATCGGTCAGACGCGGACAGTTTTCGATGCAGGCTTCGCCCTTTTCGCACAGCAAACATGCCGCGAGACACGGCAAAGCCGCGTTTTTGCATCCCTGTACCCTTGTCTCCCCCGACAGCTTTCTTCTTCCGTTGATTGATAAATAACCCTCTGTCACATAAATCCCTCCGTTTTCACGAGCATATTTTTGATCCCTTTTTACAGATTATAATATGCTTTTCCGAAGGGTTTGTGATTAACCCGCTATTTCGCGGTCAAACGCTTTACCTCGTTATATATCTCCTCAACAGCTTTCGTGGTCCCGGCGCGTTTGGAGCAGCGCCGCATTTCGGCCAGTTTCGTTTTATCGTGCGCGAGCTCGTCGATAACCCCGCCCAGCTTTTCGGCGGTCAGTTCTTTTTCGAGAATGACCCTCGCGCCGCCCTCTTTTTCCACGGCACGGGCGTTATGCTCCTGATGATTTGCGGTAACATACGGAGACGGCACCAAGATCGACGGTTTCCCGAGAGCGGTAAGCTCGCTCAATGTGCTGGCTCCCGCGCGGCACACCACCAAGTCAGCCGCCGACATGACCACGTCCATGTCATATATATACTCGCTGACCTCGACATCGGGATAATTCTCAAGGTTCAGGCCGTTCTCTTTAAATCTGGCAAGCACCGCGTCATACTGGGACAATTTTCCGGTGCCCATTCTTATCTTGTATTCCTTCTTATCCGCGGCGGAGCATATCCAGTCGACCACCGCCATGTTAAAATCTCTCGCGCCCAGGCTTCCGCCGAAGAACACGATGTATGGGCGGGAATCGAGTTTTAATCTGCGGCGCGCATCAAAACTGTCGGTCGAAAGTATAGACGGGCGCACCGGGTTGCCGGTGTATATCACATGCTTCGCTGACTTTATATATTCCGCCGCCGGCTTCGCACCCACGGCCACGGTGTCGACCTTTCCGGCAAGCAGCCGCGTGGTGACTCCGGGATAGGCGTTTGACTCGTGGATAAGCGTCGGTATTTTCATTCTCGCCGCCGCAAGCAGCACAGGGCCGCATACATAGCCTCCGGTGCCTATCACTATGTCGGGCGCGAAATCCCTGATTATTTTTTTTGACGCCGCATAGCTTGCAGGAAGCTCAAAAATATTCTTGAAGTTCTGCAGATTCAGCGTACGTTCAAAGCCGTGGATCTTAATAAGCGAAAGCCTGTGGCCGAGGCGCGGGATAAGCTCCGACTCGAGCCCCTCGGCCGTCCCCACAAATGCAATCTCGGTTTTTTCTTTTTCGCATATATAATTGGCGATGGCAAGGGCAGGATTGATATGTCCCGCCGTGCCGCCGCCCGCAAATAAAATCTTCATAATCTACAGCACCCTTTCCTGTCTTGAAACATTCAGTATCATGCCTATCTCACCCAAAGTCACGGCCAAAGCTGTGCCGCCGTAGCTGAAAAACGGCAGCGGCATACCCGTGACCGGGAACGACGCCGAGACAACACCAATGTTGATCAGCGCCTGGACCCCTATCAGGCCTACGCATCCGACAACAATAAGCATGCCGAGTCTGTCGGGCGCCTTTTGCGCGATCTTTATGCCCCTGACTATGAGACAGACAAACAGAGCTATAACAACGATCACTCCGACCCAGCCCAGCTCCTCGGCAAGGACCGAGAAGATAAAATCATTGTGAGGCTCCGGGAGCGACATATATTTCTGTCGGCTCTGTCCGAATCCCACGCCGAAAATGCCGCCCGAACCTATCGCGTAAAGCGACTGCACTATCTGCCAGCCCGAGCCCTGCTTGTCGGCAAAAGGATCAAGAAAAGCCACTATTCGCTGCAGTCTGTAAGGCGATTTTGCGATCAGCACGATGCCTCCGAGCAGCGCGGGCACACTAAGCGCCGCGAAATGAGAGATCTTCGCACCGGCAGCGAACATCATGAGCATTCCGGTAAACACGATAAGAATGGTGGCGCTGAAGTGGGGCTCCAGCATCAGCAGTAAAGCCACAGCCGCCAGCATCATCAAGCATGGCAAAAATCCTTTGAAGAATTTACCCAAATTGTCCTTATATGTGTCAAGGTACCACGCGACCATTATAATGGTCGCGAGCTTCATGATCTCCGAAGGCTGAAAACCCATTACCCATCTCGTTGCGCCTCCGGCCGTGGTTCCCACTCCGGGTATCAGAACAAGGATAAGCAGGAATATTCCCACGCCGTAAAACACGCCCGAGAATTTTGCCAGAATATGATAATCCACCGACATAAAAATCAGCATCAGCGGCACTCCCATGCCGAGGCCGAAAATGATCTGACGCTTCACGAAATACATGCTGTCGCCGTCCTGGATCGCGTATGCCCTTGAGCTGCTGGCGCTGTAGAGCATAACGATGCCGAAGGCCACAAGGATAAGTGTTATCATCAAGAATTGATAATCAAACGCCCCCAGACGGACCTTCGTGTTCCCTATCCTGAGAAAATTTTTCGCCGTCACGCGAACCCTCGCGGTCCTGTTATCCTGCGGCGGCGCGGTACGGCGCCGTCCGCCGCGGTCATCGGCATAATATCGGCTCGCTCCGCCCGATGGGCGGCGGCCGCCGTTTCTGTCATAATTATTTCCGCTGCTGTATCTTTCAGCCAATAAAATCACCTCGCGTGCCCGAAAGGGCCGTTTCAAAATCAAATCCGCTTCTTAACCGAAGAAGTACATAACCGCGCAAAGCGCGAGAGTAATAAGCGAGAACACGCAGACGATCTTAACCTCGCCCCAGCCGCACATCTCAAAGTGGTGATGAATGGGCGACATTTTGAATATGCGCTTGCCTGTGAGTTTGTATGACGTCACCTGCATTATGACCGACAACGTCTCGATCACATAGATCAGGCCCACGATCAAAAGAGTTATGGGCTGACCCAGAATTATAGCCAGGCCGCAAACCGCGCCTCCAAGGAACAGCGAGCCGGTATCGCCCATAAACACCTTCGCGGGCTTGTGATTGTAGAACAAAAATCCCGCCAGAGCGCCCGCCAAAACAGCCGCGAACAACGCCATAGCGCTGTTTCCGAGCTTGATCGACGTCAAAACGTAAAACAGCATAACGACAAAAGTCACTGTCGCCGCAAGTCCGTCAAGGCCGTCGGTAAGGTTAACGCTGTTAACCGTGCCCAGCATAACAAATATTATGAACGGTATGTACAACCAGCTAAGATTGATGTCAGTCTTTGTAAAAGGAAGGTCTATCACCGTTCCCGCATCGCTGAACAGCGCGACAAAAGTGGCGAATATCAGCGCCGCGATAAACTGAAACCCGAATTTCTGCACTGCGGTCAGGCCCAGGTTCCGTTTTTTCACAACTTTTATATAATCGTCAATAAATCCGATAACTCCAAACGCCAGCGACAGCAGCACAACGATCAGAAGATCGACAGATCCGCCGCTGTTTTTCCCGGCGATCAGGCCCCAAACACATGTGATGATAAGCGACGCCGCCGACGCGGCAATAAATATTATGCCGCCCATGGTCGGTGTCCCGGCTTTGCTCGCGTGCCAAGCCGGACCGATCTCTCTGATCTCCTGCCCGAACTTGAGCCGTCTCAGCATCGGGATTATGCACATTCCCAGGCTGAGCGACAAAATAAACGCTATTAAGCCTCCAACAATATAATACATACGTCTCTCTCCCATCAATTATATTTTTCGGCCGTGCCGCGCAGCGGGTTTAACTCCGCCGTCTTTCCGCCATGCCGTCAAGCGCCTCGGCTATCACCTCAAGATGCATGCCGTGGGATCCCTTGATCCATATAATGTCTCCGTCTCTTACGATTATTCCGAGCTTTTGAGCAGCCTCCGCTCCGGAAGCGAAACTGTGTATATCGCTCGGGTTCATTCCGCCGTCAATCGCGCCGCGCGCGATATTTTCAGCCATTTCTCCTATCGTAACCAGGCAGTCGAGCTTTTCGGCGCACATGCGTCCCACATCATAGTGGGCTTCGGGCGCTTTGTCTCCAAGTTCCAGCATATCGCCGAGGAACGCCACCTTGCGTGCGTGTCCGCCGCTGTCCGAAACAGCTTTGAGCTCAAGTACGCTTATTCCGGATCTCATCGAGTCGGGACAGGCGTTATAGCAGTCGTTGATCACGGTAAATCTGTCATATTCTATTGTTTCCTGACGGTTGTTCTCCGGCTCAAAGGCGCGGACGCCCTTTATCATTTTTTCGGGTCTGACATTGTATCGGCACCCTACCAAAATAGCGGCCAGAGCATTGTAAATATGATGTATCCCGGGCACGTTTGTTTCAAATCTGTAATCCTGTCCGTCCAGCCGAACCGTGAACTCGCTTCCCGTGGAATATAGTTTTATGTCCGTGGCGGAAACGTCGCAGGCCTTGTTTTCGATCCCGTAATAAAGCGTCTCAAAATCCAGCTCACCGTTTTTTGACCAGAGAAGGTCATTGTCGCCGTTTAATATCACGGTCCCGTCCGAGGGCAGGCCTTCAAGTATCTCAAGCTTGGCCTTTAATATTCCTTCGCGCGTCCCAAGATTTTCAATATGTGATATACCGATATTTGTAATAACGGCGGTGTCCGGACGCACTACCCGCGTCAGCCTCGAGATCTCGCCGAAGTGGTTCATTCCCATTTCAACGACGGCAGCCTCATGGTCGTCATTCAGTCTGAGCAGCGTCAGCGGAACTCCTATCTCATTATTATAATTCTTTTCGGTTTTGAGCGTGTTGTACTCCCGGCTCAGGACCGATGCTATCATGCCTTTGGTAGAGGTCTTTCCGACGCTGCCGGTTATCCCTACGATCGGAATGTTGAACTGGTCGCGGTAATACGCGCCTATGTCGAGCAGGGCCTTAAAGGTATCGTCCACCGCCACCACGGGCAGGGATCCGAAATCGCCCTCGCTCTTGTCTACCACGCAGCAAACCGCGCCGCGCTCCACCGCGTCGCCGGCAAACCTATGGCCGTTGTTATTCTCGCCCCGCAGAGCGACAAAAACCGCGCCCTCGTCAACCTCGCGATTGTCTCTCACCACGTTTTTTACTATTTCGTCACCGCTAAGATTGCGGATCTCCCCTCCTACCGCCTTTGCCAAGGCGTTTATATTGATACACCATTTCATGAAACTCTCTCCTAACTTATCCCTGCTCAGCAGCCGAGCAGCTTTGTCACGATCTCGCGCTCGTCGAACTTTATCGTGTCTGTCCCCAAGATCTGATATGTCTCGTGTCCCTTGCCCGCCAGCAATATTATATCATCTTTCCGAGCGTGGTCAAGAGCGTATTCTATTGCCTCGAATCTGTTTGTGATAACAACATACTCGCAGTCGGTCTCTTTCACGCCTTCGACAACCTGCTCGATTATCTTATCGGGATCCTCGGTGCGCGGATTGTCGCTGGTGACAATGCAAAAATCGGAAAGCTCTCCCGCGATCTTTCCCATCTTCGGACGTTTACCGGCGTCACGGTCGCCGCCGCAGCCGAACAACGTCACTATCCTGCCCTTGGCGAAATCCCGAATGGCGCTGATAACGTTCAAAAGTCCGTCCGGCGTGTGGGCATAGTCAATAATTACCGTATAGTCCGTGCCGGGAGTTTTTACTATTTCTATCCTTCCCTTAACCCCGTGGGCCGTGTGTATCCCGTCCACCGCGTCTTTAAGAGAGATCCCGTCGGCCAGGCAGCAGCCTATGGCGGTCATGGCGTTGTACACCGAAAACATTCCCGGTATCGCCAGTTCCACTCTGCCGCTTTCGCCGCGAAAACTTATGTCAAAATTGACCCCGCTGTCATGCAGCTCTATATTTTCCGCTTTAAGGTCGCAGTCGCTATTGACGCCGTAGGTTATCACCTTTTCGCATTTCCGGTTTTCAAGCAAAAATTTGCTTCCGCTGTCATCGGCGTTTATAACTCCGATTTTGCAGATGTTAAAGAGTATGCTTTTGGCGGCGAGATATTCCTCCATAGTTTTGTGGAAGTCAAGATGATCCTGCGTTAAATTGGTGAACGCCCCCACGTCAAACTCACAGACCGTCACGCGGTCAAGCGCGAGGGCGTGTGACGAGACCTCCATGACAACGTAGTCAACATTGTGGCTCGCGATCTCGTTGAAAAGCTCCATAAGCTCCAGCGAGTCGGGCGTCGTCCTGGCCGTCGGAATGATCATGTCCCCTATCATGTTCTGATTGGTCCCGATCAAGCCGACTTTTTTGCCCATATGCTCCAGAATAGCCTTTATAAGATATGTCGTGGTGGTCTTTCCGTTTGTTCCGGTTATTCCGATGAGATTAAATTTCTTGTACGGATAATCATACCATGCCGCGGCGATCTCTCCCATAGCCTTGCGGGTGTTTTCAACGATCACGCACGGCACATCCACCGTCGGCAAATCATGCTCGGCGACCACAGCCACCGCGCCGCTCTCGACCGCGGCCTTGGCGAATTTGTGTCCGTCGACCGAAAAGCCGGTTATGCAGACAAACAGATATCCCGGCTTGACCTTGCGTGAATCATAGGCGATGCCGCTGATTTTTATTCCTCCGCCGCCGGAATATTTTTTCACATTTACATTTTTAAGCAAATCCGATACTGTCACAGATTTAACCCCCTTTATTTTATCTTTGGAAATATATTAATCGTTGGTAGTTTCCGACTCGTCATACCTGAAGCTCAGCGTCACGACAGTGCCCGGTTCGACCATTGTTCCCTCTACCGGTGACTGACCTATACACGTTGCGTTTTTGCCGTATTTCGAGACGCCTTTGATGCGCGCGTTGAGTCCGTTGTCCTCAAGAGTCGTGTTGGCGGACGCCGGCGTTTCACCCACAACGTTCGGAACCGCCACAGTCCTCTCGGCCCCGCCGCCCTCGGTATAGACAACGATAGTGCTGCCCTGTGTCACTTTTGTGTGCGCCTTGGGTATCTGGTCAGTAACAGTGCCGCCGCTTCCGCTTACCTTGACTTTAAGGCCGCTCTCGTCAAGAGCGATGCCCGCTTCCACGTCAGTCATGCCGGTCACATCCGGGACCTCAACGTCAATATATTCCTCCTCATCGGAATTATACATGGGTTCAACTCCCAGATACTGGAGCGTCTCACCCAGAATGTCTCTTACCACGGGCGCGGCGATCTGTCCGCCGTAATACGAGTCTCCGTTCGGCTCGTCAAGGATCACAAGGCAGAGCACCTTGGGATCATCAGCCGGAGCAAATCCGATGAACGAGGCGATATATTTGCCGTTGCCTCTCGGGATTTTCTCCGATGTTCCGGTCTTTCCCGCTATTCTGTAGCCCGCGAGATAAGCGTTTTTGCCGCCGCCCTCGGAAACGACCGACTCAAGAATTTTGCACATTTCCTTGCTGGTTTCTTTGGATATAACCTGCCTGACCACTTCGGGCTCGGTGCTTTCAACAATTCCCATATCCGAGTTCACTATCTGTTTTACAATATGCGGCTTCATAAGAGTTCCGCCGTTCGCGACCGCGCTCACGGCAGCCGCCATCTGAAGCGGCGTTACGGTTATCGACTGTCCGAACGACTCGGTGGCAAGGTCAACGTCGCTCATATTCTCGTCATAACCCATTCCGGCGGTCTCGCCGGGGATCTCAATTCCCGTTTTGCTCAGGAACCCGAAAGCCCTGACGCCCTCAACAAATCGCTTCTTACCTATTTTCTGGCCTATCTGAATAAAGGCGGGGTTGCAGGAATTCTGCACGGCCTGCGCGAAATCCTGTGTCCCGTGGCCGGAATGATTGGCGCAGCTTATGCTTCTGTCCGCGACCTGATAGGAACCTCCGCAGGTAAACGTGTCGGTCAGCGAACAGGCTCTGGTGTCCAGCGCAACCGACGCCGTGACCGACTTAAATGTCGAGCCCGGCTCATAGGAATCCACAACGGCTTTGTTGCGCCTTACGGTCTGCATCACCTCGCCCAGCTTTTCATTATACTCCACGCCGTCAAGCTTTTCAAGCTCCTCGTCAATATCGGGATATTTTTCTCTTATGGGGTCGGTTATCTCAAAAGGCTCGTTAAGATTGTAATCCGGCTCGGTGCACATAGCCAGGATCTCGCCGGTATTAACGTCCATGACTATCGCCGCCGCGCCTTCCGCCAGATTGTTGTCGGCTGCCGCGGCCTCAAGATTTTTCTGCGCGTAGTTCTGGATCGTCTCGTCTATGGTAAGCACAACGCTGTTGCCGTCCTGGGCGGCAATGTAGTTCTCGTATCCGCTGTTGCCCTCAAGGCCGGTCGATTGCTGAGCCGAAACGACTCTGCCCGGAACGCCGCTGAGCTCGTCGTCGTAAATGCTCTCGATCCCCTCAAGGCCCTGATTGTCGGTGCCGCAGAAGCCTATTACCTGCGCGGCAAAATTATTGTACGGATAATACCTCTTAACATCCTCTGTGAAGACCACTCCGCTGAGATCAACGGAATCGACATACTCCCTAAGGGCGTCGGCGGTTTCTTTGTCCACCTTCTTTTTCAGACTCTCGCTCTGGACATTTTTGGAAATTTTGTCCTTAACGGTCTCCATATCCATGCCTAAAATATCCGCTATGCTCTTTGCGACCAAATCAATGCCGAGGCCTTTATCCTCGATCGAAGATCTGACCATTTCGGGGCTGATGCTTATTGACTCAACCGTTATGTTTGAGGCCAGGATCTTATAATTTCTGTCGTATATGTTCCCCCTCTTGGCGCTGACAGTGTTGTCGCTTGTCTGCTGGTCAAGAGCCTGCCGCGACAGATCTCTGCCGCGGACTATCTGGATCCATCCGACCCGCAGACAGAGCGCGGCCATGAGAAACGCAAAGACGGCGGCAATAAATATCAGCCTGCCGTTTGTTCCCGTCTTCTTTTTCGCTTTTTTTCTCGCCATATTCTTTCCTCCATAAATCCAACAAGGCGACCCTGCGCGGCCGCCATTCTCTGTGGAAAGTTTATTTCAAAATCCGTAACTTTAGAACAGTTTTTCAGCCGTTTGCGCGCCGCGCGGCTTATCCGGACGTCTACGGTTTAACAACCTCATCGCCGGCTCCCATATCAATATAGAAAATCTGGGAGGAATCCGGGTTTATCATTCCCAGTCTGTTCTTGGCGAAAGTCTCCAGATTGCCCAGCTCGATAGATCGGTCAATGGTTGATTGAATTCCCTCATTGGTGACAACAATACCGCTGAGCTCGCTGTTTAAGCTCTCGATCTGTCTGTTTTTTCCGAATATCGCCGTCTGCCTGTATATAAGTATCGCGCTCAGCATGAAAACAAAGGCGATAACGCCAACGACCTTCAATCTTGCTCTGAATTTCCGCTTGTTGGCCAAACGCTCCTCGCGGGTAAGGATCCTGCGCTCGGGCTCGGGCGCTTCCGGCCTTTCGTAGCTCCTCTCCGCGGGTGCGGTCGGATACGGCGCGTACGTGCCGTACGAATTTCTGTCATACGCTCTCGGCTCCGCGTTCCTGTAGGCGTTTCTGTCATACGATTGAGGCGCAGATCTGTATATATTTCTGTCATAGGTTTGAGTCGCAGATCTGTAAGCGTTTCCAACGTATGTTCCCGGCGCCGTTTTTCCGTACGCGTCATAATATCCCGATCCGTTCACATCGTAGCGTCCTCCCTGCCTCGCCGTCTCACGGACCGACGAGTAAGATCCGACATTCACTCGGGATCTGTCATAATATGTTCTGTCGTAATTGCTTCTGTAATTTGTCGAACGGTATCGCTGTGCCGTCCGGTTATCGGTTCTTATGTTCGCGTTTCTCTGAGCCGCCGTATGTCTGCCGCTCATTTTTTCTCTCTGCTTGGTCGGCACCTTACCCATTCCTTTCAGTAAAAATTTTCTCTATTCCTGCTTGAGTTTTTCAGCCGCGCGCAGCTTCGCGCTGTGCGAACGGTTATTTTCGTTCAGTTCTTTCTCTCCCGCCGTTATCGGCTTACGGTTTTTAAGCTTTATCTTCGGCTTGTTGCCGCAGACGCAGACCGGGAACTCCTTTGGGCATGTACAACCCCTTTTGAGCTCGGCAAACGCGTTTTTGACTATCCTGTCCTCAAGCGAGTGAAAAGTTATCACCGCCAGCACGCCGCCGGGCTTTAAACAGTCCACAAAGTCGCGGATCGCCGCGTCAAGACCGTCAAGCTCGCGGTTGACCTCGATCCTTATCGCCTGGAAGCTCCGTTTGGCCGGATGCTTGTCCCCGTATCTTTTCTGCGGCGGGAACGACCGCTTTATTATCTCGCTGAGCTCAAGCGTGGTTTCTATCTGTTTTTTCTCGCGGCTCCTCACAATGTTTGACGCGATTTTGGCCGCGTTTTTTTCCTCGCCGTAGGCAAACAAAATTCGTCTCAGTTCAGCCTCCTGATACTCGTTAACGACCGTCTTCGCGCTCAGGGCATCATTGCGGTCCATTCTCATGTCAAGCGGCGCGTCGGCGTTATAGCTGAACCCTCTTTCCGCCTCGTCAAGCTGATGCGACGACACGCCCAGATCAAGTATAGCGCCGTCGATCTTGTCGATGTTGTGCCTTTTTAGTATGGATTTAATATTAAAAAAATTGTCGTGTTCTGTTATTACGCGGCAATCGAATTTTTTAAGCCGTTCATCTGCGGCAGCCAGCGCCTCCTCGTCACGGTCAATACCGATCAGTGTCCCGTTTTTGCTGAGCCGTTCGCAGATCAGCGAGGCATGTCCGCCTCCGCCCAAAGTTCCGTCAACATATACTCCGTCGGGCTTCACGCCAAGCAGCTCCACGCTTTCGGCGGGCAGCACGGATACATGATTAAATTCCATATCTATATAAGCTCCCCGTCGCCCATTATATCTCCGATGTTCTCGGAACTGTAAGCCTCATCGCTGATGTAGTCCTTCCAAGCTTCTCTGTTCCATATCTCAACATGCTTGTACGCTCCGACAACCGTTATTTCTTTGCCTAAATTCAAGTATTCGCGCATGTTCGGCGGGACAACCACTCTGCCCTGCGTGTCAAGCTCACATTCTCTCGAGCCCGAAGTGAAGAACAGCAGTTTTTTGCGCTCGGTTATTTTTGAAAGGAAGCCTTCCCACTCGGCAGCCGGATAAAGCGCGATGCAGTTTATGCCCTTTGCGACAACAAAGGTCTGTCCCAGCTCCGTTCTGAAGCCGGCAGGAACATTAACTCTGAACTTAGCGTCCACAGTCTGGGGATATTCACCTATAAACACGTCGTCGCGCCTCCTTTCGCTTATCGTAAATCCCGCAAAGCGGTATTTCCTCACCGCTGCAGGGTCGCTCCTCTTTCCCATAAAGCGCTTTGCGCTTTCCGGGAGCCCCTTATCCTTTCGCTTATCGTAAATCCCGCAAAGCGGTATTTCCTCACCGCTGCAGGGTCGCTCCTCTTTCCCATAAAGCGCTTTGCGCTTTCCGGGAGCCCTTTAATCCCTTCGCTTATCCTTTCGCTTATCGTAAATCCCGCAAAGCGGTATTTTGATACATTTTAATACACTTTGCCCCACTTTTATTTCATTTTACTACATCCTCCGACAATTTGCAAGCATTTTTTGCAGAAATTTTACATTTTCGTAAAAAAGATAATATAATCGTATTTTGTCGATCCAAAATTTCTCCCGAATCGCGAAAATGCCGAATTTATCGGCCTTTTGCATAATACAATAATCAATATATCGGTAAAACTGCATGACAAAATTTCAGTTGTTTCCTTAAATGTTTTTCCGCGGCTAACATTATACCGCATATTTTACAATAAAAAACGAGAATTTTGGTGTTTCAAAATTACAAATACCTAAAAAAACAATTACAGAACTATAATGAGAATATTTCGGAATGATAATAAAAAGATTTCAGAATTATACTGAACAGGATTCAAAGATAAGGGGTATTAAAAATGATGAATTACATATGGGGCGGGATGATCATCGCCTCTCTGATAGTGTCGGTCTTTACCGGCAGGGTGGAGCAGACGGCCGCCGCGGCGGTCAGCGGCGCCGGTGAGGCTGTAAACCTTTCGATCTCACTGCTGGGGATAATGTGCCTGTGGACCGGGATCTCAAAAATAGGCGAGGACGCGGGGCTGATACGCGTCATATCAAAGTTTTTAAGTCCCGCCCTAAAGCGGCTTTTCCCGAAACTCCGCCGCGATTCGGACGCCTTCGGCTCTGTGGTCATGAACATTGTGGCCAATCTTCTGGGAATGGGGAACGCCGCGACGCCGCTCGGCATAAGCGCGGTGGGGAAACTAAAAAAACTGAACGGCGGCAAAAGCTCTGCCTCAAACGAGATGTGCATGCTTGTTGTGCTTAACACGGCCTCGCTTCAACTGATACCGACTACGCTGATCTCGCTGCGCCAAAACTGGGGCTCGGCCTCGCCCGGCGCCGTCATACCGGCGATATGGATCTGCGAGATCTGCGCGCTCGCCGTGGGGATAACTATGGTGAAACTGCTTGAAAAACGCTTCTGAAAAAACACACGGGAGGAATTACTATGGAGCTTATCTCGGCGTATTCCGTGCCATGCTTTATATTCATATTCATAATTTACGGATTTGCCAAGAAGACCGATATTTATGCGTCGTTCACAACGGGCGCAAAATCGGGGCTTGAATCGGCGTTTAACATAATCCCCTCGCTGATCGGCCTTATGACCGCGATATATATGTTCCGCGAAAGCGGCTGTCTTGAACTTGTCACCCGCGCCGCCTCGCCGCTGACCGACCTTATACATATGCCGTCCGATCTGGTTCCGCTGGGTCTCTTGCGGCCCGTTTCGGGAAGCGCGTCGCTCGCTGTTGTTACCGATATTTTCAAAAACTTCGGCCCGGACTCGCCCCGGGGCAGGATCGCCTCGATCATGATGGGCTCGACCGAGACGACATTCTATACCGTGGCGGTATATTTCGGCAGCGCGGGCATAAAAAATGTGCGCCACACACTGTTTGCCGCCCTCGCCGCCGACCTGACCGGAATACTCATGTCTGTGTTTCTGGTGCAGTTTTTCGGATTTTAAAAGCTCAAAAAACCGGAGCGCGAACCTCTCTGCGTGTAGAAAAACTCTTTTTTTAAAAATTATTCGCCCACCCGGTTGCGCGAGCCGCCTCCGCCCCTCGCGCTCTTCGGCGGTTCAAGTTAGTTGCAAACACCTAAAACCTCTGAAAATATGCGGTTTGCGCGAGCTAAAAACAGTTTCTTTGCCGTCCGGGCGGGGCATGACGGAACCGGGGCCCGGCGATCATATCAAAACTGTTTTCAGCTCGCAGCTTTATTAATAACACCTTTTCGGCATATTTAAAACCGGAGCCTTGCGGCTCCGGTTTTATATTAGCTGATCTGCGTTATCTTGCCGAGAACGACGTATCTGTCATTGCTGTATCCGGTGCAGGTCACGAGAGTGACTATATTGTCGTCGGTCGTCATCGGCACGTCAGCCGAGATCTCCGACTTGCTCCAAACTCTCTGCAGATAGGCCGCGTAAGTATCGGCCGAGTCAAAGTTTATGGTGTAAGTCTCGGAGGCCGCAGCCTCGGGATAGCACGCGAAAATGTCTATTCTGTAGTCGTGCTGCGCGTTCATGTAATAGATCACGGGATGCTCGCGCAGATACGCGGGGTCGGAATAGTTCTGGAGCGACGCGAACATCGAGCCGTTTTTCATGTTGTGGCCGTAGATGACCGTGTTGATATCGCTCATGTCCGGATCGTTCAGCGCGTCCATAAATATCGCGCCGGATGAATTTTTCTGGTCGTTATACAGATGCTTGAGATAATATGAATTATCGCTGCTGCGGACGACCGGATAGTTTATCGGCGTTCCCGGGCTGTAAAGCCAGCCGACCGCCTCGGCGTTCATTTGGCTGAGCATCTCGAAGTTAACGTCTATAGGGGCTCCGATCTCATCGCCGGGGGCCGTGAAATCATCGGCCGCCGACAATGTTACCAGATTGAGCGCCAGATCGGCGTACTCTTTTTCACCCTGCTTATATTGATATTGGATCCTTATGATCTGCGCGACCGACAAGGCGCAGGCCAGCGCGCAGAGGATCGCAATACCTTTAAAAATTTTATTTTTCATTATTGAACCCTCCTTGTCTCAAGAACGCTGACTGTCTTTGTCGTCGTTTGATTTCTTGAATGCCCATGCGGCTCCGAGCGCCAGGCTCATCGCCAGCATGATCCACAATCCCGTCCTGCTTTCGTCTCCGGTCTTCGGGGTCTCTCCCTGAGGCTTTCCGTTGACGTATCTGTTGTTGTTGTAAACATCGCCGCTTGTGCCCGATGTGCCTGTCTCATCGACGTTGTTAACCTCCCTGGGATTGTCGTATTCATCGCCCTGAGTTCCGCTGCTCGAGTCGGATTCTCCCGGAGTTCCCGGACCGCCGGGACCGCCCGGTGTGCCGCCTTCCGGAGACGGAGTCTCGGTGGGCGCCGGCGTTTCGGTCGGAACCGGAGTTGGCTCCACGGTCGGCGCGGGCGTCTCGGTAGGCGCAGGCGTCACTTGCGGCGTTGAAGCCGGAGTGGGAACGGGCGCGAAGGTCGGGGTTGTTCCGAACGAAGGCGTTCCCGAGATAAACGGCAGCGAAGGCCGTCTCGTCGGTGTCGGCGCAGGCGTAGGAGCTTCCGTTACAACCGGTGTGGGTGTCGGGGCTTCCGTTACCACGGGTGTGGGCGTAGGAGCCTCGGTCACTACCGGTGTAGGCGTGGGCGCTTCCGTCGGTGTTGCCGTTGGCGTCGGCGTTGGTGTTGCCGGCGGCGGTGGCGGAATATACGGTGTAGGCGTAGGCGCTTCCGTTACAACCGGCGTAGGTGTGGGTGCTTCCGTTACCACGGGTGTGGGCGTAGGAGCCTCGGTCACTACAGGCGTTGGCGTTGGCGCTTCCGTTACCACGGGTGTGGGCGTAGGAGCATCGCTCGGCGTCGGTGTCTCAGTCACCGTCGGTGTCGGCGCGGGACCGGGTATATACGGCGTGGGTGCCGGCGTCTCACTCGGTGTAGGTGTAGGTGCCGGCGTCTCACTCGGTGTTACCGTAGGTGTCGGCGGCGGAGGCGGTATATACGGCGTCGGCGCGGGCGTATCACTCGGCGTCGGCGTCACAGTAGGCGTCGGTGCCGGTGTATCACTCGGCGTCGGTGTCACAGTAGGCGTCGGCGCGGGAGTATCACTCGGCGTCGGCGTTGGTGCCTCACTCGGTGTAGGTGTAGGTGCCGGCGTCTCACTCGGTGTTACCGTAGGTGTCGGCGGCGGTATATACGGCGTCGGCGCCGGTGTATCACTCGGCGTCGGCGTAACCGTAGGCGTCGGTGCCGGTGTATCACTCGGCGTCGGTGTCACAGTAGGCGTCGGCGCGGGAGTATCACTCGGCGTCGGCGTTGGTGCCTCACTCGGTGTAGGTGTAGGTGCCGGCGTCTCACTCGGTGTTACCGTAGGTGTCGGCGGCGGTATATACGGCGTCGGCGCCGGTGTATCACTCGGCGTCGGCGTAACCGTAGGCGTCGGTGCCGGTGTATCACTCGGCGTCGGTGTCACAGTAGGCGTCGGTGCCGGTGTATCACTCGGCGTCGGCGTAACCGTAGGCGTCGGTGCCGGTGTATCACTCGGCGTCGGCGTTACAGTAGGCGTCGGCGGCGGCGGAGGCGGAATATACGGTGTAGACGTAGGCGCCTCGCTCGGTGTCGGCGTTGGTGTTACCGTCGGTGTCGGCGTCGGCGTCGGCGTAACCGTCGGTGTCGGCGTCGGCGTAACCGTCGGTGTCGGCGTCGGCGTAACCGTCGGTGTCGGCGTCGGCGTAACCGTCGGTGTCGGCGTTGGCGTTGCCGTCGGTGTAGGCGTTGCCGTCGGTGTAGGCGTTGGCGTTGCCGTAGGTGTAGGCGTCGGCGTCACAGTAGGCGTCGGCGACGGCGTTGCTGTCGGCGTAACCGTCGGCGTCGGCGCGGGAGTCGGCGTTGCCTTTATTTTATTGTCGGTTACTATATTGCTCGGGTTTTGACTGTAATAGAATACCGAATAATCCGCATCATAGAAAGGCTGACCGAATTTGTCGATTATCATGTTGATCATATCGTCGGCGGTGTTGCCTCGAAGCAGGAAGAAATACTTGGTGTCGTCAACCTCATAACCGTCCGGAGCCTCAGTCTCGACATAGTAGTAAAGCTGATCAAGTTTCAGATTTCCCTCATTGTCACCGTCTTCTCCCCAAACGATCCTGCCGTCGGGGCCCGTCGTTTTTTCGTCCTCTTTTGTGGTCTTCATATCCTCAAGGCTCGTGCTGTTTTCAACATCAACAAGATAAAGCTGATATGTTGCGCCCTCAAGAGTCGAGCCATCCAAGTCGTCTCCGTCAACCTTTGTGATGGTAAGCTTGTTGGTTATTCCCACGGCCTCGGCGCTGCTTGACGTTACCTTGTAGGTCTTTTCAGCCTGACTGGTATAGCTGTAGGAACCTTTAAGCTTGGCGCTGTTAATAACGGTCATATCTTTGCCAATCTCTCCGACAATTCCGACGGTGTATTTAACAACCAAATGCTTCTGATCGGGCAATGTGAGTTTAAGCAGTCTGGTCGCGCTGTTGTATGACGCCTTGTACTTATCGGCGTCAAGCGGCGTTTCATTGCCGTAAGCGTCAGCCTCGTAAACCTTTACGCCGGTGACGTCGCCTCTGTTGAGGATAACATTTTTCGGAATAACGTCCGTCAGCTCAATGGTCGCGGATCCCGGATCCAGATCATATCCGTATTTGTTTACATGTATTGTGTATTTAATGCCATATGTCTCTGACTCGTTGTTGTTGATCGCGGCGGCGGATTTTTCAAGATTTTTCTGTGTGACACGCTCCGTCGCCTCGCTGCTTTCGATGCTGTCGCCACTCTGCTTAAAGGCCTCGGCATAGTTTACTATTTCCTTTTCCTGCCAATCGGTAGTGCCCAGATCGTCTAACGATATCGTCGTCTTATACTCGATTATATAACCGTCATTATGCACATCCGGAATTGCGAAGCGCATGCCTTTCTGCGTTCCGTCGTCATTATACAAAATGCATTGGTTTTCATCAAGCACACCGCTTATCATTCCCCACCCCGGAAGCTCGCGCAGGATCAAACTGTAAGGAACATATTTCATTCCCGGAGTCTTGAAATCATCAAGGATAACAATTTCCTGTCCTTGATAATCGATCGCCTCGGACTGGTTAAAATAAATTTGCCATGTTATTTCATATCTGCGATTATTTTCGTCCCAATTGATATATGTCGATTCCTTATTAAGCTGGCTCCTCTTATCACATCTCCATTCGGCGTCATCGGACGCGCTGCCTCCGTCATAGGACACAGTTGCGCTGTTTTTAAACACCATAATGTCACTTGAGCCGTTATAGTATTCGGGATCGACATATGTCTTGTAAGTGATAACAACGTCGCCGGATTTGCCGCTGAAATCTAAGTAATCACCGATAAATTTCACATAAAACTCACGCTTGGTGTCACCATATTCATAATTTGGCTCATAAAATTCTAAGGTATAATCTTTGTCTTTTTCAAGCTTTGTCACCGAATCGCCGTTTACAAGCTTTACCTCGACGGAGTCTTTGGTATATTCCCACGGGAAATTCCAGTGCCACGGGTCGTCGTAAGCGTTGTCATGACTGTCGGTTATGGTGACATTGGTCTTTCCGGCGAGGTCAGCGGCGGGAACCTTTATCTCCCAATCGGCCGAGCCGTCTTTTCTGTCTCCGCCGAGATTGTTCTTTTTGATGTTCGGCTTATCTTCACCCGGGCCGGGATCTTTTCCGGCTGTCGCGTCGGAGCTGTCATGATAATCGTATTCGGGATAGTCAATTTCGGCGCTGTTTTTATACTGCTTTGCCGCCTCGGGATCATTGACCCTTGTCACTATCTCAAAAACATAGTGGCTGTAATCATCCGTGTCGGGGAAGGTATATGTAAACTTGCCGTCCTGCATATGGGAATAAACATCCATGCCGGAGCTTGAGCCCGTGTCCTTGTTGGTCAAGGTCACATACTCGATCGTGAGCCCCTCGGGAAGATTATCCGTGACGGTGGCGCCCTTAAGGTTTGCTCTTACGTTCAGCCAGTTGTCGGCGTTAACGTCTATCGTCCATTTGATCGTTCCGGATGCCTCGTCATAAACACCGGACTTCTGAAATCCCGGCGTTACCCACTGGGGGCCGTCGTTGCTCGATTCGCCCGCGTCATCTCCTTCGATCGTCCAGTGCGCGACGTTTTTGTTGTCGCCGGTCGCAAGGAACGGGTCGTCAAGCTTTACTCTGTATCTGATCGAATACGGAATGCCGGCCTTGACGTCGCCTAGGAACACGCTGGCGCTTTGGCCGTTTATGTCACATTCAAGCTGAAGAATATCATTCGGGTTCAGTGTCGCGTCGCCCCAATTGGCCCAGCCCGACTTCATTTCAAACTTGGTGTTGGGCGGGAAGCTCAGATTGCTTCCGAGCACGTCCGAAAGTCTCACGTTCTTATAATTGGCGTCGGGTGTGAACTCAATGGTATAAACGATCTCTCCAGTCTCGGGATCCATGCTGAAATTTTTCGCGCTTTGGATCTTGTCATCAAACGTTACTTGGAAAAATTCTCCGCTGCCCGGGAACTCAAAGCTGCCCTCGTTATGATTTTCGGTGTATGACTTATCGAACTTCATTGTGCAGTTAAATGTTCCCTTAATATCTTGATTATTCTGTACAAAATCGTCATAGAAACGGAAATTAACGACGCCTTCGCTAAACTCATAAATACCGATCGCCTCGTTGGTTCCGGGTGCGGTGATTATGCCGCCGTCGCCAAGCTCGGCAATATCGATGCCTTCGGGCAGATTGTAAACGAGTATATCGCCCGGCTCTATTGTGTTGTTCCTGATCTCATACTCAAAATGAAGCTTGAACTGTTGGTCGCGGCCGACCGGCATTTGAAGCGGATTGCCGTTCGGATCCGTAAAAGTCGTGTGCATGCTTCCGGGCACGCAAACATCCTCAAAATTCCAGACCGACATAGCCCTGCTCGTGACGGGTATCACGGCTATAAGCGTGGCGATAAGCGCCGCGCACAATATAAGTGCTATAGATCTTCTGTTTTTAACACAGCTTGAAGTCAAAACATTCTCCACCTTTCCAATTTTATTACAGAAACATGACCGCAGAATAAACCAATTTTCGCACATGCTTCTATAAAGCGGTTATTTCGTGTACGCAAATATATAAATTGCACAATTTTAACAAAACACTATGAAACAATTATACAACTTTTTTACATAATTGTCAATGATTTTCTAAAAATTAATTTAATATATTTTTAAAAATAATGTAATATTTTGGCAGTCTGTGTCTCTCCCTTCGCTCGGGCCGGCATCAACCGGAGCGGGATTTGCGATGAGAGCTTGACTTTGAGCTCTTTTTATTATATAATGTTGATAAATTTATTACCGAAAATTTGGGAGATACAATATGGCTGACAAAAAGAACGGAAAGGCGGTTCGGTCGATAAGCATAATGGCCGTGCTGATCCTGCTTGCGAAGTTCATGGGACTGCTGCGAGAGATGCTTGTCGCGGGTATTTACGGCCAGGGCTACGCCAGCGATGTGATCAACAGCGCGACCCAGATACCACTGCTGTTTTTTGACATGGTGCTCGGGGTCGCGATCCTTTCGACCTTTGTGCCGATATACAACAAAAATCTTGAGCAAAAGGGCAGAGAGGCCGCCGACGCTTTTGCCAACAACTTCATAACTGTCGCGGGCTCCGCGGCGGTGCTGGCGGCGATCCTCGGCTCGGTCTTCGCCGCTCCGATCGTGCGCCTTATGGTGCCGGGCTATGCCGACGTGCCCGGCAAGGTCGAGGAGACCGCGAAGCTGCTCCGCATCCTGTTCCCGTCGATCGCTTTCACCGCGGTCGCGTATGTGGTCGTGGGAATACTCCAGTCTCACGGCGAGTTCACGATCCCCTCGCTTATCAGCGTTGTCTCAAACGGTGTGATGATCGCCTATCTTATTATATTCGGCGACAAAATGGGCCTCACAGGCGTTGCGGTCTCTATGCTTATCGCGTGGGCGCTGCAGCTCTTTTTCCAGATCCCGTGGCTGCTCAAAACGGGCTACCGCTACAGGCCCCGCATGAATTTCAGCGACGGAACCATGAAGGAAGTGGCTCTGCTGGCTCTGCCCGTGCTGATAAGCTCATGGGTGCAGCCGCTTTGCAACGTTATCAACATGTCGTTCGGCTCGGGCCTCGGCGACGGCGCGGTGTCGGCGCTGGGCTGGGCCAACAAGATATATATAATTATGGTCGGCGTTTTCGCCTACGCGATAACCAACTTCATATTCCCGAGGCTCTCGCGCCTCAGCGCGGGCGACAACGACTCGGCGTTCGCCGAGACGACGCGGACGTCGGTTGGCTGGATAATATTCATAATCACGATAATATCGGCGCTGTTCCTGGCGCTTAGCGGCCCGATCATCAAGGTCGTGTTCGAGCGCGGCGCGTTCACGGCGGACAATACAAAAATCACCGCCTCGGCGCTGTTTTTCTATTCCTTCGGAATGGTGGGATATTCCATTTGCGAGGTGCTCAACAAGAGCTTTTACGCGATCCGCGACGGCAAGACCCCGATGTTCACCTCGATCTTCGGAGTGGCGGTCAACATCGGCTGCGCGGCGCTGTTTGTGCTCGGTCTGGGCCTCGGCATAAACGGTCTCGCTCTGGCGAGCGCCATAAGCTCCACCGCTATCGCGCTCGCGCTGCTGGTTATGATAAACCGCAGGAGAGCGGGCGTCATAACGCGGGAATTTGTTGTTAATATATTAAAGACATTAATATGCGGCGCCGCCGCGTTCGCCGCGGCTAAACTCATCTACGTTCCGGCCGACATGATCCCCGGTTCGGGAATGGTGATAACCCTCGTTAAGCTGTGCGCCGCCGCGCTGCCCGCGTGCGTTGTGTACGCGGCTTTGGCTTGGCTCCTTAAAGTGAACGAGTTTAAGGCGGCGCTGGGATTTTTGAAGAAAACAAATAATGAGACATAACCCCTCTGCCCTAAACAGGGTGAGGCTTATAATATAGAAAGGACGGTAACATATGAACGAAATGGGATATTTTCAAGCCGCGTGGATGTATGTCTGGGGCCTGATAAAGCAAAGCTTCGTCTATAAGCTGCTGAGAAAGGTTTATGACGGTATTTCCGGTGCGTGGCAGCGCGGGGTCGTCACCAACTTTTTCAGGCGCGAGCATTTTGATCCCGAAGCGCTTGGGGCCAGCGTTGTCGGACGTGTCTTTAAGCTGCCTTTTGAGCTTTTGGAGAAATTCAGCCGCAAGGCGGGCGCGGTTATCGAAAACAAGATAGCCGGCAGTCTGGTCGTGAGACTCGCTAACATCTATCTTCACAATCTGCTGGCGCTGAACACGCGGTTCATAGGCGGCTTAACGCTGTTTACGGCGTTGGGCGCCGCGGCGGCGGGGATAATCGCCGGCGCGGGAATAAGCATACCTCTTTGCGTTATCGCGGTGATAGGTGCGCTTATAATGCTGATAGATCTTAATTTGACGTCTTACCTCAAAGATTCATGGATCATGAAGATATTCACGCACCTGACCGGAATCGAGCCCGATTTCAACAAGGTTTTCAATCCAAGATACACCAAGAAGCCTTCAAGGCTGTGGCTCTCTGTTATTCTGGGCGCGGCCGCCGGCCTCGCGGCGTATCTCAGCCCTCTGCTTCCGCTGCTTATCATCGGCGGTCTGTTCGGACTGTTCACGGTGCTCCGCGCTCCGCTCGCGGGTGTTTATTTCACGATTTTTCTGGCTCCGCTGGCGCCCACCATGGTCATGGTCGGCCTGTCGCTGCTCAGCCTGTTCTCGCTCATCATCAAGGGAGTCTGCGACAGAAAGTTCCGCTGGCGGTTCGACGGCATGGGATTTTTGATCCTCGGCATGCTTGCCATTTATCTGATCGCGAGCATCTTTTCGTTCGCTCGGCTTAACAGCCTCAGCATATTCCTCGTTTATATGTCGTTTATGCTGTTCTACTTCGTCGTCATCAACACGGTCAAGACGCGCAGACAGCTCTTTGACGCGCTGGCGCTTTTCGTTCTGTCGGGCGCGCTCGTCTGTCTCTACGGCGTTGCGCAGTACGTTTTCGGATGGGACACCGCCTCGGCCTGGATGGACGAGGAGATGTTCACGGATATAAAGATGAGAGTCTATTCCACTCTTGAGAACCCCAACGTTCTCGGAGAGTATATACTTCTGGTGATACCGGTCTGCGTGGGCCTTGTATGGGAACGCTCCAAAAAGCTCTCTAAAGCGATGTACGCCGCCTTGGCGGGTTTGATGTTCCTGACGCTGATACTCACGTTCTCGCGCGGATGCTGGATAGGATTTATAATCGTGGCGGGAGTTTATGTGACGTTTGTGTGCGGCAAGCTTTGGGGGCTGGCGCTTATCGCTCTGCCCTTTGTGCCTATGGTCATTCCGGAAAGCATAATCAACCGTTTTGTCAGCGTGGGCGACATGACCGACTCGTCCACATCCTACAGAGTCTACATATGGTTCGGAACATTCGGGATGCTTAAAGATTTCTGGGCTTCGGGCATAGGCCCCGGGACACAGGCGTTTAAGTCGGTCTATCCGTTCTATTCTTACAGCGGAATAGTCGCGCCCCACTCTCACAATATGTTTTTGCAGATTTTCGTGGAGTCGGGCATTGTGGGAATTTCGATATTCCTCATTCTGCTGTTTATGTTCTTTAAGAAAATGATCGGCGGTTATCAATGCACCTCCAAAAAAGGCAGCAAGCTCGGCACGATGATCGTGGCTGTAGCCGCGGGCGTTCTGGGCTTCTGCGTTCAGGGAATGTTTGACAACTGCTTCTACAACTACAGAGTTTTCCTCATCTTCTGGTACGTGCTGGCGCTCGGAATGGCGGCGGTCTATGTCGCGAGAGATGAGCAAAAGGCGGTGAAAAAAGCTTGATAAAGGTTTTGGAAGTGTCGTCCGACTCAAACATCGGCGGCGCGGGAAAATGCATAGTCACCTTCCTTAAACATTTTGACCGCAGCAGATTTGAAGTCGAGGCCGTGGTTCCCATCGAATCGCTGCTCATACCAGAAATAAAAGCCCTCGGCATCAAGACTCACGAGCTTGAACACTTAGCGGAAAAGTCGCTTGATATGAAAGCCGTCGGACTGCTTAAAAAATTGTTTAAGGAACTCGGGCCCGACATCGTGCACACACACGGCTGCATGTCGGCGAGGATCGCCGCGAAAATGTGCGGCATAAAGGTCGTCTACACGCGGCACAGCGTGTTTGAGCCGTCAAAGCGACTGTCGAGCGGGCTCGGAAAGATGATCAACGGCGCGGTGAACAACATGACCGCCGACAGGATCATCGCGGTGGCCGAGGCTGCCAAAGATAATCTGACCGCCACCGGCGTGTCGGAGAAAAAGATCGAGGTCATCTTAAACGGAGTCGAGCCGCTGAAGCCGCTGCCCGACAGAGAAAAAATACGCGCCTCAATGGGGATAGCGCCCGATGAGAAGGCGGTCGCGATCATCGCGAGGCTGACCGAAGTTAAAGGACACAAATACTTTGTCGATACGGCGAGGCTGCTGCGGGACAAGGGCGTTCGCGCGAAGTTTCTGATCGCCGGCGCGGGAGACACCGAGGACGCGGTCAAGCGGCAGATCAGGGATGAGGGACTGGAGGATTATGTGAAGTTCCTCGGCTTTCTCACCGATGTTGAGCCGCTGATGAACGCCATGGACATTCAGGCCAACTGCTCGTTCGGCACCGAGGCAACAAGCCTCTCGCTGCTCCAGGGAATGAGCCTCGGAAAGCCCGCGGTCGTCACCGACTTTGGCGGGAACCCGGGCGTCATCAAAAACGGTGAAAACGGATTTCTGGTTCCGATAAAGGATCCGAAAGCAATGGCGGACAAACTGGAGCTGCTGATGAGCGACAAAACGCTTTACGAAAACATGAAAAAGAAAAGCCTTGAGATATACAAAAACACTTTTACCGCGGAAGTCAACACAAGGAACATAGAAAACATCTACCGATCATTGATCGATAATAAACAGGAACGGGGGAATATTTATAATGAAAGCAAAATTTAATATTATGGACTTTTTGATCATCTTAGCCGTGGTTCTGGTGATCGCGGCGGCGGGATACTTTTTCATCTCGTCAACGGCGGCCGACACCGACGCGGCCAAAGCCAGCGGCCAAAACGTCAAGGCCACTGTCGAGGTCGAGTTCGCGAAAGAGGATGAGTTTTTGACCGAACTGCCTCAGGTGGGCGACAGCGTTACGATCGGCGTTAAGGAAAAAATGCCCGCGGTCGTGACCGATGTTCACTATGAAAACGCCAAGATCACAGCTTTTGACGTGGTGCAGGGCAGCGCCTCAACCGAGGAGATCCCCGGTCAGTATGACGTATATGTCGTAATGGAGGCTGATGCCGTTGACGGCAAAGACGCGGTCACTATCAACGACAGTCCCATAAGAGTCGGAGACGCCACCGCGGTGCGCACCAGGAACTGGGCGAGCTACGGATATGTGACACGGCTTGAGATAAGCGAATAATCGCCGCGCGCAGGAAAGGAGATATAATATTATGGCTCAGAATAATAAATCAGGATCCCGCAAGGGAAATTTCAAAAAGACCGGCAAGCTTTTCGGCATAATAAGCATTATTGATGTTTTGGTCGTCCTGTGCATCGCGGCGCTGGCGTTCGGCATCTACGCCAGATACACCTCGGACAGCGACGCAAGCGCCGCGACCGAGCACTCAAAATTCCAATACGTCTACAAGGTCGAAAGCGTCAGAGAATACACGCTTGAGGCGCTGCGCAAGGGCGGCCCTGTTTATGACCGCGAGACCAAGGAATATATCGGCGATGTTGTAGGCGTTTCCGCCGAGGACGCGAAAATGGAGATCAGCAAGACCGACGGTAAATACGTCGTTGTTACCGTTCCCGATAAATATGACGCGTATGTCACGATCGAGGTTGACGGCAAGTATAACAGCCTCGGCCACTACACAAACGACAACAGATATATAGGCGCCGGCCAGACCCTCAACGCCCTCAGCAAGTTCTCAAACACCGAGGGCCAGATCATCGAAGTCAAGGACATTGAGTAAAATCATTCATCAAGGGATGATGCAAACGGGCGGATAATATCCGCACCTACGGTGTTTTGCGTACTTTGGTCGTAGGGGACGACGACCCCGGCGTCCCGGCTCGCCCCTTGGGGAGAGCTGGCGCCGAAGGCGACTGAGAGGGGTTTCTTGTATGCGCGGTTCCCCTTTCGGGCGACCGAGGTCGTCCGGCCATGTCCGCTCACGTTAATGATTTGTGGCCTCGTTTATTCGTGGAAATGAAACACGGAAGTGCCCCCGCACCCGCTCCGCGGATCCGGACGCACCTACGGCCTACGGCGTTTTGCGCACCATGGTCGTAGGGGACGGCGCCCTCGACGTCCCGCCCTAGTCCCTAGTTACTAATCACTAATACCTATGTTTGATACAAGAAAATCACTTGACAAACGCAAAAAAATAATATATAATATAAATACGAAAAGGAATCGCTGAAAAGCGATTCCCAATCGCACAAAAGGGAACCGTTAAACGGTTAGCCAAAGTTTTAATTGTCACAATAATATGACCGCTACTTTAGCTCAGGGGCGGTCATATTGCTTTTGTGCTTACTATTATGAAAAATATCACGACAGCGACGATTATTTTTAAAATCGTTCTAAGCATTAGCAATCCCTCCTTTCAATAAGCTCTTGAGAAAAACTCAAGGCAAAATCGGGAGGTCACCTCCTTTCCAAAAAGAAATAGGAGATGGCTAACCGCTCAAAATACCCTTTAGTGTAAACGCCAAAGCGTCTGTAAATATAATACCATAATTCGCTAAAAATTTCAAGTAACAAAACAATTACATAATTTTTCAGACATGAAAATAGCGGCGCCGAAGCGCCGCTACTTTCTTAGGTGAATGGATTATATGAAAAACTTTAATTGCTGTAAAGCAATTAACAAAACTCAACTCTCCGCCTCGCGCGCTGCTAAGCGGAGATGCGGAAATTGATCCTTCCGCAAGGATTATTTATATTATATATTATAATTATATAAAATGCAAGCCTTTTTTAAAAAATTTTTGAAAAATTTTAAACATTTTTCATTTTTTCAAAAAACCGAATTATTTCCTGCCCCAAACAGGAGGAAGCTCGGGCATCATTTTCGCACGGCGGAGCGCCGCGGCCACTATGTAGGCTATGATAAAGTCAACAATGTGGTGCGCGAAGGTTCCGGCGACGGTTATCCACATCATGGCCATGGCCGAATAGGTCTCGCTCGATGAGAGTCCTCCCGCGAAAAACAGCAGGACCACTATTCCCTCGACAACCGCGTGTACCGCGCCGGTTGATACGCAGGTCAGAACAAGGTTCGTTCCGCGCTTTATCATATACGCGCCCAGCAGCGCGAACAGGATATGCGAGGCGGCTCTGACCGCCACCACGAGCGGAGCCGTGAAAAAAAATCCGATCGTCGTGCCGACCGCGGTAAACACAGCCGTCCACGGCGAGATAAACATGGCGAGTATCACCGGCACATGGGCCATAAGCGTCGCCGAATACGGGCCGACCACTATACGGAACGGCGGACCCGTGAATATCATGGGGATCATGATCCCGATCGCGATAAGCAGCGCGGAGATCACGAGGTCTTTTGTTTTAAGCTTACTGTTCAAAATATAACACTCCTTTTTTACAAAACCGCAATATGTGTTATATACTATAACATATCCCGTATATTGTCAATTGACATATTAACAAAATAAACGTCTCTGTTTGTCTAAATTTAATGTGATTTTTTGGTAAAAACCCCTTGATAAATTTTAAACAATGGGGTAAAATTAAAGTTGCGGAAAAAGCTCCGCAGAACCGAGTTTATTAAACGAAAATAATTAATTATCAATATAATATATCGGAGGTAATCCTATGAACAAAAAAACTGTTGATGACGTTAATCTGAAGGGCAAAAAAGTCCTTGTCCGCTGCGACTTCAACGTGCCGATCAAGGACGGCAAGATCACGGACGAGACCCGCATAAACGGCGCCCTGCCCACGATCAAAAAACTCATCGGCGACGGCGCGAAGGTTATCCTGTGCTCGCACATGGGCAAGCCCAAGGGACAGGTCGTTGAGTCGCTTTCGCTGGCTCCCGTGGCGGTGTCGCTTTCCGAGAAGCTCGGCAAGCCCGTTGTTTTCGCGAACGACGACAACGTTGTGGGCGAGAACGCAAAGGCCGCGGTCGCCGATATGAGCGACGGCGACGTGGTCCTGCTCCAGAACACCCGCTTCAGGGCCGAGGAGACAAAGAACGAGGAAAACTTCAGCAAAGAGCTTGCGTCGCTGGCCGAGGCCTATGTTAACGACGCGTTCGGCAGCGCCCACAGAGCGCACTGCTCGACGGTCGGCGTTACCGAGTATTTAAGCCCCTGCGTTTCGGGCTACCTTATGGCTAAAGAAATCGACTTCGTGGGCAACGCGATCGACAATCCCGTTCGTCCTCTGGTGGCTATCCTGGGCGGCGCGAAGGTATCGGATAAGCTGAACGTTATCTCGACTCTGCTTGAGAAGTGCGACACACTTATCATCGGCGGCGGCATGGCGTACACCTTCCTCAAGGCCAAGGGCTATGAGGTCGGAACATCGCTGGTTGACGAGGACAAGATCGGCTACTGCAAGGATATGATCGAAAAGGCCGAAAAGCTCGGCAAGACCCTCCAGCTCCCGATTGACACGGTTATAACGTCCGATTTCCCGAACCCGATCGACGCTGAGATCGAGATCGAGACCGTTCCCTCGAATAAAATCCCCGCCGACAAAATGGGCCTTGACATAGGCGAAAAGACCCGCGCGCTGTTCGCGGACACCGTAAAGACAGCCAAGACGGTTGTCTGGAACGGCCCTATGGGCGTGTTCGAGAACCCGATTCTGGCCGCGGGCACAGTGGCTGTCGCTCAGGCTCTGGCCGACACCGACGCCACGACGATCATCGGCGGCGGCGACAGCGCGGCAGCGATCAACACCTTGGGCTTCGGCGACAAGATGACGCACATCTCGACCGGCGGCGGCGCTTCAATGGAGCTGCTTGAGGGCAAGGTGCTGCCCGGCTGCGCGGCGCTTGACGACAAATAATAATTGGAGGAATGTGAAAATGAGAAAAAAGATTATCGCGGGCAACTGGAAGATGAACAAGACACCCACCGAGGCGGCAGCTCTGGCCGAGGCGATCGTTAAAAACTCGGCGGGCGCGGGCTGCGACGTGGTTGTCTGCCCGACGGCGGTATGTCTGCCGTGCGTTGTCGAGAAGACAAACGGCAGCAATGTTGAGGTCGGCGCGCAGAACGTTCACTTCATGGAGAGCGGCGCGTACACCGGCGAGCTCGCGGCGAACATGCTGACCGACGCGGGCGTTAAATACGTCATTATAGGCCACAGCGAGAGACGGCAGTATTTCGGCGAGACCGACGAGACTGTGAACCTGAGGACCAAAGCGGCGCTCAAAGGCGGACTTCTGCCTATCGTATGCGTTGGCGAGAGCCTGACCGAGCGCGAGAACGGAATAACCTCGGAGACAGTCTGCCGACAGATCAAGCTGGCTTTCCTCGGCATCGACAAGGCCGACGCGGAAAAGGTCGTTATCGCCTATGAGCCCGTATGGGCGATAGGCACGGGCAAGACCGCCACGGCCGAGCAGGCGGACGAGGTTTGCGGAATTATCCGCGAGACGGTCGGCTCGCTCTACGGCGCGGACGCCGCCGAAAAGATACGAATTCAGTACGGCGGCAGCATGAACGCCGGAAACGCGACAGAGCTGCTCGCAAAGCCCAACATCGACGGCGGCCTGATCGGCGGCGCGAGCCTCAAGGCCGAGGACTTTGACGTTATCGTCAAAGCCGCCGAATAGTAAAATCCGAAAAATAAAGTTTAATAGGAGACAAAATCATGAGCAAAAAACCATACGCTTTGATCATAATGGACGGTTTCGGCGAAAACAAGCGCCACGACGGCAACGCGATCTACGCGGCGAACACGCCGAACCTTGACAAGTACATGAGCGAATGCCCGAACACCGTTATTCACGCCTCGGGCATGGACGTTGGCCTGCCAGACGGACAAATGGGCAACTCTGAGGTCGGCCACACCAACATAGGCGCGGGCAGAATAGTTTATCAGGAGCTGACCCGCATCACCAAGGCGATCGAGGACGGCACGCTGTTTGAGAACGAGGCGCTGCTGGGCGCCATGGAGAACTGCAAAAAACACGACTCCGCCCTGCACCTTATGGGCCTTCTCTCGCCCGGCGGAGTGCACAGCCACCAGAAGCACCTCTACGGTCTGCTCAAAATGGCGAAGCAGCACGGCATTGAGGAAGTCCACGTTCACGGATTTCTGGACGGACGCGACGTTCCGCCCGCCTCGGCCGAGGAATACATCAAGGAGCTTATCGAGAAAGAGCGCGAGATCGGCGTGGGCGACATTGCCACGATCAGCGGCAGATACTACGCCATGGACCGCGACAACCGCTGGGAGCGCGTGAGCAAAGCCTATGACGCGATAGTCAAGGGCGAAGGCAAGCTGTTTGACAGCGCTGTCACCGCCATTGAGGAAAGCTATAACGACGATGTGACCGACGAGTTCGTCGTGCCCTCGGTCATCACAAAGGACGGCGAGCCGATCGGAAGGCTCAAAGAGCACGACTCGGTTATTTTCTACAATTTCCGTCCCGACAGGGCCAGAGAACTGACCAGAACTATCGTTGACCCCGATTTTAACGGCTTTGAAAGAAAATTCTTTGAGACATACTATGTGACAATGACACAGTATGACGCGACAATGCCCAACGTGCACATCGCGTTTAAGCCCGAAAGCCTCAGCAACACCTTCGGCGAGTACATGAGCAAGCTCGGAAAAACGCAGCTCAGAATAGCCGAGACCGAGAAATACGCGCACGTCACGTTTTTCTTTAACGGCGGCGTCGAGGCGCCCTACGATGGCGAGGACAGAGTTCTTATCAACTCGCCCAAGGTCGCGACCTACGACCTACAGCCCGAAATGAGCGCGCCCGAAGTCACTGACGCGGTCGTCGAGCGGATAAAGAGCGGCAAATATGACTGCATTATCCTGAACTTCGCCAACTGCGACATGGTCGGCCACACCGGCGTGTTTGACGCGGCGGTAAAGGCGGTCGAGACGGTTGATTCCTGCGTCGGCAGAGTGGTCGACGCGCTGCTTGAAATGGGCGGCGAGGCGCTTATCACCGCCGACCACGGCAACGCCGACCAGATGATCGACTATGAGACCGGAGAGCCGTTCACGGCGCACACCACCAATGTGGTACCGCTGATACTGATCGGCAGAAAGGGCGTTAAACTCAAGACCGGCAGACTCGCCGACCTGACCCCCACACTGCTTGACATGATGGGAATTGAGCAGCCCGAAGAAATGACCGGCGAGAGCCTGATCGAAAAATAAAATCGCCCTTCGGCGGAAATCAAAACGATAGTATTTTGATTTATAACAGAGGTACAGCTTAGTCTATGCCTCTGTTTTGTTTTATTGTTTTTAATGCGCCGCAGGCGGTTTTTATTCATTTGTTTTTCTTAAAATTTCAAGCACCTTTTCAAAGTAGTCGGGAAGGGGGGCGGTGAACTCCATATACTCATCGGTGTCGGGGTGGACGAAGCCGAGCTTATAGGCGTGGAGAAGCTGGCCTTTCAGATTGAACTCCTCTTTTTTTACGCCGTAGGTTTTGTCGCCGACTATCGGGTGGCCGTTATGGGACATATGCACCCTTATTTGGTGGGTCCTGCCGGTCTCGAGCACGCACTCGACGAGAGTATAGCTCCCGAAACGCTCGAGCACGCGGTAGTTTGTCACGGCCTCGCGGGAGTTTTGGTCGGTTATCGTCATTTTTTTGCGGTTTATCGGGTGGCGGCCTATCGGCGCGTCGATCCTTCCGCTGTCCTGCTTTATGTTTCCGTGGACCAGCGCCTTATACGCGCGGGTCAAACTGTGGATCTTTATCTGATCCGCCAGTTTCTGGTGGGCGCTGTTGTTTTTTGCCACCATCAGCAAGCCCGAGGTGTCTTTGTCGATGCGGTGCAGAATTCCCGGGCGCTTCTCACCGTTTATGCCCGACAGGCTGTCTTCGCAATGGAACATCAGCGCGTTGACCAGCGTTCCCGAAAAATTGCCCGGCGCGGGATGCACCACCATGCCCTGCGGCTTGTTGACGATCAGCATTGAATCGTCCTCATATACTATGTCAAGCGGAATGTCCTCCGGAACGATCTCAAGCGGCGCGGGTTCCGGGAAGCTCACGGTTATCTCATCGCCCGCCTTAAGAATTCGGTTCGGCTTGGCGGGCGCGCCGTTCACTGTGACATTTCTGGCGTTTATCAGCTTTTTTGCATATGACCTTGTCACTCCCGTCAAAGCCTCCGCCGTCAGCTTGTCAAGCCTTCCGCCGTCCTCGGTTATCTTGATCGTCTTTGTTTCCATAGATTATTGTTCCTCCGGCTTATCCTTGTTTTCCGCGCCGCCTCCGAACAGAAAGTGGATGACCAGCGCCGCCGCCCCGATGCACACCGCTATGTCAGCCACGTTGAATACCGGGAAATTGATCAGCCTGAAATCCAGAAAATCCACCACATAACCCTTTGAGACCCGCTCGATCAGATTGCCCAAAGAGCCCGATACCACCAGAGCGGCTCCCAATTTGAGCCACGCGTCGCGCCGCGGGGCTTTTATCAGATAGGCAATAAGCGCAATAAGAATAATAACGGATAATGTGACAAACACTATCCGCTTATTTTCGAGCATGCCGAAGGCGATGCCGTTATTTTCAACATATGTCAGATGAAACACGCCGCTGATCAGAGGCACCCCCGCGCCTCCCGCGAGGAATGAGACCGCCGCGTGTTTTGTTATCATATCAAGAATCAAAACCGCAATTCCGATTATAACATACACCATACACAGGCTGCCGCTTTTGTTATTCGGCGGCAACATACTCTCCTTTTTCGTTAAGTTTTATCCTCGGAAGCTCCTGAGTAACCTTTTCAAGCGCCGCAACCACCCGCTCGTTTGCCGAGGGCTGAACGTCCCCGGGCATGTCGGGAATGTCGTCGATCTCGCTCTTAATTACCTCGACCGCCTCGGCGCTTGAGCGGATCTTGGAGTCCGCGTCATCGTTGACCTTTGAATAGTCCTTTATTACCTCAAGCTGCGAGTTGAGCAGCGACACCATCTTTGCCCTGAAAACTTCAACGCTGCGCTTCATCTCCTCGTATCGGCGATTTATCTCGGAAACCTCTTTGGCGGCGCGGTTGATTATCTCGGCCGCCTGAGTTTCGGCGTCTCTGATAATGATTTGCGCCTGACCGTGGGCGTTGGTCTTTATCTCATCGCCCGCGCCCTTTGCTACCGCCAGCGCGTTTTTCAAGGTGTCTTCCATTGATTTATACTGCTTCACGGCGTCGCTCAGCATGCCTATTCTGTCCATTGCGGACAGATTTTCGTTATAGATCTTTTCATAGCTCAAAGCAACTTCCTTCATGAAGCTGTTGACCTCGGATATGCTGTAACCGCGCATTTCCTTTTTAAATTCTTTGCTTTCTATATCTACGGGTTTAATCATAATAATCCTCCATAATTTAATATACTAAATATACTTATCAATTATAACCGCTGTTCTGCCTTTTCGGGTCGTGCCGCGGACCTCCGAGAGTCTGAACCTTCCCGAACCGCGGATCGAGATCGTGGCGCCCTCGCTCACAACGGCCGAAACGCTCGTTTCTTCTTCAAAATTCAGCTTAACGCGCCCGCTTTTGATAAGCTCGGCCGCCTTGCTTCTTGAGACTCCCGCCGCCGCTGCCGCGATGCAGTCAAGACGCAGGCTCGGAACCGTCGCAGATATCGGTTTCACAGGCTTTTCCGGGATCCGTATTTCCGACAAATTTCGCCGCGCCGCGCGCACACCGCGCCTGCCGATCTTCGTCAGGTTTTCTCCTACATAAGTCAGCATCGCGGGTTTTATATAAACGTAGCAGCGCTCGCCGTCGGGCACTATGTCTCCGATATTTTCGCGCTTTATCCCAAGTCCGGTCAGACTTCCGAGGTAATCGCGGTGATTAAGGCCCGATATATCGCGTCCCGAGATCTCAATTGCGGTTATTATCTCGTCATATTCCGCGGGCAGATACTCGGGCCGGCATATCATCATGCTCCGCTCCGCCCCGTCATATCCGCCGAAAAACTCGCAGATCATGTCCGGCGGAACCTTGCCGCGTATCTCTCTTTCGATAAGCGCCCGTTCCCTCGGATCGAGAAATCCGAAAGTCTTTACCGAGTACTGCTTTTCCGCTATCGCGATCGCGTCAAGCGCTTTTTTAACAACAAGCTTGTCCGATTCCAAGAGGCTTATCGGTCGTAGCCGTAACCGTCATCGGCGTCTTCCTCGACTCCCACATTGCAAGGAGTTATCAGGAATATGTGGTTTGCGACCTTTCTGATGTCGCCGTCAAGGGCGTAAACAGCGCCGCTTAAAAAATCAACGATCCTGCGCGACACGGTCTTTTCGACATACTCAAGGTTCACAACGATCGGCTTGCGCTCTTTTAAGTGGTTGGCGATGTCGCGCGACTCCTCAAAGTTCTGGGGCTGCATGATAACCAGACGCATCTGGGGCGCGTCCTCAAACTTGCTTACTCTGGAGCTGCGGCTGCTTGCTCTGCGGCTCGGCATATACTCGCTGCGCGGCTCGTCATAGGCCTCGTCGCGGTAGTCGTCGTAATACTCCTCCTCATAGGTGTCGCCCACGTCAACTCCCATCATATTGTATATCTTGTCCATAAAGCTTCCCATTTTCTTCTCCTCCTGATTTCAGTAATTTAGTATATAAAATTTAATAATTTACAAATTATTTCGCGCCGTAGTCCCTTTCTCCGAAAATCGCCGTTCCTATGCGCACCATAGTGGCCCCGCATTCAATCGCCTCAACGTAGTCGTGAGTCATTCCCATCGACAGCTCTTTAAGACCGAACCTATCCGCCAGTTCTTTGAGCCTCGCGAAAACCGCGCGGTTCTCGTCCGGAGTGCTGCCCGCGACAGAAATCGTCATAAGGCCCGCCGGGTTTACGTTTTCCATTCCGCCGATCTCACCGAGCAGCCCTTCAAGCTCCTCGGGCGGTACGCCCGACTTGGTTGCCTCTCCGGTTATGTTGACCTGGATCAGCACGTCCTGAACCACACCCGCGGCCTTCGCGCGCTTGTTGATCTCAAGCGCTAAATTCAGATTGTCGACCGAGTGTATCAGCGCGCATTTGCCAACTATATGGCGGACCTTGTTGCGCTGCAGCGTGCCTATCTGATGCCATCTGAGCTCCGGATATTCCGCCTGTTTGAGAACCAGTTCCTGCGGTCTGTTCTCGCCGAAGTCTACCGCTCCGGCCTCCGCCGCCTCGCGGACGTATTCAATAGGTTTGGTCTTTGAAACGGCTATAAGGCGCACCTCGTCGGGATTCCTGCCGCATTTCGCGGCCGCTTTCCTGACCTTATCAAGCGTTTCAAGATAATTTTGCTTTACATCGGGCATTCTGATTCCCCCTACCTGCGAACCACATCTCCGTCCTCTATTCCTTTGGTGTTGACTATAACGTCGTCGTATATCTCAAGCTTTACCTCGCCGTCGTTTTCGGCGGCGGGTTCGATTATAGCCCATTCTTTGTTGTTGTATATCAGATCAACCGGCACAAACCGCGCTACACCCAGCCGGACCACATATACTCCCTGGCGGCCGTCGATGACTCTCAGCGCCTCCGAAGGGATCTTAAAGCCCTCGGCGCTTCGTGTGAACAGCTCGGCCGACACCTTTGAGGCTGTGTATATCGAATCCACATAAGCGGTCGAATGTACCGTCACGGCCACCTTTCCGCCCTCGGGCCTTGAGATCGCGGTAACAGTCCCGGATACGACCGAATCCGACAAATCGTAAAATTTTATGTTGATGCTTTGGCCGACGCTGAAATCCACGGCCTCTTTCTCGGTTATTACTCCGGCAAAATACCACTCATAATTATTTATCACCTTGCATACCGTCTCGCCCGCCGTGACTGTTTCCCCCACGGTGACGTCCGAAGGCTTTATATTGTTTAAATAGCTCGGCGTGGCGTTATCGAGCATTGAAATATTAAGCTCCTGCTCATATCCGTCAAGCCTTGACGAGAATACCCCCGGGACCGGCGAATATATGTACTCGCCCGAATACTCGCCCGACGGTTCGAGAGAATGCAGACGCGCCTTAAGATCGCCCAAACGCTCCTCATCGGTCTTACCGCCTTCGGTCGAGGCCTGTTTGGCGAAAATAAATCCGTCGATATCATCCTTTTCCGTCTGAATATCCGAAAATCTGCCCGCGCTGCGTTTGCGCGACATGCTGCGGGCATGGTCGGCTATATCAACCTCTATCTTGACCGCGCTGCCGGAATACACATCCGCCGATACTCTGTCACTTTCGATCGAGTCGATTTTTTTGTGTATGTCCGCAATTTCCTCGGTCACGGCGGGATCCACCTTGTTTTTGTATACGGTCGCCAGCGTGGCTCCTTCCACAATGCGCTCGCCCTCATCGGCGACGCACTCGAAATATCCGTCCGTCGGAGACTCGACCAATGTACGGTCGAGGAAAATATATCCGTCGGAGCTCACATACTCCTCAATACTGCCTTTAAGAGCGGCAAACGTGTTCACAGAGCTGCCCGACCTGAAAAAAACGCTTATCAGCAGAAAAACGATCGCAAATACAGCGACGGTTTTGGGTATCAAAAAAACACCCTTTTTTATGCTTCTTTTACGTCTGTTTTTCAATCTTTTATTTGAATTGTCGGCAGCATCAGCCAATGCCAAGACCTCCAATCAGCTTACACTCTAAAAATGCGCAAGATCAGAGCGCAAACGCCCGATATTACACAGATTTATTATAAGGTAAGAATTTGATTGTGTAAATAATTCTCATAGACTTGTTGGATAAATGTAATTGAATTGTAAAAATAAGCCGCGGCTGACGCCGCGGCTTAATCCTTTATCTCGATCCATTTTATGTTTTTGTTGCGCCTGAACCATGTCATCTGCCGCTTGGCGTAGCGGCGGCTCTCGCGCTTTATTTTTTCCGCCGCCTCGCTCAGAGAACATTCGCCGCGGATATATTCCGCCATTTCCTTATAGCCTATGGCCTGCATCGCGGTCGAGTCCAAGTCCGCCCCGCTCTCAATAAGCCCGCGGACCTCCGCCTCAAGACCGCGCCCGAGCATTATGTCCACCCTTCTGTTTATGCGGTCGTAAAGCTCTTCGCGGGGCCTTGTGAGGCCGTATATTTCCGCGTCATAGAGCGGCTCGCCGCGCTGCTCTATGTCAAGCTCCGACTTCGGCCTGCCGGTCGTTCGGTAAATTTCAAGTGCGCGGATAACGCGGCGCAGATTGTTCGGGTGAATGTCCTCGGCGGCTTTCGGGTCGACCGCCCTCAGCATTTCATGGATATGCTCAGCTCCGTTTTTTTCGGCGAGCGCCTTGAGCTCCGCGCGATATTCCGGGTCGGATCTGCTCTCGGTGAAGCTTATGTTGCTCACCACGCTGTCAAAATAAAGGCCTGTGCCGCCACAGAGGACGGGCAGCCTTCCGCGGCTTAAAATATCGTCGATCGCGGCGCGCGCCATTTTCACAAATCTCGCCACGTTGAACTCCTCGCTCGGGTCGGCAATGTCTATCATGTGATGCGGCACTCCCCGCGTCTCGTCCGCCGTCGGCTTCGCCGTGCCTATGTCCATGCCGCGGTATATCTGCATCGAGTCGCAGGAGACGACCTCGCCGTTCCTTTTGAGGGCGAGATCAACCGCGAAATCGGTCTTTCCCGAGGCTGTGGGGCCGACGACCCCGACTATTTTCGGCTTGCTCATTCCGCACCTCCGCCTACACAATACGCTTGAACATTTTTTCTATCTCGGTCTTGGTGAAGCTCGTCACTATCGGTCTGCCGTGAGGGCAGGTCTTTATTCCCTTTTTATAAAGCCCGGACACAAGCTCGACCACAGCGCTCATCTCGGGCAAGGTCAGCCTGTCGTTGGCCTTTATCGCCTTTTTGCACGAGATCATGTCAAGCGCCCGCTCCTCAAAATCGGCAACGGGGTGCCTGATATTGTCGATCGCGGCGTTTAAAAGCTCGTAAAGCAGCGATTTTATATCGTCGTCGGGCGCGATGATCGGCGTCTCGTTAATCACAACGGAATCGCCGCCGAAATCGGCTATCTCAAAGCCGAGGCCTCGGAACATTTCGATATTATCCATAAGGGCCTCGTGCTCGCCGCGGGTCAGACTGACCACTATCGGGGTCAGCAAAAGCTGCGACAGCGGCTCGTTTTCGGCCTTTGCCGCCTTGAGCTCCTCAAATCCCGCCCGCTCGTGGGCCGCGTGCTGGTCGATCATATACATTCTGTCACGCGACGCGAGGATTATATATGTGTTAAAGACCTGGCCGACGATTTTGCAGTCCGAAAAAATATCGGCGCTGCCGCTCGGCTCGTCGATAGCGAGCTGAAGCTCGGCCTCAACCTCTTTGCCGCCCATGCTCCGAGCCTCCGCCGCTCCGCTCTCCTCCAAAGGAGCCTCCGCTTCGGGAGCCTCGCCGGAAGAATTTATGTCCGCCTCGGATGTTTTAACCTCTTCGGCGGGAGCCTGCGGATCTAAGATAAAGCCCTCGGCCTTCGGCTTTGTGTATTCCAAATATTCCTTGACCGTCTTTTCGTTTATCTTGCCGCCGACGGCTCCGCTGTCGCGCAGCACGGACGGTTTTTGGCCGGAGAACGATTTAAACGACGGCGCGGCTGCCGCGTTTTCGCTGTCCGACCGCGCCTTTTGGGGAAGCGTTCCGTAGAGCGCGTTCTTCAGCGCGTGGTACACTATGTCGTACAGCTCTTTCTCGTTGGCGAACTTCACCTCGGTCTTGGCCGGGTGAACGTTAACGTCAACCAGCTCGGGCGGCAGCTTTATGTCAAGCACAAAAAACGGAAATCTTCCAACCATTAAGGCGTTGCGGAAAGCTTCCTCCGCTATCTTGGCAATAACGTGGTTCTTTATGTATCTGCCGTTGACAAACACGGTCTGGCGTGTTCGGTTCCCGAACGAAAGCTCCTCCGGTCTGCCCGCCGCGCCGACTATCGTGACTCCGCCCTCGGTGTAGCTGACCGGCATCACGGCCTTGGCAAATTTCAAACCGTAAACCTTGAGTATCACGTTTTTGAGGTCTCCGTCGCCGCTTGTCACAAAAACGGTCTTGCCGTCGCAGATATACTCAAAGGCTATATCGGGGCGCGACAGCGCTAGCCGCGTCATAAGGTCGGACACATAGCCCGCCTCTGTGCTGTCCTTTTTCAAAAATTTCATGCGGGCCGGAACGTTCTGGAACAGGTCCTCGACCGTCATGATAGTTCCCACGCCGCAGGCGATCTCATCCACCTCGCCGCAAACGCCGTGGTCAACAACGTAATGCGCGCCGACCTCGTCGTCGGCGGTGCGGGTTATCACCTCGACCCTCGCCACCGCGCATATGCTGGAGAGCGCCTCGCCGCGAAAGCCCATGGTCGAGATCTTATAAAGATCCTCCTCGCTTCTCAGCTTGCTTGTGGCGTGGCGCAAAAACGCGGTCTTTACCTGGTCCCGCGGAATTCCGCAGCCGTTGTCGGTGACTCTGATGAGCTTCACGCCGCCGTTTCTTATCTCGACGGTTATCCTGTCGGCTCCGGCGTCGACCGCGTTTTCGGTAAGCTCCTTCACAACGGCGCTCGGCCGCTCGGCAACCTCTCCCGCGGCGATTTTGTCGGCCACATTTTCGGGCAGCACCCGTATCTCGTTCGGCATAGTTTTCACCTCGTTATATTTTCACCGCCTTCGGCGGCTATCCCTTAAATATTACTCGTTCTCGGCTTCGGCCTTGAGCTCGTATAATTTCGTCAGCGCCTCGATCGGAGTCAGCGTGTTCAGATCCATTCCTTTGAGCTTGCTCACGACCGGGCTCTCGACGCCGCCGAAAAAGCCGATCTGATCGTCGATCCCCGGCCTTTTTCTATCCGCGGCGGTTCTCACGCCCACTGTGCTGACCTGCTTTTTGTCGCGGCTCTCAAGGTCGGCGGCGATCTCCTTGGCGCGCCTTATTACCGACTTCTTAACGCCCGCCAGCGCCGCAACCTCAACGCCGTAGCTCTCATCGGCTCCGCCGCGTATTATCTTGCGCAAAAACGTTATGTTGTCGCCCTTCTTGCGGGCGGCGATGCAGTAATTCTTTACGTTCTTTATCTTTTCCTCAAGCTCGGTGAGCTCGTGGTAATGGGTCGCGAACAAGGTTTTCGCGCCGCATTTTTTCACGTCGGCAATATGCTCGACCACCGCCCACGCTATGCTGAGGCCGTCGTAGGTACTGGTGCCTCTGCCTATCTCGTCAAGGATTATCAGACTGCTGCGCGTGGCGTTGTCGAGAATATACGCGACCTCCTTCATCTCGACCATAAACGTGCTGTCGCCCGAGCTCAGATCGTCGCTCGCGCCGACGCGCGTGAAGATCCTGTCAACTATCCCTATCTCAGCCGAGGCCGCGGGCACAAAGCTTCCCATCTGCGCCATAAGGGTTATCACCGCGATCTGGCGCATGTAGGTCGATTTTCCGGCCATGTTCGGGCCGGTTATTATCGCGATCTGGTTCTCGCGGTTGTCAAGGTCGGCGTCGTTCGGAATGAACAGAGCCGAACGGTTCAGCGCCTCGACCACCGGGTGGCGGCCATCCTTGATCACGATCCTGTCGGAGTTCGTTACCGTCGGCATTACATAGCCGCGCTCCTCGGCCACCGCCGCCAGCGAGCACAGCACGTCTATCATCGCCACCGCCGAGGCCGTGGCGCGGACGCGCTCACAGGCTTCACCGACCTCGTCGCGCACCTTGCAGAACATTTCATACTCAAGGTCGGTCACTTTGGTGTCAGCCGTGAGGATCTGCTCCTCAAGCTCTTTGATCTTCGGGGTTATGTATCTCTCGCCGTTGACCAGCGTCTGCTTCCTGATAAAATAGTCGGGAACGTTCTCGGTCTGCGCGTTGCTGACCTCGATATAATATCCGAAAACCTTGTTGTAGCCGAGCCTCATGGTCTTGATCCCGGTGTTCTTCTTTTCCTCCTCGACCATGCCGATAAGCCAGTTTTTGCCGTTGTCGCGCAGGTCGCGCAGACGGTCGATCTCCTCGTCGGCGCCCTTTTTGATCATATTTCCGTTTCGGAGCGAAACCGGGGCGTCGCCGTCGATCGAGTTTAATATCAGCTCTCTTATGTCGCTCAGATCGTCAAGGCTCCGAAGCTGCTCGCGTATCAGCTTGCTCCCGCAGCCGCCGAGAATTTCTTTGAGCCTCGGCAGATTTTCAAACGACGCGGCGAGATTGAGCAGATCGTGACAGTTGGCCGTTTTGTAGGCCACCTTGGTTATCGTGCGCTCTATGTCCTTTATCGAGGACAGCAGCTCCGCGGTCTCGGCGCGCAGCATTGGATTTTTGAAAAACTCGTCAACCGCGATAAGGCGGTTGGTTATCGCTATCCTGTTGAGCAGCGGCGCTGTTATCATCCTTCTCAGCATCCTGCCGCCCATGGCGGTTTTGGTCCTGCTCAATATGCTGAGCAGACTGCCCTTATACGAGCCGCCGCGGATCGTCTCGGTTATCTCAAGGTTGCGCATGCTGTAAGCGTCGATAAGCATGACCGGACTCTCGCTGATTATCTCGGGCGCCTTTATGCTGCTGAGCTCGCTTTTCTGGGTCTCGATCAAAAAGCGCAGCGCGCCGCCCATAGAGCGGAACATAACGCCGCTCCCCTGTTTTAAGTCGCCCGCCGTTTCCTCGCCGAACTGGGCCGGAACGGTCTTTTCGGCCTCGTCGCTCAAAAAGGCCCAATCGTAATAATTGCGCACGAAACAATCAAACCCGTTTTTGATTCTCTCCAAAAACCGGTCGTTTTCGTACGCTTCGATATTCATAATGATCTCGGCGGGCTCAAAGCGAGTCAGGGCGTCAAACGCGCCGCTCTCGGCGGCCGCGCCCCCGTATTCGCCGCAGAACGCCTCGCCGGTCGTGATGTCAATAAACGTGAGGCCTATATCGCCGCCGTCCTTGACAAACGAGCAGAGATAGTTGTTCTTTCTCTCGTCCAACGCGGCGGTGTCCATTATGGTGCTCGGGGTTATCACACGGATCACCTCGCGCCGGACAATGCCCTTCGCCTCGGACGGATCCTCCGCCTGCTCGCATACCGCCACGTTGTAGCCGGCGGCAACGAGCTTCACTATATAACTATCCACAGAATGAAAGGGAACGCCGCACATGGGCGCCTTCTCGGGAAGGCCGCACGAGCGGCCCGTCAGCGCAATGTCAAGGACTTTGGACGCGGTTAGGGCGTCCTCAAAAAACATCTCGTAAAAATCGCCCAGACGGTACATCAATATGCAGCCGTCATATTTGTCCTTGACGTCAAAGTACTGACGCATCATCGGCGTCAGCTTGTTTTTATCTATTATCATCAGTGGCAGCCGCCGCAGGTCGCGCAGCTTCCGCTGCAGCCCTCCTGCTCTCCCACAATAAAGTGCTTGAGTATTCCGTCCATGCGTCCCAGCAGCATCTCATAGTCGCGGGCGGCCTCGAGATAATCCTTGATTATCGGATTTACCGTCAGCTTTTCAAACTCCCGCTGGAGATAATCGTTGACCTCCTGCGCCTCCTCCTTGGTCGGGGTCTTGTCCGAATACTCGGCCATTTTTTCCTCTCTTATTCTGTTATAGTTATCAATAAGGCCTTTGGCCTCGTCGTCGGCCAGCAGAGCGCGGCTTGTCTCGTCCGAGCGCTTTTTTGTCTCGCTGCTTCGGATGAGCTCGCCAAGCTCGCGGGCCTTTTCAAAAATTTCCTCGTTTTGCATTTCCTTCTCCTTTACTTCTTTATATATTCGCCCTGAAGCGACCATGTCCGCGCGTCGGTTATCCTGACGCTCAAAAGCTCGCCGGTCAGAGCGTCCTTCTCGCCGCCGCTCATTCCGGGGCAGCTTATGTTAACGATCTTTCCGCCCTCGGTCCTGCCGGTGACGGTCTCGGGATCGGTCTTGCTGCGCCCCTCGATAAGCACGGTCTGATCAGTGTTTAAATACTCCAAGTTCTTTTTCTTGGATATCTCGTTCTGGACCTTTAGCATCTCGTCAAAATTCTTATGCTTTTCCTCGTCGGTCAGGCAGTCGGGCATTTCGGCCGCGGGCGTGCCGACCCGCTTTGAGTATATAAACGAGAATATCATGTCGTATTCCGCCTCGCGGAGGACGCTCAAAGTCTCGGCAAAATCCTCGTTTGTCTCGCCGGGAAAGCCGCAGATTATGTCCGTGGTAAGCACTATATCGGGCATCGCGGCGCGGATTTTTCGCAGCTTCTCCATATATTCCGCGCGGGTGTATTTTCGGTTCATCGCCTTGAGAATTCTGTCGGAGCCGGACTGTATCGGCAGGTGGAGCTGTTTGCATATTTTTTTCTCCTCGGCCATCGTCCGTATCAGCTCGTCCGATATGTCCTTCGGGTGGCTGGTCATAAAGCGGACGCGCTCTATCCCGTCAATTTTGCACACCTCGCGCAAAAGACCCGCGAACGACAGTCCGCCGCTCAAATCATTGCCGTATGAATTAACGTTCTGCCCGAGCAGCATGACCTCGCGGTAGCCCTGACCCGCCGCGCTCTCGCACTCGGCTATGATGTTGGCGGCGCTGCGGCTGCGTTCCCTGCCGCGCACATACGGCACGATGCAGTATGTGCAGAAATTGTTGCAGCCGTACATTATCGGCACCTTGGCAAGAGGCGGCGCCTCGCGGAGAACCGGGACATTCTCGGTGATCGTTCCGCTTCCGCCCTCAATGTCAACGATCCTGCCGCCCTCCAAAGCTCCGCACAAAATCTCAGGGAAGCGATAGAGCGCGTGAGTGCCGAACACCATGTCCACATGCTTATATTTTTTCCTGATCGTCTCAGCAATATGCTCCTGCTGCGTCATGCAGCCGCACACGCCGATCAGCATTTCGGGGTTCCTGCGTTTGTTGTGCTTTAAAGCGCCCAGATTTCCGAACACCTTAAGCTCGGCGTTCTCCCGCACGGCGCAGGTGTTGAAAATCACCAGATCCGCCCCCTCGGCGGAGCTTATCATTCGGTAGCCCATGTCCCGCAACATTCCCGAAAGCTTCTCGGAATCGCTGACGTTCTGCTGGCAGCCGTAGGTTTCAACAAAGGCCGCGGGCGGAGCCGACCTCATACGGTTCAGCTCCAAGACCCGCGCCATAAAATCCCTTTGCCGCGCCGACCCCAAATCATTTTCGGGCGCGCGTTTTAAATTATTCATTTTTAAGCCATCTCTCCGGACTTGTATTTTTCAAGTATCCTGTTGATCTTCTTCATGGGAGTGAGCAGCTCGCTGATCGAGCAGTCGCCGTTGATCTGTCTGATTATCAGACCGATAAATTTTGACATGTCGACCTCGTGGTACCACTCGCAGTCCTTGAGCTCGGGCCGTCTGTAAACCGTGTTGGTCGTGAACACCGCGTCGATCAGACCTTGCTCGTGCGCCTTGTTGAACTTCTCGACGCCCTCGGTAAAGAGGCCGAAGGACGAGAACACGATAACTCTTTTTGCATGGCGCTTTTTAAGCTCCTTGGCGACGTCCAGCAGCGACTCGCCGGAAGCGATCATATCGTCGACCACGATAACGTTCTTGTCGTTTATATCCTTGCCCAAAAACTGATGAGCCACAATGGGATTTTTTCCGTTTACGACCCTCGAGTAGTCGCGGCGCTTGTAGAACATTACAAGGTCCATGCTGAGAACCGATGAATAGTACATACATCTGCCCATGGCTCCCTCGTCGGGCGAAACGATAAGCGTCTCATCGGGCTCTAAGATGATCTCGGGCTTGTATCTGAGACATGCCTTTATCATCTGATAGGTGGGGCGCACATTCTCAAAGCTCTTGAGCGGTATGGCGTTCTGCACTCTCGAATCATGAGCGTCAAACGTGATGAAGTTGTCAACGCCCATATTTGTCAGCTCCTGAAGCATCATTGCCGCGTCAAGAGACTCGCGGGTGATCCTCCTGTGCTGTCTGCCCTCATACATCATCGGCATTATGACCGTGATGCGCTTCGCCTTGCCGCCCAGCGCCGAGATAATACGCTTTAAGTCCTGATAATGATCGTCGGGGCTCATCGGGTGGTCAAGACCGTACATTTTATAGGTCACGCCGTAGTTGTACGGGTCGCATATGATGTAGATGTCATACGTCCTCACCGAGTGTGAAATAACGGCCTTGGCCTCGCCGGTGCCGAACCTTGAGCACTCGGCGGGGATCAGGAACGACTTCACGCTGATCCCGCTCTTTTCGCAGAAGTTCCTGAGGTGTCCGTCGACCTTTTCGGCCAGCTCTTCGCACCCTTTCATGCCGATAATTCCCAGTCTGTCCAGATTATAAGCTTGCAATGGATTTTCCTGCATCATAATATCCTTTCTTTATGTAAGATAAATTAATTGATTCCGGTTTACGCGTTGTAGCTTTTAAGCAAATTATACCTTATATCCCACAGCTTCTGCGACAGATCGACATAATAAGTGTGGGGGTTCTCAAATCTTTTTACCTCGTCCCATATGAGATCGAGCTCCTTTTCGGCATAGGCCCTGATCTCCTTTAACGAAGGCGGGGAATAAACCTGCTTTCCGTTTTTGAATATCGGGACCTGGAGCTCGACCGCGTTGAAATCGGTCACGCGCTTGCGCTTCCAGGTGTTCTGCGGATCGAATATCTCATAAGGCTTTGTGTCGTCGATTTTCTCGTCATACGCGGTAAGCACATCCGCGATCGCCATGCCCGTCTCTTTTGAATAAAGGCGGACAACTTTTTTGAAATACGGATTGGTTATCTTTTGAACGTTCTCGCTGATTTTTATTTTCGGTATGATCTCGCCGCCGTGCTCTATGGCGACAAGCTTGTACACCCCGCCGAACACGGGCTCGGACTTTGAGGTGATAAGCCGCTCGCCGACGCCGAACGAGTCGATCCTAGCTCCCTGCTGGAGTATGTCGCGGATTATGTACTCGTCAAGCGAGTTCGACGCGCACACCGCGGCCTCTGTCCATCCGGCGTCATCAAGCATCTTTCTCGCCTTTTTTGACAGATAGGTTATGTCGCCGCTGTCGATCCTGATTCCGCACTTTGTGATTCCCTTGGGCTTTAAAACCTCGTTAAACACTCGGATCGCGTTGGGAATACCGCTCTTTAAAACGTTGTAGGTGTCGACCAGCAGCGTGCAGTTTTCGGGATAACACTCGGCATAGGCGCGGAACGCCTCATACTCACTGTCAAAGCTTTGCACCCAACTGTGGGCCATTGTGCCCAGCGCCGGGATGTCAAACATTCTCTCGCTTATGGTGCAGGCCGTGCCCGCGACGCCGCCGATATAGGCGGCTCTTGAACCGTAGATCGCGCCGTCATAGCCCTGAGCGCGTCTCGAGCCGAATTCCATAACGGGAATTCCGTCCGCCGCGCGGACAATCCGGTTGCTCTTTGTCGCGATCAGGCTTTGGTGATTTACGGTGAGAAGGATCATCGTCTCGATAAACTGGGCCTGGATAATGGGGCCGCGCACCGTCACCAGCGGCTCGCCCGGGAAGATCGGCGTGCCCTCGGGAATGGCCCAGACATCGCATTTGAATTCAAAATTTTCAAGATAGTTTAAAAATTCCTCGCAGAACATATTTTTTTCGCGAAGGTAATCAATATCGTCTTTCGTAAATTTAAGACCTTTCAGATACTCGATAAGCTGCTCCACGCCCGCCATAATCGCGAAGCCCGCCTCATCCGGAGCCTGGCGGAAAAACATGTCAAAATAGGCGATGCGGTCGCCCATTCCGCACTCCAGATATCCGTTTGCCATCGTGATCTCATAGAAATCGGTAAGCATGGTATAATTCATTTTGATTCACCCCTGAGCAGAAGTTAGCTTTTTCTTACTTTAAGTATACCATTTTAAGGCTTATTAAACAAGCATTAATTTAACGCAAATATTACAAAAGATTTGCGGCGCGCCCTTAAAAAGTTGACAAAACAACCAAAAATTTTTAAACGCGCGGAAATGCGGCCCAAAAAGGCAAATAAAATTGACAAAACCGCCGTGAAAATGTTATAATTTAAAGGTCGGGAGGTTGAGTTTTAACCCATGAAAAACAGACATTTGATCATGATTTTCGCGCTCGCGGCGCTGCTTTGCGCGGCTGTTATCCTGTTCCGCGGCGGCAAAGCCGAGAGCGGGAAAACCGCCGAGATCATAAAAGACGGAGAAGTCGTCGAGCGAATAGATCTGAACGCCGTCGATGAGCCGTACGACCTGAAGATCGAGTCAGGCGGCGGCTATAACATCGCGCATGTCGAGAGCGGCGCCGTTTCGATAACCGAGGCGGACTGCCCCGACAAGGTGTGCATCAAACAGGGGAAAATCATCGACGCGTCCTATCCGATCGTCTGCCTGCCACACAAGCTGACAGTGCGCATCGTAAGCGGAGACGGCGGCGAAATCGACGCTGTGACCGGGAGGTAAAAAATGAAATTAAGCGTGAGACGAATAACATTGATGGGCGTGCTGACCGCGATCGCCCTGACCATATTTGTGCTCGAGGCGCAGATACCGCCTCTTTCCGCCATACCCGGGATCAAGCTCGGCCTCGCGAACGTGGTGACGCTGTTCGCCCTGGCGGTCCTCGGGCCGCGCGACGCGTTTATTATTCTTATGATCCGCGTGTTTCTGGGCAGCGTGTTCTCGGGCCAGATCATGACCCTCGCCTACAGCATGACAGGCGGACTGCTCTGCCTCGCAGCGGAAAGTCTTTTGATAAAAACGCCCCTTAAAAAGAACCTCTGGGCGGTAAGCGTTATCGGCGCGGTGATCCACAACACGGCCCAGATCTGCGTCGCGGTGATCATAACCGCCACCCCGGGGATCTTCTGGTACCTGCCCTATCTGATCATCGCCGGAATTATCACCGGAGCCTTCACCGGAGCCTGCGTGCAGCTCACCGTCAAAAAAGGCGAAAAAATAATAAAAAAGCTGCTCGGATAGCAGCTTTCTGTATTCGGTTTAACTGCTGAGCAGTCAAACGCGGGCACTTTGTTTATTCAAAAACATTTTTAAAAACATCGTCTCCGTATTTATCATAAAGCTTTGCGGCAATTCGATAGCAATAATCATCATCTCTTTGTGAAACGACGATTATATTCATAACATGATCCTCAAAATCAAGAGTATACACCACGCGTATTCCTATGCCGCGGTATTTTATTTTAAAAAACCTTGTAAGATTATGCCCGCCTTTATTTCCGAGCGGCTTGCCGTAACCGTCGGGTGCCGGCAGCGGATTTAAACTGACTTTGGCAATTCCTTTAAGCACTTGTTTTTTGAAAGAATTATCTAAATCCGCAATATCTTTTTTGGCCTCATCCGTAAATTTTACGCTCCACATTATTCGATCTCCACATCGTCAAGATTGTCAAATATTTCATCATCGGTAAACCCAAATTCTTTTATAACATCTTTAAAATCGGTCATTTCCGTTTTTTTGTCAAGTCTGGCTGCCGCTGTTTTCGACAGTTTGCTTTCCTCGATTTTGTCCATAAGCGTCTCCATTTTCGCCGCTTTTTCCAAAAGTTCGCGATAACTGTCAATAGAAATAACAAGCGCTGTCGGCTGATTGTTTTTAAGCACAACATATTCCGCATTATTATTTTTCACGTCGTCAAAAATCTGAGAGGTTTTGCCTTTGCTGAAATCCGAGATCGGTATAAGCCGATCGGTCAAATCAAGGATCCCCGTATGCGCCGAATTAATACTCATGTTTCTCACCTCACATTAAAATTATACTTATATTATATCATAACGCGCCAAAAAGTCAACATAATTTACCTAAAAATTTTTAGGTAAATCAAAAGAGCCGCGAAGCGGCTCTTTTGGGTCATGCGTTTTTGTTGAGGCGCGCGAGCTTTTGATATTCCCGCTTCGCCTCGGGCGGCGCGTCGTCGCGGATCCCCACAACGGCGCCGTTGCCGCCGATTATAAGATACTCGGTATAATCGGTCTTATTTTCGGACATAATATCATCTCCATTAAAATTTTCGGAAACAATCTCCGTCCTTATTATTCCGCGAATACCGAACGCTTATTCGCTTTAATTTTTCTCCGAGTCCGCGATTATCTTGTCGATAATGTTCTGCGGCGCTTCCTGATAACGCTCAAACTCGAACTCAAAGTCGCCTCTGGCCTGAGTCATCGAGCGCAGGTCGGACGCGTAGGTGTGCATCTCGGCCATCGGTATCTCACCCTCGATCATGGTCATTCCGCCGCCTATTGGCTCCATGCCCAGCATCTGGCCGCGGCGCTTGTTGATATCGCCGATGATGTCGCCGGTGTAGCTGTCGGGCGCGTAAACCTTAAGGTGGCCGATAGGCTCAAGGATCACGGGCGAAGCCTGGGGCATGCCCGCCTTATAGGCCAGCGACGCCGCCATCTTAAACGCCATCTCGGATGAGTCAACGTCATGATACGAGCCGTCAACCAGCGTGGCCTTGAGGCCGACCATCGGATAGCCCGCCAGAATTCCGTGCTTCATCGCGTCCTGCAAGCCCTTTTCAACCGCCGGGAAGTAGCCCTTCGGAACGCTTCCGCCGAAGATCTTCTCCTCAAACGTCAGGCCTTCCTCTGTGCTGGGCTCAAACTCGATCCAAACGTGGCCGTACTGACCGTGTCCGCCCGACTGTTTCTTGTGCTTGCCCTCTACCTTTACCTTTTTGCGGATCGTCTCGCGGTACGCAACCTTGGGAGTCTCAAACGAGATGTCAACGCCGAACTTGTTTTTGAGCTTTGAAACGATAACGTCGATATGCTGATCGCCGAGGCCCTTGAGGAGCTGCTGGCGCGTCTCCTTGTTGGTCTCAAACGCGAAGGTCTGATCCTCGTCCATAAGCTTGATGAGGCCCTGCGCGATCTTGTCCTCGTCGCCCTTCTTCTGCGATACAACCGCAAGCTCCATGTTGGGTTTTGAGAACTTTATTCCGTCAAGCATGCAGGGATTGCCCACGCGGCTCAAGGTGTCGCCCGTCTTGGTCTTTGAAAGCTTGGTGACGGTTCCGATGTCGCCCGCGTTAAGCTGCGCGATCTCGCTCTGCTTTTTGCCCTGCATGGTGTAGATCTTGCCTATCTTCTCGTTGCAGTCGCGGTTTAGGTTATAAACCGTGGTGTCGGGGGTCATAACGCCCGAGAACACCTTGAAGTATGACAGCTTGCCGACATACGGGTCGGCGACCGTCTTGAACACCAGCGCGCTCAGCGTGTCGCCCGAGTCAACTTTAAGCTCTATCTCCTTGTCGCCGGGGCCCTTGGCGGTAAAGCTCGCGTTTCTGTCGTTGGGAGCCGGGAAGTACGCGTTGATCGCGTTCATCAGCGAGGGAATGCCCAAATTCTTGGTCGCGCTTCCGCAGAGGACCGGAACGATGTCGCCCTCGGCCACGCCGGAGCGCAGGGCCGCGTACATCTCGGGCAGAGTGAACTCCTCGCCCTCGAAATATTTCTCCATAAGCTCCTCGGACTGCTCGGCTACCGCCTCTTTGATCATTTCGCGGTTCTCCTCAAGCTCGTCCTCGATGCCCGCGGGCATCTCGCCCGTGATCGTGCGGTTGCCGTCAAAAATCCTGGCCTCCTGCTCAACCACGTTAACAAAGCCCGTGATCTTGTCGCCCTCCTTGATCGGGAGCTGGAAGGGCGCTATCTTCTTTCCGTATTTGTCCTTGAGCTGCTGCAGGACTTTCTGATAATCAACGCGGTCGTCGTCGACCTTGTTGATGAATATCATCTTGGGAATGCCGTAATCCTCACAGTATTTCCACGCCTTCTCGGCGCCTACCGAAAGTCCGGCCTCGCCCGAAATAACGATGATCGCCGCGTCGGTGATGCGCAGGACCTGCTGAACCTCGCCCACAAAGTCAAAATATCCGGGGGTGTCGAGAATATTCAGCTTGTTGCCGTTCCACTCGCAGGACGCGAGCGCGGCGGAGATCGAAAATTTGCGCTTGATCTCCTCGGGGTCAAAGTCCATAACGGCCGTGCCGTCCTGGGTCTTGCCCATTCTGTCGATGTTTCCGGCGGTGTAGAGCATGGCCTCCGCCAGACTTGTCTTGCCGGCGTTGCCGTGGCCCAGCAGACAGAAGTTCTTGATTTTTGAAGTCTCGTAAACTTTCATAGATTTACCTCCGATATGTAAAATTATTTAATAATACACGTATTAAAATTATACCCTAACTATTTAATTTTACATCATAAGGCCCAAAAAGGCAACCGAATAATAACCAATAATTATAAATATTTTTATGCAGTTTGCACAAATTTGATTTTCGGATAAAAACAAAAAAGCCCTCGGGCTGCGAGGGCGGTATTCACTCGGCAAAATTTCAGGCCGCGAGAGCGGAATCCGCGTTACGCTCGGGCTTTGCCGCGGCGGTTTTCCTTTGGGCAATATCGCGGCGGAACAAAAAGCCGAACACGGTCCGGATAAGCGGCTGGATAAAGAACAACTGCGAAAAAAACGCGAACGGGAAGTTAAAGCAAACGAGCTTCAGCCAATTCGCGAGCAGCGTGAAAATATTAAATCCCTCGTGGTACGGATAATAAAGCCACGCGGCTATAAAGCTCATCGCGGGGCACATAAGGCCGACGGTCGCGCAGATTATCGCGGTCTCAAAAAGCGCGGGATGGGTCTTGCGCGGGTCGAACACCTTTGCCGCAAGCTTGAACGAGCAGGGACTTCCCATAAGCACTTCAAGCGAATAGGCCAAAACGAACTCAATCGCGACGACCGCCCATATCGGCACCGGGAACCCGAACACGCTGACGCCGCCCATGGAGCAGATCGCCCCGAGGACGCTCGTCTCTCCGGTGAGCGACATAAAGGTTCCTCCGTTTATAACGTACAAGCTGTAAAACACATAGGCGTGAACCGTCACGATAACGGTCAGAAACGCGAACACCATTCTTTGAAACTGATTATTCGGCATGAATATACCTCGTCTTTCTAAAAAATCAACAGCTATTATTTTAGCCGCATTTTTTAAAAATTTCAAAGGGAATTATTAACAAAATTCCCGACCTCGCCGCCCAAAACGTTTGGATTTTTAAATAAAATCCCGGCACCGATCTGTCCGTGTAACATCACGTCAATCTAATTTATTAACAAAGTTGTAACATTGATCAAAGCAAGGAAAAAGTGCAGAAATTCAGTGAGATTGTTAAGATCATACATATTGCGCTTCAATATGCCGCTGATCGGCGATCTCGGCATTTTCTGCGATTTATATTCCCT
>CANQMT010000008.1 GCA_947625055.1 uncultured Monoglobus sp. | reverse complement strand
TTTTACAATTTTTCTCATTTCTATTTCAAAAGGCCCGCCAAGCTCTCGCTTGACCGGCCTTTTTCGACAGACTGAGGGGCGGATATTATCCGCCCGCTATGCCTCTCCCTTTGGGGAGAGGTGGCGCCGAAGGCGACGGAGAGGGGTGCTCATTGGTTATATCCCCTCTCAGTCTGCTCCGCAGCCAGCTCTCTCCAAGGGGAGCCTTTGGCGGAACAGGCCCGTTCGGGCCTGTTCCGAAACCCTTTAAATCATTACTGAGATTTTTTTATATCATTCCAGCTTTTGCCGCCTACAAACACATATCCCGTTCCGCCGGTTATGGGCTTCTTATCACCACTTATGCTTGTTCCCAATTCGCTTGCGGTTATTATATCCGCGCACTCAAAACTCGTTATCTGCGCGCATGGCTCCTTATAATTTTTCTTGTTCAAAATTAACACTCCTTTCATGTTACAACCTCTATTGATTAGCCGATTCCGGCTTCTCGATCGGACGCTCCCAGTTTACTTCGCCCTTGATCGTAGCTTCGGATATTACGGTATAGCCTGTTTCGGTTCCGTCATCTATAACAACAAACGCTTTTGCGTAATATTTATCGCTGCTTTCGTATGTTATTCCCGTTACGTCCGCGTAAAATCCGCCGGCGCTCGCGATCTGTCCTATTTTCGCAGTATCATCGGATGCGACCTCTGTCGCTGTATCCGCTGTTATGCTCGGCTCAAATTCGCCTGTACCGCCGTTTATTATTAAAAATCCGAACTTCTTGACCGCTGTATTATCACTGAACGACTGCAGGAAACGGATCGCTCCCTCGTTTTTGTCGGGATCAACCGTATAATATCCGCTGTCGGCAATGCCGTCGCCGAATTTGGGCGCCACTACTATCTGGATCTGAGAGATATATGAGTCGCTGGTAGCGGAAACGTAAACGACCTCTTCGGCGCCTGTCTTATTGGTGTGCGCCATTAAACCTTCCGCATAATTTGCCAAATTACCGGTCTTTGCCAAAACCTCGGATGCGTTCTGATCAGTAATACCGGTTTTTGTTCCGATTGTTCCGTAACGTTCAGTACTGCCGCCGCCTTTTACATAAACTCTTACCGTGCTGCCCGGCGCGAGTTTCAGCGCAAATTCATCTTGACTTTGCTTTAAACGTATACCGTTTTCATGAGGTGTTGTTTGGTCAATATCAACCGAACTCTTGTTGTTATATTGATTTCCCGCGCTGCCTGCAATTCCTATTTCGTTATTATAATACAGATGCTTCGCCTCATACGGAGATTCTTTTTCAAGAGCAACTTGATCGGTGGTATATCCTTTAGCCTCCGCGTCTTTCAGCAGATTATATGTGTTTGTCTCTTTTGCGGCGACAAGTTTTTCCTTCATGTTTGATTCGTCCGTAAACGAAACACCACCGTCTAATTTCGGAATATCCTTGACTGTCACCGTGCATGTTGCTTCATGCGGCTTTTCCTCATCATCAGTAACCTTGGCGGTAATTGTGACTTCGCCCGCTTTTTTTCCGGTTACTTTACCGTCGCTTACCGTGGCTTCGCCCTTGGGTTCGCCCGTTCCTTCCGCCGACCACTCAACCTTATAATACTGCTGCATTGATTCGGGTTTGATCGAGGCAGTCAAATTGATGTCCTTTCCGACATACACATCTGCTTTTTCCCTGTCGAGAGTCAATTCTGTAACTGCATCTCTTTTATTAACAGTAATATCATGTGTAGCGGTCGTATTTGATGTTGTTGCGGTTGCTTTTATTGTAGCCGTGCCTGCAGCCTTGCCTGTTACGGCTCCGGTAACAGGATCTATATCAACAAAATTTTCTCCGCCTTCTTCTACTTCCCATTTGATTTCCTCATTAGCGCCTTCGTCCTGCGTTGCGGTAAGATTTGCGGTTTGTTGAATGTAAAGAGTATCGGCTCCGGAAATACTCAAACTTTTCGTCTGAACAATTGGAACATCTTCTGTCACAAAATCAAAACCCACAAATCCAAAATTTCCTGTATTGTTCTGCCAAAATGCATATGTATGATTTGCAATCGCATTTTCAATTTCTATTGTCTTTTCACCGGCTGATGAAGGATTATCAAGTGTTGTAGTAACATTCGCTCCATTAGCAGTAGTATCTTTATAATATATGTTAAAATTGTTTTTTGAAATAGGTTGCGTCGCTAAAAGATAAACGGATAATTTACCATCTTTTTTGGGCGTTATCTTAAGAATAACATAGTCCTTAGTAGCCGTATTCTCATCTGTACCCCTAAGTGGTACATAGTACGGATACTTCGTTTGTGAAGTAGATTCTGAATTCTTAGTTACCGCAGGTGCAGAGCCTCCCGATTTTGAAACAGCGCCGCTAAATTCTGCAGTTATTTCACTACTAGATACTATTGATTGGCCAGCAGAATAAGCCTTGTCTTCAACTTTGAAATTTGTTGTCGCCGCGCTTGCGGTCAGTGGTACCGCTACTAACATTGTTACTGTTACTGCCACTGCCAGCAACAGCGATAAAATTCTTCTTTTCCTCATTTTTGAATCCCTTTCTTTCTTTAAAATTTTATGTTAATTAATTTATTTTTCATTTTCTGCCTCTCCCTTTGGGGAGAGGCGGGCGGCCAGGGTCGTCCGCCCCTACGGCAAAAGGTTTTTGCCTCGTTGCCGCCCGCGGCTTGGCAGGGCGGAATATGGGCTTTGGGCAATCAATTCAACGCAAAAACCTTTTGCAGATAGTGCGTTTATATACCCCTCTCAGCCAACGTAGTGATTAGCGATTAGTGAATAGCGATTAGGGTATCCCCTCTCAGTCTTTCCGCCTTACGGCGGAAATACAGCTCCCCCCAAGGGGAGCCTTTAGGGACGTCGAGGGCGCATGTTCCCTACAGCAAAAGGTTTTTGCCTCGTTGCCGCCCGCGGCTTGGCAGGGCGGAATATGGGCTTTGGGCAATCAATTCAACGCAAAAACCTTTTGCAGATAGTGCGTTTATATACCCCTCTCAGCCAACGTAGTGATTAGCGATTAGTGAATAGCGATTAGGGTATCCCCTCTCAGTCAGCTCCGCTGACAGCTCCCCCCAAGGGGAGCCTTTAGGGACGTCGAGGTCGTCCGCCCCTACGGATTGTTGGGGAGAGCCGGGCGGCCAGGGTCGTCCGCCCCTACGGCAAAAGGTTTTTGCCTCTTTGCCGCCCCGCGGCTTGGCAGGGCGGAATATGGGCTTTGGGCAATCAATTCAACGCAAAAACCTTTTGCGATGAATAGCGTTTTTTGCCCCAAAGGGGCGAGCCGGAAAATAGCAAAAACGGCATAGGGACGCAATTGTCCCTATGCCGTTATCATCCTGTTTTTGCGCGCGGTCAAAGCGCGGACCGCGTTATCCGCGTTTTTTAGAATATTAAAATTACCCCCCCCCGACAAAAGTCGGAGAAAGGCACATTTTGTGCATAATTCCCGTAATTTTGCTGTCTTGTCATTTTGATTACCCTTCTCTACATCAAAATAAATAAAAAGCACCAAAGTAACCTATCCGCCCATGATACGGATAAGAAAATTTGATACTATAGCTAATCAACATTTTCAACCACTGATATTTTAACATAGCGTAAAATGTTTGTCAACGGTTTTTTATAAAAAATATATAATAATTTTTCAAAAACATATTTTCTTCCTGTAAAAAATCATGAATATATCAAAATTCGTGATTTTTTCAAAAAATCCCGCTCGGGTATTGCAATTTTGCAAAAAGTGATTTAAAATAAATCATAACATGACGAAAGGCAAAGGTAAAGCATATGAAGGTTTTGATGGCGACAATGAAGCTGGACATCGGCGGCGCCGAAACTCACATAGTCGAGCTGTCCAAGGCGCTCAAAAGGCGTGGCGTTGAGGTGTGGGTCGCATCGGCGGGCGGCGCGTATGAGGCGGAGCTCACCGAGGCGGGGGTCAAGCATGTGCGCGTGCCCATGTCGGCCAAAAAGCCCTCGGATGTGGCGCGCTCTTACAAAATTCTGAAAGACCTTATAATCAGCGAGAGGTTTGACGTTGTCCACGGACACGCCAGGATACCCTGTTTTATTCTCAATCTTATCCGAAAATCGGTCAACTTCAGATTTGTCACCACGGCACACTGGGTTTTCAGCCTGAGATTTCCTTATAAATATATAAGCAAGTGGGGCGACCGCTCTCTCGCGGTCAGCGAGGACATAAAAAAATACCTGACCGACAACTACGGCATTAGGCCCGGAAATATCAGAATAACAATAAACGGGATCGACACGGCAAAATTCTCAAAAGACACCGACTATTCCGAGGCTGCGGAGGAGTTCGGGCTTGAGCCGGACAAACGGCGTATAGTTTACGTCAGCCGAATGGACATCGACCGAAGCCTTGCCGCGCACAAGCTTATCGCGATCTCCGAAAGGCTTGACAGGGAGATCGAAAATCTTGAGATCCTTATCGTCGGCGGCGGAGGCGACTTCAAGGCGATGGCGCTTGAGGCCGACGCTGTGAACGAAAGGCTCAAAAAGCCCCTCATCAAATACACCGGCAGCCGCACCGACATCAACAAGCTCGTGGCGAGCGGCGAGATATTCGTCGGCGTGAGCCGCGCCGCTCTGGAAGCCATGGCTGCCGAAAAGCCGTCGATCATCGCGGGAAACGAGGGCTATATCGGCATATTCGGCGAGGACAAACTCAAAATCTCGATCGACACCAACTTCTGCTGCCGAGGCTGTGAAAAAACGACCGAAGACGCTCTGTTTGAAGACATAATGACGCTTATGCGCATGGGCCCCTCGGAAAGAGAAGCTCTCGGCGCTTACGGCAAGCGGGTGATCGAGAAATACTACTCAATCGAGACAATGGCGGACGACGCCATAAAAATGTATGTCAGCGAGATAAAGAACGAGGGCATAAACGATGTGTCGCCCGACGAGTTTTGCGGGGCCGACAAATATCCGCCTCCGCCGCTGAAAAAGCCCGAACGCTATGACGTGATGATCTCGGGATATTACGGCTTTGACAACAGCGGCGACGACTCGATATTAAAAGCGATAGTGGGCAACCTAAGAGAGCTCAAGCCCGACATAAATATTCTCGCGCTGTCGGCCAACCCAAAGGAAACATCGGCCCTGTTCGGCGTTGACTCGATCCACAGGTTCAACATTCCGCTGATAAGGAGAAAACTGAAAAAGACTTCGCTGCTCATAAGCGGCGGCGGCAGCCTGATACAGGACGTCACAAGCGACAAGTCGCTCGCGTATTACATCTCGATAATCAACATGGCGCACCGCGTCGGCACAAAGGTCATGCTGTACTCAAACGGCATAGGCCCGATCCTCAACAAACGCAACTACCCCAAGATCCGACGCGCGCTCAACAAGGCTGAGCACATAACCCTGCGCGAAAGATCATCGCTTGAGGAGCTTGAGAAGATCGGGGTCGTGAACCCGAATGTCAGCGTCACCGCCGATCCGGCCTTCACGCTGCGGCCAACGACCGACGAGACTGTGGACAGGATACTCGAAAAATGCGGAATGGACCCGGGGGAGAGCTTCGCCTGCGCCGCGATACGGCCTTGGAAAACGATCGGCGCGGAATTTGAGCGCGCCGTTGCGGAAGCCGCGAAATATATGGACGAAAAATACGGGATCAAAACTCTGTTCGTGCCCATGCAGTGCCCAAAAGACAGCGCGATCACCAAACGCGCCGCCGCCCTCGGCGGAGGCTGTTCACGGGTGGCGCCCGAGAACCTGAGCCCGGCCGAGATAATCGGCATAACAAAGCGGGCGAAGCTGGTCATCGGAATGAGGCTCCACACGCTGATCTACGCGGCGGCGACGGCCACGCCGATAATCGGGCTTATCTATGACCCAAAGGTGCGGGCGATAATGGACTATATCGGTCAGAAACACTTTTTGCCGGTTGAAAACCTGAGCGCCGCCGAGCTTGAAAAAAATATTGACGCGGCCGTGATAAACGCGGAGGAAATAAGCGCCGAGCTTGAAAGGTCCGCCGAAAACGCGCGGGCCCTCGCGATGTCCACCGCGGAAACCGCGCTTGATATAATAAAAACGAGGTAATATATTATGAACTTATTTATTTTTAATAATTTGAACAGTGACAAAACTGTCAAAAATCTTTTGAAATTTAAAAACGACGCGGATGCCGCGGCCTACTACAAGGCCGTGCGGCGGCTTATCGGGTTTTCGGAACGCCGCCTGTCGCGCGGCGGAATAGTCCGTGAGTACATTGTGCGCGCGATGCTTGAGCAGGACGGCCTGCCCGAGCTTGAGAGCGTCCGCGCGTTTCTTCGTCAGGACACAAAGCTGATCTTTGATGAGCTTCTGAGCGTTGACTGGGACGGTCTGTGTGCCGATAAAGGCCTGCCGCCTTTTTCAAAGATCGACGTGCCGCCGATCCGCACAGGCCTCGGAGGATACACGCGCTCTATCGAAAGCATGATGAATTCCTCCTCGCGCGAGGCGCTCATGGGCGCGATGCTGGCCCATGCCGAAATTTTCGGCACCGGCAAAAACTCGGCCTACGCCGCGCTCAAGTGGGAAAACGGCGCGCTCCGCGGAATTTTGAACGCCGATCCTATCACTTTCGACGACCTTGTCGGCCTTGAGCACCAGAAAAAAGTGCTTATCGCCAACACCGAGAGCTTCATCGCGGGCCTGCCGGCGAACGATGTTCTTCTGACCGGAAGCAGCGGCACCGGAAAGTCGTCCTGCGTCAAGGCCTGCCTTAACATGTTCAAGGACCGCGGGCTCAGACTTGTCGAGCTAAAAAAACCCGACATAGGCGAACTTGAACGGATACTCTCGGGAATAAAGAACAACATGCTTAAATATATTGTTTTTATAGACGATTTATCCTTCGAGCCCGACGACCCCGGTTATAAAACTCTGAAAGTGGCTCTTGACGGCCAGGCGGAGTCTCGGGGCGGCAATGTGCTCATATACGCCACATCCAACAGGCGCAGACTGATAAAGGAAACATGGTCCGACAGGGAAGGCGGAGACGAGATCCACAGGAGCGAGGCGATAAGCGAGCGCAAATCGCTGGCCGAGCGCTTCGGCATCAATCTCAGTTTCCTGACCCCCACGCAGAAAGAATATTTAAGCATCGTCGAGGATATGCTGCGCCGCCGCGGTATAGCAATGACCGAGGATATCCGTTCAAGCGCCCTCACATGGCAGATACAGTATAACGGATTTTCCGGAAGGACAGCCGCGCAATTTGTTGTCAGCTATATGAGCGGTCAAAAATAATTTTAACTTAAATATTAAAACAATATAACATTTTGTTATCATTTAAAATATTTATTGATTTTTGTCGGATTTTGTGAGACAATATGAAACAGAGTAATTTCTTAAGGCGGGTGAAAGAAATGTCAGATAACAAAAACATTGCCGAGAACGAATCGGATTCCGAAAAAATTTTCGATCGTCCGGGCAACTCACAAAATGACGATGACGCGCAAGCGCCGAAAAAATCAAATTTAAACCAAGCGCCGGTCAAAAAAGTCAAGGCAAAGACCGGCAAAAAACACAGGGGCGGCATTATCGCCGGCTGCATAGCCGGAGCGGTCATTCTGGCCGCCGCGGGCTACGGCATATATGTCAGCGGGTATGAAGGGGTCATGCCCAACACCTATGTCGAAGACGTCAATATCAGCGGAATGACTCAGGAAGAAGCTTCCGCAGCGCTCGGCGCGGTATTCACCGAGGATAAACTTGCCGACAAGACCATAAATTTTCATTGCATGGACTCGTCGTCCGTGATAAACATCGCGAATCTTTCGATGAATTTTGAACCCGAAAAAACCGCGAGCGACGCGTACAGCGCCGGCAGAGGCGAACCGGGATTTATTAATAAGCTCAAAAGCTTCACGAGCAGCCTGCTTGGCCGCAGGGAAATGGATCCCGTGGTTTCATATGACGAGCAGGCCTTAACGGGCGCGATCACGGATCTGTGCTCGCCGTACGAAAAGGAGCCTTTGGGCTATACCTATCGTTTGGGCGGCAACAATGATATTATCATAGCAAAGCCCCAGCAGGGCGTTAAAGTCGATATGAACGAAGCCGTCGAGCAGGTTCTTGACAAGATCTACACATTCACATTCGGCGACGTAACGTTCGTGCCCGAGATCACCGACGCGGAACCCCTTGACCTTGACGCGTTTTATCAATATATAACCTCACCGGCGGTCGACGCTCAATACGCCAAGGACGAGAATAACAAGGTCTACGTCGTTCCGTCAAAGCCTCAGATCATCGTAAGCAAATCCGAGGTCGAGCGCGCGGTCAACCAGCCCGAGATCGAATACAGCATACCGGTCCAGACCGTTGAGCCCGCCAAAAACGCGCAGTTCCTTCAAAGCGTGATGTATGAGGACACATTGGGAACTTACACGACGTATTACGGCGGCAGCAGCGGCTCGCGCTCCAACAACATAAGCGTTTGCTCAAACACCATAAGCGGTATCGAACTCCTGCCCGGCGAGCGGTTCGACTTCAACAAGGTCGTCGGCCAGAGAACAGCGGCAAGAGGCTATCTGCCCGCTCCGGTATATGTTGTGAAGAACGGCGAGACCGTGAGCGAGACGGATTACGGCGGCGGCATATGCCAGGTTTCGTCAACCATATTCTGCGCCGTGAACCGCGCCGGACTTGACGTTATCGAGCGCACATCGCACTCAAAGGATGTTACCTACGTTCCCAAGGGAATGGACGCCACGGTTTCGTGGGGCGGCCCCGAGTTTATATTTGAAAACAGCACGGATTATCCGATAAGGATCTTCCTGTCCGCGAGCGGCGCGACCCTTTCGGCCACGATCGTCGGCTCAAAGGTATCGGTCCCCGACGGCAAGATCACCGTTCAGAACGACGGCAATAACGTTGTCGCCACCAGGACATACACAGACGGCGACGGCAACACGGTGCAAGAGGTTTTCGACAGCAGCAATCCGCCGCTGCCGCCTCCGACCGAGATAACTGCGGTATCAACGGCTGCGGCTGACGCCGAAGGAACGGAAAACTCGGACTCTGCCGAAGAATAAAGCCAAGCCGCCCGCAGCCGCGGGCGGCTTTTAAACCAAATATTCAAATATTAAGGAGAGATAACATGAACATAAAAAACAAAATCACAACGCGGCTGATCGCCTCGGTAGCAATGTGCGGGGCGGTATCACTGGTATTAATGATGCTTGATTTTCCGCTGCCAATCGCGCCGAGCTTCGTTAAATTCGACTTTTCCGATCTGCCCGCGCTTATCTGCGCGTTCGCGTTCGGCCCGACAGCGGGAGCCCTCGTGGAACTCATTAAAAATCTGCTTCATCTGTTCATGACCTCGACCGCGGGCGTGGGCGAGCTGTCGAACTTCCTGCTCGGCTGCTGCCTTGTTATCCCTGCGGGAATAATATACAAACGCAACAGAACGCGCAAAGGTGCGCTCATAGGCATGATCGCCGGCACACTGTGCTTCGGTTTTGTGAGCCTTTTCTCGAATTATTTCATTATGTTCCCGTTTTACATAAACGCTATGGGCTTTCCGCTTGACGCGATAATCAAAATGGGTACCGAGATCTCGCCGATATTTAACAGCGAGTTCAAGCTCATCGCTCTTTGCGTCGTGCCGTTCAACCTTATGAAGGGCCTCGTTATCTCGGCTCTTACTTTCCTGCTTTATAAACGGCTCAGACCGATACTCAAGCGGTAAATCTTAATCAACTATCTCAATATTGTCAAGCTGAGCCTTAAGGTTCCTGCGGACGTCCGCGAGATATTCGCGCCTCAAAGCGGCGCGCTCCGCGGTCTCGGCGTCCGTGAGCCCCTCCGGGCTCTTTGCTTTTTTCGCGAGCTCGTTTATCCTTTGAATTTTTTCCTGCGTCATAATATCACCTTAGTTAAGCTTAATAATTTTCTCGGCCGCGGGTATCGCCATACAGCCGAGCGCGTTGCCGATTATTACCATAACAAAGTAAAGCGGCGCTTTTCCCGCGTCCGCGCATCCGCTGATGAAGAAATATCCCATGTCCGCGATGCTGTGGTTAAATCCGCACAGGATAAACACCATGACCGGAACGCAGATTATAAACAGCGAGCCGGCAAAGTTTTTATTTTCGCGCAGCCTTTTGCTGCCGTCCACCGCGGTGAACATTAAAACTCCGCAGAACACCGCGAGCACGACCATGCTGAGCGGGCCGTCGCTCATTTTTCCGGCCATTACTCCCGCCGCGGCGCTTGACAGCTCGGCCCCGAAGCGCGTGATATGAAGCAGCGTTCCGCCTATCGCGGTGCCGATAAAGTTACCGAGCAGCACCAGCGCGACCTCACCTATGTAGGACGGCGGATTGACCGCCATGTATCCCGCCTTTCCGGTGAACAGCCCGAACCCGAACGTGATTATCGCGAACAGCCCGAGGCTGAACAAAAACGAGCCTGCCGCGGCGTTCTCCACCGACAGCTTGACCGCGCAGCCTATCGAGAGCATAAAGCCCGCCATAACTCCGCCCATAACAATACCGATAGATTTTTTCATATTATGACCCCCTTATGTTAATCACAGACAACGCTCACGCGGCTGCCGCCGCTCTTTTGCTTTGTCACAATAATTTGCTTGTCTATCCTCTGCTTGAGCTCGCCGACGTGCGAAATAATTCCCACAAGACGATTACCCTCGGTCAGGCTCGTCAGAACGTCTATCGCCTGTCTCAGCGATTCCTCGTCAAGCGAGCCGAAGCCCTCGTCCACAAACATCGCGTCAAGCCGTATTCCTCCTGCCGAAGACTGGACCTCGTCCGCGAGGCCGAGCGCAAGCGCCAGCGACGCCTTGAACGACTCGCCGCCCGACAGGGTGCGCACGCTGCGCTCTGTGCCGTTATAGTGGTCGATCACGCTGAGCTCAAGTCCGCTCTGACTGCGGTTGTTATCCGCCTCCGACTGACGCGCGAGCTCATACTGGCCGCTTGTCATACTCAAAAGCCGCGTGTTTGCCCGAGCAATGATCCGTTCAAAATACGTCATCTGGACGTATGTCTCAAGCATTATCTTCTCCCTGCCCGCAACGGTTCCGCCTGCGGTGTTTGAAAGCTCGCTTATCATAACCATTCTGCGCTCCGCGGCCTCTAACTCTTTTCCGAGCCGGCTGATTTCGCTCCTCGCGCCGCTGTTGGTTTTTATTCTCATCGCCAGCGTGGTCAGCGCTCCGCTTACCTCTTCCCTTTTTAGCGCGAGCTCGTCAATTCGTTCGCGCTCGGCCTGCGGATCTATCTCGGGCGCGCCTTCGAGCCGCTCCCTGAGCGACTTTATTTTGCCGCGCAGCGCGGCGACTTCCGCGCTCTTTGACTCGTGTTCATTCTGAGCCTTTTCAAGCGCCGCTTCCATGTCGGCCCTGATCCTGCCAAGTTCTTTTATCCGTTCCTCGGCATCGGCCTTGCTTTCAAACTCAAGGCTGTTCGCCAGCCTTGAGACGGCGGCCTGTTTTTGTTCAAGTTCCGCCTCAAGCGCGGCAGCGCGCTTTTCGGCCTCGCCGAATCTCTCCTCGATCACGCGGCTCTCGTTCTCAGTCTCGGGGATCAGTTTTTCAAGCTCTGATTTCCGCTTCGCGCGCTCTGTCTCGGCACTGAGCATATCTTTAAGTTCGTTCGCCGCCGCGTCAGCCTCTTTCCCGGCCTCGGGCAGCCTTTGAGTTAACGCGTCTATCTTATCCGTTCCGAGCAGCTCTCCGCCCAAACGCTCACATTCGCTCCTGCGCGACGCGCTTTCGCTTTGCAGCTCAGAAACGCGGTCATAAGCGTTTCGGCTGTCCGCTTCCGCGCTCTCAAGCTCCGCCTTTGCGTCCTCAAGCTCTTTTTCACTCGGCGCCGAGGCTGACTTTTCCGCGGGATACGGATGCTCGAGCGAGCCGCACACCGGGCAGCGCAAGCCGTCTTTCAACCGCTCGGCCAGGACCCCCGCCTGCTCGTCAAGATAAGCCTGCTGCATCAGATCAAATTCATGCCTGAGCGCGCCCGCTTTGCTTGACGCGGCCAAGTATTTATTCTGAGCGTCTTTAAGCAGCCTTGCGACTTTGCCGTGTTTTTCCAGACAGTCAATAAGCTCTTTAAGCCGCTTTTTTCTCGTCTCGGCCCTCTCAAGTTCGGCCACTAAGCGTTCCCTGCGCTCGCCCGCGTCTTTGAGCCCGTCCTGCTCCGCCTTTAAATCGCGGAGCTTTTTCTCCGCCTCGGCGCGGCCGCTTTTCAAATTTTCGGCGTCGCGGGCAGCGGCCTCGGCGGATTTTTTGGTTTTTTCAGCCGCCGCTCTGTCCGCGTCAAGCTCATCATACCGCGGCAGCGTGTTTTCTATCGCCGCGGCTTTGGCCTCGAGCTTCCCCCGCTCCGTCTTTCTTCCGCGCTCGGTCTCAAGCGCGGCGGCCAGCAGCTCAAGCTCTGGCCCGATTTTTTTGAGTTCAGCTTCCGCGGCGGCGAGCATCTTCTGCGACGCGGCGATCTCCTCAGCCTTGCCCAAACGGCGGTTAAGTTCATCTGCGGCGCTTTCAAGCTCCTTTTCCTCCGCCTTGAGCTCCGCTCTCCGCTTTTCATCGTTTTTGATCAGTATGTCAAGAGCCTCCGCTGCCTCGTCGGTGCGGACGTACCCGCCCGCGAAAATCTCATCAAGGCTTTCGTCCTCGTATTCAGCCGAGCGGGCGTAACGGCTAATCTCGCTCCGAAGCTCCGCGCAGCGGCTTTTCGCTTCGGCTGCGCCGCGCTTTAGCTCGTCCTGCAAGGTGTTATACAAACCTGTTTTGAATATTTCTCTGAAAATTTCTATCCTGCTTCCCGTTTTGGCGAGCAGCAGCTTCAAAAAATCCCCCTGTGCGATCATCGCGATCTGACAAAACTGACTTTTGTCGACCCCCATGACGCCGCGGATCTCGTCGTTTACTTCCTTGTTTTTGGAAACTATCCGCCCGTCGGGCAGACGCAGCTCCGACTCGGCATTCTGCTTCGTCATTCCTCCGCCGCGCTTTGACGGGCGCATATATTCCGGGCTGCGCCGCACGGTATATTTTTCCCCGCCGTACTCAAACTCAAGCTCCGCGAATGTGGGAGTTTCGGGCGCGGCGTATTTCGAGCGCAGCATTGACGGGTCGCGGCTGTCTCCGCTGGCCTCGCCGTAGAGCGCGTAGGTTATCGCGTCAAATATCGTGGTCTTTCCCGCCCCGGTGTCGCCCGTTATCAGATACAGCCCGCTCCTTCCGAGCGCCGCCATGTCGATCTCGGCTTCGCCCGCGTAAGGCCCGAAGGCTGATAATTTTAATCTAAGAGGTCTCATTCGCTTCCCTCCCATATGCTCTCAACCACAGCTTCAAGAAATTCTTCCTGCTCGGGCGACAGTTTTTTGTTGTTCTGGATCTCAAACAGCTCGCCGAAAAGCTCAAGCGGCGTTTTGCTCTCCGCGGCCTCGGAGGCGATCGCGGCGCCGCCGGCTCTCGTGCGGGAATTGTCGTATTCCAGCCGCATTATATTCAGATAGACCGAGCGCAGCTTTCCTATGGCGTCGGGCACCTCCTCCTCATCGGTGAGGATTATTCTGAGGTAGTCGTCTGTATCGGTGCCCTCGTAGAACGACTTTTTCATGATCTCGTTATACTCTCCCCTGATCTCGCGCATGTCGTGAACGGGCAAAAACGGCGCTGTCCTGATCTCGACGCGGCCCTTTTCAAAAAGCTCAACTATCGTCGCCGACTTTTTGTGGCGCAACTCCGAGAATGAGTATTTTATCGGCGTTCCGCAGTATCTGACCGTCTCGCGCGTCACGCTCTGCGGGCCGTGCAGGTGGCCGAGGGCCACATAGTCAAACGGCTCAAACACGGCTGCGTCCACATTGTCGGAACCGCCCACCGAGAGCTCTTCCGACTCGCAGGTCTCGGCTCCCGTGACAAACTGGTGCGTCACAAGAATATTGCGGCGGCCCGGATCGATCTTCATATGCTCAACCGCGGTCCTCACCGCGTCGGTGTAGGAATTGATCTCCGCGTCCTCAAAAACCCTGCGGACATGCGACGGCTTTATAAACGGCAGCATGAAAACATCGACCTCGCCGTGATCGTCGCTCAAAGTGACGGGCCTGACGTTTCCGTCATAGACCGGCGCGAGATAAACTCTGCTTCCCGACATTATTGAGCCGCCGAAGGCTATCCTCTCGGCGGAGTCGTGGTTGCCGCTTATAACAAAAACAGCCGCGCCGCGCTCTGCGAGCCCGGTAAGCAGCGCGTCAAACAGCCGCACCGCCTCGGCGGAGGGCTGGGTCTTGTCGTAAACATCCCCGGCTATAATCACCGCGTCGGGCCGTTCGGCGTCCGTGATCTCCAAAATTCGGGCAACCGCCCGCTCCTGCTCCTCGATCATTGAAAACTCATTGACACGCTTGCCGAAATGCAGATCGGAAAGATGAAGTATTTTCATGTATCCCCCTAATTAAGCTCTATCCGCTTGTTGTTTTCGGACTCCTTGTAGAGCACAAGCTTGTTTCCTATTACCTGAACAATGTCCGCGCCGACCGCCCTGGCCAGCTCTCCGGCCGCCTCGCGCGCGGTCATCAGCGCGCTGTCAAGCACATGTATCTTGATAAGCTCCCGCGCCTCCAGTGCGTCAGCGGTCTGCTTTATGAAATTTTCGTTTATTCCGTCCTTGCCTATCTGATAGAGGGCTGGCACCTTGTTGGCCAGTCCGCGCAGATAAGCGCGCTGTTTTGTGGTTATCATAAGTTTTCCTCCAGAATTTATTTGATCAAATCGATCAATGCCTTTGTCATGGTCTCGTATACCTCTTTCGCGAGAGCGTCATTTTTGAGGCACTCGAGATGCTTTTTGACCGTGCCGAAGTCGCCGCGGGCCACCGGGCCGGTCAGGGCCGCTTTCGGCCCTTTTTCGATTATGTTTTTCACGTTGTTTTCGATCAGCGGCCCGAGCGCGCTCAGAGCCTCGCGCTCCGAAAAGCCGCAGTCCCCCAAAAGCCCGCAGGCAGTTCCCGCGAGGCCGACGACAAAGTTGCTCGCGAACACTGCCGCGGCGTGATATTTGGGCTTGTCCGCGGGATCGATCATCTTATACGCGTTCCCGCAGCGGCGCAGTGCCTCCGCGGCCTTTTCGCAACCGCCCTCAAGCGTGAAAAACGCGCCGCCGAAATCACAGCTCTTATCGCTGACCGCGAGCAGCATATGCGCGCTCGCGATTTCCGCGCCCTTTTTCTTGAGCGGAGCGAGAACATCGCTCGCCAGCGCGCCCGAGGTGTGGCAAAACGTCTTTCCCTCAAGGCCGCCGCACGAGGCCGCTGTGTTTTCCGCGACCTCGCCTATCGCGCCGTCCGCGACCGTGACAAAAATCAGATCACACTGCTTAACAAGCCCGCCCGCGTCCGCGAAGGCGCGGCTTTCGGTAAAGGCCGCAGCCTCTTCCGCGTGCTCCCGCGTGCGCGACCAATAGCCCGCGAGGGGCAGACCGTTCTTTTTAAGATAATTACCGAAAGCGGTGCCGACTTTGCCGGCACCGATAAATCCAATATTAGTCGTCATCTCTGAAACGTCTCCTGATACATCTGAACTCGTCAAAGGCGGCATACATGGGCTCGCCGTCTCCGCTGTAGGCATACATTCCGACCATAGCGCCCGTGAAGCGCTTGCCCTTCTTTATCGCCTGGGCGCAAAGATAATATATGTTGTCGGCGGTGTAGACCTTTCTGTAGTTCACGCCGTCAATGCTGTAGTAGAACACGCGCCGCAGTCCGTCGGTCTCTATCTTGAGCCAGATCGAATCCGTGACCTCCGGTATTCCGACATAGTGTGTATATCTTTCAACATCGTCTATCTTTTCAAAAAGCTTGAGCGCGTAGCCGCTCTCGCCGTTTCTGTAAATTCCGAACGTGAAGAATGTCAGCTCATCATAATATCCCGTGAGGCCGTAGTTCTGCTCATAGTCCATGTCGTGGTTAACGTCCATTTTGCAGATCACGTCAAAATTAAAGTCCGGCTGGCGGCGGAGCATTATGTTTGCCGCTTTCCTTGAAGTCAGCGGCTCGGTCGAGCCTTTTATGTAAAGTCTGCTGTTTTCTATCTTTATTCCGTCATGCTCGGGAATACCCGCGAACATCCAGAAGTGCTTGACCTTTCCGTCATCAAAGCCGTCATAGCTCGCGCCCGGCTCGTTGGGGGCGGGCTTCAGAGCGGGCTTTTTCTGGAGCGTACTCGGGCCGTTCAGACTGTTGACTATCGGCCAGCCGTCGGGCGTCCAAGTGATCGGGTCAAGGCAGGTCTCCCTGCCGAGCATCGCGTATTTTCCGTCAAGGCTCCTGTTGCAGAGGTACACAACGTACCAGTCGCCGTTCTGAGTCTGAACAGGCTTGGCGTGGCCCGCGCAGGTTATCGGCGCGGTGTAGTCGCGCTGGGTCATTACCGGGTTATACGGGCACGGCTCGTAAACGCCCATAAGCGTCTTGCTGCGGGCGACCGTCACGCAGTGCTGCTCGCCGGTGCCGCCCTCGGCCTGGAACAGATAATAATATCCGTCCTTGTATATCAGGTGCGGGCCCTCGGGCGCGCGCTTGTTGTCGCCGTAAAACAGAAGCTTTGCATCCGAGATCTTCTCGGTGGCGTCCTCGTTGAGCTCGAATATCCTCGCGCCGCGGTTCAGCAGCATATATCGTCTGCCGTCAACGTCGGTGAAAAGCGAGGGGTCTATTCCGTCCTCGTCAATGAATACGGGCTCGGAGTACGGGCCCTCGGGCTTTTCCGATGACACGATGATCTGTCTGCGCTTCACTTTGTCGCTGTCGTTATAGCGCAGTGTCGCTGTTATGTAAAACTTTCCGTTATGATACGAAATATCGGGTGCCCAGTAGCCCCTGCCGCCCTCAAGGCCCTCAAGATGGGCCCATTCCGGATTGGTTATGGCGTGGCCTATGCTCTGCCAGTGAACAAGGTCGGTCGAGTGGGAAATCGGAATACAGGGGAAGAAAATGAACGACGAGTTCACCATGTAATAATCCTCGCCCACGCGGACGATCGACGGATCGGCGTAAAAGCCGCGGCGGACGGGGTTCTTGTACATGTCCTCGAATTTGCAGCCGACGATCCGCTCAAAATATTCCTCGATCTCCTTGAGGCTGCGCTCATGCGCGATCTCAAACGGTGAAATAAGGTGCATGTCGCCCTGACACGGATCGAGGCCCACGCGCTCAACAAGGTATTTCACGCACTCGAGGCTGCCGGTCTTGACCGCCTCGTGCAGCACCGTGCGGTGCTTCGCGTCACACTCGTTGAAGCTCGCGAAGGTGTATTCCACCAAAAACTTTACCCATTTAATATCTCCGGTCCTCACCATATGAAAAGCGGCGGAAACGCCGTTCTCGTCGCACTCGTCAACGAGCCTCGCCCTGTGGGAGAGCAGCTCCTTCACGCCGTACATATCATTTCGCTTCACGCAATCTATAATCTCGCTCATGTTCGCACCTCTTTGAAAATTTTTCCGCAAACTAAACTCTCTACAGTTATTTTAGCAGGGGTGTGCGATAATTTCAATAGCCAAATTGTATATAATTTCATTAAATAGCGCTAAGTTTTTTAACATAGGACACAGCAGAAAAACGCGGAATAAACCGCGGCCGACATCAAAACGACCGCGGTTCATCCGCGATATTATATCATTTATACACGCGTTTGGGGTCAGCGCGAACACGGATATCTCCTGAGGCAGAGTGCCATGGTTGGTTCGTTGATTGGATCGGCACATCTCAATCTTGGTTTGAGATACCTGTATTAAAGAAATTTCCCGAATTCGCGCTGACCGCAAACGCGCGCTCGTCGCCAATCCCTGCACTTGCTTGTTTTGCCGCAAAGCGGCAAAAGCTGCGCCCGCTCCGGGTTGGCTCCTCTTTCCCGAAAAGCGCACTTCGTTGGCGCTTTCCGGGAACCCTGCGCGCCTTACGCCGCTCGTCTGCCTCGCCCTTTGGGGAGAGGTGGATTTCCGCCAATGGCGGAAAGACGGAGAGGGGTCAACGTAGCGATTAGCAATTAGTGATTAGCAAATAAGCCTCCCTCTCAGTCAGCTTCGCTGACAGCTCCCCCTCCTAAAGGAAGGGGGAGCCGGGCGGCCGGGTCGTCCGCCCCTACGGATTTCATCACACCGTAGGGGCGGATATTATCCGCCCGTTTGAGCCGCCCTACGCAAAAGGTTTTTGCTTCTTTGCCGCCCCGCGGCTTGGCAGGGCGGAATATGGGCTTTGGGCAACCATTTCAACGCAAAAACCTTTTGCGATTAGTGTTTTCATTACCCTCTCGGCCAACGTAAATACTAGTAATTAGGTACCCCTCTCCGTCAGGCTGCGCCTGACACCTCTCCCCAAGGGGAGAGGCGGGCGAGCGGAACAGGCCCGTTCGGGCCTGTTCCAAAACTCACCAAATTAATTGTCGTATATGTCGCCCCATTTTCTGCTGCCGGCGTTTACATATGTATGGCCCGATTGGTTGTTGGTTTTGTCAAGCGTATTTGTAACGCTTTCCGTTATCACGTCCGCGCACTCGAACTCTATTACCGCCGCTTCGGGCGCTTTATATTCTTTTATACTTCTCATTATACTTATTTCTCCTCTCTATTTAATCGACCCATTCCCACTCGTTTATTACGTCTTTCGCGGCATCGCCAACCGTTCCGGTTATTGGATCTGCGAAAATTATATATCCGTCAGCCGATACATAAGGCACGGCGATAACTTGCGAACTATAACTCCGATCCAGGATATTATAAACATCACCGTAAAAACCGTTTCCGCTCAGCACATTTTCGCCATCGTTGCTTTGAACAATTCTGCCTTTCTTTATATTGGTGTCGATAACGCCGGCGTCGGCGCCGTCAATAAACACAAATCCGTATCCGTCAATCAAATCGTTGTTGCTGCAATCCTGGAAGAATCTGATCACGCCTCTCGATGCATCACCGGTGTCATCATTCTGATAGTATTTACCCGAAACGTAGTTATCGCCGCTTCCATTTTCGAGTTTGAGTTTGTTTTCAACGTCCGCCCGAGGTTTTGCATGGTAATCAAGCGATATGCTGTATATGTCAATTTCCTTATTCCATGTGAGCTTAACATCTTTAACATTCACATTTCTGAATATAACCTCATCGGGATCGGTCGTATTGCCATTATCTTTCGTAGTATCTGTATAATCCTTGAGCGGATCTTCGCTGCCATCCTGACTGATAGTAAATTTTGCCTCCTGTCCACTACCACCATTACGATTATATACAATTATTAAGTCATAACTGTATACGCTGTCATCCGGCTTGGCGTTTTTAATTGTTAAATTTACTGTATCACCCACTTTTAATACATAGCCTGAGCCGCTATGAGCGGTATGCTCTGTATGCGGCAAATCAAATGTGTCGTTTGCCACGGTGGTACTAGTCTTTATTTCTGCCTTACCAATAGTGCCGCTAAATTCAATAGACGTCTCCGAGAAATCGGCTGCAAGACCATTTGAAGTTCTATAATCTTCGTTATTCACATTATCATTAGCATAATCAGGATCAGGTCTACTCTCTTTATGGAATGTCCAGTCCACATAATTCTTGTTTGTTGACTTAAACGAGTTGGAATATCCCGCTGCCGTTACTGTTTCGGTGTCAGTGCCTCCGCCGCCGGGAGTGGCAGTTGCACCGGGATCAGAAGTTGCGCCCGGCTCGGGAGTAGCCTCCGACTCACCGGCTGTGGGCTCAAACTCCATTCTTAAAAGCCGACCGCCTGTACCGGCCACATAGAAAATATAATCATGACCCGCTGTTAATGTGATTTCGTTGGTGCTTGGATCAACCGCAGCACCGGTATATTTTACATATTTATCGTTATATTTATCTTTTCCGCCTACCTTATATACGCGCTTGCCATCTGCTTTGTATATTTGTTCATTTCCAAGTTCACCCACAGCCGGACTCGCATCTGATTTATTATTATATTTATTTTTTGTAATTGAAAAGGTAACAACTTCCTTTTTGACAGATTCAGTGTTGTCATATATACGTATAACGCGATCGCCACCTCCTGCATCAACACCGACGTATGCCTTAAATTTACCGTCTACCTGAGGCTTTAAAACAACACCCGTATAAAAATTATGATCACTATTCTCAGCTTTTAAATCTTCATAGCTATTATAGTGGTTACCGTCTTTAATTGTATCACTAATTCTAAAACCAAGTGATGATGAAAAATCATTATTTTGCGCTTCTGAAGAAGAGTCTGATGTCAGGTAAAATCTGAAATTAGAATCAAAACTTATGTGATTAGCTGCACCGCCTGTTGTTGCAGTAATTAAGCTGTCACCTGAATCTCCTCCTGAAACCGCCGTAAAAGATAATTTGGTTCCAGTTGTGATTTCCGGATTAGGATTGGGCGTTGCTGAGGTAGGAGCAGGAAAGTCAGCTACCCATTCATATGCATATTTATCTGTGATCTCCGCGCTTGCGGTCAGTGGTACCGCGACTAACATTGTTGCCATTACTGCCACTGCCAGCAACAGCGATAAAGTTCTACTTTTTCTCATTTTGAATCCCTTTCTTTCTTTGAAGTTTATATGTAATTAATTTATTTTTCGTTGGTTTGCCTCTCCTTGGGGAGAGGTGGCTGCGGCCGGAGCCGCGAAGCGGGTTCGTGGCACAACCGTATTCCGTTTCCTCGGATAAACAGGGCCACAAATCATTAACGTGAGCGGACATGACCGAAGGCGACGGAGAGGGGTGCTTGTTGGTTTGTTTCCCCTCTCAGTCTGCTCCGCAGACAGCTCCCCCCCCAAGGGGAGCCGGGACGGGACGTCGAGGGCGCCGTCCCCTACGAATTGGGGGCGAGGCGGGCGGCCGGGGTCGTCCGCCCCTACGCAAAAGGTTTTTGCTTCTTCGCCGCCCGCGGCTTGGCAGGGCGGAATATGGGCTTTGGGCAATTAATTCATTGCAAAAACCTTTTGCAAGACATATCCGTCCCCTACGGATTTAGGGCGAATCTAACGGACCCGATACGTCAAAAAGGCACAGGGCGCAATATACCCTATGCCTTTTTAACCGTATTTAAAGACGCGAAAATAAAGCCGCGAGCCGAGCAGCCGACAGCCGCCAAACACGCCAAGCCAAACTCATCTCCACCGCGGAGTTCCGCACGGAACGAATTATCCGCATAATCTTCCCGTCTTTTCATTTGAATCCCTTCTCAGTTAAAAATAAAAAGCACCAAAACCGCTTATCCGCCCAAGATACGGATAAGAATTCTGATACTTTAACTAATCAACGTTTACAACCACTGTAATTTTAACATAACTGCAAATCTTTGTCAATGTTTTTTTGAAAAATATTTGCAAAATTATTCAAAGCGGCAAAAAAGCCGCCAATCGGCGGCCTCTGCTTGCCTTTTTGAACTTTTTAACTCCTCTGCCTTCAATATATATAAACTTCACCTATATTATTTTAGACGATAAAACCCCCGAATAAGTTCCCGAATTTTTAAAATAATTTTAAATTTGCAAGAAATTAATTCAAAAAGCCGCGGCGAGGATTGATCGCCGCGGCTTTGAGTTTGAGCTTTAGTCGTTGTTTGAGTTATTTGAATTGCTTGAATTTTCTGATCTTTCCGAATTACTTGAACCGCTTGACTTTTGCGAGCCGCCCGTCAGCGATTTTACCGTGCCGGGGCGCAGATCGGTGTAAACATGTCCGGCCTCCAGGCCGCCTATCTTCGCTTCGCCCATTTCCGAGACGGTAACGAGCTGATAGCCCTCGTCCATAAGCGCGGGAATGAGCCGCTCGACCGCGTCGATCGTTGAGTCATAAATATCATGGAACAGCAGTATATCGCCGTCCTGAACGGTTGACATAACAGCGTTGTAAACCGCGTCTGCGTTCTTTGATTTCCAGTCGAGCGTGTCGACCGACCAGAGTATGATAGGCATTCCGTAATCCTTAGCCACGCTCTTGACGGTATCGTTATACGAGCCGTAAGGCGGGCGCACAGAACTCGGATTTTCGCCGATAATATCCTTTAAGTTATTGTTGCTTTTTTCAAACTGGCTCTTGAGCGCGTCGCCCGAAAGTGACGTAAGCTGCGTATGGTCGTATGTATGGCTCGCCGTGTCGCAGCCCAGCGACTGCATGCGCTTGATCGTGTCGGCAGAGCCCTTCATGTGGTCGCCCAGCATAAAGAATGTGGCGCGGGCATTATTCTCCTCAAGCGCGTCGAGCAGACGCGGCGTTGTTTTCGCTCCCGGGCCGTCGTCAAACGTCAGCGCGATCATGGGCTCGTCGGGGTCAAGCTTTCCGTTGCCGCGCTTCCAGCCGCTGTCAACGTATGTTTGTACCTCGCTTTTCAAAACATCCTTGACCTCCTCGGTTTCGGGGTTAAAGACCTTCGCGAAGATCGACGAGTAGTTTGTGGTGTAACCCTCTCTCTCATATTTTCCCTCGTCGGCCTTATACACCACGATGCTGCTTCCGTCCTCTTTCCACATAGTGGTCAGCACATCGCTGAAGTTATTATACCAGCCAACGGTTTTCTGCTCCTCGACCTCGCTCGGCGTGAACTGCTCCGAGCGTCCGTCCTCGCTGTACATAGTGACCATCTCCTGATCACCCGAATCGTCAACATCGACCGGAACGATGCCTTTCATTCCCATACATATCACCAGCACTGCGGCCAACAAAACGCACACCAGCACCTTTTTCATAAGAAAACCCCTCCATAGTTTATCATTGGTAAGTATATGAAACGCCATATTAATAAGCATATCTTATTAATATGATTATAAACATAATATCCCCTTGTGTCAACACAATAATATTACAAAATTCTTACATTTTCGCAAGGGCGCCTATGCTGCCAAAATGTACAAAAGCGCGAGGACAAGAGCCTTGTTGTCATTTTCTCCGCTGTCGGCGACGAGCAGTATCAGCGAGATCAGAAGCAGATCCTCGGCGGTGACAAGCCCGAGGATCTTTTTGGTGTTCCGGTTATAGAGCTCGTTCGGAAGCATGTTAAGTATCGAATCCAAAAACCCCGTCTCGGCGGAGCCGCCGGGAGCGCGCTCCGGCACACGGCTTATGTAATTTTCCGCTTTGCGCTCATGTTCCCGGGCGGCGGCCGCGAAATCGCCGCCCGACGGTTTTGGAGCCGGCTGCTCGTGCGCCGCTCCCCGATCCCGCTGTTCAGCCTCGCGCGGGGGCGGCTGTCGGCGGGCGCCGCCTGTCTGGCGGTTTGAATTATAGCGTCTGTACATAATCCGGCCTCCTAAATACCGAAATCAAATCCGCTCTCTTTAAGAGCCGAAAAAGCTTTGATCATGCCCATGATCTTAACCGCGCTGTCGGTTTTCTCGCGCCGCGATTCGCCGAGATACGGCTTTAAAGCATAGAGGAGCGCCGCCTCGCGGCTCTTTTCCTGTGACTTCATTTTTGATACCGCCTTTCCCATTTTCATCATCATCTCAAAATCCGCCGCGTCCTCGGCGATCCCCTGCGCGGGACCGCCGGGCTTTGCGCCGCCGGAGAGCGCGTCGAGTATGCCGCCGAGCTTTTCCTGCCCGCCTTCTCCGCCGAACATCTCGCCGATTTTTTCGATCGCCGCGCTCAGGTCAAGCTCGGAATTCTGCCCGCCGCTCATACGATCACCGCCTTTATTTATTCTTCAAAAATGCGTTCAGGTTTTTCATCAGCTCCGGATTTCCGTTCAGCGCCTTTTTAAGTCCGTCGTTTCCGTTCAGCGCGCCGTTAATGTCCGCGGCGCTTATTCCGCTGAGTTTTTTGCCGAGATCCGGGCTGCCGAGGGCGTTTTTCACGGCGTTAAGCTCTTCGCGCGACATTACTCCGCCGAGACTGCTCAGCGCCCGGTCCAGCTTCTTTTTGTCAAGGTTCTTTGCCATATCGTTTAAATTCATACGCGTCCCGCCTTTCAAAAAAGTTTTTCGCATTATTATTCTATGTATTTTTATAAAAATAGTGACAAAAAAATTTTTGTGTGATATAATAGCAAAGTCATAATATATTGGGGGGATTTTTATGAAGGCGGTTGTGCTGAGTGACTCTCACGGAAGCTTCAACAATCTGGTCAAGGCTATTGAAAACGAAAGCGGTATTTCCATGATAATGTTCGCCGGAGACGTGCAAAGGGACGCCGACAAGCTTGTGCGCGCTTATCCGCGGCTGCCCGCGGCGGTGGTTCTCGGCAACAACGACTGGTCGGTGAGGGACGTTCCGTTTGACCGTACGTTCACCTTTGCCGGCAAGCGGGTCTTTCTGACCCACGGCCACAAATATCATGTGAAGTACGGCCTCAACACCCTGCTGCTTAAAGCGCGGGAAGAGAACGCGGACATCTGCGTTTTCGGCCATACCCACAGGGCGTATTGCGAAGAGGTATCGGGCGTGTTCATGCTGAACCCCGGCTCGGCCTGGATGACTTACGCCGTGCTTGAGGTTGACGAATGCGGAAAAATAACCGCCGAGATAAAAGAAACACCGTAAAAATATTAAAGAGGGAAAAGATATGTTGCTTGCGATAGATGTTGGAAACACAAATATAGTTGCCGCGCTCTATGACGGAGACGCTTTTTTGCGGAGCTGGCGCGTCGCCACCGATATTAACAAGGCCAGTGATGAATACGGAATACTTCTGGCTCAGCTTTTGTTGAGCGAAGGGGTTAGACCCGAACAAATAGAGGACGTTATGATCGCCTCGGTCGTGCCCACGGTCATGCACTCGCTGACAAACGCGGTGCGGCGCTATCTGGGCTGCTCGCCCATGATCGTCGGCCCGGGGATAAAGACCGGAATGAACATCAAAATGGACAACCCGCGGGAGCTTGGCGCCGACCGCATTGTGAACGCTGTGGCCGCAATAAACAAATACAAGCCGCCGCTTATCATAGTCGACTTCGGCACCGCGACCACGTTCTGCGCCATTGACAAAAACGGCTGCTATGTGGGCGGGATCATCACTGCGGGCATGAAAATTTCAATGGACGCTCTCTTTGAGCGCACCGCCAAGCTGCCAAAGGTAGAGATCGTCAAACCGCCTTCGCCAATCGGCAAAAACACGGTCAACTCGATCCAGAGCGGCGCGCTCTACGGCCACGCGGGAATGACCGACAGCTTAGCGCGAAGGATAAAACGCGAGATCGGCGGAGACGCCACGGTTGTGGCGACCGGCGGACTGGCGAAAATGATCTCCCGCGAATCCGAGGAGATCGACATTGTTGACAGCATGCTGACTGTCGACGGTCTTAAAATACTGTACGATAAAAACAAAGATACTAAAAAAGGGGAATAAAAATGGACTACAACAAACAAGCGCTCAAACTGCACAAGGAACTTAAAGGAAAGATTGAAGTCGCGTCGCGCGCATCGACCGCGAATAAGGACGAGCTTTCGGTGGCATATACGCCCGGAGTCGCGGAGCCTTGCCGCGTTATCGCCAAAGACAAACGCAAGGTCTATGACTACACAAGAAAGGGAAATCTGGTCGCGGTCGTGACGGACGGCAGCGCGGTCCTGGGCCTCGGCAACATCGGCCCCGAGGCCGGAATGCCGGTTATGGAGGGCAAGTGCGTGCTGTTTAAAAACTTCGCGGATATCGACGCCTTCCCTATCTGCCTCGCGACCCAAGACGTTGACGAGATAGTAAATACCGTCAAAAATATTGCTCCGGGCTTCGGCGGAATAAACCTTGAGGATATCGCCGCGCCCCGCTGTTTTGAAGTGGAACGCAGGCTCAAGGAAGAACTCGACATACCCGTTTTCCACGACGACCAGCACGGCACCGCCATTGTAGTGTCGGCGGGGATCATCAATGCGCTCAGAGTTGTGGAAAAGAAGATCGAAAACGTCCGCATCGTCATAAACGGCGCGGGCAGCGCGGGGATCGCGATATGCAAAATGCTGATGAACATGGGCGCGAAAAATATTATACTGGCTGACAAGATCGGCGCGATCTGCGAGGGCATGGACGGTCTCAATCCCGAACAGGAAAAAATGTCGAAAATAACCAACAGAGAAAAAATGACCGGCAGCCTCGCCGATGTTATGAAGGGAGCGGACGTGTTTATCGGAGTTTCGGCCCCCAACATCGTGAGTCCCGAAATGGTCAGCTCCATGGCCGAAAATTCGATAGTTTTCGCGATGGCAAACCCGACGCCCGAGATCATGCCCGACCTCGCCAAAGCGGCGGGTGCGCGGATAGTCGGAACCGGCCGATCTGATTTTCCCAATCAAATAAACAACGTTATCGCTTTTCCGGGAATTTTCCGCGGAGCCCTTGACGCCAAAGCCAAGGCTATTACCGAGGAAATGAAGGTAGCCGCCTGCGGCGCGATCGCGTCGCTCATATCCGATGAGGAGCTGAGCGAAGAATACATAATCCCCAAGGCTTTTGACCCAAGGATCGCGGGCACCGTTGCAGCCGCCGTTGCCAAGGCGGCGAACGCAGAATAAGCGGACGGCAAAAAGTTAGCGGCGGAAGCAAATGCTTCCGCCGCCGTTTCTTTGGTGAGTCTTTAATTATTTTTAATCATTTTATTTAGTATGCTACAATAATCAAAAAAGACATACTATGACGCCCGCGGACGCGGGACTTTAAGTACCCTCAGCGCTTAGTGCTTTTAAGAGCGTCAGCCTTGCACCTTTCGTACTCAACATTGAGCACAGTCTGAACCGTATGCTCAGCAAGCTTGTCCAGGGAATTGTACTTTTGCAGAAGTGAGATAACGCTTTCGTTAATAACCAGCGGAACCTCATAATTGAATACCTGAATGTCAAGAGCCTTGCACATCTTCATAACGGTATTAAATCCGGTTCCGGAAACGCCGTTTTTTAAAGCGCTTACCACAGTTGTCTGCGCGATACCTACACTGAACGCGAACTGACGTACACTGCGATACTGTTTCTTAATTTCTTGCTTAATAAGCAATGTCAACTCATCCACTGAAACACCTCCTCTACTAAACCTCTTTCATTATACCATAATCACACGCTATTGTCAATATTCGCATTAAAATTTATTACTTCGTTTATATTCAGTTTCTAAAACCATTGTAAGCAGATCCGCGCCGTCTTTATCTATAAACGACAGTTTGCGCACAAACTCGATTTCTTCATCCGACAATCCGTATTCGGAATTATTGAAAATATCTATATTCAAATAACGGCATATTTTCATGATCATCGAAAATTTACTATTACCGGCACCGTTTTTAATTATACTGCTCAATGTTGAGTATGGTATTCCCGTTTTTTGAACAAAGGCGGCGATTGTACCGTATTCCGATAGAATAGCCGCGCCGATTTGTTTATTTAGTGTTATCATAATTTGCACCTACCGAATTTTCGTATACGATAAGTTTATCAAATTATGAACTATTTGTCAATAGTTTTATGTTAAAAATTTTTCTTTTTGCTAATTTTATGATTCCGTGATATACACGCGCGTGCCGAGCGGAACGGTTTGCGACATCCAATTTATATATTTTGCCTGACAGCGCACACAACCCAGCGACAGCTTCACGCCGACATTGTTGTTGTAAGGCGTTCCGTCATACCGGAGCAGGGTCGAATGCAGCGCATAGTTTCCGTAGAATATCATGACCGGACCCACATAGTAATGCTCATACGGCCACATGTTCTGAGCCTGAGAATATTCAAACGTACCCGTTATCGTCTCGCTCGACGGCGCGCCTATGCCCACCGTGAAATCTTTAAGCCGCTTCCAGTTGCCCCTCGAGCCTTCAAAAACGGTGCATCTGAACTTTTGCTTGTTTACCCATATCAGATAATCTGTGGAGCTTCCCACTCCGCTCTCATTGATACGCTGCTCGAGCGCCGCGATCGACTCAAGAGCGATCGGAGACTTGGTGAGATGAATGTCAATATACTCGCCGGAGTCAAAAAATTCCAAGCTGCTTCCGAAGCTTTCCACAAACGGGCGAAGTTCAATATACGTAAGGCTGTTTATATTTTTGACCGGAACATTGAGCTGCTTATCCTCACCGAATACCGTTATGTAGCTGAAGCCGATGTTCACGAGCATCTCGCTGTCGCCGGTCTTTACCTTAACGCTGTCATATTCGGGAAAATATGTGCAGTCTGATATTCCTATTGCCTCGGCAATTTCCGAAAGCGGCGCGATGATCGAAGAGCCTTCGAATATCGCTGGGGACGAAAGGCCGATATATTTGCCGTCAACATAGATATTTATGTCGTCCTGAGTCCTTATGTGGAGCGTCATGTCCGCGCTGCTCGAAAGGGTGCCGTCCGCTTCGTTGATATATGTGTAAAGCGGAAGCTTTTCGGTAAGCGGCAGCGGATAATTCTCGGTATAATAATCTATAGAGTCAACTCCGGAGACCTCAAGATAATAAATCGTTCCAACCGGAGCGGCGGGCAGATCGTAATCGAGACTGAACCCGTCTGTGCCGCCTATGTAGACCGTGTGAGAGCCGAGCAGCTCATCCGCGGCGGAATATATATTGAACACCGCGCTGTCATATCTCGGCCAACCGTCCAAAACGCAGTTAAAATTCAAAGTATAGCCCGTAACCGAGACGGCCTCCGTTTCAACGGGAGCAGAGTCTTCGGGAACAGCAGGCGCCTCCGATACTTCATCCGATTCTTCGTCGGGCGCCGCAGTTTCCGGCGCTGGCTCAGCGGCAGGGATCTCATCCGTTGTTTCTTCCGCGGATGGGACTTCATCGGGCGCGGCAATATCGCTCTCCGCGCCGCCTGTCAACGGTTCCGCAGTCTCAACAACCGCCGGAACAGTATTTTCCGTCTCATCTGCAAAAACAGCGGCGCCGCCAAAGATGCCTGTGATCATACTTGCCGCGCAGACCGCGGCCAAAAACTTTTTCATATCATTACCCTCCGAACATTGCTTACGCACCGCTGCTTAACACTACGAGCAGATATAAATTTTGCTCTGTTAATCAAATCGTCTCATTCAACCTTTGTATCGTACATATATTATATAACACCAAACACAAATTGTCAACAAAAATTTGTTATTTTGTTAACAATTTTACAGCTTAATTTTCGTATCACTCACAAGTAAATGCCGTCCACTCGTCGGAACGTTTTTCATTTATTATTTTAAGGCCCGAACTTTCAAGCGCTTCCTTTACCTCGGCGGCGCGCTCGTTTATAATTCCCGAGCACACAAACACCGCGCCGTCCTTCATGAAACTGCGGACAATGGGAGCGAGCGCGATTATAACATCGGCAACTATATTGGCGGCCACTAAATCATATTTTCCGAAGCGGGCGCGGACCGACGGGCTTGAAATTATATCGCCGCACGTCACATCAAGACGCTCGCGGCTCAGTCCGTTGATCTCAAGATTGGAATACGCGACATCGACCGCCGCCGGATCTATGTCCGCCGCGTCGCAATGACCCGCTCCCAGCAGAAGCGCGATTATCGACAGTATACCGCTGCCGCAGCCGAGATCCAGCATATCGCAGCCCGGCTTTATATGCTTTTCGATTTCCTCGATGCAGAATCTGGTGCTGTCATGCGAGCCCGTGCCGAAAGTCATTCCGGGGTTCACGCGGAACACGACGCGCTCTGTCTCGCCCTCAAGCGGCAGCCACTCGGGCTGAACGAGCACTTTTTCGCCGATCTCAAGAGGTTTGAAATACTGCTTCCAGTTTTCTGTCCAGTCCTCGTCCTTGATCTGCGATGTGAGAATTTTCAAAGCGCCGAATTTTTGTCCGGGATCGGCGGATCTCATTGCGGCTATTGATTTTTCGATTTGCGACAAGGTCAAAAGACCGTCTCTGTCATCAGCGACATAGGCGGTTATTTTTGTGTCTGCGGTCTTGAGTTTTTCAAGTTCCTCATCAACATAGTCCCAATATTTTCGGTTATTTTCAAGAAATTCCTTGAAATCGTCCTTGTCGGAGATCTCAACCCCGGTTATGCCCAGATCGCCGAGCGCCGAGCAAACCGGATCGATCCCCGCGGACGTTGTTATGATATTGATTTTGATCCAGTTCATTTTATCCAGGGGGCCACTGCAGATTCCTTCCGGCCAGCAGATGGAAATGCAGATGACCCACGGTCTGGCCTCCGTCCTCGCCGCAGTTATTCACAATTCTGTAGCCCTTTTCGGCAAAGCCGCGTTCGGCCGCGATCTTGGCCGCGGCTTCGAAAACCTTTCCGACAACCGCCGAGTTTTCGGAATCGATCTCATTAGTTGAGCCCAAGTGATTTTTCGGCACGATCACAATGTGCTCCGGCGCCTGAGGCGCGATATCCAAAAATGCGTAAACGCTGTCGTCCTCATACACCTTTGTGGACGGGACCTCGCCCGCCACTATTTTGCAAAATAAGCAATCAGACATAATTATTTCTCCTTTTTGATATGCTTTTCAAGTATGCCTCTGACGTTTTTCAGGGCTTCCTCGACCTTTTCGGGCAGGCGGCCTCCGGCCTGAGCGCTGTCGGGTCTTCCGCCTCCTCCGCCGCCAAGCTCCTTGGCGACCTCGGAAATTACCTTTCCGGCGTGGGCGCCCTTCTCCATAGCCTCTTTTGTGGTCATTGAGATAAGGTTGACCTTCTCGCCGGCTTTCGAGGCCAGAACTATCAGCGAATTCGGCAGCTTGGCCTTGAGGTTGTCGCCGATCTCGCGCATGGTGTTCATATCAACTCCGTCGTCAAGCACCCGCGTCACGATCTTGATCCCGTCAACCTCTTCGGCGCCCTCCAAAGCGTCTCCAAGGCTGTTTTTGGCAAGCTTGCTCTTTAAGCTTTCGATCTCGTGCTTCTGGTCGCGGAGCTCGTTCATCACGCTCTCGGCGCGGCTGAGCACGTCGGCCTGGCTCGTCTTCAAAGCCTTCGACACATCATAAAGCAGCAGCGACTGGTTGCGGCACAGCTCGATAACGTTATGTCCTGTGGTTCCCTCTATGCGTCTTACTCCCGCCGAAACTCCGGACTCGCTGAGAATTCTCATAATACCGAGGTTTCCGGTGTTGGCCGCGTGGGTTCCTCCGCACAGCTCGATGCTGAAATCGCCCATGCGCACCACGCGCACGCGCTTGCCGTACTTCTCACTGAACAGCGCCATTGCGCCCATTGTTCTGGCGTTGGCGATATCCTCCTCAAAGCACTCTATTTTGATACACTCCATTATTTTGTCATTGACAATGGTTCCGACCTTGAGCTGTTCGTCGATCGTCATCGCCTGATAGTGCGAAAAGTCGAAGCGGAACCTGTGCTCATCGACATATGAGCCCGCCTGGGCGACATGCTTGCCCAGAACCTGTCTTAATGCCGCCTGAAGCAGATGCACTGCCGAGTGGTTGCGCATAATAGCCCTGCGGCGCTCGGCGTCAACGCTGACGCTGACCGTCTCGCCGACCGAGATTTCGCCGTTCTGGACAACGCAGTGATGATGGAACTTTCCGTTCTTTTTGGTCACGTCCTTAACGCGAACCGAAGCGGCGTCGGTGTTTATATATCCGCTGTCGCCGACCTGGCCGCCGCTCTCGGCGTAAAGCACCGAGCGGTCAAGCACGATAACGACCTCATCGCCCTCGTCCGCCTTGTCAACTCTTTGATCTCCCTTGGCGATCGCCATGACCTTTGACTTGCCGTTGAATTTTTGATAGCCCTCAAAGATCGTGGCGTCTTTTATGTCGATAAATATATCGTCCTCCCACGCGGTGTCGTCATTATTGCCGCGGGCGGTCTTTGATGTCGCGCGCTGCTTGTTGAGCAGCTCTTTAAACAGCGTCTCGGCAACCACAAAGCCGTTCTCGCCCATGATCTCGCGCGTGAGGTCGATCGGAAATCCGTATGTGTCATAGAGCTTAAAGGCCTTCTCGCCGTCCAGCTCGCTTATGCCGCTTTCCTTCATATCGGCGATATAGCTTTTGATTATCTGCATACCCTGATCGATCGTGTTGTTGAAACGCTCTTCCTCGCTCTTGATAACGCTCTCGATATACTCAAAGTTGGTGTCAAGCTCGGGATAGGCGCTCATTGACTCGTCGGCGACAACTCTCGCCAGTTTATAGAGGAACGTTCCCTTTATTCCGAGCAGTCTGCCGTGACGCGCGGCTCTGCGGAGCAGTCTGCGCAGCACATAGCCTCTGCCCTCGTTTGAGGGAAGCACACCGTCGGCCGTCATGAACACGGTGCTGCGGATATGGTCGGTGATGACTCTAAGCGACGTGTCAGCATGCTTGTCCTCGCCGTATGTCACTCCGGCCATTTCAGCCGCCGCGTCGAGCACGCGCCTTATGGTGTCGACCTCAAAGATCGAGGTCGTGCCCTGCATGATGCAGGCTATTCTCTCAAGACCCATGCCGGTGTCGATGTTCGGGTGAGCCAGCTTGTTGTATGTGCCGTTCTCGTCCTTGTCGAACTGAGTGAACACCAGGTTCCAGAACTCGACGTATCTGTCGCAGTCACAGCCTACCGCGCAGTCGGGGCTGCCGCAGCCGTATTCCTCGCCGCGGTCATAATATATCTCTGAGCATGGACCGCATGGGCCGGTGCCTATCTCCCAGAAGTTGTCGTCCTTGCCGAGATGAACTATCCTGTCCTTTGAGACTCCCACATGGTTGACCCAGATGTCCTCCGCCTCATAATCGTCCTCATAGACGCTGACCCAAAGGCGGTCCTTGGGGATCTCCAGAACCTCAGTGATAAACTCCCACGCCCATTTGGTTGCGTCCATTTTGAAGTAATCGCCGAACGAGAAGTTGCCAAGCATCTCAAAAAATGTGCCGTGGCGCGAGGTGAGGCCCACCTGCTCAATATCCGGGGTCCTTATGCACTTCTGGCAGGTTGTCACGCGCTTCGCGGGCGGGACTTCCTTACCGGTAAAATACGGTTTAAGCGGCGCCATGCCCGCGTTGATGAGCAGCAGGCTCGCGTCGTTCTGCGGTACCAGCGGAAACGAGGGCAGGCGCAGATGACCCTTGCTCTCAAAAAAGCTCAAAAACTTTTCGCGTATTTCGTTTAATCCTAATTTTTCCATTTTATCTACCTCTTGCTTCAAATAATAAATTTCACTAAATAAATATTATATCAATCTTGCCCGTTTTCGTCAAGTGTTTTGCAAATATACTTATATATTTCGGCGGCGTTTTTCTTGAGCAGCCGCGCCGTTCTGCCCGCCTGCACCCTGTTGCCCGCATCTATCTTGAGTTCGAGCATGGGCTCGCCCCTGTCGAGCATGGTCAGAGCCGCCGCGTAACGCCCCTCTCCAAGCGGTTCGGTCACTGCGGTGACGCTGTTGGGATTTGTTTTCTCATCAAAGTCCTCTCGGCTCGCCACCGACCTTATGCGCGCCCTTATGCTGGGCGGCACCCTTCCGCTGAAAAATCCGTCGGCGTCCACGCCTTTTCCGGTCAGTCTGACACATTCCTCGTCGCGGTAATACAGCCTTTCGATAAACCCGTCCTCGATAAGCTCGCTGAGCATTATCGTCAGGTCAAAATAGCTCATAACATTCTCGTCCCACGTCATAAGCTCGGTTATTCTCGTCAGCGACAATGGGTGCGGATACTGCCTCAGAGCATAGAGGATCGCAAATTTCATTTCGTCTTTTTCCAGAAACATACTTATCTCCAAACAATTAAATTTTATTTTTCATATTCGGTATAGGGCTTTTTGTGCTTAAAATATATCCCCACAAGGCCCAGACCCGCGTGTGAAGTGATTACCGGGCCTATCTTGTAGCGGGTGATCTTTTTAGGCTTCACGCGCTCGCGCAGCAGATTTTCAACGATCTCCACCTTGTCGGGCGCGCCGGTGTCCATAACTATAACCTCGTTTTCCTGGGGGTTTTCCATTCTCTCCTCGGCATATCCCACAAGGCTCGCCATAGCCTTTTTGAGTCCGCGGACCTTTCGGCAGGCCTCAACCAGACCGTCCGTGATCATGAGTATCGGCTTAATGTCGAGCAGGGCGCTGATCGCCATTGTCGTGGCCTTGATCCTGCCGCCCTTTTTGAGGAAGGTCAGATCGTCAACCACAAAATACGCCGTGTCGCGCTTGTATGTCGTTTCGAGGTAATCGACGACCTCGTCCTTTGACGCTCCGGCGGCAGCCATTTCGGCCGCGTCAAGCACCGGCCTGCCGATCGCCATGGTGTACATTTCGGAATTTACGATCGTGATGTCAAAGCCCTCGTCCTTGAGACTGTCGGCGATCATGTGCGCGGTGTTGTTAATGCCGCTGCCGTTCGCGGAGATCGAGATATATATTATTTGGTTCTCTTTGCCTATTTCGCGGAACATGGCCTCCATATCCTCGGGCGACATCTGGCTGGTGGTCGGAACATTCTCGCTGCTCTCCACCATTTTGTAAAACTCGTCCGCGTCAAAATCGCCGCCCGCGGTTATGCTTTTGCCGTCCAAGTTTACCGTGAACGGCAGCACGCTAATATCGTATTTTTTCAGAAGCTCAACGGGTATGTCCGCCCCTCTGTCAATCATAAATTTGATCATTGTCTTTCTCCTTTTATATATTTTATTTTCTCCCCCTCAGTCAGCTCCGCTGACAGCATTAAGGAAGCTCTTGGTCAAAATCGCAAGCGATTTTGAAAGATAGCCTTGAACCCGCAAGCAAAGCTTGCTGATTACCCCCAAGGGGGAGCCTATTTAAAGCCTCCTCCCGGGAGGATGTGGATTTTCGCCTTTGGCGAAAAGACGGAGGTGGGAACGTAGTGATCAGCACTCGCGGAGCTTTCCCTCGGTCTGAAGGTTCTCGAAATTGTGGCTGCGCAGTACCTCATAGGCGATTACCGCGACCGCGTTTGAAAGATTGAGCGAACGCATGTCGCTTCGCATCGGGATTCTTACGCAGCGGTCGTAATTCTCTTTAAGCAGCGGCTCGGGAAGGCCCTTCGTTTCCTTGCCGAACACCAGAAAGATCTCACGGCCCCGATCAGTAAATTTCTTATAATCAACGTCCGAGTAAATATTTTTCCCCTTAGTTGTGCAATAGAAAAACTCGCCGTCCTTATATTTTTTGAGCACCTCGTCGAACGAGCCGTATTCATACAGCTCAAGCTCCGACCAATAATCGAGCCCCGCGCGGCGCACCCGCTTTTCGCTTATGTCAAAGCCCAACGGATGCACAAGATGCAGCGCGGCTCCGATAACGCTGCAAGTCCGTGATATATTGCCGGTGTTTGACGGGATCTCCGGCTCCACCAAAACTATGTTTAACTTCAAGTTTCACATCTCCGATTTAAAATTATGCCCAGAATTTGCGGTCAAGCGAGCGGTACTGGATCGCCTCCGCAATATGGCTCTCTCCTATTATATCGCTGCCGTCAAGATCCGCGATCGTGCGCGCCACCTTGAGCACTCTGTTGTACGCCCTGCCGCTCATGCCCAAATTCTCAAAAGCCGCCTTGAGCATCACATTGGCCGAATCGCTGAGGACGCAGTATTTCTCTACCAGGCTCGGGGTCAGGCCGCTGTTTGAATACACGCCCGTTCCCTTGTAGCGCTCGGTCTGTATCTTCCGCGCGCGGTCGACTCTTTTCTTTATATCCGCCGAGGACTCGGGCTTTTCCTTGCTGTCAAGCTCGTCGTACTCAACCGCGGGGACCTCGATATGCAGATCGATCCTGTCGAGCAGAGGCCCGCTGACCTTGCCGAGATACGCGGCTATCTTTTTCGGGGTGCAGGTGCAGTCGTGCTTTCTGTCTCCGTAATATCCGCAGGGGCAGGGGTTCATCGACGCCACAAGCATCACGTTGCACGGATAGGAATACGAGCCCTGTACCCTCGTGATAGTTACGACCCCGTCCTCAAGCGGCTGGCGCATCACCTCAAGCGCGTCCTTGCGGAACTCGGGCAGCTCGTCAAGGAACAGCACTCCGTTGTGCGACAGGCTGATCTCGCCGGGCTTGGGGTTTGTGCCTCCGCCCGAAAGCGCCACCGCCGACACCGTGTGGTGCGGGCTCCTGAACGGCCGGGTCAGTATCATCGGCGCGCCCTTAGGCATCTTTCCGGCAATGCTGTGGATCTTTGTGGACTCCAGAGCCTCGTCAAACGTCAGATCCGGAAGTATGGTCGGAAGCCTTTGAGCGAGCATCGTCTTGCCCGAGCCGGGAGGGCCGATAAGCAGAACGTTATGACCGCCCGCCGCAGCGACTTCCATGGCGCGCTTCACGTTTTCCTGACCCTTGACCTCGGAAAAATCATATGTATATTTCGCGGCCTTTCCGAAGATCTCGTCTATATTGACCTTTGTGGGCGCTATCTTTCTTTTTCCGGTCAGATGATATATAAGCTGTTTAAGAGAGCGCACGCCGTAAACGTTCGCCCCGCTGACGACCGCCGCTTCCTCGGCGTTGTCAAACGGCACAAATATTTCGGTCATGCCCGACTGATAGGCCTTGATGACCATTGGCAGCACGCCGTCGATCCGCCGCACCGCGCCGTCCAGCGAAAGCTCGCCCATAAAGGCGGCTTTTGAGAGATCGCCGCAGAAGATCTGTTCCGAGGCCGTGAGCAGACCCACGGTTATGGGCAGATCAAGATACGCGCCCTCCTTTTTTACGTCCGCGGGAGCAAGGTTTATTACGATCCTCCTGCCCGGAACCACGTATCCGGTGTTGTTGAGGGCGCTTCTTATGCGCTCTTTTGACTCGCGCACCGAAGCGTCCGGAAGGCCGACTATCTCCCACGCGGGGAAGCCGCCGCTGACGCCGGTCTCCACGCTGATTATATAGCCGTCAATGCCTCTTAAACCGCAGCTATTGATTTTTGTGATCATGATTTCACCATCCTTGAATGATTGTCCCGTTCATTGCGTACGGATAACATCCGCCGGCCGCCGCTTTAGATCTCCACGTATCTTTTATCGTAATCGGTTTTATTAAAATAGCTCGCAAGCACGGGCTCAAACAGCACACCCTCGCGGATTCTTATCTCCGGGTGGCGTATCGTTGCCTGGATCGCCTTATACACAAAGCCCGCGGCGAGGTTCGCCGCCTCGATCATGCTTTCTCCTTTAAGCAGAGCTCCGGTCAGCACCGAGGTGTAAATATCGCCCGTGCCGTGGAACAGTCGGTTTACATATCCGCAGTCCACCTTGTAGCACTTGCCGGTGTCGCCGTCATAGACAGCCACGCACATGGAATTTTCGGAGTCCATAACGCTTGTTATGGCGACATATCTCGCTCCGAGCGCGGCCAGCTTTTTGAGGTAGCGTTTTATCATATTGTTGCTGACGGGCCGCTTTCTCGGCTTCTCGCCGATCAGCATGCAGGTCTCGGTGACGTTGGGCGTGATGACCTCGGCGATCCCGCAAAGCTCGCGCATTCCGTCAAGCATTCCGATGACTTTATCGGAATAAAACCCGTTTTCCACAAGATCGCTGTCGCCCATAACGGGATCGACGACCGTCAAAGCGCCGTAGCCCTTGGCCCTGATCATAAACTCTTTTAATATTTCCAACTGCTCGGTGCTTCCCATATACCCGCTGTATACAGCGTCAAACTTGAGCCCCAGATCGTCCCAGTGCCTGATTATTCCGCGCATCTGATCGGTCAGGTCGCAAAATGTATATCCCTTAAATTCATAGGTGTGGGTGGAAAGAACCGCCGTCGGCAGAGGACAGACCTCTATACCCATTGCGGAAATGATAGGTATGACCTCAGTCAGCGAGACCTTTCCGAAGCCCGAAAGGTCGTGCACCGCGCACACCTTGGGTATCGCGTTTTTTATCTCGTTCTCTTTAAGCATTTATATTGTCTCCCGTCTCGTTTTCAAAATTCTCAAGCAGCGCGATCTCGTCGCCGGTAAGCTCGCGCGCCTCGCCGACGGCAAGACTCTCGTCAAGAGCGAGACCTCCGATCTTAACGCGTTTCAATGCCGTTACCCTCTTTCCGACCGCCGCGAACATGCGCTTTACCTGATGATATTTACCCTCGTATATAACCACGCGGGCCGAGTTGTTTTCAAGAATTTCAAGCTCCGCCGGTTTGCAGACATATCCGTCGTCAAGCTTAACGCCCGAGGCGAACATTTTAACGTCTTCCTCATCCGCGGGCGCGCTGAGCTCCGCTATATACGTTTTCGGCACATGCTTTTTGGGACTGAGCAGCCTGTGGGCGAGCGCCCCGTCGTTGGTCAGCAGGCACAGACCCTCGGTGTCAACGTCAAGCCTGCCAACCGGGAAAAGGCTCATATGCGCAAGCTCCGCGGGCGCGAGATCGCACACCGTGGGATATCTGCCGTCCTCGGTGGCGGAAACGTAGCCCTTCGGCTTGTTGAGCATCACATAGGCGAACTCGCGGTAGAGCGTCTCTTTCCCGTCAACGCAGACGCGGCTGCGGTCCGGGTCGACCGCGGTTTCAGGCGCGGCGGCAGTCACTCCGTCAACGCTGACTCTGCCCTGCTTTATCATTTTTTTAACGTCCTTGCGAGAGCCGAGGCCCAGACCGGACAAATATTTGTCAATTCTCATTTTATTTTCCCGTGCCGTTCATAAATCTCATATTAATTTAATATAATAATCATAACACCCCTCAAAGGAGCCCGGGCCATGAAAAGTTTTATTAAAAAATACAAGTACAAATTAATGTTCATCGCCGCGGCCGCCGTGGTCATCGCGGTTATTTTCGCGTTGTTTTCGGTTGACAGCGCGGCGAACCGCAAAAACATTGACTTCATAAACTCCTTCGGCTGGCAGGTCGAGGAATCGCCCGCCGACATCTCGCACCTTACTATCCCCGAAGATCTGAGCGGCGTGTTCCTGGTCCACTCGCAGATCTCCGCCATAGACGGCTCGTCAATGACGGATTACCGCGGAAAGAACATAACCCGCTATTCCTACAAGGTCTTAAACCACAGCCTGTCGGGAAGCGGCAAGATCCGCGCCGATGTGTTTGTCTATAAGTCCGAGATCATTGCCGCGGACATCACGGACATCTCAAAAAACGGAACTACAAATCCGATTTCGGACATTTCGCAAATATCCGCTCCGAGCGCCGATTAAAATAATTATACCATAACCCCGCGCGGCTTGCAAGAAAAAACCGGATTTTTAAAAAATTTCAAAAAATTTCTAATTTACTATTGCTATTTTCGTAAAAATATTATATAATGTGAACATAAGATAAGCTTTTGAAAAAAACTTATTAGTTTAATTTATACAATCGACCGGAGGTAATATTATGACTTACAACATTATTACAAAAAAATTCAGTTTGTCGGATTCCAGCAAAAACAAGATTTTATCAAAAGTAAAAAGGCTGGACAAGTTTTTTGACGATAATTCAAACGAGTGTAAGATCATTGTTTCGGAGTTCAAGGACGATATAATTGTTGAGATCACCTTCCGTTACAAGGGCTTTATCATTCGCGCGGAGGACAAGAACCGCGATTTGCTTACCGCGGTCGACAACTGCCTCAGCGCCATTGACAGACAGATAAGGAAAAACAAGACCAAGCTCTCAAAGCGTCTCCGCGGCGGCGGATTTGACCAATATGTGGCGATCACGCCCGAGCCCGAGCCCATTGAGGAGGAGACCGAGTTCAAGATCATCAAGACCAAGACGATCTCCGCGAAGCCCATGATGCCCGAGGAAGCCATTCTTCAGATGAACATGCTGGGCCACTCGTTCTTTATCTTTAACAATCCCGACACCATGACGCCCAATATCGTCTATAAGAGAAAGGACGGAAACTACGCCCTGATCGAGCTTGACGAATAACTGCTTTGAAATACAAACCGCCGGCCCCTTAGGGGGCCGGCATTTTATTTAACTTGTGCGGCAAATGGAGCTTCAAACTAAAAAAGCGCGCCGCCGAAGCGCCGCGCCAAAAAACGCTTCGCTCCGGTAGTTGCCACACTAAACCGAATTTAACATTGAATAAATAAGCACTAAACCAACATTATAAAGAGCAAGCATTTTTTGCAACAAAAAGCACTTACATTATTCAATGTGTATTATTTAATTTAATGTGGCAATATCACTTTATCATATTTTGCTGTAATTGTCAAGATTATAAATCATTTAATTTTTCAAACTAAACAGGCTGCCGGGCGATAATTTTATTTGCAGCCTATTGACATTGCGCATAATATGTATTATAATATAAATACTAATTTTAAAGGAGTTGATTTTTATGGCATCGACAAATGTCACAATCAGAATGGATAAGGACTTAAAAAAGCAGGCGGATGAATTGTTCACGGTGCTCGGGCTGAGTTTTTCAACGGCTGTCGGCGTGTTCTGCCGCCAGGCGGTGATGCGCGGCAAAATTCCCTTCGAGCTTTCAGCCGAAAAGCCCAACGCGGAAACCCTCGCCGCGATCGACGATGTAAACAACCACAGAAATCTCAGTAAGGCCTATGACGATATTGACGAGTTAATGAGGGATCTAAATGCTTAAAATCAGATTTTCAACCAAATTTAAAAAAGATTATAAACTGGCGGTCATTAAACGCGGCTATGACCAAGATCTATTCAGAGATGTTGTTATGCTGCTGCGAACTCAAACTCCCCTGCCGAAAAAATATCATGATCACGCTTTAAAAGGCGAATACGTCGGGCATCGGGAATGTCATATAACTCCCGATTGGCTGTTGATATATAAAATCGAGCAGGATATATTAACGCTTACTTTGACGCGTACCGGAACGCACAGCGACTTGTTTTAACGCCTATCTGCTACCATGAAAATTTTGTCTGTCTGCACCTTGCGGTGTGTGTTGAGCGGTGGTATAATAATTGATAATGATAATTTATTTTAAGGAGATGTGTTTATGAAACGTCTGTTTCTTATAACAGTTCTGTGTCTCGCGATGATTATTCCGCCGCTCTCCGCGGCGGCGTATCCACCCGACTCGGAATACAACGTGTCGGACATGGTGTCCGCCAGCATAACCGCCGAAACGCCAATGGGGGATTTCACGATAATTCCCGCCACGGACGGCGGCAAAGAAGCCGTCAAGATCGACAAGAGCAATAAGACCGGCTCGGTGACAAAGATAAAATACACCAAGCGGCTCAAGACCGGCGCAACCGGCAGCTATACCAACCGCGCGGTGCGCTTCTCGGCCGAGGGCCCCGCGGTGCTCTATCTCGACTGCGGCTCGGCCAACAGCACAGACAGCCGCACCGGAAAAATTATCGACAGCAATAACAATGTTATTGAGTCGCGGGAAGTCAAACCCGGCCTGTCCTACTACAAATTCTTTGTGCAGGAAGCCGGAGATTACGCCTTTGTAAGCGAGGGCGGCGGCATCAATATATACTATCTGAAGCTGTCCTATGATCTGCCCGAGCCCGACCCGGATTTTGAAAACCTGACCCCTGTGACAAAAGAGCCGATGAGTGAGATCTACACCGCTCCGCTCGCGCCCGCGGACGGCGCGGGAACAAAAGAAGCCCCGATGAGCGTCGCGTCGGCGATCGCCAACGTCGCGCCCGGCGGAGTTATTCACTGCGAAGGCAGATACATGTTTAACGACTGCCTTTATATCCCGTTTGGCAACAACGGCGAAGAGGGCGCGGAAAAACATATTGAATGCCCCGACGGAACGGTGTTTGACTTTTCCTATGAGCCATACAGCGGCAACGGCAGCGCCCGCGGCCTTCAGATGGACGGCGACTATTGGTATGTGAAAGGGCTTGAGGTGTATATGGCCGCGGACAACGGATTTTACATCACGGGCAAGCACAACACTCTTGAGCTGTGCCGCGCCGACGCCAACCGCGACACCGGAATACAGATCAGCCGCCGCTCGTCGACCCAATCTGATTTTAACGACTGGCCGAGCGACAATCTGATTTTAAACTGCACGTCCTGCAACAGCTTTGACCCCGACACGGGCGAAAACGCCGACGGCTTTGCCGCAAAGCTGACCTGCGGAAACGGCAACGTGTTTGACGGCTGCATCGCCTACAACAACTGTGACGACGGCTGGGACTGCTTCACCAAATCCGAGACCGGCCCGATCGGAACTCTCGTGTTCCGCAACTGCGTCTCGTTCCGCAACGGTCAGACCACCGATGGCGCGTTCACCGACAACAGCGACGGCAACGGCTTCAAAATGGGCGGCTCCAAGATCGCGGTGACGCATTATATGTATAACTGCGTCTCGTTCGAGAACGCAAACCACGGCTTTACCGACAACTCGAACCCCGGCCCGATCTATCTTTATAACTGCACCGCTTTTAACAACTCGCTCAAGGGCGGCACAAAAAAGAGCAATTTCGACTTCGCGCGCGACAGCGAAAATTCAAACAACACGATCGAAAACTGCCTGTCATACACCTCGCAGAAGATCGCGGCGGACAAGTTTCTTGGCACGATAAAGAACTCTGTCGTTTACAACAACAGCAAAGGCGCGTATTACTATTACGAGGACTTCCCGCCGATCACCAACTGGAACGACAAGCTGGGCGAGGTCCTTCCCACGGACACAATGGAAACCGTCTCGGAAGCGACGTTCGTCTCGGTTGAGCCTCCCGAGCTCGGCGCCGACGTGCACACTCTCTGGAGGAATCCTGACGGCTCGATCAACATGGGCGATTTCCTCAAAGTGGCTGACGGCACCGTTTTCAAAGAAAAAAACATAGGCGCGAACCTCTCGGACAGCCTTGTTCCTCCGGATGTTACTCCGCCTCCTGCGGCGACGGATGAGCCCGCCGCGACTTCTTCTCCCGAGCCGAGTGATATGCCCGTTACGACATCTTCGCCCGAACCGGACGAAACGTCCGCGCCGAGCGGTGATCCGACTTCTTCTCCGGAACCGAGCGATATGCCTGTTCCGACACCGACGCCCGAACCGAGCGAGGCGCCCAAACCCGCGGAAGGGTACGCTTTGGCCGCCGCGTTTGACGACGAGGCCGAAGGGCTGATCAATATCCGCTTTGACAACAACACAAGCGAGCCCGCGGAGCCTTATATCATTATCGCGGCGTATAAAAATATTGACGGCGCCGATGTTCTCGTTGATTTTAACGACGAAACCGTGACGATCGGGAAAAACTCATATTCCGAGCTGACAGCTCCGGTCCCCGACGGCGAATACGATTATATAAAAGTCTTCGCGTGGAAGGATATTGACGGTCTGCTCCCGCTCACTCCGGCGGTTTCCCTTCAAAAGTAAAACATTAAAACAGGACGGCGTTTAAAAACGCCGTCCATTACGTGTAGAAAAACTCCGTTTTTCAAAAATTTAAATAGCCCAAGCCCGGTTCCGCCCGCCACACCCGGGCGGGTTCGTCGCGTCACGCCTCTTAGCTTGTTTTGCCGCAAGCGGCAAAATCTGCGAGCTAAAAATAGTTTCTTTGCCGTCCGGGCGGGGCATGACGGAACCGGGTCCGGCGATTATATCAGAGCTATTTTTAGCTCGCAGCTTGATTACAGCTATATTAATAACACTTTTTCGATAGACTAAGGACGGCGTTTTTTAAACGCCGTCCGTATTTTTTATATCAAACCGATAGACCCTATGAGTGTGACGGATCCGGAAGGATCGGATCGGGGTTAAAGAATATCGCGTCGTCGTAATATCCCAAATCATAGAGGTCTGGCAGCGGCGCCGACAGCGCCTCGGGCCCCGACGCCAAGAAGAATTTCACCTGTCCGGGCGTTGTTGCCGACATGTACAGCGAGCTGTTGTATCCTCCGACATTCACGTTCGGATACGTCCACAGTATTACTTCCATAGGCGTCTGCGCCGGCAGCTCAACTATTCCCTTGGATTCAAGGTATTCCTCGCGACCCTCCACGTTCTTCGCGGGCCAAGCCGGATGCGGCTTATAAAGATATGTGTACTCATCTCCGAAGTAGTTCATTACCGCCTCAACGCTCTTTTCAAACGCGGAGTTCTCTCCCGACTTAGACGTTCCCGAAATTATCATATATTTCTTGCCTTCGCTGTATCCCGGGAAATACTGCTCATCATACATTGCCTTAAAATCCGTGTCTACCGGGTATTCCGTGTCTCTGAACGAGCCCGCAAGCACCAGATTCAGGAACGCTTTTTTCGATTCGGGCGTAAGCGCGGCATACATGTCGTTATGGTGCTTTTCCACAAGGTGCATTTTGTCTCGCATTATCTCATTAAGTCCCTCAACATCCGATACCATAAGCTGCGGCCACTGGATCCAGTATTCAACATTGTCCTGAGACGCCTGCTCCCACATTACGAAGCATGCGCCCATAAAGTTATTAATAAATCTGCCCTGATCAACCTGATGATTTGTTATTCTTCTCTGATACTCGTGGTACCAATACGCGTATAGATCCCAATTGCTGTTAACGTCTCCCATTACCCGGTCAACATCCGTCGGATCGGAATTCTTGTACAGATAATTCTTTATCATCGAATATGTAGCCGTTCCGTCCGTTCCCAGCACCACGTTATACTGTTCTTTGGGAACTCCGTTATAGTTCATCATCAGAAATTCGTACTGCGCTCTCAAGTCGTCCGTGAACAATGTGTAGTGCGCGTTGGGATAGGTCTCAAATACCTTCCTGAAAAAGCCCATGCACTGTTTTGTGTTCTCGGCGTTGTTCGCGCCGTTGTTATATTTAGGGTCGATCTGATTCATAAGCGTGACGTTATCGGGCAGCAGCTTCTCGTTCGCCGTGGCGGCGCGCTCGTACCACATAAAGCTCTTTGTGGGCTCTCTGCCTTCTTTCTTCGCCTCGTCTATGTCGGTATATATGTTAAGCAGTGAATAGAGCGGACTTACCGTGCCCCAGTTCATGTACACATTGATATTTCCGGTGAAGCTTTCATCTTTCTCACCGACATTTGTGTTTGCCGCTATCGTCTCTATTTCCTCAAGCAGGGCCGCGTCCTCAGGCGAAAGCGAAGGTCCGGGTTCCGCCGTGGGCTCAGTCGTGGGCGCGGTTGAAGGCTCCGTCGTAGGCTCAATCGTGGGCTCGCTTGAAGGTTCCGTCGTAGGCTCGATCGTAGGCTCAATCGACGGCTCCGCCGTGGGTTCACTTGACGGCTCACTCGACGGTTCCGCCGTAGGCTCGATCGTAGGCTCAATCGACGGCTCCGCCGTGGGTTCACTTGACGGCTCACTCGACGGTTCCGCCGTAGGCTCCGTTGTGGGCTCAATCGTGGGCTCTGTCGTAGGCTCAGTCGACGGTTCCGTCGAAGGCTCAGTCGTAGGCTCAATCGACGGCTCTGCCGAAGGCTCCGCCGTGGGCTTGATCGTGGGCTCCGTCGTAGGCTCAGTCGTAGGCTCAGTCGTGGGCTCAATCGACGGCTCCGCTGAAGGCTCCGTCGTAGGCTCGATCGACGGTTCGGGAGCTACATATTCAAACTCCGGAGTTATTATCAACGTATTTATCGTATCAACGGTCATGCCGATTTTCTCGGCAGATGGCATTTTGATAAAGAGCTGAGTACCGTTAAACGCGCCGTATGTCACTTCATAATCATCGGATTTAACAAATTCATATGTATTTGTCTCATTCCCGGATTTCATTTCAAGCTTAATGCCGCTCACGCCGGTAAATCTATAACCGGATATACCGGATTTTACTCGTACCTCAAAAATTTCGTCTTCGGTTATGTCAGTCATGCCGGTAATCGCTTCGGATGTTACCATAACGCCGTCAATATCAACATCTTCTGTCTTTACATCGGATATTACCGCGGTTCCCTCATCGGCCTTGTATATTCCGCAGATCGTCACATCGCCCGTAACGGTATACGGGAACTTTATTGTCTCGCCGCTTCCGTCCGGCTTGGTGTTCCAGCCTACAAAAGTATGGTGTGGGCGCTCGGCGGGCTCGAAATCAATTACCGCGTTAAGCGGAACCTCACTGTTCACAAACGGCAGCATATAACCGTAATTGAATGTCACGGTCTGATAAACCGTCTCGCCGTCTTTAAGCCAGCGGCCATAGAGAGTTGTATTGCTTTTAACGTTAAATGACTCAAAATTAACAGCAGTGCCGCTGAACTCCGCGTCGGTGTACCAGCCGACAAAATCATATCCCTCTTTTTCCGTTTTAGGAAGACGAGAAGATGATATGACCGCGTTTTTGGAAACGTTTAATGTTGAAACGGTCTCAGCGCCGTCCTTAAACGTAACAGTATATGTTTCGGAGCGATATCCGCCGCCACCGCCGCCACCGCCGCTTCCGCCGCCGAACATCGGCGCGGCTGTGGACGCTGCGGTAGGCGCGGGAGAGGACTCAACAGTCGGCGCCGCGGTGACAGACGGTTCGGTTCCGGAGGTGGATCCGGGAGCCGCCTCACTTCCGCCTTCCAATCTGTCAAGCATAACGACAACTTCCGCTCTGCTTATATTGCTTTTGGGTCTGAAAGTTCCGTCCTCATAGCCGTTAATAACGCCGCTCTCGAGCAAACCCGAGATATAAGCCACAGCCCAGTTGCTCACAGAAGCCGCGTCCGCAAACTCTCCGATGCTGCCGCCGCCGGAAATATTATAGGCTCTGGCCAAAACAGCGGCTGCTTCCTCACGGGTTATGTAATCATTCGGTCTGAACGCGCCGTCGGCGTCTCCGGTGACATATCCTGCCGCAGCAGCTTTGGACACAGACTCATAATACCATTCACCCTGCGCAACATCAGAAAAAACATTTTCAACAATATCATTCACGCCCTTGACAGAGACGATCACCTTTGCGAGTTCCGCCCTTGTGATATTATTGTCGGGTTTGAACGTTCCGTCGCCGTATCCGCTCAAAACGCCGCGGTCGGACCATTTGTCGATCCCGGCTTCCGCCCAATGTCCGCCGACATCACTAAAATCCGCGGCAAAAACGGTTATCGCGCCAAACGCGCCAACCGTCATTATCACCGCGAGAAATACTGCGATTATTCTTTTGGTAGTTTTCATAATAATCCCCCTGTAATTATTTATATTTTATTATTTTTTCCTTAAATAAAATGAAAGCGCAGCTTCTACATACGATTGTAATTGTATAATAAATTTTGAATTTTGTCAATACAATTCTTTGATTTTCAATTAATTGTATATGATCTTACATAAAATTGTTACATAAATAAAATATTTGAAAAAAACACTTGCATTTTTAAAAAAGTATGATATAATAGATTTTGCTGTGATCAGCCAAACAATTTAATATCGCTGCTATGATTATGGAGTTGTATCGAAGTGGTCATAACGAGCACGATTGGAAATCGTGTTGTCCGTCAAACCGGGCACGTGGGTTCAAATCCCACCAACTCCGCCAAACATAACAAAACCCGCGCATTTGCGCGGGTTTTGTTATGTTACATTAATAAAGATTTTTTATGTTTATTTGCCGAGCGATTCCTTCGCGGGAACCACAACCTCTTTGTTGTAGCAACTGAACATATCGTCCACCGCTCCGAGGTCCTTGGGCTTGCCGGTAAGCAGGCTTACGACCGGAACGATAACAAGGCCGGCCAGCATCGCGATAACGCCGCAGTTTATAGGCGACTTCAAAATCGCGGGGAAGATTCCGGGCGTAAGTATATTGAGTATCATAATGCCCGCGCCGAATATAAAGCTCGCCCAAACCGAGATCTTGTTCGTCCTCTTCCAATAGAGGCCGTACATGAACGGAGCGAGGAACGCGCCCGCGAGAGCGCCCCACGAGATGCCCATCATCTGGGCAATCGCGCTGAGCTTATCCTTGTTGAGCGCGATGATCGCCGAGATCGCGATAAACGCGACGATAAGTATTCTCATAATGAGGACCTGCTTTTTCTCGTCCATGTTCTTGATAACATGGCCCTTGAGAAGGTCGAGTGTCAGCGTTGAGCTTGACGCCAGAACCAGCGACGAGAGCGTTGACATTGACGCCGAGAGCACCAGCACGATAACGACCGCGATCAGAATGTCGGGAAGGCCGGAGAGCATCGTGGGAATGATCGCGTCAAATCCGCCCTCGATCGAGCCGTCGGCCAAAAATGTGAGCTTGTCGGTGAACAGTCTGCCGAATCCGCCGAGGAAATAGCAGCCGCCCGCAACGACCAGAGCGAAGAATGTGGAAATAATCGTTCCCTTTTGAATGTCGTTCTCACTCTTGATAGCGTAAAACTTCTGAACCATCTGGGGCAGTCCCCATGTTCCCAGCGAGGTGAGCAGCACGACAAACAGCAGTCCGAGCGGATCGGGGCCGAAGAACGAGTTGAACGCGCCCGGCGCGTTGCCCGGAGCCTCGATCGCGGCGAGGCCGTTGAGAGCCTCGATAAAGCCGCCGTTCTGCACGAGCACCGCGGCGATGACCGCCACTATGCCGAACAGCATGATAATTCCCTGAATAAAGTCGTTGACAGCCGTCGCCATATAACCGCCGGCGATTACATAAATACCGGTGAGCACCGCCATTACGATAACGCAAACCGAATAATCGATCCGCGGGAACGCCATCGAGAAAAGTCTCGACAGACCGTTATAGAGCGACGCTGTATAAGGGATCAGGAAAATGAATACGATAACGGAAGCCGCTATCTTGAGAGCCGTACTCTGATACCTTTTGCCGAAATACTCGGGCATGGTCGCGCTGTGGAGGTGCTGCGTCATGAGCCTTGTACGCCTTCCGAGAATTATCCACGCGAGAAGCGAGCCTATAACCGCGTTTCCAATTCCTATCCAAGACGAGGCAATGCCGTACTTCCAGCCAAACTGACCGGCATATCCGACGAAAATAACCGCCGAGAAATACGATGTGCCGTAAGCGAAAGCGGTGAGCCACGGGCCGACAGCGCGTCCGCCGAGGACAAATCCGCTCACGTCAGTCGAATGTTTTCTGCAGTAGAGTCCCACCGAGACCATAACCGCGAAGAAAACAATCAACAGTCCGATTTTCAAAACCATTTTAAATCATCCTTTCTTTTGCGGGCAAAACAAAAAACCCGCTCTCTTTTTAAGCAGAGGACGAGTTTCACCCGTGGTACCACCTCAATTCACCGCGCCCTCACGGCCGCGGCCTCAGAAGGTATCATCAATACCTAAGTTCTGTGACGGGAACTCCCGTTGCAGCCTACTCGGACGGCTCAAACCCTTTCGGTGCACTGCTCGCGGAATGTATTCGAAGACGCTTCCGTCATTGCCTCGCAGCTCCCGGCAACTCTCTTGAGACTTTCACGCATCTACTTGTTTCCGCTCAAACGCATTTATATGTAAGTATACTTATATTAACATAAATATCCGATTAATGCAAGAAAAATTTTATAAAAAGTAAAAAAATTTATGGTTATTTACAATTTGCGGCGGATATGGTATAATACATATAACAACAGTTTCGGTTATCTAAAACTAAAAAGGAGTTGATCTCATGTGTAAAAAATTTTTCAAACTGATCACCGCCGCAATTTTGTCGGCAGGGCTGCTGTCGGCCTGTTCCGCGGGAGGTCCCGCGCCGGCCGAGGCTCCGTCCCAAACGGAAAGCGCAGCCGAAAAAGACGCTTCGGGCTTTGTTTCGCTCGCAGAGGCGGTGCCCGATGTGATACTCGAAATAAGATACTATTCAGAGTACAATTTTGTGGGTGACAGAATAGACGGCTATGAAGAGCCGTGCGCCCTGATCTCAAAAGAGGCGGCCGCCGCTCTTGGCGAAGCCGCGAAAGACGCCGAAGAGCAGGGATATATGCTAAAGATCTATGACGCGTATCGTCCGCAGACCGCGGTCAACGATTTTATCGAATGGGCCGAGGATACGAGCGACACGCGCATGAAGGATTATTTCTATCCCGAGCTTGACAAATCGGTGTTGTTCGACCAAGGCTACATCGCCGAAAAATCGGGCCACAGCCGCGGAAGCACCGTTGATTTGACCATTTTCGACATGAGGACCGGCAAAGACGTTGACATGGGCGGAACATTCGATTATTTCGGAGAGCGCTCGCATCCGGACTACGTCGGGGACCTGACCGAGGAGCAGATAAACAACAGGAACATTCTAAGGAACATAATGGTCGAGAACGGCTTCAAACCTCTTGACACCGAATGGTGGCACTTCACGCTTGAGAACGAGCCGTACCCCGACACATATTTTGATTTCCCGGTCAGCGAGGACTCGGTCCCCGCGGTTTAACGTCAAAAATTTAAGGCTCCGTTTCCGGCCGGAAACGGAGCCGCTTTTTCATCTGAGACGCAGTGCGGCGGCCCACGCTTTGTCCCCGTCGGACACGCGGTAGGAGTCCCGCAGCTTGCGGACCGTCATTTTCAGCACCTTTTCGCTTAAATCAAATTCGTTTTCGAGATAATTTTTTGTCAGCTCTCTGTGTTTCACAAAGGCGGTCGCTATCAGCCACGCCTGCGCCATGTTGACATAATATTCCCCGCTTTTCACTCCGTTTGCGCACTTGAGCGCATAGGCGGCGCTTTGCTCGTCATTCAGATAATAGTCAAGCAGGATGATCAGCCCGACTCTCTGTTCCCACGGATCATCGCTCCTTAAAAACCGATAGATCTCGATCTTGTATTCCTCGATAAATTTTTTAATTCCCTTAAACGAGCTCACCGCCACATCGCAGCAGGCCCAGTTTTTGACCGAGGCAGCGAAAAAGCGTATCCTTTGGCACATCTCGCCGAACGGCAATGACAGAGCGCCGACGACCAAACCGGATACTATTATTTCCTCCTGCGTCATTTCGCCTTTATGCTCATATGTAAGATAATCAAGATAGGCTCTGCCGTCTCCCTTCGCGATCCGCTTGGCGATCCTGCGCAGCTCAGGCACGCGCACACCGATTATCGGGCAGCCCGATCGCGGAGTTATTTTTTTGTTAAACTCCGCGTACCCGCTTTCGGCCTCTCCGTTGAGATAATCGACAAACGCCTTGTAGCCCTCGTCGTTCCACTTGATTTTTTCAAGCTCCATAATTTTTATCCGCCTCCGTATTATCAAGAATATTTATGACCTTAAGCCCGCTGTCCAAAGCGTAATTAACGGTATAAACCGTGCCGCCGCGCGGATATTGGATATAGACGACCGCGGCCGAGCTGCGGTCGACCATATACCGGTTGCGCCTCAGCATGCACTCTGGGCTGTAGTTTTCGGAAACATAGATCACCTCGTCGGCGGAGCCGAGGATCTCGGCATACTCCGCCTTTTGCGCGGCGTTCCAAAGCCTGTCCTGCTCTCTGCACGGCAGGGCGAGCACGAGCAGTATATCGGGAAATTCCTCTCTCGCGCTCAGCACCGCCCTCGATGCAAGAGTGTCAAAGCCTATCGCGCCGCCCGAAATAAAGCGGCGTATGCCACCTTTGTACAGCGAGGCGACCGCTCGCTTGAGATTGTTCTTTATCGTGTCGATATCCTCGCTCCTTATGATCCGGTGGCCCGTGAAGCAGCAGGTTTCGTTTCTTTTAAAATCAGTCAAAAAAATCACCGCGAAAATTATATCATAATTCCCGCGGTTTTACAAGCGTTTTCTCAAATCGGAGCGATCAGCCTTATCAGCATGGCCGAGACAGCGACTATGAACGCCGCCGAAACCAGCCACAAAGCTCCGCGCGACATCATGCTCCTGCGCCTGCCGCCACGGCCGTATGTGCCCGGATACAAAAAGCTGTTGATTATCTTGTGCGCCTCGATCACCAGATCGCTGTCGCACGAGACAGGCTTGTTTCTGTCGTTCTTGTCGCGCAGAATGAAGATCGCCTGCTCGATCTTGTCCGAGCGTATGTCATTGATAATTACTACCTGACGTTTGTCTTTTAAAATCATATGCGTACCTCATAAAGTTTATTTTATGATAGTATTGCCCGCCGCAAGGTAATTATACCCATTATTGCCAACAAAAAACGGCGGAAAATCCGCCGCCTGTTGTTATTTTTCAAGAATTTTCCTGGCCGCCTGCGTGTCCTTGATGTCGATAAGGCAGGAGATCTCGGTCTCGGCCGTGGTTATCAGCTTGACGCGTATGTCCTCCTCTGCCAGCAGCGCGAACAGCTCCGCCGCGACGCCCGCCTCATAGCGCATACCCTCGCCGCTGAGCAGGATCTTGGTGTTGTTGCCGTTAATGTCGGCGGAAACTTTGGGCGACAGCGACTTAAACTTTCCCGTGAGGCCTATAACCGCCGCGAGATCGTCCTCCGACAAGGTGAACGACAGATTTATGCTGTCCTTATACGGCGCGGTCTGGCTTATCATGTCAATGCTTATGTCGTTCTCGGAAATAATTCCGAGAATGCGCGCCACGCTGCCGGGATCATTGGGAATATTGTTTATCGTAACGATCGCTATCCCGCTGAAAAATTTTATGTCGGTAATGGTCTTAATCATATCATAACCTCCTGTTTATTATGAGTTTTCAATCAAATCCTTCATGCTGTACATTCCGGCGCCCTTGCCTTTCATAAAGACAGCCGCTTTCACGGCGCCCACCGCGAACACCTCTTTTGAAGCCGCCGAATGTTTAAGCTCTATGACCTCGTCGGTGCCCGCGAAGATAACGTCGTGCTCGCCGACTATTGTGCCGCCGCGGACCGCGTGGAGGCCGATCTCGGTCTTGCCGCGCTTCCTCCGCACCGAATGTCTGTCATAGGTATACTCGGGCTCATAGCTCACCGCCTCGGAGACCGCGTCTGCGATCGCAAGCGCGGTGCCGCTGGGCGCGTCAAGCTTTTGATTGTGATGCTTTTCTATTATTTCAATATCAAAGTTATTCTCAAGCAGCTTCGCGGCTCGCACGGCCAGATCAATAATCAGATTTATTCCGATCGACATGTTGGCCGAAAAGAATATCGGCGCGGACTTTGCCGCCTCGTTCATTCTCGCCCTTTGCCCGTCCGAGAGGCCCGTGGTGCATATGACCGCGGGGGTCTTTGTTTTTTCGACATGATCGATCAGGCTGTCAAAGGCCGACGGGTGTGAAAAGTCGATGATAACGTCAAACTCCTCTTTGACCTCGCTCAAATCACTGTAAACCGGGAACTTCTCGCTTCCGTCGGTATGTATATCATATCCCGCGGCGATCTCGGCGCCCGGGGTTTTCTCGCAGACTCTCGCCACCGCTTTGCCCATGTGGCCGCCCGCTCCGCTAAGTAAAATCTTTGTCATTCGTATCACCCCGAAAATCAGTTTAATTTGCAGCCGACATTCATCTTTTTAAGCGCCGCCTCAAGCACGGCCTTGTTGCCGTCCTCCATATCGCAAAGGGGCATTCTGAGCGGACCCGCGTCATAGCCCAGCATGTTCATGGCGATCTTTATCGGAATTGGATTGACCTCGATGAACAGCTTGTGGATAAGATCCAGGTGCTTTAGGAACAGCTCGCGCGATCCGTCAAGCTCACCGCTCTCAAACATGGCGCAAATATCGTGCGTCTCTTTGGGCAGAATGTTGGCCAGAACCGAGATAACGCCCTTGCCTCCCAGCGACATGACCGGAACGATTATATCGTCGTTTCCGGCGTAAATGTTAAGGTCGGTCTCGGCGGCGATCTCGGCAACAAACGCGAGGTCGCCCGTGGCTTCCTTGATGGCGTTTACGTTCGGCAGCTCCGCCAGCTTTTTGAGCGTCTCGATCTTAAAGCCGAGGCCGCCCGTTCTGCTCGGGATGTTGTATAGGATGATCGGGATCTTCACACTGTCGGCGATCAGCTTTGTGTGCGCGTACAATCCCTTCTGCGTCGTTTTGTTATAATACGGAGTCACAATAAGCAAACCGTCGGCCCCTACGCTCTCGGCGTATTTGCTGAGCTCGACCGCGTGGGCCGTGTCGTTACTGCCGGTTCCCGCGATAACGGGAATTCTGCCGGCCGCCTTCTCAACGGTGAAGCGGATGACCTCCTTATGCTCCTCGTCGGGCATCGTCGCCGATTCGCCCGTGGTGCCGCACACGATTATCGCGTCGGTCCCCTGAGCGATGTGCATCTCGATCAGCTCGCTCATCTTGTTATAATTAACTCCGTCTTCGGTAAACGGCGTAATGATCGCAACGCCGCTTCCGGTAAAAATAGGCTTTTTCATATCCGAAAATCCTTTCTTAAATATATTAATCCAAATAACCCTTGGCGGCAAGAAGCTCCGCCATGAGCACCGCTCCGCCGGCCGCGCCGCGCAGAGTGTTGTGGCTCATTGATACCATTTTATAGTCATACTGCGCCGACTCTCTCAGCCTGCCGCAGGATATGGCCATTCCGCCGTCTATCTCGCGGGCCTCTTTGATCTGAGGCTTGTCGGGCTGCTCGCTCTCGGTGTAAACATATATGAACTGTTTGGGCGCGTGGGGCAGACCGAGCTTTTGAGGCTCGCCCTCAAATTCGCGCCACATATTCTCGATCTCCTCGACCGAGGGCTTGTTCTTTCTATCCTTAAAGCTGAAAAATATCGCGGCGGTATGTCCGTCCGAAACCGGGACTCTGTAAGTCTGGCACTCAATGCTCAGCTTGTCTGACGGCACGATCTCACCGCCCTTGATCTCGCCCAAGATCTTGTTGGGCTCGACCTCGGACTTCATCTCCTCGCCGCCGATATAGGGGATCAGGTTGTCAACCATCTCGGGCCAGCTCTCAAACGTCTTGCCCGCGCCCGATATTGCCTGATAGGTGGTGACAAGCGCTTTGTCGATCGGGTATTTCTCGTTTATGACCGCCAAGGCGGGCAGATACGACTGCAGCGAGCAGTTTGACTTGACCGCGATAAATCCGCGCTTTGTGCCGAGGCGCTTTTTCTGGGCCTCGATGATCTCGGCATGCTCGGGATTGATCTCGGGAATGATCATGGGCACGTCTGGGGTGTGGCGGTGGGCCGAATTGTTTGAAACGACCGGACACTCGGCCTTGGCGTATTTTTCCTCAAGAGCCTTGATCTCGTCCTTTTTCATGTCGACCGCGCAGAACACAAAGTCAACCTCCGCGGCGATTTTTTCCACATCAGCCGCCGCGTCATACACGACCATGTCTCGCACCGACTCGGGAATGTCAACGGACATTGACCAGCGGCTGCCGACCGCCTCGCTGTATTTTTTGCCGGCGCTTCTGGGCGAAGCGGCCAGCAGCTTTATGTTAAACCACGGATGGTCATGCAGCAGCGTGATAAAACGCTGTCCGACCATGCCCGTGGCGCCGATAATTCCAACGTTAAACTGTCTCAATTTGTTGTTCCTCCTTGAATTCATTCGTATATATAATTATATGACAATATCCTTATTATGTCAATCGGTTTTTTCATGTTAAGCGTAAATTTTTAGGGGCGCCGCGCTCCTATTTTTATACATAATATTCTAAAACCGCAGCCCGGGATTTGAAAATTATTACAAAATTTTTTCAAAAAACTCTTGCATTCTTTTAAATATAGTGATATAATATTTTTTACTGATGTAAAAATCAAATTGAAATTTGTCTGGAGGTGAAATCATGCCTAACATCAAATCAGCTAAGAAAAGAGTTAAGGTTATTGCAACAAAGACTCTCAGGAATAAGATGAACAAATCACAGCTCAAGACCGCTGTCAAGAAGTTTGAGGAGTCTTTAAAGCAGGGCAAGGACGCTGCCTCCGAAGCTTATAAGGCTGTGGTCAAGAAGACCGATCAGGCTGTGGCGAAGGGTATACTGCACAAGAACACCGCCGCCCGCAGAAAGAGCCAGTACGCTAATATGATGAACAAGCTTTCATAAGGGCTGTTCACACGATCCGCCACGGGCGGAAACACTTTGTATTCATGGCCGCCGCGGCGAAACGGCGGCATCTGACACTTGAAGACAAAAACTCTACAATACAAGAGCGGCGAGGCCGCTCTTTTTATTTTATAACGGCACGGGCTGTTTCTCGGCGCGTTCTGCCGAAATATGGCGGAATAATTTCCCTAAATCTCTTGAAAATCAGCGATATATATGTTATAATTATTGCAATTATTCTGAATTGGAGTGATAAATATGAACGAAACGATCAAGACGATAATAAGCCGCCGCAGCGTGCGCAAGTTTAAACCCGACCCGATCGAGAGGGAAAAGCTCGACCTGATCCTTGAGGCGGGGACATACGCTCCCACGGCAATGGGCAGACAGGCTCCGGTAATGGTCGTTGTGACCGATCCCGATATGGTTGACAAGCTTGAGGAGATCAACGCGCGCTTCACCGCAAACGACCACCCGTTCTACGGCGCGAAAACCGTGATCGTGGTGTTTGCCGACACCGAGCTTTCGGGCGCCAACGCGATGCAGGACGGCAGCCTTGTTATGGGCAACCTGATGCTCGCGGCGCACTCGCTGGACATTGACTCGTGCTGGATCAACCGCGCCACCGAGAGCTTCAAAACTCCGGAGGGCCTTGAGATCATGAAAAAATGGGGACTTGACGAAAAATATGTGGGCGTGGGCAACTGTATCCTGGGCTATCGCGACTGCGACTATCCCGAGCCAAAGCCGCGCAAGGATAACTATATAATTTGGGACTAAACCCGCACGGAGGGATGATATTATGAATTTTAAGAAAATTGTTAAATCGCTCGCGCCGTTTATCTGCGCGGCTGTCATGGCGGTTCCGCTCTCGGGCTGCGTGTCCGACTCGGAATTTGAAAGCCTCAAGGAGCGCGTTGCCGCACTTGAGGAAATGTACGGCTCGGACGATCCGAGCGGATCAGGCTCAAGCCGCGAAAACTCTTCTTCACGCGCTACGGCCAAGCCCGAAAACGACAAAGATAAGAACAGCAACTCGGACAAAAACGACAGCTCCTCGAATGAGGAGTTCGACCCCGAAACCGTCGGCGATGATATTAATGTAGAAGAATATGACTACATTGACAACGGCGGCGAAAAATACGCGTTCTTTACCTTTGAAAACAATTCAAAATTCGATGTTGATGCGGACGTTGAAATCGAGTGCCGCGACATAGACGGCAAGGTACTTGACACAGAGGATAAGACCCTTCTCGGCTTAACGAGCGGCAACCGTTCCTACGCGGCCTTCAAGCTTGAACCTAACACCGAGACGATTGTCCGCACCGTGAATTACACCGAGAACCGCGGAGGCGGCCCCTCTCTTGACGATATAAGAGCGCGTGCCTCAAGAGCCCAAGGCGGCGCGAATATTACCGTTGCGAACAACGGCAGCGAGTCTGCCGATGACCTCAAGTATCTGACTTTGTTTTTCAGCGGCGAAAAATTGGCCGGTTTTGACTCCAACGACGTTGCGACGATCGGCCCGGGCGAAAACGCTACGTTCCCGTCGGAATTCTACGGCGAGTTTGACCGGGTTGACATTTATATCGCGATCAACGATTAAAAAAAGGCCTTTCGGCCTTTTTTATTTTCGGTTTTAAAGCGCCGCGGCGAGAGCCACGATTATCGGCATGGTTATGACCGACAGCAGCGTGGTGATCGACACGCAGGCCGCGGACAGCGTGGTGTCGCCGCCGAACTTCTCGGCAAACATTGTGGTGGCCGCCGCGCAGGGCGCCGAGGCCGCGATCACGCAGGCCACCAGGATCGTGCCGCGGATCCCGCATAAGTAAAGCCCACCGAGCATTATAAGCGGCGATATTATCATTCGCACCAACATTGATATATACGTTCCCGTACCCTTTATGTTAAACTTAGCCGACGCCAGATGATAACCGATGACCACCATGGGCAGCGGCGTGTTGAGCGCGGCGATATAGCCGATAGGCTCGGATATAATCTGCGGCAGCTTGATCGACAGCACAAACACCAAAAGTCCCGCTGCCGTGCCGATAATGCCGGGGTTTATAAACGCTTTTTTGAGCGAGATGCTCTTGATCCCGCCGTCCATCAGGAACACGCCGTAGGTCCACATCACAATGTTGAACACCGCGATATAGGTCGCGCCGTAAAAAACTCCGTCCGCGCCCAGCAGCGCGTTCTGGAGCGGCAGCGACATGTAGCCGCAGTTTGAGAACACCGCGCCGAAGCGCAGCACGTTCTCGCGCCGCTTGTCTTTATCATGAACGGCAATGTGCGCGATAATGATCGTCGCTATATGAGACAGCAGCGAGGCGGCGAACGTTATCCCCAATCCCTTGAGCATCGCGGGGTCGAAATCCCGCTGATACGAGTTCACGATAACGCACGGCGTCACTATGTAAAGCATGAAATCGATTATGCTTTTCACCGCGCCGTCGTTCAGTATCTTCGCCTTGGCGCAGCCGAAGCCAACTGCAATAAGCACGAACAGTATAACGACCTGCGTGCCGACTATAAATATATTTTCAGTCAATTCTATCCCTCTCAGTAAAACAGTTTTTTGATTTTTTCGCCGTTTTCAAGCGCCAGGTCATAGCCGTATCGGTACACTCCCTTGATCCTGTCCATATCCTTCTCAAACGAGTCGATCTGCGCCTCCTCGCTCGGGCGCAGGATCACCGCCCTGCCCCGCTTTTCAAGAAACGCGCAGTACTCAAGCTGCCTGTTGTAAACCTCGTGCCTCGTCAGCAGCGGCTCCGTGAGATTTGGATATTTTTTGCGGTAGAGCCTCGCCGCGAACTTGTTCGCGTTCGACGGAGTTTTGCGGTAGCTCGCGGGTCTCGTCAGCACGATAAGCAGCCTGTCGCAGCCGTCGCGCTCTGCCTGACGCGCGGGTATCGGGTCGCATATCCCGCCGTCGAAATACTCCCTGCCCTCAACCTTGATCGGCGGGAACGCCAGAGGCAGCGCGCAGGTCGCCTTTAAAAGCTCGCAGTTTGTCTCGGGATTCTTCGCGTCAAGATAAAAAGGCCTGCCGAGCTCCGCGTCAGTCACGCCCGCCTTGACTACGCCCGGGCTGTTATAATATGTATCATAGTCAAAAGGTATCAGTTCGTTGGGCACCGTCTCATAGATAAACTCAAGCCCGAACATACTGCGCTCCTTTAAAAAATTTCTCATTCCGATATACCGCTTGTCATGGCGGTAGTTGGTTATGATCTCAAGATTGCGCCCCTTCTGCCTTGAAACGTATGAAACGCCGTCCGCGATCCCCGCCGACACTCCTATGACATAAGGGAAGTGAATGTCCATCTCAAGCAGCGCGTCCATAACGCCGCACGAAAATATCGGACGGAACGTTCCGCCCTCTAAAACCAAGCCCTGCATAATATTCCTCTTTTCAAAAATTGTAAATCAACATATATAGAATAACATATTTGAGAAAAAATGGCAACAATTTTTATTTTAAAGTTTTGTAAACGCAAAAAGATCTGTTGCAAATTTTACAACAGCTCCATATGTCTCTCCGCTTGCTTAATATTTATTATAAATCTGTCCTCTGTTACCGGCATCTATCACTTTTATTATAACTGTTTGGTTATCAACCGTGTATATTACGCGTACATTACCAATACGCAAACGATATAACATTTTATATTTCATAATGTTATTCCCAAACTTTGCGCATACTGCTCTATTTGAATTCCGTTATCTTTTTCCGGATCATCATTTAAGTAATCCTCATATAATTTTTCACAAAAAGCATCATCTGTTGCTTCTTCTAATGTCATATACCAATTCTGAAGCAAGTTTACAATATATCCCATTTGTGAATCCGGAATAGAATCTATAATACTTTGAGCTATTTCCCTGTTTGACATAATAATCACTCTCCTACATATAAAGTATAACATACTTCAGCCGAAAATTCAAGTATTATTAAGTCTTTCGGTTCAAATTTCCTGCAAGAAAAAGTTTAAAAAAAGTTTGAAAAAACCCTTGACAAAATATTAAAAAGGTATTATACTATTAGAGTTGCTTGATGAAACAGTGACTTGCGAGCATGCTGGAACCGGCAGACAGGCACGTTTGAGGGGCGTGTGCTTATGGCGTGTGGGTTCAAGTCCCACTGCTCGCACCATTTATTGCCTGATTGTGTAAGGGTAGCACGAGTGACTCTGACTCACTTTGTCTGGGTTCGAATCCTAGTCAGGCAGCCACAAATGCCCGGCGGTTCGCCGGGCGTTTTTATTATTTATTTTCGGGTGATATTATGTCGGAAAAGCTCAAACAGAAAACCCTTTCGGCCTGCGCGTACATACGCGTGTTCGCCAAATGGCTCATTCTCGCCGTTCTGACCGGCGGTTTGGGCGGCGCGGCGATCTCGCTGTTCCGCATCTGCATAACCTATGTGACGGATTTCAGGGACGCGCACAAGCTGATAATTCTGCTGCTGCCCGCGGCGGGTCTTTTGATCGTGTTCATATACCGCCTCTGCAAAATGGAAAGCAGCGCGGGAACCAACAGCGTTATAAAGGCTGCCAGAAACGAGGAAAAGGTTCCGTTCCGCTTAGCGCCGCTGATCTTTATCGCGACGGTCCTGACCCACCTCTTTGGCGGAAGCGTCGGCCGCACCGGAGCCGCGCTTCAGATCGGAGGCAGCATAGGCGAGCTCACGAAAAAAATCCTGCGCCCAGGCGAGAAAGAGGCGCACATCATAATCATGTGCAGCATGAGCGCCGTGTTCTCGGCGCTGTTCGGAACGCCTCTCGCCGCGACCTTTTTTGTGCTTGAGGTCATAACCGTGGGCGTTATCCAGTATTCCGCCTTTATTCCGTGCCTTCTGGCCTCGGTTCTGGCCTACAAGATCACGCTGCTTTTCGGAATTGAGCCCGCGTTTTACGCTCTCGGCAGCGTTCCCGAGCTTCACCTTGTGATATTCTTTAAGACAATAGCCCTCGCGATGATATGCGCGGCGGTCAGCATAATATTCTGCGTCGGGATCTACGGCTCCGAAAAAACGATGCGGCGGATATTTAAAAATCCGTATATCCGCGTGTTCACGGGCGGCGCGGTTATCGCCGCGCTCACCTTTATCCTCGGCACGACCGACTATAACGGAACCGGCTCGCAGGTTATCGTCGCTGCGGTTGAAAACGGAACGGCCGTTCCCTACGCCTTCGCTCTTAAAATTCTGTTCACGGTCATCACGATCGGCGCGGGATTTAAAGGCGGCGAGATACTGCCGACGCTTTTCATCGGCGCCACGCTGGGCTGCGTTTTGGGCGGGCTGCTTAAAATCGATCCCGGCTTCGCCGCGGCGCTCGGAATGATCTCAATGTTCTGCGGAGTCGTTAACTGCCCGATAGCCTCGATATTTTTCGGGGTCGAGATGTTCGGCTCGGGCGGGATCGTGCTGTTCGCGACGGCGGCCGCAGTGAGTTACATGATGTCGGGCTATTACGGGCTTTACAGCAGCCAGATAATCGAGTATTCAAAGCTTGACACCGAGCAGATCGACATACATGCAAAAAGGAAGTATTGACCGATCGGTCAATACTTCCTTTATTTTTATGCTTTTATACCACCAAAAAGTCCTCAAAGTCGGCATAGCCGCCCTTTTCGCCCACGCAGGCGATACAGGTCTTGGCTCCGACCCATCTGCCCTGAACGATCTCAAACTCGCCGAGCGTGATGAAGTCGCTGCCGTCTATGCTGTATGACACGCGGCCCTTGGCCTCTTTGCTGTTGGTGCGCGAAATGATCTCGCATCTCAAATAAGCCTCTGTGGTTCCGGCGCACTTGTCAACGATCAGTTTTTCGCACTTGGGGCCTTTAAAGTCGCCCGTGCGGAACTCGATCATTCCCTCGTCGGTCAGTGCGACATAGCCGTACTTATAGCCGATAACGCCCAGCGCCGCCTTGTTTTTGCCGACGCCCTTGGGAAGCGAAACCTTGGCCGTCACAACCATCGACGGCGCCTGCCAAAGCTGCGTCAGCAGGTTGGGAACGTTCCAAAGGTATTTATCCTCCTCGGTATGCAGATCCTCGCTGAACAGTCTCAGCCTGCCCTCGTTTTCGAGGGAGTACCACTCCTCGCGCGGGTTGCACTGCCACTGCCACTGAAGGCCGAGCTTGCCGCCCTTGAAATCATCCGAGGTCGGGATAGTGCTTATCGGATAGGTCTTGCCGACGTCGGGCTTTTTGCAGCGCATCACGGGCTGGCCGCACAGGCCGCTGTCGATATTCTCGCCCATAACCGGCCATCCGTCGATCCACTTGACCGGCTGAAGATGTATGATCCTGCCGATAACCTCAAGATCCTGGAAATGCATGAACCAGCTCTCGCCGTTTTCAAGCTCCACAAGGCCGCCCTGGTGCGGGCCGTTGATGTCGGTCTTACCCTGACGCAAAACGATATGGTCCTCATACGGGCCGTAAACGTTCTTGCTGCGCAGCGCCACCTGCCAGCCGGTGGGAACGCCGCCCGCCGGAGACAGAACATAGTACATGCCGTCGCGCTTATAGAACTTGGGGCCCTCAATAACGGGCTGGCTGACCGTGCCGTTAAATATGATCTTGTCCTCGCCGATCACCTTGGTGCCGTCCCATGACATTTCGCAGACCGCCAGATGGCTCTTGATGCCGCAGCGGCTGTTGGCGTAGCCGTGAACGATGTAGGCCTTGCCGTCATCGTCCCACAGCGGGCAGGTGTCAATGAGGCCGACGCCCTCTTTGACCAGGACCAGATCAGACCATTCGCCGTAAGGATCGTCGGTACAGGTCATGAATATTCCCAGATCCGGGTCGCCGTAGTAGATATAGAACTTGCCCTCATGATAACGTATCGCGGGAGCCCACACGCCGCAGCCGTGGACCGGCTTGTTATAGCGGTCGGGCTGTTTTTTGACCGCGTAATTGATGATCTCCCAGTTGATCAGGTCCTTTGAATGAAGCACCGGCAGACCGGGAGTGTATGTAAAGCTGGACGCGGTCATATAGAAATCCTCGCCGACCCTTATAACATCCGGATCGGAATAGTCGGCGTAAAGAATGGGATTTTTAAAGGTTCCGTCGCCCAGATCAGCGATCCATTTTCCTTCAACTCTGTTCATAATGTCCTCCTAACATAGTGATTAGTGATTAGCGAATAGCGATTAGAATTGTCGCAATCCCCTTCCCGATAACAAATCGGGAAGGGGAAACAACATATTATTTTTTAAAGTACTACTCCGTCTTTGAAGATCGAGATCTCGCGGTAGCCGTTCTTCTCGTTGTTGGTCTGCTGTCCATTCGCGATGTCGATAACAAAGTTCAGCAGATCCTGCGTGAGGACTTCGCCCTCCACGATTGGGCCCGCGTTGAAGTCGATCCAGTGAGGCTTGCGCTCGGCAAGACCCGAATTCGACGAGATCTTTATCGTGGGAACCGGAGCGCCCACCGGAGTGCCGCGGCCCGTCGTGAACAGAACCATATGGCAGCCCGAGGCCGTCAGATTGGTCACGGCCACGATATCGTTGCCGGGGCCGGTCAGCAGGTTAAGGCCCTGCTTCTTGACATGCTCGCCGATCTGGATAACGTCAACGACCTCGCCTGTGCCGCTTTTCTGAACGCAGCCGAGCGACTTATCCTCAAGAGTGGTAATTCCGCCCTTTTTGTTGCCGGGCGAGGGGTTTTCATAAACGACCTGATTGTGGCGCATGAAATATTCCTTAAAGTTGTTGATAAGATCGACAACCTTGTGGAATGTCTCCTCGTCGCGGCATCTGTTCATCAGCAGAGTCTCGGCACCGAACATCTCGGGCACCTCGGTCAGTATCGTGCTGCCTCCGTGAGCGATGAGCAGATCGGAGAACTGACCGACCAGCGGATTTGCCGTGAGGCCCGAAAATCCGTCGCTGCCGCCGCACTTGAGGCCGACAACCAGCTTTAAGATGTCGCAGGGCGTTCTCTCAAACTTCTGCGCGTACTCAACCAGCTCGCCGATGAGCTTTAAGCCCTGCTCAAGCTCGTCGTCGTACTCCTGAGTTGACATAAACTTTACTCTGTCGGGGTTATACTCGCCGAGCACCTCTTTGAACACCGGAATATTATTGTTCTCGCAGCCGAGGCCCATAACCAGCACACCCGCGGCGTTGGGGTGGTTGACCAACCCCTTTAATATCGCCTGCGTGGTTTTCTGGTCGTCGCCGAGCTGTGAGCAGCCGAAGGGGTGAACGAAGGTAAACACGCCGTCGGTCCTGCCCGCATACTTCTCGTTCGCGAGCTTCGCCAGCTTTTCGGAGGTCTTGTTGATGCAGCCCACGGTGTTGACTATCCAGATCTCGTTGCGGATGCCCACGCTGCCGTCGTCGCGGACATAGCCGTTAAACGTCAGCTTATCGTCCGCCTTTTTTACAGCGCAGTCAACGGGCTCATACTTATACTCAAGTATTCCGCTTAAATTGGTCTTGATGTTGTGGGTGTGCACATGCTCGCCCGCCTTGATGTCCTCCAAGGCGTGGCCTATCGGATAACCGTATTTTATAATATTCTCGCCCTTTTTGATGTCGCGGATGGCAGTTTTGTGGCCGTCGTACTCGCCGCCCACGTTAACCTCCACGTTGTCAAGAGGGCTTATCTTGATTTTTGCCATGTTTTTGCCCTCCCGATCAGCCGTTTACAACGTCCTGCATCGCACCTCTGATGCCTTTTGCGTCGATCGCGGCGAGATATTTGTCAATCGAGGACTTGAGGAAGCTCAGATCCTGTCCCCAATACTCGGTCTTTGCCAGAATATCGGCAACGGACGCGTCTTTCATAAACGCCATAACGTCGGCGTTGTCGTTGGCGGCGTCGGTTCTGTAAAACGCGATAAGCGCGGCCAGCGAGAATACCAGACAATCAGGCTCCTTGTTGTTCGCCTTTATGTACTCAAGAACCGAGGGCAGAACTCTTACCTGATATTTTGATACAGAATTAAGAGCGATGCTCAGCAGATAGTGCTTGATGAACGGGTTCTTGAAACGCTCGATAACGTCGTTCGCGAACTGGGTCAGCTCGTCCTTGGGCAGGTCAAGCGTGGGGATTATCTCCTCAAACAGGCCCTTGTGCATGAAGTTATAAATAAGCTCATCATCCATAGCCTCTTTGACGGTCTCGATGCCCGCGAGGTGCGCGGCCAGAACCATCATAGTGTGAGCGCCGTTTAAGATCCTTACCTTTCTCTTCTTGTAGGGAGTAACGTCGTCAGTCCACAGAACGTTCATGCCCAGCTTGTCAAAGGGCAGCTCCTCGGCGTACTTCTTGTCGCCCTGGATAACCCAGAGGTGGAATATCTCGGCCGTGTCGATAACGTTGTCAAGATAACCGTACTCCTTCTCCATCTCGGCAGCCGTGTCGCGCGGATAGCCCGTAACAATTCTGTCAACCAGCGTGTTGGTGAAGTAGTTCTCCTCATCGACCCACTTGATGAAATCGTCGCCGTAGCCGAAGTCCGCGGCATGCTTTTTGATGCACTTTTTGAGCTCGTCGCCGTTCTTGTCGATAAGCTCGCAGGGCAGCAGCAAAAATCCGGGCAGGCCCGCGTCGTATCTCTTTTTCATAAAGGTTGTGAGCTTGCCGGGGAATGTGAGCGCCTCGAAGTCGTTCGGATCCTGATCGGGCTTGTACTCTATGCCCGCCTCGGTGGTGTTCGAGATTATGTAGCGCAGGTCGGGATTTTCGGCGCAGGCGTAAAACGCGTCGGTATCCTCGAAGGGATTGATGCCTCTTGTGATACACTCAACCACTCTTGTCTCCTCTACCTTTTCGCCGTTTAAGAGGCCGCGCAGATACAGAGTGTAAAGTCCGTCCTGCTCGTTGAGGAACTTCACAACGGGGCCCACGTTCACGGGCTGAACCACAACCACTCCGCCGTCATAGCCGTTTTCCTTGTTCAGGCGGTCGATCATCCAATCCACAAATCCGCGGAGGAAGTTGCCCTCGCCGAACTGCAGGAACCGCTCTTTAAGCTGACATTGTTCTTTTCTTTTTAACCTTTCCATTTTAAACCCTCCTATTTATTAATCAATAATTGTCATTACTGTCTGTCTCTCCTTGTCGGTGACGGCAACGCCGTTTATCGCAAGGGATTTTTTGGACTCCTCGTCAACCTCAAGGAATGTCTCGGCGGTCGGCGAGATAAGCGAGTTGCTGAGCAGAATGTCGGTCGACTTTCTGATGCGGACCGCGGTGTTGTCTCCGGGAGATGTCATGCCGCTGATCTTTACCGAGTCGGACTGCTCGATTATGATCGAGGGCGACTGCTCGGCTGTGATGTGAATGTTGTTGAAGCACACGTCCTTCATGTTGGCGCAATAGAAACCGTAATGGCTTACGGGGTCAACGTGCCATGCCATGATAGGCTCGCTGGCAACATTGTGCTCGCCCTTTGTCATTGTGCAAACAAAGTTGTCGATATGCAGACCCTTAACAGGCATCTCGGGCAGACCGTAGATATATCCCGCCGCGCACTTTACCTCGCGGGCCGTTACGTTGCTTATGTAAATGTTCTTGAACACGGGAGTGTTGTCCTCGACCGGTCTGGCCTTCAGGCTGAACAGCTCCTCATCGTTGGGATCGGTGCCGCCGCACTGATAATATCCGTTGATCGTCAGAGGCGAGAACACGTCATACATGATGATATTGTCAATTCTGACGTCCTTAACAAATCCGCCTCTCTTGCGGCGCGTCTTGATTCTGATGCCTCTGTCGGTGCCGTTGAACACGCAGTTGGATATGGTAACGTTTCTTACTCCGCCCGACATCTCGCTGCCGATAACAACACCGCCGTGGCCGTCGTTCATTGTGCAGTTGGTGATCGTGATGTTCTCGCAGGCGTGCTGCTTCTGAAGATCATCGTCCTCGGTGCCCGACTTGAGCGTTACGCAGTCGTCTCCGACGGTGATAGAGCAGTTGGAAATACGAACGTTACGGCAGCTCTCGGGGTTAATGCCGTCAGTGTTCGGCGAGTCCGCGGGGTTGCGCACCGAAATGCCGTCAATTACAACGTTGAGGCAGCAGATGGGGTGAACAGTCCACATCGCCGAGTTTCTGATGGTTATACCCTCTAAGCGAACATTGTTGCACAAAATGGGCTGGAAAGCTCTGGGTCTGTGCTGGTTCTCGGGATCATCCCACCAGTAATAGCCTCTGCCGTCGATAATACCGCGGCCTGTAACGGTCACGCGCTTTGCCTTAACAGCGCACACCAAACCCGCGTGTCCGCCTCTGTTGTAACCCTCGATCTCCTTGTTGGTGAGCATGGGATAATCGTCGGGATTTTCGCTGCCCAGAATTACGGCGCCGCCCTCAAGGTAGAGCGTCATAAAATCGCCGAGCATGATCGAGCCTGTCACATACTCTCCGGGAGGGAAGTACAGCGTGCCGCCGCCCAGTTCCTTAAGCTTCTCGATAACTCCGGCTATCGCTTTTGTATTGTTGGTTTTGCCGTCCCCGATCACGCCGTATTGAGTGACGTCAAGAACAGATGATAAAGTGCTCATAATAAACCTCCGTTTGACACTTATTATAATTAATTATTCAAAAATATTATATATCTTTAGGCAAATAAAGTCAATCCCTTTTGAGGAAATATTGTCACAATATTAATAAAATCAGGCATCATTATTATGTTCATGATGCTCATGCGCGTCCCCGTCGGGATATTTGGCACATTTTCCTATGTATGACATAAGCTCCTCCGCCTCCGCGCGGGTGAGCTGACGGCTCCATTCCGCCCTGCCGCTCGTGTCCGCAGGCCCGCCGTGGCCGTTTGTGTTTTTGTACTCAAAATATCTCGTGTTAAGAGCTTCCTCGCCGGGTTCAAGGTGCCACGGCAGCCAGCCGGCGGGCGCTATATCGCAGTTATACGCGCACTCGATAAAGGCGGTGGCGGAATTAATTCCCTCGCGCTCGGCCCGCCACGGGCGGCCAAGATATATTTCGCCGCAGCCCTCGCAGGCGCTGATATAGCAGTGATAGAACACAAAGCCCGCGGGATCGCGCTTCGACGTGTTCGCAGCCGAAATATACGACCTCTCGCGCACACAGTTTATATCGCAGTCCTCAAACAAAACTTGAGCGTCACCGAAGATAAAATCCACGCTGCCCTCTATGTAACAATCGAGGAAAAACTGCCTGCCGCCGCTCAGATAGAGAGTGTCCTGCCATCCGAGAATATTGCAGTCATAAAACGCCGCGCCGTCAGCACCGCAGCTCACCGCGACGGCCTGCGTGACCTCTTTGTCGCGCTCCCGGCGGTTATATGAGTTCTCGATCGTTATGTTGTCGGCCTTAAAGTTTTTCGCGCTTTTTTCTATCGTCAATGCCGCGGAGGAAAACGTGTCATATTTTCCTCCGTCCGGCGCGGGCTCGCCGCTCGCGGCGTCATAGGTTATCGTAACATGGCCGTCGCCTATAAACGAAATGTCCGGCTTATCGACATACACCTTCTCACGGTATATCCCCGACGGCAGGATCAGCGCGTCTCCGGGCTGCGCCGCCGCAAGCGCCGACATGATCGTTTTGTGATCTTTTCTTACAATTATGTTCATATCTTATCCTCCGTACAGAAAAAGACAACTGCCAAATGATTGGCAGTTGTCTGATTTTCAAATCCTCAAGTCTCGGCAATTATCCGGTTCGGGCTTTCGCTGTTTACCGTTCTGCTGCCTCAGACTTTTCGGCAATGAACCGTTAAGCCGGATCACTCAGCCGCGGGAGCCTCCGCAGCGGGAGCGGCGGCGTCAGCGGGAGCAGCCTCGCCGTCAGCCGCAGCCTCGGCAGCGGCCAGCTCAGCCTCTTCGTTTTCAACTTCAGCCTTTGTTCTCTCATAAACAGTCTTCTGCAGCTCGATGAACTCCTGCAAACCAACCTTGTTCATATCGGAGATGTACATGTTCCAGTCAGCATCGTTGTTAGGATCAACGTCGCCGGTGAAAAATCTCTGGATATACTCGTCTCTCTTAGCGTTAAGAGCGATCTCGAGGTCTGCAAATCTCTGCTCTTCATCCTCTGTATATCTCATAGGAATCTGGTCGAAGTAGTAGTAGTTGGGCTGCGCCATAAACGCCTGATACAGAGCCTCAACATCCTTACCGCGGATGCTGTCGAACATGTGCTGCTCTTTCTTGAACTGCGAACCCATTGAGCCGTACTCAACTGTCAGGAGCTTATCCTCATCCTTATCGGTCTCGGGATTACTCTCATCATACCAGCCGGGATTGAACTGCGGCTCGCCGTTTACCATTGTATAGCTGTAGTTGCCGGGTTCAACGCCCGCCTTGATCTCTTCGGGATCATCCTCTTTTACACCATAGGTGTTATAGAGCTGGCCTTCTTCGGTCGCGAACCAGTTGAACATACTGAGCAGAGCGTTAAATCTGTCGGGATCCTCCTGAATGCCGTCGCTGAACGCGGGGCCCCAGTTAGAGTACAGGGGGTCTCTCTTAAAGATCGTGCCCTTCTCGGGATACGCCGTAACCATGTTGGCTGTCCAAGCCCACTCGGCATTCTTGTCGGCGTTTGTGCCCTTGGTCTTCTTTGTGAAGTCCTCAATGTTGTAAACGTAGTTATAGGTGATGAAGCAGTTATCCTGCGCGAGTCTTGAAGAGAATGTGTCCTTATCGATCGAGAAGATTTCCTTGTCGATGAAGCCGGCGTCATTAAATCTCTTAAGAGTCTTGAACATCTCACGAGCCGCGTCGGTTGTGAGAGCGTAGGGAACATACTCTTCCGTTACCGGATCAACATACGAATGCTGAGTCAGGATAAGTTCGGGGATCCAGTAAGCCTGGAAAAAGCCCGTGATAGCCGAACCGGGAGAAGTTGTGCCCATGCCGTTACAAGAAATGATGATCTTATCGGGATAAGCGGCCTTCAGCTTGGCGCATACGTCATAGAGCTCATCAATAGTCTTGGGGAACTCTTTGATGCCCAACTGATCAAATACATCTTTTCTGTAGTCCCAGCACATCTGAGCCTTTTCCTGTCTCAGTGTGGGCAGATAGTAAAGCTCACCGTCGGAGCTCTTAGCCAGAGCCAGAACGTCATTAAAGTCTTCCTCGCTCCAGAGAGCCTTCCAGTCCTTTAAGATACAGTCATCGCCCGTATAGGCTTCCTGCGGAATGGGAGCTAAGTATCCTTCTGTAGCCCACTTCTTATACTGAGGCTCCTTACCGCCTGTAGTAACGTCGGCCTCGTTGCCGACCGCGTATGACAGATTTGTCTTGGTCTCCCAGTCGCCTCTGGGAATTCTGTCGTACTCAAGCTGAACGTTGAACTTCTCTCTGATGAGCTGAGCGAAGTTCGCGTCCTGTCCCTCTGCGTAACCCTTGCTGTCCTGGGTGTACATGTTGAGGTAGTACGTGTAGATCGTTCTGCCGTCCTGCTCAATATGGCCCTGAGTCGAACTCGTGCCGCAGGAGGCGAGAAGTGATACCGCCATAACGGCGGATGTTGCCAGCGCAACAATCTTCTTTAATTTCATGTAAATTCCTCCTTATAATACTGATAGTTTACATAGCGGATCAATAAATATTAACCCTTTACGGAACCTACCATAACTCCCTTTACGAAGTACTTCTGGATGAACGGATATACGCACAGCATCGGAACGATAGAGATGAACAGCGTCGCATACTTCAGCGAGGCGGTGCTTACCTGAACCGTGTTGAGCTCGCCGGCAGCGGCGGCCTCAGCGGCAAGCTGGTTCTCCATAACGATCTGTCTGATGATGTACTGCAGAGGATAGAGGTTCTTAACACGATCGCTCAGATAAAGCATAGCGCTGAACCACTGGTTCCACATGTATACGCCGTAGAACAGGCCGACTGTTGCAAGCGCAGCCTTTGACAGCGGAAGAATTATCTTATAGAAGATAGTCAGCTCGTTCGCGCCGTCGATAAACGCGGCTTCCTCAAGTTCAACCGGAACGCCCTCAAAGAAGGAACGCATAACAACCAGGTTGTAGGTCGAAATAACCGCCGGCAGGATAAGCGCCCACCTTGTGTTTAAAAGATGCATCTTCTGCACTATCAAGTATACAGGGATCATACCTGCTGAGAAGAACATCGTGAATACGACCAGCTTGGTGATAAGGCCGTGGAACGGAACTCTGTCTTTTGATCTTGAAAGCGGATAAGCCAGCGTTGTTGTAAATGCCAGCGACAATACCGTATAGAGTATCGTGTTGATGACCGCCTGCAGGAAGGACATGGGAACCGTCTTGCCTGTAACGATTTCTTTATACGCATCAAGGTTGGGCTGAACGGGCCAGAGCCAAACTTCACCGGCGTCAAACGCCGCGGAGCTGGACAGCGAAACCGAGAAGATGTATATAATCGGATACAGGATAACAATCATGAGTAAAATCAGGAATATGTATATTACTATATCCAGAATGATTGATGACAATGAATTATCTTTTACCATTTATATTATCCCCCTCTCTTACCATAATCCGGTGTCGGTAAGCTTATTCGAGATGAAGTTTGCTATAACAACGAGGATAATATTGATTATCGAGTTGAACAAACCAACCGCGGTCGAGAACGACAGCTCACCTTGCGTAAGACCCTGATTGTAAATGTATGTACTCAGGATCTGTGACTTTGTGTATGTCGCGGGACGCTGCAGAAGCAGGGCCTTGTCGGCGCCCAGGGACATGATCTTACCGATCTGCATAACCAGAAGAATAACGATCGTGGGTCTGATCAGTTGAACTGAAATGTGCCACATCTTCTGAACTCTGCTCGCGCCGTCGATAGTGGCGGCCTCGTACAGTTCCTGGTCAACAGCGGACAGAGCGGCGATGTAAACAATGGCGCTCCAGCCTATGCTCTGCCAAACATCGGAAGCGATGTAAACCGTTCTGAACCAGTTGGCTCTGTCAAGGAACGGAATACCCTGCTTGATAAGTCCGAGTTTCAGCAAAAGCATGTTGATGATACCTTCGTTTGCGAAACTTGACGCGTCAGCGGAAGTCTGCTGTGAAGATAAGAACAGTGTCAGCATACCGCAGACAGCGGCAACCGATACGAAGTGAGGCAGATAAGAAACCGTCTGAACGATCTTCTTGAACTTCTGCGATCTCAGTTCGTTGATGAACAGCGCCAGCAGGATAGCCAGCGGGAACAGCCACAGAATGTGCAGAATACTCAGCGCTATGGTGTTCCAAACGTAATTCCATACGTCCGGTATGGTAAAGAATCTGATGAACTCAGCCATACCGTATTGATCGGCCCAGGGACTTCCCAGGATACCGAGTTTCGGCTTGTAATCTTTAAACGCCGCCAGCAGTCCGTAAAACGGCCAGTAGTGGAACAGTAAAAAGAATACAACGCCGGGGATCATGAGAACCATCAAGAATTTTCCTCTGCTGAACTTGGAGAACTCGTTCTTAAAGTATCCGATGATGCCCCTGCTTTCCTTTTTTGTTTGATTACTCAAAGCATTTTCCTCCCCTACTATATATTTGTTTTGGGCTTAGGGTGCCCTAATTATTTTGCTGTATATATTATATAAGATTTGCACAAAAAAATCAAGAAAAAATCTATGGATTTTGCAAAAATCACAATAAAACCTTAATCAGCATATATTTTCCTTATTTTTTGTGCTTTTTACATAAAAATCAATAGTGTTTCTTATTAAATTTGCACCTATTTTGTTACGAAATTGTAAATTACCTGCGCCGCTTCGGCTCTATCGGCAAAATCAAGCGGATTAAAGCAATGATTTTCGTCACCTTGCATAATGCCGAGAGCGGTTGCCTGCAATACATCGCGTTCAGCCCAATCGGAAACAATTGCCGAATCCGTATACAAATCCGTCAGCGTTTTGCCATTGATCAATCCGGCAACATAAGCCGAAACATCCGTTACGTTGCCAACATCCTTAACAACGGTCTCATAGTTATCCGCTGCGGAAACAATTGCAGCCATTTCTTCTCTCGTGATCGGACGATCGGGTTCAAATATCATGGCTTCCTTACTTGTTCCGCGAATTAAAGCCAGCAAATATGCTTTTCCGACATATTCATAATACCAGTCATCGGGTGATACGTCGCTAAAATAAGGCGAAACCGTCAAACCTTTTACAGAAGGAATTTCACTTTCAACAGCAGACACCACCATCTTGGCAAACTCGGCGCGGGTCACATTATCGCCCGGGAAATAGTAACGGTCGCCCGTCACAGGGTTCACGTCGCCGTTTACTATGCCGCGCGCGGTCAGTCCGCTTATCGCGGGCTCCGCCCACTCATATCCGGCGAGATCGACATAGTTGCTCAAAGAGGCATCCTGCGTCCTGACGCTGAAGTCGCTCATCGTGAAGTTCGAGATCTTAAACTCCTCGTTCGACGCTCCGAACACGCCAAGGTAATAGGTGTCGTTTATATTGCAGTTTTCCTCGGTTCCAACGTCGATCCAGTCGGTTCCGTTCTGCGAGTAGTCCATTTTGAGCGTCTTTCCGGTCTTTGTGAGGCGTATCCAAACCGGCAGCTTCTTGTACTTCTGCTGACCGATAAGATCATACTTCTTACCGTACTCGCTCGTTTTTCTGAACATCTCGCCGTAGTAGATCTCGTGGTACGCCGCGTATGACGTGCCGTCCTCCTGCGGATCAAGGGAATTCTTGACAACAAAGCCCATATGGTCGTAGTCGGCGAGGGTCTGCTCGTCAACCTTGAACGAAGCCTCAAAGTCGCCGGTGAGCTGCTTATACATCATCGGGTATTCCTCATTCTCAACGCCCTCAATGCCGTAGCCCGTGCCGTTTATCCTGAGTGTGCTGCCGTCTAAATCGAACGCGCCGTGTCTGATCGTGGTTCCGTCAGCCTGAATGTCCTTGGGATAGTGTATCTCGGAAGTCTGCCAGCCGCCGCTCACATTTGAAACGCCCACATTCTGAGTGGCGCTGTTCTTCGCGCCGTCAGCGTCATAGATGACCGCCGTGATATAGTGGTTGCCCGGCTCGTCGATCGTTACCGACTCGTGCTCATAAACCACGTCGGAGCTCTTATACAGCTTACCGTCCAAGTATATCTCAAGCTTGTCGGCCGTCTCAAGCTCGCTCGAAGCGATCTTGAGGTCCACTCTGTCGCCTACGTTAAACTGGGATTTATCCTGCCATAATAATGTGCTGGGATTGACCCCGTTCTGCTCGCCCGCCGTGCCGGTGCGCATCTCGATATCGGGGAGCTTGTTCTCGCCGTAGTTCTCAAGATTTAAGTCTGTGAACTTGCCCCAGGCATAGGTTGAGATTTGGTTTGTCTCCTTGTTGCCGTCCTGCGCGATTCCGCCGTAGTTGGTTCCGCCAAAGCTCATTTCCACGCTGTCAAAATACTCCCAGTCAACGCCGTTGATGCTGTGATAGCCGGTGACGGTATTGCCGATCTTTATCAGCTTGATATATCTGGGCAGCTCGGAGAGAACGATGAAGTTCTTGGTCATCTTGCCGCCGATCCTGTACTTAAACGACAGGCCCGCTCCGCCCTTCTCGTGCTCATAGTTTACCATAACGAAGTCGGATGTTGGGGTCAGCTCGTCGCGGAACATGATTCCGCTGACGCAGTTGTTGTTGAACTTTGAAACCGAGTCGATCTTGGTCGACAGCACCGCGTTTGTATCCGCCTCTTTGTACATATAGCTGAACGCGTCGGTGCCCTCGTCGCCGTCCATAACGTTGAACTCGTTGCCCGCGCCGATAAGGCCGCTGCTCTTGACGGTATAAATCCCGTCGTGCAGCGAATAGCTGCCGGGCATTGTCGCCTCGCCGATGTCCATTGTGTTCCAGTCGCTGGGCGCTTCGGTGTAGTTTACGTTTATCACTTTAATATCCGAAGTCGTCGACTCGCCCGCGCTGTCAACCGCCTTGGCCGACATGAACGAGATACCCTCGGGCGCGCCGCTGTAGCTGTACTCATAGGGCGCGGAATCGTCGGTGTAAAGCAGCTCGTCGTTTCTGTAGAACCGAACCTCGGATATGCTTCTGCCCTCTTTGCCGCTTGCCTCGGCCTTCATATTGATAGTCTCACCGTAATCATAGATCGCGTTGTTCTCAATATTCAAATCAACATCGGGATTTGCGGGTGCAGCCGCGTTCTCAACGATAGAGTTCAGATAATTCTCAAGGTTGGTCCTGCCGTTTTCGGTTATAACAGAGCCGTCGGAGGGATCATTCTTATCGAGATCGTGAGAGTCCTCATACTCGTCGGGCATTCCGTCGCCGTCGGTGTCGGGCTTCGCCTCGCCCGACTTGAGCTCGGGCCAGCCTCCGACCTCGGCCTCGTTGTTTATCGAGCGGCCTGTGCCGTTTTTGACGTCGTTGGTTATCCTCGCGTCATAGCTGTCGCGCCTCGGTATGGTCGCTCCCGCGGAGGCCAGGACCTTCTCATAGGCTTCCTCCGCCGTGTCGATATTGTCAAGGGGGATAAGGCCGTTTTCATAGGTCGGCGCGTCGAGGAATACCGTCTCGTCGCCGCTCTCGTCAACGTCGATTCCCTTCATGTTGTCGTTTGTGACTTCCTCGTTGCCCTCAAGCACGTTGCCCGCGCAGTACATGGTAGTGCCGCCGGGGTTCCAGATCCTGTCGAGCACGTCCTTGTTGGTTATCGGACCGCTCTTGTAGTAGTTGTTCATGAAGTTGAGGGTGACTCCGCCGCCGCCGTAGCCGTTGTTGAAGCCCCAGTTGTAGATAACGTTGTTGACCTCGTCGTTGCTGCTTAATGCGTCGGTATCGCTGATCTTATAATCGGGGTGCGAGTCCTTGACGCCGTGGTACCTGGGCAGACGGCTTGTGTGGGTGGCGACTAAGTTGTGATGATAGGTCGTGTTGTAGCCGCCCCAGATTCCGCCGTAGCCGTGACGGCCCTTTGCGTGGCGCGCCAACGTCAGACTCTCGGTGATATAGCACCACTGCACCGTGGTGTTTGCAACGCCGTAGAGCGACATTGTCTCGTCGGTAGACCAGCTCGTGGAGCAATGGTCGATGATTATGTCCTTATAATATCTCGCGAATATCGCGTCGTTCTCGGTCTGGGAAATGTCGCCGGGGCGAACGCGGATATAGCGCACGATAACGTTGTCGGTGTAGATCATCAGGTTGTAGTCTCCGAGGCAGATACCGTCGCCGGGCGCTGTCTGTCCCGCGATCGTGATGTTGGGGTTCTCAAGCCTCAGGTCGGACTTTAAGTGTATGGTTCCGCCGACGTCGAACACGATCGTGCGGTTGGGCTTGCTGACGCCCTCGCGCAGCGAGCCGGGGCCGTCGTCGTTTAAATTGGTGACGTGGTACACCTCGCCGCCTCTGCCGCCTGTGGTGTATTTTCCGCCGCCCTCGGCGCCCGGAAACGCGGCGACATTATCGGCCTTCGCTTGCTCGGGCGAGACTATCGGCGCCGTGTCGTTTTCGGGCAGCCCCGCCTCTGCCGCGAAAGCGGCGGGGACGAGGGTCAATACCATAGCAAGCGCTATTATTATTGAAGAAACTCGTTTAAAATTCTTTCTCATTCGGTAATTCCTTCTTTCTTATTCTGATTAATTGTTAGGCGTTATTGTAACTTTCTCGACCGAGATCGCGGATACCTCAATATTGTTGCCGCCCGAGATCTCGATAGTTCCGCCTGATCCGTTATATACATATGTCGCGGCTGTCAAGCCCTGAACATTAGTAGTCTGGCCGTCTATTATCAGCGGACGCGCTTCCGATGAGCTGGCGGACGCGGCATAGACCGTTACAACCGAGCCGTTCTCCACCGGAACGGTGATCTTTCCGCTGTTGCCTTTGATTCGTATCCTGTTAGTGAAGCTCAATGTTCCGAGGCTCTTTCCGCCCGTCTTGAGTTCCGCTCCCGCAGCTACGCTGATCTGCTTTCCGGTGGTTGTGTCGCCGTTAAGAGTGGTGGTTCCGTCAACCGTGAAAGCTCCGCTTATCGAGCTTATCTTATTGAAGGTGTACCAGTTCGCCTCTCTTGTCACGGTCACGCTCGGCTTGGTCTGGGTTATTTTAACATTGTCAATATAATATTTGCCGCTGGCCGTCGATACCGGCTCGAAGTATACCGCGTTTGTCACGTCGTACTTCTTTTCGGTGTTGATCTGAGTTCTGAACTCGCCGCCCGCGCTGATCTCGATAGGCTTGTTGTCTACCACAACGGTGTCGCCCTTCTTGACAGTCAGCTTGGCGGAGGTCTCGCCCGTTTCGCCCACATCGGTGGTTATATTGACATTGTACCAGCCGTCCGCGGCGTCCCAGGCTCCCACCTCGGCTGTTCCGTTCGCGTAGATCTTTCCGTCGTCCGAGAAGGTTATCTTGTACGCCTTGTTAACGTCGCCCGTCTGGAAGTAGACATTCAGCGACGGTTCGTCGCCCGCGAGCAGCACGTCCGCACTCATGTTGGGGGTCATGCCGTCCTGCGGGATATACTCGCGGAAGATGTAGCGGTTGCCGCTGTAATCGGCGGTGGGCTCGATCGCCATAACGCCTGTGTTGTCGCCGCTCATGTTCTGTGTCCATGAGGGACGCAGCACGTTCTTCTCCTGCGACTGCCACTGCCAGTCAAGACCGTAGTCAAAGTCCCAAGTGAGGCTGTTGTTGGTATCGTCGGCTATTTTCTCGGTGGATACCCAGCCCACATCGGGGATAAACGCGTTGGGGTCGTATCCCACAAAGCCGAAGCCCATATAGTAGCTGTCGCCGATACCGGGAATGTCAACGCTCGTTATAAGCGTCTTGGTCTTGTATACCGTGGGGTTGTTCTCGCTCTGATAGATATTGAGCTTGTTTCCGATCTTCTCGGCGATCACCATCTGTGTCGCGCTCTCGCCAATCACGTCGGTAACATCTTGGACAAGCTCCATATTGCCGCCCTTTGCGGTTCTTCTCATAAGCTGATAGTCGATCTTGCCGTCGGCTCCGAACGTGCCGCCGAAGAAATAGGTCACGCCGTCGGGATCAAGATCGCTCTTTATCAACAGTCCGAGCTGTGAGCCCGAATTGAGGCGGCTTCTGTAATATACTCTGTTGTCGCCGCTGAACTGCTGGTACATGTAGCCGAACGAGTCTGAAGTTCCGCCGATATTTCCGGTCGACGAGTTATAGAGCTTGAATGTGAAATCGTCGGTCACCTCGGCGAAGGTCTGGGCCTGACCCGGAACATAGCCTATATCGGCAAGCTGCCAGGGCGAGCCGTCCTGCGAGATCGAAACATTGATCGTCTTTTCGCCTCTGCCCAAATTATCGTCAAAGGCGTAAACCGTGAGCGCGCCCTTTGTCGGCGCCGCAAACTCAAGCGGTATCGTGACCTCCTGCGTACCGACTATGTTCACGTCGCGGCGGGCGACAGCCTCGCCGTTTAAGTATACCCATATCTCGGTCACCGGCGTGTCGCCGTCGGATGTGACATTGAGTTTGAGCTCAGATCCCGCTATATCGATCCTGTCGTTGTCGTTTATATTGGTTATCTCAACCTTGGGATTTGTCGCCGTCTCGATCAGCTTCAGCATGCTGAACTTCGAAACCGACATTTTCGGCTGCGCGTTCGGATCAACCGTCACGCCTCCCTCTTTCAGCATAAACGCCCAAACGGTGAATGTCTCGCTCGTGACATCGCCCTCCGCGACAAGATTGGTTTCAAGGTCGGCAAGGCTTGTGCCGGCGTATAATCTGATTTTGCCGCCCGCTTTTTCTATCTCGAAAAGCGAGTAATCTTCGGCACTTCCGCTTGTGGGCGTCCAGATCTCCGGTACGCCGGTTCCGCTTGTAGCAATATAATAAATTATTGTAGGCTCGTAATTCTTATTAAGAGTTTTAGCGATCATTACGTCTTCGCTCGAATCATTGTTGTCGGCTCCGAGACCCGCGCCGACCTCGTCAATATCATCAATTCTGCCTACCAGCTTAAAATCTCCGCTCTTTTCACAGTCGAGTTCAGAGCCGGACGTCAGAGTATAACATTCGCCGTCATACGATGCCTCTCCGTAGGCTGTCCAGCCCTCGGCTTCCTGCGCGCCGATCACATGAACGGTCTTTATCGGGCTGAAGCTGTAGCTGCCGTCGCTCATTTCCGCCTTGGCTGTCAGTATATTATTGCCTGTGGGAAGTCCGGTCAAATTCGCCGTCCACGCGCCGCCGATATTCTCGGCCTGCGCCGCGGGAGCGTCGTTGCAGTAGATCTCAACGTCGGTTATATCTCCGGCGCTTCCTCCGCCGCCAGCCGTGTACGGCTCGCACAGAGGTTCGATCGCGTCAAGATCGCTCCACAGGAAAACCTTTGTAACCGCGCCTTGGGCGACCTCGCCCACATTAGCAGTGCCCGAGGCTTTGTCGACCTCGGCGTTTTTGCTGTCGATCAGACTGCCGCCCGCGTCATACGAAGCCGCGACCGCGACCGCCTTTTCGTATTGAGCCGACGGATCGACTGTCACAATTCCGTTTTCGTAGGACGTTACCCACGAGTTTGAGGGAGCGGCGCCGCCTTCGGCCGCCGTCACCGTGATCGTGTCGGTCGTTTTGTAATACTTATCATCGGCGCTGAGCGCAAGGCCCGCGGGCTCTTTGACGCCCGCTATGCTCTCCTCAACGAATATCTCGAGCCATGTGTAGCCGTCGGGGCCGATCTTAAGGCTGTCATACCCGTTTTCCTTATTAAGCCCCATCTTATCCTCCCACGAGTCGGCAATGCCGTCGCCGTCCGCGTCATAATCGGCGGGACGCGTCTCGTTTGAGAAAATCGGATAGCCGCGGTCGTCATACTCGGCCTCGCTGCCCTCGGGAACGCCGTCAAGCGGATCGTCCAGAAGGCCCACGCTGCCCTTGCTGCCGCTCGGCGCGGTGCGGGTCCTTACCTCGTTTATAACTCTCTCGTCGACTTTGTCGCGCTTTGGCAGGGTCGCGCCCGCGTTGCTTAGCACGTCCTCATAAACGCTGTCAACCGGGTCGAGCGTTATGGGGTACTCCGCCTCGTACTGCTTATACTGCTCGTTGGGCTCGGTAATTATCATCTTGCTCTTGTCGGTAGAGCTGTAAAACTTATTGTCAACATAAACGCCTGTGTGCAGATCGTCCTGCCAGTTGTTCTCATTTACCTTTTGAGCATTCGCATAATCGGGGTCGTTCGCTTCAACGTCGATCCTGTTGCCGACCGCGTACACGCTGCCCAGCATGTTTGTCTCGTATTTCTGACCGACGCTCAGCTCGAATATTCTCGCTCTCTTGCCCGCGGGCGTCGCGGGGCCCGGGCGGTAGATATTGTTCTGAATATAAGTCTTTGCTCCGTTCTCGGTGCCGTATCCGCATTTGTCGCCCCAGTTGTAGAACACATTGTTCTTCATGTCAACAAGCGTCTCGGCGTCGGTGTAGCCCGCGGTCATCGCGACCGTTTCGGATGTGCCGACCTTGGGGTTGCGGCTCTTGTGACTGGCGATCAGGTTATGATGAACCGACATATTGACGCCGCCCCAGATCGCCGCGTAGCCGTGCTCGCCCTTGTCATGGACGCTCTGATTGAGCGCCTCGGAGATTATGCTGTACTGCACGGTCAGGTCCTTTACCGCGTAGGCGGCAAGGTTCTCGTCCGTTCCCCATGAAACCGAACAATGGTCGATTATGATATTATTGCCGTTGTCGGGAACCTCAAGTCCGTCCTGCGCCTTGGTGTCCGAGCCGTCCTTGAGCTTTGAGCCCACGCGGAAGCGCAGATAGCGCAGGATCACGTTGTTTCCGCCGATCTTGATGTTGTTGCCGCGGAAGCAAATTCCGTCGCCGGGCGCCGTCTGGCCGAGGATCGTCATGTTGTCGTGGCTGACGTTGACGTTTGAGTCAAGGTCGATATAACCCGAAACGTCAAACACGACTATGCGGTTCCCCTGTGAGACCGCGTCGCGGAACGAGCCCTCGCCGCTGTCGGCAAGGCTGGTAACGTGATAGACCTCGGGCTTCTCGGCGCCTCTGGCGCCGGTCGTCCACATGCCGCCGCCCTCCGCTCCGGGAAAGGCCGGAACGCGGTTTTCGGCCGCCGCGGGCTCTACCCGGGCCGCGAGCGCGGGAAGCGATACGCAGCTCAGTATTACCGCCAGCGCGACAAACATCATGCCCGCTCTTTTAAGCATTGTTTTCATATTCATTCTTCCTTTCTTATCAAAGATTGTGAAAGCGAACAGCGAATTTTTATTCGCTATTCGCTGTTCACCGATCGTTATGTTTCTATCTGTTCATCTCGTCCTGCCGTCCGATCGACTTGTGGCTGTCGATAACGCTGTTGATCTCGCTCAGGCTGCTGACGGCCATATCGCCCAGAACAGTGTTCTTGACCGAGGACATGGCGTTGCCGTACTCGACCGCCTTGCGTATATCGTCATGCACTATCATCGCGTAAAGCGCGCCCGCGAGGTACGCGTCGCCGCTGCCCACGCGGTCAACGACCTCGATATTCTTGTAAGGCTCCTCCTCATAGAACTCGCCGTCATAATAGATCATCGACGAAAAATTATGTATTTTGGGGCTTATTACTTCGCGGCGGGTGGTGGCCACGACCTTGCAGCCGTAGTCGTCGCTGTAGCTCTTCATGATCTCCTCGAGCGTTCCGGTCTTTTGCAGCATGCGCCGCGAGGTCTCCTCGGACACGAACAAAATATCCACATACGGGAATATCGACGTCACCGTCTCGCGCGCGGTGGCCTCGTCCCACAGAGATGCGCGGTAGTTTATGTCAAACGAGATTATCGTTCCGTTTTCCTTGAACTTCTTTATGACCTCGATCGTGGTCTCGCGCAGGGACTCGTTAAGCGCGAGAGTAATTCCGCTGACATGGAAAACCGCCGTCTCGCCGAATACCGACTCGGGAATTTCCTCAATTTTAAGCGTCGTCATCGAGGAATTGGCTCGGTCATATACAACCGACGACTTCCTCGGATAAGCGCCCATTTCGTAGTAATAGATGCCGAGACGCTTTTCGGGCGAATGGTCGTAAACGATAAGATCGTCGCTGACGCCGCCGTATCTTATCATGTTGCGCACAAAGTGTCCGATCTTGTTTTCGGGCAGCTTGGTGATGATGCCGGTCTCGATGCCGAGAATGGCGCTGCCGTTGGCAACGTTGAGCTCGGCGCCGCCCGCCTTTTTGTCAAATATGTAGCTTTGGGAGATCTTGTCCGTTCCCGGAGGCGAAAGTCTGAGCATGACCTCGCCCATTGTCACCAAATCATACTTTTTGTTTCTTTTAATAAATTTCATAAGGAATACCTCCTATCGCGCAATGCGCCGGTTAAATCTCTATGCCGAAATAATTCTTGGCGTTGTTGAAGCAGATGCCCTTGACTATTGTCTCAAGAGTGTCCATATCCGCAGGGAACTCACCCGCTTCTACCCAGCCGCCGAGAATGTTGCACATAATTCTTCTGAAATACTCGTGACGGGTGTATGACAGGAAGCTTCTGGAGTCGGTCAGCATGCCCACGAACTTGTTGAGCGCGCCGAGGTTGCCCAGAGCCTTCATCTGCTCGGTCATGCCGTCTCTCTGGTCGTTGAACCACCAGCCGGAACCGAACTGGATCTTGCCCGGGACCTCGCAGCCCTGGAAGTTGCCCAGCATTGTTCCGAGAACGTAGTTGTCCTTGGGATTTAAGGTGTAGAGTATGGTCTTGGGCAGCTTGTTTTTCATCTCAAGCGCGTTTAAGAGCTTAGAGAGCGGAGCCGCGATGCAGTAGTCGCTGATCGAGTCAAAGCCTGTGTCGGCGCCGAGCTTCTCGAACATTCTGGTGTTGTTGTTGCGGAGAGCGCCGATGTGGAGCTGATAAGCCCAGCCCAGATCGTGGTACTTCTCGCCGAGCTTGATAAGCGTCATGCTCTTATAAGCGTCAACCTCACACTGAGTGAGCTTCTCGCCTGCCATTGCCTTCTTAAAAATAGCCTCGACCTCGGCCTCTGTAACGTCCTCATAGGGAACGCTGTCGAGCGCGTGGTCGGAAACGCGGCTGCCTACCTCGTGGAAGTAGTCGATCCTCTTGTAGATCGCCGTGATCAAGTCCTCATAGCTGTCAATCTCAACACCCGAAACAGCCGCCAGCTTCTCTATGTAGGGCGCAAATGTGGGCTTGTCAATATTTATCATAAAGTCGGGTCTGAAAGCGGGCAGGACCTTCGCCTTGATGTGGCCTTTTTCCTTGATCTTTTTGTGCCACTCAAGATCGTCGATAGGATCGTCGGTCGTGCAGATAACCGCGACGTTTGACCGGTTGATAAGCTTCGCGGGGCTCATCTGCGTCTCTTTTATGACTTTGTTGGCCTTCTCCCAGATCTCGTCTGCGGTGTCGGCGCGGCAGACCGTGTCGATGCCGAAATATCTCTGAAGCTCAAGATGCGTCCAGTGATAGAGCGGGTTGCCTATGCCGTACTGAAGCGCGGAGCAGAAAGCTCTGAACTTCTCCTGATCAGGCGCGTCGCCTGTCATATACTTCTCATCAAGGCCGCAGGAGCGCATATAGCGCCACTTGTAATGGTCGCCGCCGAGAAAGATCTGCGTAATATTGTCAAACGGTTTGTCTTCATACATCATTTGGGGGATCAGATGACAATGATAATCAAAAATCGGCATATCAGCCGCAAAGTCATGATACAGTTTTTTTGCCGTATCATTTGTCAGCATAAAGTCTTTATCCATAAATTTCTTCATAATAATTACCTCCCGGGCATCTGCCCTGTATAAAAAATTGTTAATTATTTTACCAAAATTTTTTGCCGCGCAAGCCCCAAAAATTCGGGGCATGTCACACCTATTATTATTTATTATACACTATTATATAACTCTTTTGCAAAGGTTTTTTTGTTTAGATTAACTGAATATTTGACTAATAAAATAAAAAAATATAGAAAAATTTCCGATAATTATTTTTCTGCGCAAATATTCAGTATTTTTTCAAAAAACTATTGATTTATTGCCACTAATATGTTATAATAAGCTCGGAACATTTTTGGAGGTGATATTCATATGGGACTACCCGAGGGGAGAGACATTTATATTGAACGCGAGGAAAACAGCAAACCTTACGTTATGAAGAATTCACATATGCACGATTATTACGAGGTGTACTACCTTATGGCGGGCACCAGACGTTATTTCATAAATCACACACTTTATAATTTGGAGCCCGGAGACGTCATACTTGTGAATAAAGGCGATCTGCATCTCACAACAATGATCACGTCGGAGAATTACTACGAGCGGTATCTTATGACATTCAACGAAAAATTTGTCGAGCGCGCCTGCGAGAATATTGACCGCGACCTTTTTATGAACGCCTTCGGCGCGAAAAAGGTCCATGTGCCTATTTCAAAAAGATACGCTTTTGAGGCTCTGCTCCACAAGCTGAGCGCCGAATGCGAAAAAAATGACGAGTACGCCGAATATCTCGCCCATTCGCACATGGCGGAGATCATGATCTTTCTCGACCGCTGCGCGGGACACAGCGTTGCGCCGTTTGACGACATCAGCGTTCATGAGGAACGTATACAGCAGGTATGCAAGTACATAATCAATTATTACAATCAACAGATCACGCTGGCGGACATTTCAAAGATGGCGTATATGAGCCCGACCTATTTTTCAAAGAAATTCAAAAAGGTAACGGGATTCGGTTTTAACGAGTATCTCAACAACGTCCGCATAAAGATGGCAACCAACATGCTTGTTGAGACGCAGTACTCGGTCACGGAGATCGCCCGCTTCTGCGGATACAAAGACAGCAACTATTTCGGAGACGTTTTCAAAAAGATCATGGGAGTGTCGCCCAGCAAATACCGTAAGGCGAACTACACGTTTTAATATGCGGCAGCACCGAGGAAAGCAGAAAAATGAAAAAAGAGACATCCGCCGCTGAAAGCGGCAAGAAAAAGGAAAACATACACGAAGGGCACCGGCGGAGAATGTACGAAAAGGCCGAGAAGATAGGCTACGAAAATCTGCCCGAACACGAACTTTTGGAGATCATGCTCTATTCCGTTATTTCCAGAGGGAACACAAATTCCATAGCCCATAACCTAATCGACAAATTCGGCTCGCTTTACGGCGTGCTTATGGCGGATGTGAACGAGCTTAAAAAAGTCAAAGGCGTCGGCGAGAGAACCGCCGGTTTTCTGCACTGTATGCCGAAGTTTATGAAGGCCGCCGCAAAGTCGCGGCACCTTAATTCAAAAGGCAAAAAGAGTGAGGCCGAAATTCTTGGTGAGCTTCGCGAATATATGCTCAGTCAATATCTTGACGCTGTCTACGAGCGAATGCACGTGATGTACCTTGATAGAAACCTTAAAGTCATAAAGCTTAACAGCGTAGCCGAAGGCTCTCTGGACTATCTGACCTTCGACAAAGCCAAAATTATAAGAGAGGCGGTGCTTTGCGGCGCTGTATATGTCATCCTGAGCCACAACCATCCAAGCGGCATAGCGTTCCCCAGCGAGGCCGACAGACGGGTGACGGGCAGCATCGAGTCGGCTCTCGGCGAGGCGGACATAAAGCTTTTGGATCACATAATCTACGCAGGAGACGAATATTACAGCTTCCGCGAGGCCAATATTCTATAACAGCGAATAAAAGAATTTTTTACGCATATCGTTAAATAATGAAGAAATTTGTTATCTCGGCGGTATGCGTTTTGTTGTGCGCGGTTTTTTCGGCGCCCGCGCTTTTTCCGAAAAACGCCGCGCCGCCTCCGATGCCGGAGAGCGATAATATCTTGGTCGGGTTTATCCGCGCAAACTGCATGGGCAGGCCGTATTCATCCGAAAACCGTCTCGGGCCCGAAAGCTTTGACTGCTCTGGCCTGATTTGGTACGCCTGCTCAAATGTCGGGATCGAAATGTCAAACGGCGGCACCGACAGCCAGCTTGAATACGGCAAACCGATAGATATATCGGAGCTCATGCCCGGCGATTTAATATTTTTTGACTATGAAAACGACGGCGTGACCGACCACGCCGCCGTATATTCGGGAAACGGGAACATTATCCACGCGACCCGCTCCGGCGTTCGCGAAACCTCGCTCGACTCCCCCACCGGCGTATACGAAAACCAAACCTTCCGCGATGCCGCCACCGCGGCCCGCCGCGTCGTCGCCGATCCCTGCGCGCCCTACGGCGCTCGCCCATAATCCGTGGCTCGCCCCTTGGGGAGAGCTGGCTGCGGCTTGTCCGCAGACTGAGAGGGGTTAACGTAGAGACTAGGAAATAGCAACTAGGTACTAGGAATATCTCACTGAGATTCTTCAATCCTAGTCCCTATTCACTAATCTCTGGCACCTATGTTGACCCCTCTCCGTCGCCTTCGGCGCCACCATCAAGGAAGCTCTTAGTCAAAATTGCAAGCAATTTTGAAAGATAGCTTTGAACCCGCAAGCAAGCTTGCTGATTATCCCCAAGGGGCGAGGCAAACGGGCGGATAATATCCACCCCTACGGCATTTTGCGCACCAATTTCGTAGGGGACGGGGCATGTTATCATGTGAAGTGCAACACTAATTAAAAATAGACAACATAGCAACTTTTGTGTAAAATGAAACTAACA
>CANQMT010000007.1 GCA_947625055.1 uncultured Monoglobus sp. | reverse complement strand
TGTCACCCTTTTTAAGTATATCATGTTTTTGGATTCTTTGGGTTACAATTTTATTTCAAAATTAGATTGACGTGATACGACGGTTTCCCCGCCGTATTTTTGCGCACGGTTTGATTTTAAACAGTTCTGCTGTTGTACGTTTCGGCATTATATCATCTCTTTTATAAAATCACAATTATGCAAAAGCTGTATATCTATAATTAAATAAAAATCTAAATTCTGTTACCCCCCCCCGTTACGTAATTTCGTTATAACAGTATTTGTAATTTGTATTACAGTACACATTATTGCTATAACAAATACGCATATCAAACATATCGTCATATTGTTTAAAATCCCATAATTTCTTAAAATATTATAAATGTTACCTGTAATAAAATTTGTAAAATATACATGTGAACACAAAACAATTATTGAGTTTCTTCCATAATATTTTAAAAAACCTATTTTCTGCAATTTCATTGCCAAATATGTAAAAAACGCAATACCGAGAAACGCATTTATGTACATAAGAATAACGCTTTTTCCGTGCCAACAAGCATAAACATCAACTTGATTATTAAATATACTTGATATGATCCAAATCGGCAAAATAATCCACCAAAACTTTATTAGTTTTTTTATAATTATTTTAATTCTTTCGTTTTTGCATATATCGCCTATAATCAAGAAAGCGATCGAAATAGGTATTAATCCTATTCCAAAATAATATCTTTGATTTATGAATGCAGATAAAATCATTGAAGCACAGCACAATATTATTTTATTTACCAATTTCTTGTTAAACATAAAATAATATATTATTTCTATAACAAATAATATAAACAAAAACCAAATAGGTGTATCAAGCGCGGCTCGTCCGTCAACGAAAAACAAATATCTTAAAACTTCCAAACCTATTTTTTCATGTTTTATAACGCTTTTTGTAATTTCTAAAAACAAGTCCGCAATCGAGCATATTAAAAACGGCAATAACAGACTATTAAATTTTTTATATAAAAACTCATTAAAACTTTCGGATATTCTATATACATATCCTGACAGAACAAAAAACAACGGCACATGAAAAGAGAATATCAACACAGTTAGCCAATCATTATTACCATAAAATGTTAAATGTCCCAATACAATGAAAATTATTCCTATTCCTTTCAAGACATCAAGCCATTCAATCCTTTTTGTCATGTTAATTTTTACCCCCGATATATATATTCTATTGCCTGTTTCAAATCGTTTTTCTTGAGTAAGATATAGGCGGCATAGCACAGCGCATATATTCCCATTCCTATAAAGCCTAAATACCAGTTGCAGATTATGAAAGCAACCGACATAATAAATTCGATTACTATATCCTTCTTAACGTTCACATCTATATGGTGCGACAGCACAAGCTCGCTTAATATTCCCCTGAACATTAGCGCAATAAGTATTGAGATGATAGCAAGTGTCACACTTTCAAACACCGTTATTGACAGAACCGCGCATACCACACTGACAGCAAGAGCCGCTATGTTGCATATCATCAGCATATTCTCAAGGCGCAAGGCCTTAAGGTATGTGTTGATCAGCATTGCCATTTTGCTTTCATACACGCATACAGGAAGCAAAATCGCCGCGTATCTTATACTGTCGGCGTACTGCGGCAGCCAAGTCGAGAGTATTTTCTGCACCGGATAATAGAACATAAGACCGCCAAATATAATTCCCATAAGCAGAACGCGCATAATGCTGTAAAGCTTCGGAAGCTGCTCACGGCTTGTCCTGCGAAGCATTGGATACAATACCACCGCTATCGCGTTTATCGCTGTCATCACCATATTTGATATGGTAAGCGTCAGAGAAACTTTTCCGAATGTCGCGATATCCCATTTGCTCTGCACTCCGAAACGAATTACTCCGATAATCAGCATACTGCTGAGTCCGGCAAACATAAGCTTTATTCCCGCGGAGATGTTTTCCTTTATCTCTCCGAAAACCGACTTTGAAAAACCCGGCTTTGAAAACACCATATCCCTACAATACCATACGCCAATAAACATGGATATATATTTTCCGGCAACGTCTGCGGCGATAAGCAGAATAAAGTTTCTGTAACCGAACGCAAGTAAAATCATAACCAAGACAATATATACAATACGTTCGGATATTGTAACTATAGCAAACTCCTTTATTCGTGCAGTTGCCTGCAAAATAAATGTTATGAACCATCTCAGGCACATACCTACGCCGGATATGCAAACAAACATATATACAAAATGCTTGTTCGCATCACTTGCGAACATCACGGCAAAGGCTAAAATTATACCATAGAGTATAACCTCAAAAAGCCCCAACAGCCAAAATTGGGCCGAATACATAGGCTTGTCGAGGTCTTTATAATATTTTCCGCCTTCCCGCAGATATATTCCGTCACACCAACCAAAGTATGAAACACCGGTATAAGTTATATAAAACATATACAGTTGAAGATATCCGTATGTCTCAACGCTCACGAGCTTTGGTATTATCAGCAAAGAGACAGCCGAGATCAATGTTCCCAAAATATTCGAAACAGCGGTATATGAAACATTTTTCACAAAGTTCAGCAGCTTATTTTTCGCCAACGTTTTACCCTTCTTTCTGCTCCTCCAACTCAACAATCTTGTCTATTAAACACGTTGGCGAAAATCTACCGTCATAACCATAGTCAATAGGTATACGTTCTTTTATCCATTCACAATCAATATCCTCGGGTTTTTCAAAAATATGAATATATTCCGGATTATAGAACGGAAGATTAACAACATCTTTGTTATTAGTTAGAAGCTTTTTATTATAACAAACCGCTTCGTAATAACGCATTGTAGCAGCAGCTTGTCCTTTCGCAAGTAATTCCAATATACAATTAGATTCTTTAACTTCATTTAAAATTTCGTTATATGTTAATCTTTTATTATATATTATTTTCTTTTTAAATTGTTGTTTTTCGCTACTAACTTCTACAATACGAAACAGTGCATTTACGCCACCACTATCAAGTAGATTATATATTTTCAAAAAAAAGTCTAATCGCCCTTTATTTGTTGCCGATAAGTACAAATCCCTTTTCAATTCTACAAATTTATTATTTATAATTGAATATGGCAAACTTGTATATATAAATCCATATTTTTCAGCATCTATAGGATCAAATGTAAACACGTAATCAAAATTTACTATATCACTATACTCATATCCACATGCTCTTTTAATATTAGTCATGGGATCCTCCAAATATAAAATAAATTTTATGTTACTATATAATTTACGTTTTTTTGATAAATAAGATAAATCAAACTGATACAAAGATGCATTAGTCATTATTATGTAATAATTGATATTTTCATCATATACTATTTCGTCTAATACATATCCCCAAACCTTTTTAAATGGCAGTCTTATAATTTTATTAACTTTATGGCTATAATGAGCACAACGCATTAACCTAAATAATGAACCATTTAAATTTTTTTCTAAATCGTTATATACAGTCACTCTTTTATCATTTTTAAGATCATTAAAGAGGATTCGATTTAAACTATTTTTATGCATAACCATAATAAATTGTTTTTTACGCATACATTACTCACCACCACATAAAAATTTTTCAGGATATAAATCCATAAGCATTTTTGCCTCTATCAAATCCGATTCTTCATCAATATCTGTCGCCGCGAACTTGTCCACGATAAACTTATAAGGATTGCTTCCGTATGTATATTTCCATTCTATGGTTTTATTTCTTGGAGCAATTAATATACCATTTGTAACTACATACAAATTAGGAAGTTGCTGAGAAGGCACTTGTTTGTCTCCCAATTCATAATTAAGCGGGCCATTTTCATCCCACATAAATTTTTTGAATAATTCAACGGATATTAGGCTGTCATATCCTTCGTTCAGTGCTTCCAAATATTTTTCTATTGCTTTGGAATATAACATCGGAGATACCAATGGTGATGTGCACGGAGCCCATAAAATATGGTCACCATCCACCGCTGAACAAACTGCCTTTACCGTGTCGCCAAACGGTCTTGATATTTCATCGCAAAGTTCCTTTTCACGTCTGTGAATCTCTGTGCCATGTTTATTAGCCAATGCCAACATATACTCCGAGTCAGATGAGACAACAATTTTGCTTATTTCAGGAACTTTTTTTAATACTTCAATTTTATGTTCGAGAAGGGTTGTGCCCGCAAAAGGCGCAATATTTTTATTTTTTATTCTCCGGCTTCCTTCTCTTACCGGAATTATAGCTGTAACTCTATCCATTCTATACTCCTTATTCTGCTGCTGTAAATTCATTATACTTAATTATCTGTTCAATTACTTCATTGCGAATCATTGTATTTTCATAACCCATATGAATACCAAATTTTTTAAGCAAATATTCCATAGTAAGATTTCCGTCTCTCCATTTGCCTCCGAGCCCAATATGAGTTACGTCAATTCCGTCAACCCCTTGTTGTATAGCTGTATCTGCAAGCATTTCCGCCGTTCCATTCTTATCGTGAAAATGCATTCCAACGCCAATACCACATTCATGACATATACTTATTGTTTCGTTTACAAAATCTTTAGTCATAATACTTTCTGTATCGGCAAAATATATAATAGGTACCCCGAAACTTTTTGCTGATTCTGCGAATAACCTTGTCATCTCCGGCGTATTATTTCCTGCACTTGTAAAATTAATATATACTTCATAGCCAAGTCTCTGAACTTCATCAACAAATATTTTAAGCTTTTCAATATCCGTCTCATGCGAACGCGTTAATATACGAATGGTATCAATAGGACTTTCATTTTTAGGTTTGAGTTCAGAAAGCGGACGTTGAATATCTCTCATAGCCGATAATTTTGTTCTGTTTTTTACGTAAGAAAAAACTTTCATAATTTCATCATCATGTGTACTACAATAACGAAAAGCCCCTCTATTTGGATCAGCATTTTCATTATGGAAAAACCCAAGCTCAATATAATCGATATGTCTTGATTCAGCAAATCTGTATATGTTTCTCGCAACCTTTTTATCAAAATACCAACCTGTCTGATAACCTATTTCTCTTAATGTACAGTCAAAAACTTTCATTTTTGCAATCATCTTTTGTCCTCCTGCTTTAATTTAATTTTTTCTTGATTATATATTTTTACATTTTTGCATAAACCAAATTTATGCAATTTATTTAACATTTTTTTAATTTCTTTTGAGTTTTGTTTTAAATAATTGTTGTCACTTTGTATTGCATCACATAAAAAAATACCTTTTCTGTTATTTTCAATAGTTGCTGAACTGTTTATAAATGCACCGGACAAGGTAGTTAACATAACTATATTCTCGTATTTATCGTTCAAACACATTACTTCCCATGGGACAAATGAATTCTTCATAATATTTAAACCGTGTTTTTCATATATATTTCTATTATCCCTCGGATGCATTTTAACAAGTAAATTATCTTTTCCGACATACTCGGCAATTTTAAGAACAAGTTCTGTTTCGCCAAACGAGTTGCCATCAATATCGGATGGTGAAGAAAAGTAAATATACTTGTATGGATTTGTAGATATTTCATAATCAAAAATATATTTCAGTATATTTTTCAATTCAACATTGTTTAATGAGATTGATGGTATTTTGACAAATTCCCATTCTTTGTTACTTTCTTTAAAATCTGGAAACATACAATAGTATTTTTCGATTTTTAAAATAATATCGTCTTTGCCAACCATTATTCTCAATTTTCGTGTTAATTTTAAACATTTGCCGGTTATAAAATCTCTTTCATAAGAGAGAATTCCTTCTTCGTAATGTGACCATGTTACGATGTGTTTGCATTTTTTATAATAATCATCAATAGCATATAATTGATAATCCAAATTAAAAAAAAGAATTTCATCGTAAAAATCAATATCTAATTCTTGTTTGCCTGCAAAACAAGAATTTATAATATCTGTAATTTTATGTAAAACATTCTGCTTAATCTTATGTTCTACTAATTTAATCTCTCTAAATATATCTATATCATTTAATCTATTACAAACAAAACTGGCATTATTTGAATTATCTGATAACCAAGCATCTACACAATCATTATTAAACAAAGTCAACTTCATTTGTATAGCCATAATCAATTGATAATATGTGTTACATATAATCAATCTTTTCACAATTAATTCCTCCTTAAAACTTTTTGTGATTTCATCGATTTTTGTTTAAGTTAATTATTTTATATATATTATCCCTTTCCACTATCTAATTTAATTACTAATCTGTGCTTTTTTATTAATCCGTCCATTACAGCAAAAACAAAATATACAACGCACAATATTGTACAACCTCGTAGCAAATTGGAAGGTGAATATAAGTACCATCGACTAAATCCTGCGACAAAATATACAGCAATACATTTTATAATCGGACTGCTAATTTCATTGACCGTAGCGACAATATGCATATATATTCCGGTAATTGCCGCTGCTATTACTATACCAAACCATCCCATATAATAATGAAAGTGCATAGGCAACATACCTCCTGCCGAGTGAATATAATGCTTAGATGTTACAATCGGCAAACTCGAATCCGGGACAGAGCCGCCCACAATCATAGAAAGTAAAAATCTTTTAAATATTCTTATTCTTTCATTCCATCCGAATATCTCATATTTTATAAAAGTCACAGATGTGTGAAATGCCGCATATGATGTGTCATTAGCTAATTTACCTTCTACAAGCGCTTTATAAACATTTTCAATTGCCGACTCAAAATCAGAGTAATTTCCACGTGTGGCACCTATAATACTTAATCCCACAAAACCCGCTATCATAATCGGAAGAACAATTCTCATTTTTGCCCGATATGAATAGTTCATTAAAAACCATATAACAAGCAGTTGAAGGCCGGTGATACGACCGCCGAAAATGAAGTCCTGCGCTACGAACAATAACAAAATAAATGTGAGCAGCAGATTTGTCGTTCTCTGTTTGCTATACGAAAAACCTATTATAAAGAATATAACCGAATACTCATATAATGGGCTCAACTCTCCGCGTTGTCCTGCCTCCGGAGTTTGATATTCAAAAATCAATATATAAATAAGCACAACTGCTATAACATAAACTATCAGATTATTCGATTTTTCGGGTATCATATATATATTGCTTTTTATGTTCTTTGACGACACATAGCTCCTCGGCATAAAAACGCAAAGCAAAATAAGATAAAACAGTATTAAATTTTGCGCGATATGCGCTTCAACGGTATTATGATATTTTGTATAAAGAATATCAGTTATCGGCGATATAAACTCAGTAATCATAATACTGTAATTAAACACAAGCATTAAAAAGAATATAAAGAAAAACTCCCATTTTCTGCGATATATTATAAGCAGATAAAGGGATACAAAAATAACGACCCATGCGGTAAGCACAACGTACTTTTTGGGGTAATTATAAACTATATTATTAATAAGCACAATAGCGCCGAAAAGAGCGACTATAAAGCTTAATATATTTTCACTGTTGCTTAACTTGTATTTTTTCATACAAACTCACATACTCCATATATTTCCTTGTTTTGTCATATTCGCTCGCAGCGCGCATAACGCAATCGTCGGATCTAAGCCGCTTTTTTTCAAGCATTTTAATCGTATTTAATATGCTTTCAGGCGTCCTCTCGTCAGTCACAGCGCCGCAGATTTCGTCGACCGCCTCGGGACTTCCGCCGGTTCTATAAGTTATTACCGGTGTCCCGCACGCCAGAGCCTCGATATTCACCGAGGGGAAGTTATCCTCAAACGTCGGATTGATAAACACGTCGGCAGCGGAATATATTTCCGCAAGCTCTTCCTGCGACTTTGTTCTTTCAATATAAATCATATTTGTTGGTATTTTTACTTTTTTCGCTTTGCCGACAATGACGATTTTATAGCTTTCATCAAGTTTTTTTGACAAATCAATAAGGTCGCTCAAGCCTTTGCGCTCCGTCCAGATACTCGCAACGCCAAGAATTATTTTTTTGTTCTCTAACCCATACTTTTTCCGAAAATCGCTTTGTCTCGGCTTGAATACTTCAAGATCGATCCCGTTATATATGACATCAACAGGATATTTTGCAAAAAACGACTGTTTTACCAATTCAGCGAGCCATTTCGACGGCGTTACAATAGTCATATTTTCAATAGAGGTAAACAGTCTTTTTTTTAACTCATAATTCTTTTGGCTGCTGTCAACATAGCTCTTCGGATAAAAGCCACTCTGAGAGCATTTTTCACAGCCTTTTATCCACTTATCACATCCCGCATACTCAAAATGAGCACAATGGCCTGTAAAGCTCCAACAATCGTGCAGAAGCCATACAACCGGTTTTTTTGCCTTTTTTAAATATTCAAACAGGATTTCAATATTAATATAATAACCGTGCAGATTATGAAGCTGGATAATGTCGGGATCATACCTCTTTATCTTTTCTATCAGTTCTTCTGTTGCGCGCCTTGAGTAAAAGCCGGCTCTGTCGGTAAGCCGAGTCATTAAAGCGTCTGTATATATGTTAAATTTATCCCCGATTTTTATCACATCACCGGGGTCAACACCGCTGACACTTTCTCTGCCGTAAGCGATCTTACAATCGTGTCCGTTTTGTTTCAGAATATCATGCAAGTCCACCGCGATCTTTCCGGTGCTTCCCACGCTGCAAAAACTGTTAATCTGCAATACTTTCAATGATCGTTCCTCCGTTACGTCCGTCAGAATTTAAGAACGTTCGCTCAAACCACACAGCCGATTTTAAGCCTCAAGCAACTCGCCGAGCCAATTCCTGAGCGAGTATTTTTTATAAATATCTGCCTCTAAATCCCTATACGGCTCCGTGAAAAACGGATTTGTCTCGTCTATGCTTCCGTCAAATATATAAATATTTTCTTCTCTGTAAAAATCATAGTTTTTTACATCGCTGTTTGTCGTAATAAGCTTTTTTTTCGCGCCAAGACATTCCAAAGTCCTCATTGTGAGTCCGGTTTGACCCGCTTGTGGAGCGTCTAAAATACAGTCTGATTTTTGATAAAGCCGCGCCATTTGTTCGGCCGGAAATTTTTCATATTTAAAATCGCTCAGTTTTGCGCTTTTATATTCCTCAGCGGTAACTTTATGATATAGGTATTTTAATTTAGACGGCATATAATGATATATATATTGTTTTGGCATTATACTTGATAACGCCAGCGACATTGCATTTATATCTTTATATTTTTGAGGATGCGCTGTTCCTATGTACGCACAGTCATATTCTGTTTCATTACCGCACGGATCAACGTCGGCAATCGCTTCGTATGTGGTTGTGTAAAACAAGGGCAAATGCTTATAAATACTCCTCTTCCGACTGTCAAATCTGTCAAAAGTGTATATTTTGTCAAAGTATTTATGATATTTATGTATTTTATTTGGAGAGGGAAAATTTTTTTCAGCATCCCATTGATACAAAATAAACTTTGCATGAGGAATACTTTCCCTAATTTCTCCGATCATATCAGGTGAAAAAGCAAGGTTCATACAAGCAATAAGAAACACATAATCATATTGATTATTCAAAAGTGGCAAAACCTTATTTTGAAAGTACCATACAGTATGAACCTTGATTAAGTTTTTATTAATTCTACCGAGAGCCTTTGAAATATTAGAATTACTTGGGGCATCACATATATAATCAACCGTAATCCCAATTTTATTAGCCTCAGAAATTATTTCTTTATAATAACCAAAAAACAATGGTGCGATAAGCAACAATTGTTTACCTTCAAGTTTATTAGTTAACATAAAATCCCTTCTTAAAATAGCTATACTCAGCAGGCTCCGTCATGCTTGAGCACCGCGGGAATCGTCTTAAAAATAAGCTTAAGATCTGTCAGGGCGCTGCGCTCGTTTATGTATTTCATGTCAAGCTCCATCCACTCATCAAAGCCGATATTGCTTCTGCCCGAGCACTGCCAGTAGCATGTGAGGCCGGGCTTAACATTCAAGCGCTGACGCTCATAAGAAGTGTAACATTCAACCTCATTCTCAAGAGGCGGTCTCGGACCGACTATGCTCATATCGCCTTTTAGTATATTAAACAATTGAGGTAATTCATCAATGCTGTAACGGCGTATGAATTTTCCTACTCTCGTTATTCTCGGGTCATCCTCTATCTTAAACACCGGGCCGTCTGCCTCGTTTTGGTCTTCAAGCTTTGACAGATATTTTTCGGCGTTCTTCCACATCGAGCGGAATTTATACATTTTAAACGGTTTACTGTCTTTACCGATCCTCGTCTGCGTAAAGATGATCGGGTCGCCGTCCTCAAGCTTTATTGCTATTCCAACAGCAAGCATAAGCGGTGAAAGCACGATGATCGCAACTAGCGAGCACACGAAATCAAATATTCTCTTTACAATATTATAACCTAATTTCTCGTCAATATTTGCCGTTTCCGGAAATACTTCCTCATAGCCTACTCTCATTCCTCTGTAATCCAACGCATTCTTATCTGCCACCAAAGTAATACCCCTCTCTTAAGCGAATAATTTATACCTCGATTACTGTCCAATTGTTTTTTATATATGCAGGATATAATGTGAAGCGACAAGATTTTGCTCCATGCACCGAACTTGTACACACGCAATCCTGACAGTTTATGATTTTAGCATATTTAATTTATATAGTCAAGCCTTTTGAAAGATTAAAATTTTGTTAAAGTCGTTTTCTACAAATTTGTTCAAAAAACTATAAACACATATAAATTCTTTTGATAATTTGCATACTTCGATCGACAGTTTTTGTGAAAATAATAACATAATGTTCAAAAAATATCATACAAATTTTTTCCGAAAAAATTTTCAAAATTCGGGAACTTTTTCAGGTATGTTGTCGTCATATATAGTGAATGGTTGTTATATGAGAAGCTTTGGGCGGGTTTCGCGGAGGCGTTAAAGCCCCGCGGGACCGCCCGGCCAAAGAATATTACTCATGGGCGGCTGTTCGGGGTCGTTTTTTGTTTTGCAAATTAATTATTTTGAAAGAGGTGTTTTAAAAATGACAAAAATCTTAAAACGATTATCACTGACACTTGTATTTACAATTATTATAGGAACGTTCTGCGCCGCCTCGATCTTCGCGGAGCAGCCCGAAAACGCGGCGAAAATAGGCGATATCCAATATCCGACGCTTAAAGCGGCTATCGAGAGCGCAAAAGACGGCGACATTATCGAGCCTGCGGACGCGAATGTGACGCTGACAAGCGGCGTTGACGCGGCGCTTACCGCAAGCGTGACCGTCAAAGGCTTCACGTTCGGCGACGGCGGATATCTCAAAGTTACCGGAAATCATGACTTTTGCATGAATGACTGCGTTTTTGCGGCGCAAAAGCCGTTCACCGCGACGGGCGCGGCGATCCCGGCGTCGCTTGCTGTCAGCGGTAAACTGACCGTCACCGGAAACGACTTCACCAAAGCCGCGGACGGCGCGTACTACAACTGCGTCGAAAGCGGCTACGGCGGACAGTACCGATTAAAAAACGGCAGCGAGGTCTCAAACAACAAATTCGGAAACATCACCGGCAGCGCAGTAAGCATTTTTGCCGCCGAGGACAACGCCAGCATTGCAATTTCGTGCAACAGCTTCGGCTCCTGCGCGTCTCCGGTGCTTCTCGGCAACATGAGATATGAAAAGGTCGCGGCGGTGTTCGATTTGAAAAATAATACAAAAACCGCCGAGGCGGGATTTGTGACTCTTAACGACAACGGCACCGACAAACACGAGATATTCACGGGCTACACCCTTAAGATAACAAACCTGATCTGCGGCGCGTTCAAGACGGCCGCGACGGGCAACGAGCCCCATCAATACATAGTAAACAGCAGAGGCGTTTTAAATCCTCCTGACAACATGCCGACCGTTACTTTTGAAACCGTACCCGAGCCTTCCGCGTCGGCGGAAGCTCCCTCCCCCTCTGCGTCGGCAAGCGAGGCGCCCGCTGTTACACCCGAAGGCGGCTCCAGCACCGAGCCCGGAGCCGCTCCCTCGGATGAACCCACGGCTGAACCCGCAAACGAACCCACGGCGGATCCGACTTTGGAGCCCGCACCCGAAACAACTCCCGAAGCCACCGCAGAGCCGGAAGCGAGCGCCGAGCCCTCGACCGAGCCCACAGCCGCTCCTGAAATAAGCGCGGAACCGTCCGCCGAGCCCTCTCCGTCAAGTCCGCCCGAGGCATCTACCACGCCCGCGCCTCAGCATACGGTGACGATAAGCGCGCCCGAGGAAGTAACGACGGTAACGCTGATAAGCGCGGCTGAACCGGAAATCACAATCGAACTGATGCGCGACGAGGCGGACGGCGCGTTCAAGGGCAGCGCTCCCGACGGACTTTACGAGATAGGCGCCAAAACCGCCGAAGGCAAAGAAATCGATCTCAAAAACAGCGATCTGACACTAACGATACACGGCGCGGACGCGACCGCGAAAGTCGTCGTAACCGACAAAAGCGAGATCGCCGGCATATCCATAATTGATCCGCCCGAAAAGACGACATACGCCGCGGGCGAGAAATTCGATCCGACCGGGCTTGTAATTGGCGTAAAATCCGCCGCCGAGGACGTCGAGACGACAAACGCGGCCTACGACGAAAACAGCGCCTCGGAATTCACGTTCGTTCCGTCGCTTGACACCGAGTTACCGCGGCTCACTCCCTATGACACGGGCCGAAAGATCACGGTTATTTACAAAAACAGAGCCGCGTCGCTGCTGCTTGACTTTGTTATGAACTCCGTTTCGGCGGAAGTGACCGAGCCCGACGTTGACACGGTCGCGAGCTCCGCGGCCACAGTGCCCGAGAACGCGTATTACACCGCCGGCGAGGCAGTTTGGACGCCGACGATCTATCCCGGCAGCAATTACAACTACGGCACAAATTACACCGTGACCGTCACGCTGACCGCGAAGGACGGCTTCACCTTCGCCCATACGGAGGAAAATCCCGCGGAGGCGCTTATTAACGGAAAAACCGCGGCTGTGACCGCTCTCGGCGATAACGGCAAAACGATCACGATAACCTACACATTCCCGAAAACCTATTTGCCCGGCGGCACTTTCCACAATTCCGGATTTTCGACCGGGAACGAGACGCCGCGTCCGTCGACTAAGCCGTCGCTCAACACATATGACCATTTCGCATATATCGTGGGCTATCCCGACGGCCGTATCAGACCCGAAAACAACATCACAAGAGACGAGGTCGCGACAATATTCTTCCGTCTGCTGACCGACGACACACGCGGCATATACTGGTCACAGGTCAACCATTATATCGACGTTCCGCAGGATCTGTGGTCAAACAACGCGATATCCACGCTGACCAACGCGGGAATTTTAGGCGGCGACGGCACGGCCTATTTCAGGCCCGAGGATTATATCACGAGAGCCGAGTTCGCAACGATAGCCGCGCGGTTCAGCGACGCGGTTTCAAGCGGCAGCGGCAAATTCAGAGACGTTAACGGCCACTGGTCGGAGGAATACGTTGAGATCGCTGCCGAGGAAGGCTGGATCCAAGGCTATGAGGACGGCACCTTTAAGCCCGACCAAAACATCACACGCGCCGAGGCAATGACGATCGTCAACAATGTGCTCGGCAGAAAGGTACACGCGAGCGGCCTGCTTCCGGGCATGACTTCATGGTCGGACAACAGGGACACGAGTGAGTGGTACTACGCCGCGGTACAGGAGGCGGCCAACACGCACAACTACCGCCGCGACAGGAACTCCGAATACGAGACATGGACCGAGGTCGGCGATAATCCCGACTGGGTAAAGCTTGAGCAGAGCTGGTCATCATCGGGCAGCGCGGGCGATATAAACTGAACACAACAAAAGGGACGGTTTTCCGTCCCTTTTAATTATTCATTTATCTTATGGGTCACGTGCGTGATGGCCTGGTGAATAATGTCGACCACATGCTCGTCGTCCAGCGAATAGAAAATATTTTTCCCGTTCCGCCGCGACTTGACATGGCCTTCGAGCTTAAGCTGTTTGAGTTGGTGCGACACCGTCGACTGTGAAATATCGAGCATCTCGGATATGTCCGAAACGCACATCTCGCTGCCGTACAGCGCGTACAGAATTTTGACCCGCGTCTCGTCTCCCAAAACCTTGAAGAACGACGCCACCTTCTCGATAATGTTCGGGTCAAGAACGTCGCATTTCCGAATTTTATCTTTGCTATCCATCAAAAATCACCTTAAACCTTTAATCAGTCCTCATCGCCCGGAGGCTGGGCTATGCCCGCGATGTTCTCATATATCGCCACCGCGTTGTTGTGAGCCGCGCGCTTGTCCGCCTTGCCCTCGTGTGCGGGGTACAAATCGCGAACGAGCAGATAATACTCGCCGGAAAGGCCCAGCCGCTCCATAAGCGGGCCGTTCTCGTTCAGCGGGTACACATGCGAAAAGCACTCGCCGTAATCGTTGTCCATCAAAAAATCATAGTATTCCCTGTCAACAATATACAGATCGTTGCTGCCCGAGTTTAGCTCGCTCATAAGGCGTGTCTCAACGGCCACCGCCTCCTCGCTTCCGTCGTCGCGGCTTCCGGACATCGGAGTCACCGAAACGCTTATCTGACCGTCCTCATTGATGTCGTTGCTGAACTCCTGAAGCTCCGCCTGAAGCTTGGCCGCGGTTTCCTCCGGCATGGCGTCGCCGGTATAGACCGCCACAAGCGCGTCATACGCCGGAACGTTTGTGATCTCATAAATCGTCAGCGCGATCGTCAGAATGACAAAAATTATCGCGATCACGACCCATTTTCTGTAAAACCAAAAATTGATAAGCCTCTTCTTGAACGGAAGCTGCTTGGTCATTTCTTTGGCCTCTCTGGCTTGATTATCCATAAAATCAACTCTTTTCTATTTTTCCTTATCATCCTTTACATCTGTAAGCGGCTTCATGGTGGGGAAGAGCAAAACATCGCGAATTGAGCTGCTGTCGGTCAGCAGCATGACTAATCGGTCAACGCCTATTCCCAGACCGCCTGTGGGCGGAAGCCCGTATTCGAGAGCGTTCACATAGTCCTCATCCATCATGTTGGCCTCGTCGTCGCCCGCTTCGCGCTTTTCGACCTGCTTTAAGAAACGCTCCTTCTGATCTATCGGGTCGTTAAGCTCCGAGAACGCGTTTCCGAACTCGCGGCGGGTAATGAACACTTCAAAACGCTCGGTAAAGTCGGGATTGTCCGCGTAGCGCTTGGCCAGCGGCGAGATCTCGACCGGGTACTCATATATGAACGTGGGCTGAACAAGCTGCTCCTCAACCTTTTCCTCAAAAACAAGGCTGATTATCTCGCCTCTTGAGAGCTTGGGCGCGTCCCCGTCAAACTCGACTCCGACTCTTTTAGCCATTTCCTCGGCCTCCTCGGCCGTTTTCGCCTCGCTCATGTCAATGCCCGCGTATTTTCTGATCGCGTCAAGCATGGTCAGGCGCTCCCACTTTCCGCCGAGGTCGATCTCCTCGCCCTGATATGTCACTTTGGTGGTGCCGAGCGCCTTTTCGGCAACATACTTAAACAGCTCCTCGGTGAGGTCCATCATGTCCTCATAGTCGGCGTACGCCTCGTACACCTCGACAGAGGTGAACTCGGGGTTGTGCTTAACGTCCATTCCCTCATTGCGGAACAGTCGGCCCATCTCGTAAACCTTTTCAAAGCCGCCCACGATCAGGCGCTTTAAGTAAAGCTCGGGCGCGATCCTCATGTACATATCAATGTCCAGCGTGTTGTGGTGCGTGATGAACGGCCGCGCCGCCGCGCCGCCCGGAATGGTGTTGAGTATAGGCGTCTCAACCTCCATAAATCCGCGCTCGTCAAGAAAACTCCTTATCGCGCGAATTATTGCCGAGCGAACCTCAAACGTTCTGCGCACCTCGTCGTTCATGATCAAGTCCACATAACGCTGACGGTACCTCAAGTCGGTATTGGTCATTCCGTGATATTTTTCGGGCAGGGGGCGCAGCGACTTTGAGAGCAGCTTGACGCTCTCGGCGCGGACGGTTATCTCGCCCATTTTGGTCTTGAAAACCTCGCCCGTGACGCCGACAATATCGCCGATGTCATACTTTTTGTAAATCTTATACTCCTCGTCGCCAAGCTCGTCCCTCTTTACGCAGAGCTGAATTCTGCCGCTGCGGTCCAAGAGATCAGCGAATGACATCTTGCCCATTACGCGCTTGGCCATGAGGCGCCCGGCGATCGTCACCGTCCTGCCCTCATAGCTTTCATAGTCGGCCTTTATGTCACCCGCCATGTCCTTGCGGTCAAAGGACGTGACCTCAAAGGGGTTCCTGCCCATGTCCGCGAGGGCGCCGAGCTTTTCGCGCCGTATTCTTAAAACCTCGTTAAGTTCCTTTTCTGTCTGCCTGTTATTCTCGCTCATTTTTTCCTCCGTATATCCTTAAATTCAGGAAATCTGCAAAATTTTATACTGAATTATTCCGGCCGGCGCGTCAACATCAACCGTCTCGCCCGCGCTTCTGCCAAGGATGGCGAGCCCGAGCGGCGACTCGTCTGAAAGCTTGCCCATGTCGGGATCGGCCTCGGTCGAGCCGACGATTTTATACTCGACTTCCTCGTCAAACTCAACATCCAGAAGCTTGACGGTGGCGCCGATATCAACCTTCGAGGTGTCACGGTCGCTGTCGTTTATGACAACCGCGTTCTTGAGCTTGTTCTCAAGCGAAACGATGCGCGCCTCAACCTGAGCCTGTTCGTTTTTCGCCTCGTCATACTCCGAGTTTTCCGAAAGGTCGCCAAAACCGAGAGCAACCTTAATTTTTTCGGAAACCTCTTTGCGTTTTTTGGTTTTTAAATATTCAAGCTCTTCCTCCAGTTGTTTCAAACCGCCTTCAGTCAATTTTACCTGTTTGTTTTCCATCTTTCGTTACCTCCGATATTATAATAGTGTTCAAGCTTAAAGTTTATGATAATTAATAAATTATACTCTAAGTTTCAATATTTGTCAACATCAATATCAGCCGCGCGCGAAGCCTCCGTTTTCGTCGGTTCCGATTATGCACAGATCACGGCCCAGCCTCAGCCTGCCCCGCGCGAAATCCATCAGCAGCGGATAGCGGCATTTTAAAAAGTCTTGCGCGCCGTAGGTCATGAGCGGAAGGCCGAGATCGGCGTATATCCGCTCCGCGGCTCCCTCAACCGCCTCTCCGTCGTCGGAATAGAGCGCCGCGTATCTGAACCTTTCGCAGGCATAGTCCACGGCGGGCATAAATTTTTCCGCATCCTCGGGCAGGAATATCCCAATTCCGATATTTCCCGGATCCAATCCCGCCGCCTTCAGCGCGAACTCCGCCGCGCCGGGGAAGGTTTCCGCGTCGATCGGTTTAACGCCCGGCTCCTCGCGCCGCGGGAGCGCGGGCTCTGCCTGCGGCTTTTCGCGCTTTTTAAACGCGCGTTTTATCTTTTGCAGAAATGCTGAAAAACCATAATAACATCTCCTATTTCGTCAGATAATCCACCGCCGCGCTGAGCTGCTCATCCTCCTCAAGCGTCAGCGCGTCGAGACGGGCGTATTTGCTAAGCTCCATGGGTATAACCTCATCGGGCTCAATTCCTACTTCGTGAATGCATGTTCCCGAGGGCGTGTAGTATCTGGCAATCGTTACCGAGATCACTTCGCCCGAAGGCAGCTCGGTGACATTCTGCACCACGCCCTTGCCGTATGACGTCTCGCCGATGACATGCGCGAGGCCGTAATCCTTAAGCGCTCCGGTGAGTATCTCGCTGGCCGAGGCCGAGCCCTGATTGATAAGCAGCACGATTGGTATCTTATACTGGCTGCCCTCCGAGGTATAGCTTTCCTTGTCTCCGTCCTTGCTGAGAGTGTACACGATCTCATCGCCCGATTTCACAAAGTTCGACGCGACATCGACCGCCGCGTCAACATATCCGCCGGGGTTGTTGCGAAGGTCAATGACAAGCGATCTCGCCCCGCCGTCAAGAACAGACTTAAGCTGCTCGTCAAACTCATATCCCGTGCTTCCGGTAAACTGCGAGATCGAGATATATCCTATCCTTGTGCCGTCGATAATCTTTGACTCGACCGTGGTGACGTCAATATGCCGCCGCTCAATGTTGAGAGTCACCGTCTCGCCGCTGTCGGCCTTGAGCACCGTCACATCGACCGTGGTGCCCGACTGGCCGCGCATATTGCTGACCGCCTCGTTCATCTGCTCGCCCGTGTAATTCACGCCGGCAACAGCCAGAATTTTGTCGCCGCTGACCAGCCCCGCCTCCTCGGCGGGCGTGCCAGCTATCGCCGAAACGACTGTGATCGTGTTGTCCTCTGTATTGTTCTCGATATAAATTCCTATACCTTCAAAACTTCCGCTGACATCCTCCATATATTCCTCGGCTTCCTCGCCGTATATATAATCGGTGTACGGATCGCCGGTCCCGCGGGCAAACCCCTCAATCGCGCCGTTTGCATAATCTTCCGCGGGAACATCGGCATAATACATGTCCCTGATCATGCCAGTAACAATGTTAAACTTGAAAAAGTCCAAAAAATGGGTGAAGCCGAAAGGATTCACCAGTCCTATTGTCAAAACAGCAGTTGCGATGATCAAGATCACCGCCAATAAAACAATCGTTTTCTTTTTTAAATACATATTATGCTCCTTAATGCTTTATGATGCATAACTCCGTCATGTCCCCGAATCACACAAAAAACAGCGCCGCAAGCCCCGAACATATGCCGAGGAAGAACACCGCCGCGATAACGATCGCTGTTATTTTAATGGTTCTTTTGTTCATAATTTTCCTCCGGATCTGATTAAAATCACAAGGGCGGGCAGGCGGACATTATGCCGCCGTGCCGCCCCGAATTATCATATTTATGAATGATCTGAAATATTACTATAATCTTGTGGGCTGAGATGAAAGGTACTTGTTGACCATCATCGCAACCTTGAATATGATCGCATCGTCAAACTCTCTCAAATCAAGGCCCGTAAGCTTCTTTATCTTGTCAAGCCTGTAAACCAGCGTGTTTCTGTGAACAAACAGCTTTCTCGAAGTCTCCGAAACATTCAGGTTATTCTCAAAGAACTTTTGAATGGTGTATATCGTCTCGCTGTCAAGAACGTTGATCGACTCCTTCTTGAACACCTCGTTGAGGAAAAGCTCGCAGAGCGTGGTCGGGAGCTGATAAATAAGACGGCCTATGCCCAGATTGTCATAGCAGATAATGTCTTTCTCGGTATCGAACACCTTGCCGACCTCAAGGGCTATCCTCGATTCTCTGTAAGCCTGTGAGAGATCCTGGATCTTTTCGGTCACGGTTGAAATTCCGATCAGCGGCGTGATCATCGCCTCCGCTCCCAAGGTGTCAAAAATATTCTGAGCAATGCCTATTATCTCATCCTTTTCAGGCTCGGCGCGGAATTCCTTGACAACGACCGCGTCCTTCTCGTCGATCCTGATAACATAATCATTTGCCTTGTCGGGAAACATGTTGTTTAAAATATCAAGATATCCCTGATCGTTCTCCTCCGAAACTCTGATAAGATAGACAACTCTGCTGCCGTCAACGCTTATATGAAGATCCTTAGTGCGGTACAGAATATCGCCCGGCAGAACGTTGTCAACGATTATGTTCTTGATAAAGCTCGACTTATCATACTTCTCGTCATAATACTGCTTGATCGTGAGGAAGTTCACCGCGAGGAACGAGCAGGCGTTTCTGGCCACATCGTCATCGCCCTCACAGAACACGATATACTCGCATTTGCTGAAAGTCTCGATCTTTTTATAGCAGGCGCCCGCCACGGTCTTGACCTCGCCCGTAGCCGAAAAAACGGTGAAAATATTGTCAACCGTGTTGCCTATTTTATCCTCATCGCTGCACGCGATGATAGTATCGCTGTCGTCAATAACTCCCAAGGTTCTCTGGACCTCACGTTTAAGCTGCACAAGCGTGTTCTGAAATACTCTGCCTTGCACAAATAACACCCCCTGAAATTTGAAAATATATTTTCTGCCAATTGTCTATGGTTATTATATCTTAAACAAATTAAAAAATCAACAATTATTGTAAAATTTTATTAAAAAATTTGTCACAAAATTATTTCAAATTATTCGTTTGCCACGGCTTTGTGAAGCCCGCAGAACTTTTCTTTGAAGCTTTTTTCGATAAACTCGCGGGGGCGGAGCTCAAAATCAAGAGCGCCGAATATCTCCGCCGCGCCGTCCTCGAGAGCGACGCCGTTGATGTTTAAAAATTCGTGATAAAGCACCGCGTCGTCAACCGCGGCTATTTTGCCGCGCTCCTCATCTGTAAGATCCCCGATGTATTTGTTATATATACATTCCTGAAGACCCTTTTCAATTCTGAGATAATCGGTCATAGCGTTTTTGATCGGGCGGACAACGTCCGAAAGATACGCCTCGCTTGCGTCGTGCAGCAGGCAGGCAAGGCGCACTTTTGCCGAAAACCCCCGCGCCTCGGCCTCGGCCGCGCAGTTCATGCTGTGCTGAGCCACGGTATAAAAGTATTTCAAATGCCCGTTGGCGCGCGGGATCATAGACAGCGCATGCGCGATGTCCGAAATATCGATTTGTTCAGCCTTCGGCTCAAGAGGCGTGACTTTTTTGCCGCCGTATGTAAGGATATAGTCGCTCATAAAAATCATTCCCGGAAAAAATTTTAATATCTTTATAAATATTTTATCATATTTCCAAAATAAAATCAACACAAAAAGACTCCCGAAAATCGGGAGCCTTTAAACCGCTTAAAATTATCTCTGAACACGGCCGCTGCCGTCGCCGCCTGCCAGGTTCTCAACATCCGCGCGGGTAACAAGATTGAAGTCGCCGGGGATAGTGTGCTTGAGAGCCGAAGCCGCAACGCCGAACTCGAGAGCGTCCTTAAAGTTCTTTCCGTCAACGAAGCCGCAGATCGTGCCGCCCGCGAACGAGTCGCCGCCGCCTACGCGGTCAACGATGGGAGAAATTCTGTACTCTCTGGAGTGATAGAATTCCTTGGTGTCTCTTGAGTAGATGCATGCCGACCAGCCGTTGTCGGAAGCAGAATGGCTTACGCGCAGCGAGCTTATAACATACTCGAAGTTAAACTTTTCAACCATCTGCTTGAAGATATCCTCGTAGCCGGCGAGCTCGAGGTCGCCGCTTGTAACGTCTGTGTTGCCGGGCTTGAAGCCGAGTACCTTCTCGGCGTCTTCCTCGTTGCCTATGCAAACGTCAACATACTGCATCAGGTTTGTCATGATCTTCTGAGCCTTCTCGCTCGACCACAGCTTCTTGCGGAAGTTGAGGTCAACCGAAACCTTAACGCCCTTAGCCTTGGCGGCTTTAAGAGCGGCTTCCGTCAGCTCGGCGGCAGCGTCCGAAACAGCGGGGGTAATGCCCGTGAAGTGGAACCAATCCGCGCCGTCAAAGATCTTGTCAAAATCAAAATCAGCCTCGGTGGCTGTCGAGATTGAAGAATGAGCTCTGTCATAAACAACGTTCGAGGCTCTCATCGAAGCGCCTGTCTCGAGGTAGTAGATGCCCAGTCTCTCGCCGCATCTCGCGATGTTGTCGGTCTTAACGTTCATCTTGCGCAGAGCCGCAACGGCGCACTCGCCGATCGGGTTGTCGGGAACAGCCGTAACGAACTCGGCGTCATGGCCGTAGTTGGCCAGAGATACCGCAACGTTAGCCTCGCCGCCGCCGTAGTTTACGTCAAACTCGTCAGCCTGAATAAACTTCTCGTTATTGGGTGTGGATAATCTGAGCATAATTTCGCCCATTGTAACAACTTTTGCCATTGTAAATATTCTCCTTTTGAAATAAAATAAGTAATTCTTTTACAAACTTAAAGCTTACAGAGCCGCGCGCGCAGCCTTGATATTCTTGATGAACTCTTTGGCCGTCTTTGTTATGTCGGCATAATCGCCCGTCTTCGCGCCCTTTGTGAGTGCCGAGCCTGCTCCTACGGCAACGGCGCCCGCGTTGATCCACTTGTCAACGTTGTTTACGTCAACGCCGCCTGTGGGCATCAGCTTGGCCTGAGGCAGAGGACCTCTTACATCTTTAATGAAGTTGGGGCCCACGATGTCGCCGGGAAATACCTTACAGATATCAACGCCGGCTTCCATAGCGGTGAGTATCTCGGTAAACGTCATTGTGCCGGGCATGTAGGGAACAGCGTAACGGTTGCAGAGCTTAGCGGCCTCGGCGTTAAATCCGGGGCTTACGATGAAGTTCGCGCCCGAGAGGATAGCCTGTCTCGCCGTCTCGGAATCAAGAACCGTGCCCGCGCCCAGAAGCATCTCGCCGTGGGTATACTTGGCGGCCAGAGCCTCAATAACCTTGTGCGCGCCCGGAACCGTGAATGTCAGCTCGATCGAGGGGCAGCCGCCCTCTAAGCAAGCGTCGGAAATTCTAATGGCTTCCTCTGCGCTGCCTGCGCGTACCACCGCAACCAGACCCGCGTCTGTCATTTTTGTTAAAACCTGTTGTTTATCCATTTTTACTCCTCCTAATAAATATTAAAAATTTTTAATAAGCTTCAGATTTCCCCGAAATCTTTTATTTCATGTATATTATAACTCAAGTTTTTCCAATAAGCAAGCATATTTTGAATATTTTTTACAGTTTTTTTATCAAGCTCCCCCGAAAGCCTCTCCGCGGAACGCTCACACAAAAAAGACGCGCCTGCCGCGCGTCTTTTAAAGCTCGCTGTAGAACTCATAGCGGTTTTTGCCGGAGTTTTTCGCCTTATATAAGGCGATATCGGCGTTTTTATAGAGCTCGTCATAAGTCACGCCGTCCTTCCGATAAAGAGCAATTCCGGCGCTTAATGTGATCTCGCGGTGCTTTCCGCCCTCCTCGATCACGGGCCTGTTTTGTTTTATCCTGTCAAGCAGCATTCTGAGGCGTCCGTAATCTCCGCCGATGCCCCGGCAGAACACCATGAACTCGTCGCCGCCTATTCTGCCAGCTATGCTGCCTCGGCAAAACGTGCCGCCAAGCAGATCCGCGACCTTTTTGATCGTCTCGTCGCCCACGCCGTGGCCGAATGTGTCGTTGACCGATTTAAAATTATCCACATCGAACAGGATCAAAGCGTGTTCCTGTTCGGATCTCAGCTCTATTGCGCTCTCGATGAGCTTCTGGGTCGCGCCCTTGTTGTAAATTCCGGTAAGCGAGTCGCGGCTCGCCTCGCCGCGGAGCTTTTCCTCTCTTTGGTGGCGCTCCTCGACATCGATCAGAATTCCCACCGCGCGGACCGCGACATTGTTGTTGTCGCGCACCGCGATAAGGCTCACATCCGAATGAGTGTATGTTCCGTCCGCGTTCTTGAGTTTCAAAGTCATCTCGATCTTATCGGTATTGTTGTTTCTCATCGACACGAGCTTCTCGCTGAGCAGCCTGAAATCCTCGGCGTCAATATAGCGCCTTACAAGCGCCGCGGAAATGACATTGCCCGCTTCCCTGCCGAAAAATCTGCGCTCCATCTGATCGGAGATCTCAATGGTGTTCCGCATCAGGTCCCACTCGAATATGCCGCTGTTTATGTTCTCAAGCACAATTTTGTTTCTTGCCTCCGCGAGCATATAACGCTGCTGCAAATTCATTTCCCGCGAAATATCCAAAAGAACAGTGTAGACCGACGGATCGCGCCCTATGCCTTTAACGAGAAAGCTGCGGACAGCGACCCAAAGCTCTGAGCCGTCGCCTTTTAAAAGCTTGTAGCGCGCCTGCGCGTGTCCGCATTCATGCAGCTTGTGCTTGAGCTTCGCGAACTCAAGCCGCGACTCGTCGCCCACCAGCATTTTATCAAACTCGCGGCGGTAACGTTCCAATATCTCGCCGCGATTATAGCCGAGCATATCATAGAACATCGGCGTGCATTTTTTTATGGTAAAAAAGTCGTCGTCGCAGGTGATCATAGTGCCGCCGACGATATTCCGTATTATTTCCCGATCTTCTTTTATAATAAACTTAAACCGATCCATAATTTTTTTGATCAGAATTCCGGCGTAAACCACGACCACAAGAAAAGCCGTGAGCGCGGCGGCTATTGCCGACACGTCCGAACGGCTTGACAAGGTATCATAGACCCATTTCGAGAGCACAAAAACCGCCGCGGCAATAATTCCGCACCAAACGGTTCGTATTATCATCGTTTTGGGTTTTATTATTTCAAAAAATCTCGTTTCCTTGTCGTCTTCACCGCTGCGGCTGTCAATATAACTTCGTATCGCGGAAATAAGCTTAGGCATTCTTATCACCGCCAAATCTCAAGAAAGCCGACACTGCGGCCAAAATCAAAGCCAAGACCAATGCCGCGCCCGCGGGCATGAGTATTTCCGCTGCCGAGACAAACATCGGCACACCGCAAACGCGGGTATAAGCGAACGCCGCGCAAACTCCCAAAGCCGCGCCGGCAACGGTTCCTGCAAACGCGGGTATAAGCGCGGCGCAAAGGCTGCGCGACACCCTGTAAATAATTTCATTCTTTAAGCTTCGCGGCGTTTCCCCGCTCCTTGCCGGGAACAAAAGGAACATCAGAAGAACGATCCCGCATATTATCAGCATAACGATATAGACGACCGATTTCGCGCCCGTTCCGCCTCCGTCGGTTCCGGGCCCCGCAGTGATCGAGTAATCGCCGGTTTTAAGCCTGCCCGAAGCCGATTCGGCAAACGTTTTGATCTTGCTCTCGGCTGCTGAAACGCCGTCTGATGTAATAAAAACATATCTTCCGACTTCCGCCGTGCCAAGCAGCATTCGCGAAGCGCCGCCGGGCAGGATCACGTCGCCGAGATTTTCCGCGCCGTAATCACTGCTGAATATGCCGACAACCGTATAAGGACGGTTGTTTATCTTAACGCTGCCTCCCACAGGGTCGGCCTCTCCGAAAAGCTCCGCCGAAACATCAGCCGAGACAAGCGCCGCGCTGCGATCAAAATCGGACGCGGTAAGCTGCACTCCTTGTTCAACGGTTACGCCGCCAAGGTCAAACAATCCTTCGTTTGTCACCGTCACACGACCGTCCTTACGGGATCCCGCGCTGCCGCGCAGTTCAAATCCTTCCGCCGTTTTAAGCGGCACAACAGCCTCAAAATCAGCCTTGTTTTTTTGGACAAATTCCTCCGCTCCCGAAAGGGTTATGCCGGCGCCGCCGAGGTCCTCGAGTATGACCGCGTCTCCGCCGAAAGGACTGAATTTAAAGCCTTCACCCAAAGCGAACGAGTTTAAAGCGAGCCCAACCGCCGCCGCGGCGCAAACTGCCGCCGCGAAAGCGATTAACACAAAGCTCGCCTGAGTTTTATTCAGTTTAATTCGGGAAAGGCCGCTTTTCGCGCCTTCCCGGGCCGCCTTAGCCGCGCGGGCGAAACGAACGCTTTTTTTGCTTCGCTCTGCGCCTTGCTTTTTAAACATCTGCATACAACCTCAATACCTATATCCTATAACAGATCTTTTATCATTAAACATCAAGACCCTCGTCTGTTGCCGACTTTCCGGTTGATTTAACATTTTCGCCGTCGTCCGCGGCAGGATCGGCGACCGACTGCGCATCAGCCGTCGGTCTCGGCTGCGCTGTGGCGGCGGGCTGTCCGTCGGATCGTTCCCCGTTTTCCTCAGCCTTATAAAGAACCGCATCGCCCACGCTTAGTCCCGACACGATCTCTACATCCGTGCCGTCGCTGACGCCGTATTTCACTTTGACAAGCTTATATCCCTTTGGAACGGTGATATTCGGATATTCGGAACGGTCAACCTCGTCTCCCGAATCGCTGTCCGTGATAACAAGCGCGTTCTCGCCGTCCGACTCATAAAGGGCGGCCTCGGGAAGAGACAGCACGTTTATGGCGGAGTTTATGATGATCTTCGCGTCAACGTTCATGCCCGACTTTAGCTTTCCGGGCTCTGAAACGGTGATCTCAACTTTGTATGCCGTAACGCCCTCGCCCTTCTTGTCGCCTTCGCCGGCGATATTGGTGATCTCGCCGCTGAAAGTTTCTCCGGGAAGCGCGTTTGCCGTAATTACAACAGTCTGTCCAAGTTCTATGTTCCATATATCAAGCTCATCGACCTCGATCGTGAACTTCATCTTGCTCATATCGCCTATAACCATCAGCGGAGTATCGCTCTGACCGGCAATAACACTGTCGCCGACTTTGGCGTTTTTCACAAGGATCGTGCCGTCAACCGGGGATGCGATCTTATAATTTTCAAGATCCTTCTGCGCCTGCTCAAGCGCGAGGTTTGCAGCGGTTATGTTGTTTTGTCTGTCCTCGGCCGAAATCCCGGACGAGCTACTGTCGCTCGTCAGCGTAGCCACGACCTGACCCGAGGTAACATTCGAGCCGTTACGCACACTCACGCTCTCGACCGTTCCGGTAACAGAAGGGATAAGTCCTATCTCCGTGCCGTTCGCCTGAGTTATCGTAGCGATCTGACCGCCCGTGACCCGGCTTCCGGCGGATATGCTCAAATTATTTATAACGCCCGTGGCGTTCGCGTATATTTTTAATTTCTCGACGGACGATGAGGCAGTGCCCGCGTTCTGAGCCCTGTTGACCGCGTTCTGCGCCTGCTGAACGGCGATCTGAGCGTTCGTGTCGTCTATCTTATAAACAAGTTCCCCGGCGCGAACAATGTCTCCAGCACTCAAAGGGGACTCTGTTATGGTGCCGCTCACCATGGGGATTATATTGTATCTGGCGTTTGGCTCAACGCTTCCGCCCGCCTCCATTGTCTTGATTATATTTCCTTTTGTTATATAAGTCTCGGTGTAACCTTTAAGCGGATCAAGCTTATACTGAGCAAACATCAGAGCGCCGACCGTAACGGCAATAACCGCCGCGGCAGCCGCGATCCCGATGATCCACTTCTTCTTTTTGGTGAAGAATTTTTTAACAGCCCCCTGCTCCGGCGTTTCTTCTTCAACAGGCTCATCGAGGTCGTAATACGAAGTCTCGGTTATCTTCGGACGCATGCTCTTTGGCGCATACGCGGAATATAAAGTTTCCTTGTCAATATCGGTGTTAAGCAGCGACGACGCTGCCAGATCATCCTGCGAGATAAGGTTATGCGCGTTCTGCAGCGAGAACGGATCATGATACGAATTATCATCATACATGCCTATCGAATCAAGGCTGCCGAAACTGCCGTCATATCCGTCATCGGCCTCCGATTTTTCAGGAGCCGCATATTCAGTTCCGTAAGGCTCCGTATCTTCTGCGTCATACTCGGCCGCTGTTTCGGCTGTGTATACGTCATCCGATTCAGACTCGGCTTTCAGCAGTTCCGCATATTCTCCCGCCTCGTTCATGGCTCGGAAGATCTCGTCAACATCCATTTCATCGGTATCGCCTTTAAGCTTTGAAAGCGCCGCGTAAGCGCTGTCCGCGTCATATTCTTCCGTTTCATCGGCCGGGCCGTCATCATAAACGGACATTCCCTCGTCATGCGCTTCTTCTTCGGCGGCGGCGCCGTATATCTCGTCAATATCATACTCGTCCGCCTCGTCGGGCACCGTCTCTTCGTACTCGGCGTCAATATCGTATTCGGCGCCGTCGTTTTCGATTACGGCGTATTCCCCGCGCTCGTCGGTAATATCTTCTGTATCGTCTCCATAAGCGTCGGTTAACGCCCCGCCGTCATAGTCAGCGGATAATTCAACGCCAAAATCACCGTCGGATCCCTCCGCGGTGTAAATTTCGCCGTATAAATCTTCGGATCCCGTAGCGGCGGCGTTTCTGTCCAGAATATTATCCGGATTCAGATCCGCGTCATCTCCCAGGCTCCCGTAAGCCCGATCAAGGTAATCCGACTCATTGTTCTCCTTGTCTTTGCCGGAAAACAATTTTCCAAAAAAGCTCATCCGTTGTCCTCCCGTATGCGATAAACGATTGCGCCTCGACTGTTGCTCAAATTCCGTTCTGTTTTCATTTAACCATACATATACTATTGTAACATATTTTAGCGAAAAAATATCACATAAATGTTAAGCCTTTATTAATATTTTATTACGCGTTATCTCACGCTTTTCCGACATACTTGCTGACAATATATTTGTTGGCAAGCTCCTCGAGCCCGTCGTCAAGCGGCTCAAGTCCCTCAAATCCCGGATACTTTCTCTCAAGCGCGCGCTTTAGAATATAATCGCAGAGCTGCGGATTCTTCGGCAGAAGCGGGCCGTGAAGATACGTCGCGATGACGTTTTTGTATATCACGCCCTCATAGCCGCTGTCGCCCGTGTTGCCGTTTCCGAACAGCACCTTGCCCAGCGGGCTGACGCCCTCTCCCAGATAAGTCCTGCCCGCGTGATTCTCAAACCCCACGATCGGCATACTGAACTTATCGCACTCAAGCACCACGTTGCTGATAAGCCGCGTGTCGCCCGAGTCGGTGTATATGTCAAGTATATCAAGGCCGTCGATTTTTGTCGATGCGGTCTTATAGTACTTGCCGAGCAACTGATAGCCGCCGCACACCGCCACAAGAACTCCGTCCGACTCAACGTGGGCCTTGAGCTCGTCCTTCTTTTTAAGCAGACGGCTGCAGACTATTTCCTGCTCTCTGTCCGAACCGCCGCCGACAAATATTATGTCGGCTCCGGTCAGATCAATATCGCTGTCCTTGTTGGTACACTGGCGCACATTGGCTGTTATCCCGCGCCACTCAAGGCGTTTTTCCATGCAGGCGATATTTCCCCTGTCGCCGTAAAGGTTGAGCAGATCCGGGAATAAGTGGATTATATTGATCTCGTATTTGCCGTTATCCCGCACTGAGAGCACCTCCCTTTCCGCTGCTTTCGGGAGCCGGAAGGGCCGCTCCGACTTCTTTCTGATACTCAAGCATCGCGGTCTGAGTCGGGTACAGCGCCGTGTAGTTCACCAGCACGTAGCACACCTCGGATTTTTTGTTGTTAAAGCACCTTGACAGCGCGAACTTCATATCCTCGGTTATCAGATCAAACTTAACGTCGGCGTACTTGAACCTGAGAGATATATCATACATTCGTATGCCCGTGGTTATAAGCTGTTCAAGATTAGCCCCCGCGAGTTTGTCAAAATCCACATCCCACAGCCATGACACATCCCTGCCGTCGTTGGCGAGGTCGTTTATCGCCACGATAACGTCCTTAGGACGCTTGTCCAGCAGCACGGTCTGTATCGCCTGATTAAAGCCGGCAGGGTTCTTGGCAAGGTTCAAAATAAACGGCTTGCCGCCCATGGGAATGAGCTCCATTCTGCCGATCTGCGGCTTGTAGTCCGACAGGATCTCGTTAAAATTATCGGTCCTTACGCCTATCGTGTTAAGGGCGGCGTAAACCGCCAGAATATTATAGATATTGTAAAATCCGCGGTAATTCACGTCAATTTGCTTTCCGCGGACGGTGAACTTCATCGACTCCGACAAATCAACATTTGTCGCCGCAAAGTCGATCTCCGGCCTTTTGTTGCCGCAGTGAGGACAGTAATAGTCACCGAGCTGACTGTAATGGAAGTAATTATACTCCTGCTCCTCGCCGCATTTTAAACAAAAACGGCCTTCTTTTGTCTCATCGCTCGGCGGCAGCACCTGCTCGGAAATACCGAAATAAACCGCGTCTCTGCCCTCGCCGAAGCGGGCCGTCAGCGGATCGTCGCCGTTTAAGATCAACTTAACGCCGTCCGCCATGTCAATGGCCTCGTTGAGCAGATCAACTGTTATGTCTATCTCGCCGTATCTGTCAAGCTGGTCGCGGAACAGATTTGTTATCAGCATATAATCGGGCTTGATGAATTTAAACACGCGCCTTGCCGATGCTTCGTCAACTTCAAGCACGGCGTAATCCGCTCTGAATTTGCCGAAAATATTGCACGCCTGAGCAAACGCGGTGGCGATCCCGCCTACCATATTCGCGCCCAGCGTGTTGCAAACCGTGGTGAAGCCGTATTTTTTAAGCGAGCTGTTCAGCAGATTGTTTGTGGTGGTCTTGCCGTTTGTTCCGCAGGTGACAATAACGCCCTTGGTGACGTTTTTGGCCAGCATGGTTATGAGATCCGGACATATTTTAAGCGCCAGCACTCCCGGCGAGGATGACGACTTTTTGCCGACGATCCTGCCGGCCACAGAGGCCGCTTTTGCCGCCCACACGGCAAGCAGTTTTCTCACAGAGTTCAATTTATTCAATCCTTTCGGCATTGCTTTCACAAATACATAATATTCCGATTATGTTACATTATAGCCGAAACGCCAATACTTTTCAAGTATATTATCTACAAAATATGTCTGTTTAGCCGTTCAATTTTGTTAATTTCACATAAAATGACGAATTATTTAAGCCCGTTCAAAAAATCCGCGACACATTCCATTGCCAGACTTATTCCGTACTTTGCCTCGCCCAGACTGTTTCCGCTCGATCCGACCTCGATTATCAGGCTGCCGCGGGTTGTGTGGCCGTTAAAGCGGTTCTTGCGCAGATTCACGTAGCGCATCAGGTCGGGGTACCTCTCGTCTATCTTCTCTTGAAGCTTTAAGGCAAACTTCATATTCTCGCGCCAATCCGGATTATACAGCCCGTTCTCGTCGGTCCCCACGACAAACATGAGCTGGGCCGATTTCCGTCCGTTTATCTCGGTCACGACTTTGGCCATCGTTCCGTCATCATATACGATAGAGTCACGGTGAATGTCAAGCACCACACGAATGCTCGGATAGTCGCTTAAATACTGCTCGGTGCTCTCAAGCGCGTCGGCATAGGAGCCGTTAAATGACGGATAATCATGCAGGGCGGTGTCGTGCAGCGTCTCGATCCCGCGCTCGTTTAAAATACGCGCCGCCTCGTCGCCTACCGCCACCACATTCTCGTTTGTATCCATGCTGCGGTCGCTCTCGCCCCGACTGTACTGCTGCGCTCCCTCGGAAGCATATGCCTCGGTCGCGTGGGTGTGGACAATAAGGACTTTAGGGCCGTCGCCGCTCATGTCAAACATCAGCGGCTCCGCAAGCATTCCGTTTATATCGATCCCGTACGAGGTCTCGTTCCCGATCCGTATCTGATAATCGTCATATCTCGCGTTCTGAGCTGCATTAATGGGCTTGATGTCCGGTCTTTCAACGCCGTCATCGGGCTCGGGCGTTATTTCCGCCGTGGGCTCCGGCGTCGGAACAAGTTCTTCTCCTCCGGAAATTATTCCGTAACTGTTCACTATGTCGGCGCCGCGGACCTCAGCCGCCACTGCTCCCGACGGAGTAAACGGATCAAACCCCAGGGCCAGCTCCGCCAGTTTTTTAAGCCTGTCTGATATATTTTCGTCTGATATATTTTCGCTCTCTACGCTATCACTCGCCGCGTTTTCGTCCGCCGACTCGGATCCCGACCCGGCGGCCGCAGCGGCAGCGTCGCTCGCGGCGTCGGAAGGAGAATTTTCATCTGTTTTTATCTCCCCGCTCAAAGCGGAAACGATCACGCCGATAATTATTCCCGCCGCGGCGAGAAACAGCGCCGTTCTGAATATCTTCTTTCCGTCAATGACAACGGCGCGGTAACGCCGTTTCCTGCTCCGTCTGTAGTTTCTTTCGATCATTCTTTTTCCTCCGCGCTTGTCTTGTGTTTTTTAAATATATTAATCGTCTTACGGAATTATGCCAAAAACCCGCGGTCCCACTTAATTGACAAAAGGGAAAAACTGTGTTATTATTGTTTTGATTTGGATTATATGACCGAAAGGAGTTCTTTTTTAATGAAAAGCAAAGATTTTAAAAACTTGTCCTTGAATCAGCTTCGCGGCAAATGGGGAACCGTGATATTCGCGCTGCTCATTCCCGCGCTGGCGGTGGCGGCGCTGTCTATGCTGACAGCCACCCCGCTCCGGATCTGCACGTCGATCGAGTCGACCCGCAGTCTTATCACCGGCAGCAGCCGCGTTCCGACCATGTACATCATGTTCAGGACCCTGTTTTCAATTCTGGCCTTCGTCGGCGAGATCGCGACCTTTATTTTGACCGCTGCCGTAACGTACGGAATAAACCGCTATCTGCTCTCGTTCGTGCGCGGCGGCTCGCCCGTTCTCAATGATACATTCAGCGGCATCACACGCGGCGGCGGAACTTTCGGCCGCTCGATCCTGCTTCTGCTGCTTCAAAAGGTTTTCACGTTCCTGTGGTCGCTGCTCTTTATTATTCCCGGAATAATCGCCGCATACAGATATTCCATGGCATTTTATATCATGGCGGACGATGACGGCATAAGCGCTATGGACGCGCTGAAGCAAAGCAAGGAAATGATGATCGGCCACAAGTGGGAGCTGTTCAAACTTCATCTGAGCTTTATCGGCTGGATAATCTTATCCTGCATTACCTTCGGAATAGGATTTATTTTCCTGTCGCCGTATATGAACACCGCCACAACGAACTTCTACGAATATCTCCGCGGCATAAGGGACAACCGCATGAGCGCGGCACAGAATTATGAAAACACCGCTGTTTAATATTAAAATGTGAGGTACGGATTATTATGAAAACGAAACTTTTAAAAAAAGCCGCAAAACTCGTCGCCGCCGCGCTTTTCGCGGCGGCTGCGCTGTGCCCCCTCTCCGCATACGCGGACGCGATGAGCGAGAATGTTGCGAGGATGGATAAGATCTGCAACACGCCGGACTTCAAAGTCTATTGCGAGGCGCCAGCCGAGGGCAGATATTACCGCGGCGGAATGTTTGAGCCGCAAAGCGGCGCCTATCACGGCACCCCGTTTGACGCGCCCTATCCCGACATTGCGAACGCTCTTGAGACCGAGTATCTTTGGTTCGACCAAAGCCTCACCGACGATAGCGGCTATGAGCGGGCGGACATCGCTCCGTATTCCGAGCGCACCGGCAGACTGCATCTGTACAACTGGAACTGCGCCTTTAAATCCAAGCACGTTGATCCCGAGGAATACTCTAATTACATAAAAAACACCATAGACAACATGTCCGCGGGCGGCGACGATGTGCTGCTGGTATTCGCGAAAGAGTTTAACATAAACGACAATTTCACCGATCCTGACAATTTCGTTGAGCTTTTCCGCTACGTCGCGGACTACGCCCACACCAAGGATAATATCGCGGTGGTGTGGCCGCCCAACAACGTGGGCTCGGTAAATCTGCGGCTGATCGACTACTACCCGGGTGACGAGTATGTTGACTGGATAGGTATGAGCCTTTACGTAATGCCTTATTTTCAGGGCGACCCGAAACAGACGGGCTACTCGAACAGCGTATCGTTCGTAGCCGGAGACTACAGCAACGCGGTTATCGGCGCAAAAGCACTTATCGACTATATGGAAAGCCGCGGCATAACAAAACCGTATATTATCACCGAAGGCAGCGTCGGCTTCGGCGAGACGCCTGGCAGACCCGATTACAAAAACGGCATGGAGTTCGTAAACTGGGCCGAGCAGCAGCTAAGACGCTATTATTACGAGCTTCCCCGCGTTTATCCCGAGATCAAAATATATGTCTGCTTTAACCGCAATGTTGACAGCGACTATTATCAGTACCGTCTTGCCGACGTGCCTGTGCTGTCAGCCGCTGTGAAGCAGGCGGTGAACAAGCCGCCCTTCATTCTCGGATATCCCGGCAGCTCTCCGGTTGAGTTTGTCGAGATGAATGATACGGAATTTGAAACTCCGCTCAACCTTTCCGCCTACGCCTATGAGCCGAAAGCGCTTTACCTCACCGTAAAATATCTGATCGACGGCGAGGATGTTTTCGAGAGCAGCTATCCGCCATACTCTTTCACATTAAGCGGCGACGTTCTGACTCCCGGACGGCACACCCTGACGGTGAAAAAGCTTTCGGGCGGCGCGGAGCTTGACAGCGTTGACTATGAGATCGGCTTCAAAACCGCCGTGCACGTCTTTATCGACGGCGCGGAGCCAGAGTTTGAAAAACCGCCCGTGATAGTGAACGACCGTGTGCTGGTTCCGATGCGTGCCGTGTTCGAGGCGCTTGGCTGCGGGGTCGAATGGAACGGAGAGACAAAAACAGTCACCGCCTCAAACGGCGATGACACGATAATTCTTAAAATAGATGACGACACAATGCTGAAAAACGATGAAAAAATCACTCTTGACGCTCCCGCTGAGCTTGACGGAGACTTCACAATGGTGCCGCTCCGCGCGGTGAGCGAAGCCTTAGACCGCGCAGTCTCATGGGACGGCGAGACAAGAACCGTGACAATAGAATAAAACCGCCTCCGCGGACGGAGACGAAGAAATATTTTAAAAAATCAACCCGAAAGGAGACAACATGAACCTATTACCATACTTCAAAAGCATAATCGACCAAGACAGATGCGCGGTCGTTGTCTGCGACACGCGGCACACGATAATCTATATGAATCCCGCCGCCGCGGAGCGTTACGCAAAGCACGGCGGAGCGGCTCTGGTCGGCAGAAGCGTGCTCGACTGCCACAGCCCCAAATCGCGCGAGGCGATCAAAAAAGTAGTAGGCCGCTTTAAATCGGACAGCGGCAAAGACCTAGTTTATACCTTCCACAACGCCAAGGAAAACAAGGACGTATACATGGTGGCCCTAAGAGACGAAAACAAAAATCTGATCGGCTACTATGAAAAGCACGAGTACCGAGATAAGGAAACCATGAAAATGTATGATCTGAGCTGACTCAGTTCTGTTTCCTGACAATAAGATAATCATCGCCGGGACGGTAAAAGGGACACTCCCTGTACCGTCCCGACATTATTTTCGCCATATCGTCCTCGTCCATATCCGCCGCGCAGACATACTCCTCGTAATCCTCGTCATAATCGTAATACGCGCATTCCTCGCACTTGCTGCTCATAGGGTTCGCTCCCTTCAATGTTTCTGTTTATGATCTCGATTTTATCACACGGCCCTCAATATGTCAATCGCTTTCCGGAATAAGCTTCGCGGCGAGCCACAGTCCGCCCACGATAAGCCCGCACCAGACTATCTCGCCCGCGACCAAAATCAGGTACCGCTTAATGTCAAGATCGGGCATGGCGTAGAGGTACATTGAATACTCGGACATATCCGGGCCCGGGACAAAAGCGCCCGCCCAGCCTGCGCCGACGCCTAAAAGCGGCAAAACTACCATTGAGATCAAAAACGCCAGTAAGCCGTGGATGAGTTTTCCCACAACATAATACTTCATCGAAAGTCCGCTTCCCTCAAGGATAGATGAGGTCTGAAAAAACACCGAAAGTCCGGAAAACGCCAGAAACATTGAAATAAGCGAAAATTTAAGCGACGGCGCGAGAGCGGTTTTTGAAAGCTCTGCAATACCGCCGGTAATCTCAAGCAGCGGATTCAGGAACACGCTGCCGCCGAAATCCGGAAGCGCGCGCTCAAGCACCTTGAAAAACACCACAAATCCGCATACGTTTAAAACTGTTATAACGCCTTTTGACACGGCGTTCCCGAAGGCCGAGGCCAGACGCGCCGCGGGCGGTTTTTTCTCCTCGCTGATCCCGGGAGTTATCACCGGAGCCTCATCCCTAACGATCCGCGCCAGAATAACGCCCGCCGCGAGAGCCGAGGCGATGTGGATCAAATACAAAATTCCGCCGAGGCGGGCGCTTCCGCTTAACGCGAAGCCGACTGTGCCGATTATAAACAGCGGCCCCGAGTTGTTGCAAAAACCCAAGAGCCGCTCCGCCTCCGCCTTTGAGATCCTGCCGGAGTTATAGAGCTCCGCAGCGCAGCCCGCGCCGACCGGATATCCGCTGACTATCCCCAGCACCAATGCCAGCGCTCCCGAACCGCCGACTTTAAACACCGGACGCATAATTCCGCTGAGCGCCCTGCCGCAGATCTCGGCCCCGCCGAGAGCCACCAGCAGCGAGCTGCACACAAAAAACGGGAACAGCGCGGGGATCACCGAAGACACGCACAAGCTCAGCGCCTCGGCAGCCGCGGCCATGCACCTTTCGGGGCTCATGCCGAGGCACAGGATAAGATAACAAAGCCCGATCATCACCGCGCCCCTGAGCCATTTCATAAAACCACCTCCAAGCACGATATAATAAAACATATGCGTTCCCGTTTAATTTAATTCGGATATTGATTTGATGAAAATAATATGATATAATACAAGCATAACGGAGGTTGATAATTATGATGTATCCTTACATGACTCTCTCTGACGAAACGGAAATCGTCCACTCGCAGATCATTGATGATGACGGAAAGCAAAAAGTGCTTGTACATTTTGAACGGCCTACGGATAACGGATTTGACTCTGCCAGATGCGAGCTTCCCGATTACAATTGGATATACAAAAACGGATATTCTGACAGCGAAATAGAAATTTTTGAAAATTTGCTGCACAGCAACGCGCATCTGTTATACAAATATGCAGCGAGCGGAGGTATTAACATTGCCTAATCTGTTTACAGTAAGCGGTTACAAAATATTCTTTTGGTCTAACGAATTCGGCGAACCGATTCATGTGCATATCGCAAAAGGCAAACCCGGACCTAACAGCACAAAAGTATGGCTTACAAGCTCCGGCGGCTGCGTACTCGCAAGCAACGGAAGCAATATTCCGCAAAAAGAATTAAACGAGCTGCTTGAATTCATATCGGCCCAGTTCTTTTTGATCTGCATTGAATGGAAAAAGTTTTTTGTGACCGATAAAATCAATTTTTATTGCTAAAATTATTGCAAAACGTAACCCGATGTGTTATATTTATATCGGAAAACAAAGTTTAAACTATAAAGGAGTGTTTGAAATGAGATATGTTGTAGGCGTCGATATCGGAACCAGCGGCACTAAAACGGTTCTGTTCGACGAAAAAGGCACGGTAATGGCGAGCTATCTTGTGGAATACCCGCTCTATCAGCCGAAGATAGGCTGGGCGGAGCAGGACCCCGAGGACTGGTGGCACGCCACATATTCGAGCGTCAAGGCTGTTATCGAGATGTCGGGCGTTGACCCGACCGACATCAAGGGCGTTGGTCTTTCGGGCCAGATGCACGGCCTTGTTATGCTTGACAAGGACGGAAACGTGCTGCGCAAGTCTATCATCTGGTGCGATCAGAGAACCACCGCCGAGGCCGACGAGCTGACCGAAAAGATTGGCAGAGACAAGCTGATCGAGATAACCGGCAGCCCTGCGATAACGGGCTTCACGGCGGCAAAAATCCTGTGGGTTCAGAAAAACGAGCCCGAGCTTTACGCCAAAACCGCGAAGATCCTGCTTCCCAAGGATTACATAAGATACAAGCTGACCGGCGAGTTCGCCACCGAGGTGTCGGACGCCAGCGGAATGCAGCTCATGGACATTAAAAACCGCTGCTGGTCAGACGAGATACTCGAAAAGCTGAACATTGACAAGAACCTGCTCGGCAAAATGTATGAGTCGTGCGAAGTCACCGGCACAGTCCACGCCGAGGCAGCGGAACTGAGCGGCCTCAAGGAGGGCACGATCGTTGTGGGCGGCGCGGGCGACCAGGCCGCGGGCGCCGTGGGCAACGGAATAGTAAAGCCCGGAATTATCTCATCCACGATCGGCACTTCGGGCGTTGTGTTCGCCCACATGGACAATCTTGAGATCGACAAGGGCGGCAGAATGCATATCCTCTGCCACGCGGTTCCCGGAAAGTGGCACGTTATGGGCTGCACCCAGGGCGCGGGCCTGTCGCTCAAGTGGTACCGCGACAATTTCTGTCACGCCGAAATGGACGCCGCCGAGGGCATGGGCGCCGATCCGTATTACATAATGGATCAGCAGGCCGCCAAGGTTGCTCCCGGCTGCGAGGGCCTTATTTATCTGCCCTACATGATGGGCGAAAGGAGCCCGATAAACGACCCGGCGGCGAAAGGCGTGTTCTTCGGTCTGTCGGCGCGGCACAATAAATACGATATGCTGCGCGCCGTCATGGAGGGCGTTGCTTACAGTCTGAACGACTGCCTTGACATAATCCGCGGCATGGGCGTTGACACCTCCGAGGTGCGCGCGTCGGGCGGCGGCGGCAAGAGCAAGCTGTGGCGCCAGATGCAGGCCGACATGTTTGACTGCGACATCAACACGATAAACGTTTCCGAGGGCCCGGCGCTCGGCGTCGCGCTGCTCGCGGCGGTCGGCGCGGGAATATACAAGAGCGTTCCCGAGGCCTGCGAGGCCGTGATCAGCGTTAAGGACACGATAAAGCCGATCCCCGAAAACGTTGAGACCTACAAAAAATACTTCCCCGTATACCGCGGCATCTACCAAGCCTTAAAGCCACAGTTCGCCAAGGTTGCGGAAATACTCAAATAAAAAATAAACCTGAAAACAGCCGAGGGCACATTGCCTTCGGCTGTTTATTCCTGAAGTTCTTCCCACTCGGCGTAATATTGATCAAGACATTCGTTTTTATCCTGCATTTCGGTCGTAAGACCGTTCATTGCCTCGTAGTCCGAGAAAATCTCTTCCTTTGTCATTTCAATTTCAATCTCGCTCAGGCGCTCCTCTGTTTCGGCGATAAGCCGCTCAAGCTCGGAAATCCTCTGCTTTCTTTGCGCCTCGGCCCTGCGCTGCTCCTTTGAACGGTGGCCGCCGCTGCCCGCCTGTTTGGGCGCGGGCTTTTCGGGAGCCTTGGGCTTATTCTCCGCCTCGCGCTGCCTTAGCCACTCGCGGCGCTTCTTGTAATAGTCAAAATTTCCGTCATATACCGTCATCCCGTCCGCTGTCATCTCCACAATTTTTGTGGGGACTTTATTCAGCAAATATCTGTCGTGGGACACGAAAAGCAGCGTGCCCGGATATTCGCTCATGGCCTGTTCCAGCACTTCCTTTGACGGTAAGTCAAGGTGGTTTGTGGGCTCGTCAAACAAAATCACGTTTGATTTTTCAAGCATGATGATACAAAACGCCAGCTTTGCCCTCTCCCCGCCGCTTATCACCTTAACCGGCTTGTAAACGTCGTCCTTGCTCAGCCTCACGCTGCCCAGAACTCCGCGTATCCTCGCCTCGGGGAGCCGCGGGAAACGATCCCACAGCTCGTCTATCGCGAGCTTGTCTGGGTCAAGGTTCAGATTTTCCTGTTCGTAATAGCTGACCGTGGTGTTTCTTCCCCACACGATCTTGCCCTCCTTGTGCGGATTGATCCCGAGCAGGGTTTTTAAAAACGACGACTTGCCTATTCCGTTGTCGCCTATCAGCGCGACCTTCTCTCCACGCTTCAGGCTGAAGCTTATGTTTTCGCGCAGAGTCAACGGCGGCTCGCCCACGGAAATGTCGATGCTGCTCGCGGTCAGCACGTCCTTGTACGGCTCCTTGGTTATCTCAAACTTGAGCTTGATCGGCTTTATCTCGGCGTCGGGCTTTTCGATTATTTCCATGTTCTCAAGCGCCTTCACCCTTGACTTGGCGCTCGCCGAGGTCGAGGCGCGGGTAATGTTCTTTTCAACATAGGTGCGCATTTTTTCGATCTCAAGCTGCTGGGCCTCATACTCCTTCTGCCAAAGAGCTATGCGCTCGGCGCGGAGTCCGGTGTATTTTGAATAGTTGCCCTTGTAGCTGTAAAGCTTCCGCCGCTCAAGCTCGAGCATGTTTTCAACCGTCACATCCAGAAAATATCTGTCGTGGCTGACAATGAGCAGCGCGCCCTTGTAGTCGTTCACCAAATAATTCTCAAGCCATTCGAGCGTCTTAAAATCAAGGTGGTTGGTGGGCTCGTCAAGAATGAGCAGGCACGGCTCCTCAAGCAGCAGCGAGGCTATGGCCAGCCTCGTCTTTTCGCCTCCCGACAGTGTGGAGATCTCGGTGTCGAGATCCTTGTCCGAAAAGCCCATGCCGTTTAAAACCGTCTTTATTCGGACGTCTATGTTATACCCGTCGCGGCTCTCGAACCACGCCTGTTTTTTGGCATACTCGGCCATAAGGCTTTTGTAATCGCTTGAGTTGTGCCCGCCGACGCTCCGCATCCGCTCCTCAAGGCGGCGCAGATCGTCTTCGGCCTTCAGCAACTCCGAAAACACGTTCCGCATCTCGCGTATTATGGTCGAGCCGCGGTCAAGTCCGCTGTTCTGCTTAAGATAGCCTATCGTGAGGCCGGGCGCGCGGTAAAGCTCGCCCGAGTCATAGTCAAGCTCGCCCATTATTATATTGAGCAGGGTCGATTTTCCCGCCCCGTTAACGCCAATAAGACCATAGCGGCCTCCGTCCTCTATGGTCAAATTGATGTTTTTCAATATTTCATTTTCGCCAAAGCTTTTGTTTAAGTCCGAAATTGAAATCAGCATTGCTTAAACTCGTAACCCGCCTTTATAAGCTCAATATTTTTTTCGGCAAGATTGGCTCTTTTTGCGGGAGTATGCTCCTTAACGCTCTTGTAAAGGTCGTCGACATCAAACATGTCCTCCCTCGCCTTCATATACGCGCCCGCCATTACCATGTTGCCCAATGTTCCCGCGCCCGCGCTCTCGGCTATCTTCATCGCGGGGATATACACGACCGTTACGTCGCCGCGCTCCACCTTGGTGTCGATGAGAGAGCTGTCAAGCACGATAACGCCGCCGGGCTTTACCGTGTCAACAAATTTTTCAAGCGAGGGCTTGTTCATAACGATCAGCGCGTCGGGACGCTGAATTATGGGCGAACCTATCTGGCTGTCGGCGATGATAACGCTGCAGTTGCAGGTTCCGCCGCGCATCTCGGGGCCGTATGACGGGAGCCACGAAAGCTCCTTGCCCGTGTCCATTCCCATATACGCCAATATTTTTCCGGCGAACAGCACTCCCTGACCGCCAAAGCCCGCTATTACGATCTGTTCATACATTATCTGACACCTCCGCTTTCGGTACAGTCTTTATAAACGCCCAAGGGGAACTCGGGCATCATTTCGGTGCGTATCCTCTCAAGCGCCTCGATCGGCGACATTCCCCAGTTGGTGGGGCAGGTCGAAAGCACCTCGACAAGCGAGAAGCCCTTGCCCGCCATCTGGCACTCAAACGCCTTGCGGATAGCGGCCTTCGTCTTTTTGATGTTCGGAACGCTGTCAACCGACACGCGCTCAACATAACATGCGCCCTTTAATGTGGAAACCATCTCGGACACATGAATGGGGTAGCCCTGATTTTCAACCTTTCTGCCGAAGGGCGTGGTCTGCGTGACCTGACCCACAAGCGAGGTGGGCGCCATCTGTCCGCCAGTCATGCCGTAGATAGTGTTGTTAACAAAAATTATGCTGATGTTCTCGGCTCTGGCCGCGGAATGAATTGTCTCCGCGGTTCCGATCGCCGCGAGATCGCCGTCGCCCTGATATGTGAACACAAGGTGATCGGGGTGAACGCGCTTAATTCCCGTCGCGACCGCCGGAGCTCTGCCGTGGGCGGCCTCCTGCATATCAAATTCAAAAAAGTTATACGCCGTAACGCTGCATCCAACGGGGCAAACGCCTACGGTCTTTCCCTCAAGACCCATCTCGTCAACGACCTCGGCGACCAGACGGTTAATGATTCCGTGCGTGCAGCCGGGGCAGTAGGAAAGCACAAAATCGCTGAGCGAATGGGGTCTGTCAAATATTTTTTCCATATATTTTCATCTCCTGACTACGAGTTTTTAAGACATTTTTCGATTTCGGCCACAATGGCATCCTGCTCGGGCACCATGCCGCCCGTTCTGCCGTAGAAGTAAACCGGCTTTTTGCCGTTTACCGAAAGGCGCACATCCTCGACCATCTGGCCCATGCTCATCTCAACGCTGAGGAAGCACTTGGCGGTCTCGGCGCGCTTGGCGAACGCTTCGGTCGGGAACGGCCACAGCGTTATCGGCCTGATGAGGCCCGCCTTGATGCCCTTGGCTCTCGCCTCCTGCACCGCCGACATTGCGACTCTGGCGATCGTGCCGTAGGCCGCGATGATTATATCGGCGTCCTCGGTGTCGATCTCCTCGCACAGAGCCTCGGTCGCCCTGATCTTGTCATAGCGCTTCTCGCGCTCCACGCAGAGATATTCAAGCTCCTCGGGCGTGAGATAGAGCGAGTTTATTATGTTCTTTTTGCGCTTCATTCCGGTGCCCGTGGTGGCCCAGGGCTTTTCGGGCAGAGATGCGGGATCGACAAAGTCCTTGAACTCCACCGGCTCCATCATCTGGCCAAGCATGCCGTCGCCCATGATCATGGCCGGCATTCTGTACTCGTCGGCCTTGTCAAACGCGCGCGAGGTCATGTCTGCCAGCTCCTGCACCGAGGATGGCGCGAATACAAGCAGATGATAATCGCCGTGGCCGCCGCCCTTTGTGGCCTGGAAATAGTCGGACTGGGCGGGCTGAATTCCGCCGAGGCCGGGGCCGCCGCGGACTATGTTCACGATAAGACAGGGCAGATCTGCGCCCGCTATGTACGAAATTCCCTCCTGCTTGAGGCTGATGCCGGGGCTTGACGACGAGGTCATGACTCTCGCTCCCGCGCCGGCGGCGCCGTATACCATATTGATCGCGGCAACCTCGCTCTCCGCCTGAAGGAAGGTTCCGCCGTTTTTCTGCATCATTTTTGCCATGTAAGCGGCAAGCTCGGTCTGAGGCGTTATAGGATAGCCGAAGAAAAATCTGCATCCGCAGCGCATGGCGGCCTCGGCCAGCGCCTCATTGCCTTTCATTAAAACTTTTGCCATTTTTTAAAATTACTCCTTTACTTCAATATCGTTATCACGCAGTCGGGGCACATGGTGGCGCAGAACGCGCAGCCGATGCACTTATCCGGCTCAGTGACCTTGGCCGGGCGGTAGCCCTTGTCATTCAGAACATCCATATCTGTCACAATAATCTTCTTCGGACAGACGGACGTGCACAGGCCGCAGCCCTTGCACCGCTCCTGGTTTATAATAACTTTTGCCATTTATTCTCCTTCTTTCCGTTTAGTTTGCTTTATTTTCAAATCCCGGGCCCACAAAGAGGCTGATAGGGAATATTTTGCTCTTTGAATTATCAATTCCGCCGATTTTTTCGAGCGCCGCCCTGCTCACGCAGGTACAGACAACGGGCAGACCGACCTTTTCCGAAAACTCCTCCGCCAGCCGCTCTCCCGCCGCGACAACATCGCGGTCGGTAAATCCCATAAGGTGCGTGTTGTTCACTATCCCCGTGAACCTGAGTCTTGAGACGCGCAGTATCTCGGAATATATCTCATACGCTCCCTCGACGTCACGGGTCAGCATTCTGCGCTCGTTCAGCACGAAAAACATGTTATAGTCCTCGCGCTTAAAATACTCGTAATAAACGCCCAGCGGCGTCGCGCCGTCCTCGTCACCGCCCACGTCAAAGACGATATACTTTGACTTGTCGGCAAACGCCCTTAAAATCTCGGGCGGAAGCGTCGGCGTCTCTATGTTCGAATTGGCAAACTCGGGCGCGATCACCTCAATACCGCGGCTGTTTAAATATTTTTCCGCGTCCTTGGTGCGGTAATAGGGGTTCACGATGTCAAAATCAATCATCATGACCTCCTTGCCCGACTCCGCCAGAAACAGCGCATAGTTTAAAGCGAACTCGGTCTTGCCGCTGCCGAAGTGGCCCGTGACCACGGTTATTCTCTTCGGATCGTCAAAAATATTCATGTCAGCTCGCATCCTCCGTCTCGGCTCTGCTTTTTATCTCCGTCACCTTAAAGCTTGTGTCGGCGTTTCTAAAAAACAGTTTGACAACGACAAAGCCGATAAGCAGCGCCGCCGCGGCGCCGACCAGCGCCATTATGTCTCTGTGCGTCAGCATGAAACCGAGCACGGCTCCGACGACAAGCAGCACCGCCATAAGCCCGTAGCCTATCGCGGCGTAGCGCAGCACCTTTTTTGTGTCCTCATAGAGAGTCACAACATCGCCCTTTTTAAGATCGAGATTATTATCAACATCCACGATGACCGCGCTTGACGGACAGCCCTTGCAGCTCACGCAGTTGCCGCCGCATGCCGACTCTCTGTCAACGCGGACCTTGGCCGCTCCGCCCGAAGCGGAAACGACATATCCCGTCTGTTCCATGTGTCAGTTCACCTCGCAAAACCGAAATTACTCACAAGTTAACATTATAATATATTTTTCACTCCGTGTCAATAGCGGCCATTAATTCCCGCCGCTGCGCTTTAAGCTCTCGGCCTGAGCCAGCATTTCGGCCGCCGCTCTGCGGGTGGTGTCGGTCACGGACACGCCCCCGATTATGCGCGACAGCTCATCGCGCCGCTCCGCCTCCGAAAGCAGCCGCACCCGTGCGGTGGTCTCGCTGTCGCTGCTGCTCTTTTCGATAAGATAATGCCTGTCTCCCATTGAGGCGATCTGCGCCAGATGAGTTATGCACAGCACCTGCTTTTCGCGGGAAATTTTGCATATCTTCTCGGATATGCGCTGCGCGGCTCTGCCGCTCACTCCGGTGTCGATCTCGTCAAAGATCAGCGTGTCAACTATGTCGCCCTTCGACAGCACCGACTTGATCGCCAGCATTATGCGCGACATCTCGCCGCCCGAGGCGATCTTGCTGAGCGGCTTTAAGTTTTCGCCCGGGTTGGTGGAAATGAGAAATTCAATATCGTCTCCGCCGTTTATCGTAAAGTCCGCGGGTCTTATCTCCGCCGCGAACACGACCTTGCTCATGTCAAGCTCCGAAAGCTCGCCCATAATTCGCTTCGACAGTTCGACTCCCGCCGCGCGGCGCGTCTCGGTAAGCCTTTCGGCTGCCTCCTCGGTGCGCTGCCGCGCCGTCTCGATCTCACGCCCCAGCGCCGACAATTCCTCGTCCAGATTTTCTATCTTTTCAAGCTCCCCGGCGCAGCGTTCGCCGTAAGCGATAATTTCCTTAACGTCGGCGCAGCCGAATTTTCGCTTCAAATCCGATATGAGCGCAAGCCTCTCCTGGACCGCGTCGATCTCGCCGGGTTCAAACTCCGCGTGGTCAATGTATGACTTTAAATCGCGCGTCACGTCGTCGATATCCGCGAGCGCGGAGCTTATCGTCTCGTAATAGCCCTTGAGCTTCGGATCATAATCCGCGGCATCCTCAAGTGACCTCGCGGCTCCGCTGAGCATATCATAGGCCGAACTCATCGACTCGTCGCCGTACAGCCCACTGTAAGCCTCATACACGCCGCTCATTATTTTTTCTGAATTTTCAAGGAACTCAAATCTCAGGTTCAGCTCCTCTTCCTCGCCCGGCTTAAGCGCCGCGGCCTCGATCTCGTCAATATGGAATTTAAGCAGCTCCGCCCGCCGCTCCTTGTCGGTCTCGGCGCGGGACAGCTCCTCGTATTTGTCAACCAAATCGGAATACTCACAGAACGCATTGGCGTAAGCCTCGCGCTCTGCCGCGTTCCCCGCGAACTCGTCCACAAATCCCCTGTGCTTTGACGGCACAAGCAGCGCCTGATTGTCAAGCTGGCCGTGAATGGTGAGCAGCAGCTCGCCGATCTCGCGCGCCACCGACAACGGGATTATCCTGCCGTTCACGCGGCACACGCTCTTTCCGGAGGCCGACAGCCGCCTTGACAGAATAACCATTCCGTCCTCCGGCTCGATCTCAAGCTCGCCGAGCTTTTCAGCCGCCGCTCCGCCGACCTCAAAGACCGCCTGCGCGAACGCGTACTCGGCGCCGCTGCGTATCAGATCGCGCGGCGTTCTGCCGCCCAGAGCCATGTTCAGCGAGTCGATCAGAATGGACTTTCCCGCTCCGGTCTCGCCGGTCATCACGTTGAAGCCGCCGCCGAATTCAATATTCACATGTTCGATGATCGCCACGTTTTTTATCTCAAGCTCGGTTAACATATTCTCACCTCAAACTATCAATCAATCCGACAATTTATTTCTCAGCACGTCAAAGAATGTGGGGTCGTCAAGCTTGACAAGCAATGTGCTGTACTCCGACTTTTTGATCCTGACCCTCTCATGATCCTTTTTTATCTTGTATATCATCTTTCCGTCCGCTCTGACCACCGCGCCGCAGCGATACGGCTCGAGGCACGAGATCTCGATGACCCTGTCCGCCGGTATGACCGCCGAGCGCGCCTTGAGCGTGTGCGGACAGATAGGGGTTATTATCATAGCGTCAACCTCGGGGTGCATAACGGCGCCGCCCGCCGACAGCGAGTAGGCCGTAGACCCCACAGCAGTCGCCGCGATTATTCCGTCAGCCGAATACTCGCTCATCGCGTTCCCGTTAACGCTGACGCCGACAGTTACCATTTTATAATCCTCGCCGCTGACAATAAGGTCGTTAAGCGCCGTGTGCCTCTCGATCACGCTTCCGTCGCCGCCGACGATCTCAATATCGAGCATCATGCAGCGGTTCACGCCGAAGCTGCCGTTAATGATCGGCTCAAGCGGGCCGTAGCAGCCCTTTTCAATTCTGGCGAGAAAGCCCAGGTGCCCCATGTTCACGCCGACTATCGGCAAGGCGTATTTCGCCGCGTCCACTGCGGCCTCGATGATCGTTCCGTCGCCGCCCAGCGCGATGAGCAGCTCCGCGCCGGAGAACACCTTTTCGCGCTCGTCAAACTCTGCCTTAACGCCCTCGGCCCCGCATACGGCCCTGAGATAAGGCTCAAACTCGCGCTCAATCAGCAGCGCGCAGTCGAATTTTTTTAAGTAGTTAATAAGATTTATCGTCTCTTTGCAATCCTTATCCTTAAATATATTAGGTATCAAAGCGATCTTCTTCATAAAAAATCAATCCAATTCGTGCGAATTTTCCACAACCTCGGTTATATCCAAATCACGGCTCTCGCCGGAGCTTTTTTCAATATACATCAGATACTCTATATTGCCCTCGGGCCCCTTTATGGGCGAAAAGTCAAGTCCGAGCACCCTGAACCCCGTGTCTTTCGCTATTTCAAACACCTTTTCGATCACCTCGCGGTGAACGCTCTTATCGCGCACGACGCCCTTTTTGCCGACCTTTTCGCGTCCTGCCTCAAACTGTGGCTTGATAAGGCAGACAGCCGAGCCGCCTTCCTTTAAAAGCTCATAGGCGGGCGTCAGAATAAGCCCAAGCGAAATAAAAGACACATCGACCGAAAAAAAATCTATCTCCTCGGGCACCTCGGCTTTTGTCACATACCGAAAGTTGGTGCGCTCCAAATTCACGACCCGCTCGTCGCACCGGAGCTTCCACGCGAGCTGTCCGTAGCCCACGTCGATCGAGTAAACCCTCGCCGCGCCGTTTTGCAGCATACAATCGGTAAAGCCGCCGGTGGACGCGCCAATGTCCATGCACACCTTTCCCTCAAGATTTATCGAAAACGCGCTCATCGCCTTTTCAAGCTTGAGCCCGCCGCGGCTCACATAGCGCAGTGAGTTGTCGCGCACCTCGATTTTTTCATTGCCCTTCACGGCCTGGCCGGCCTTCAGAGCCCTTTGGTCATCAACATACACGCAGCCCGCCATGATCACGGACTGCGCTTTGCTCCGCGTTTCAATTAATCCGTTTTTCACCAAATAATTGTCAAGTCTCTCGCTCATATCTGTTTAAGCCGCTTCTCTATCCTCTCCGCGATCCTGTCCGCCGAAAGGCCGTAGCGTTCCTCTAACTCGGCCACCTTTCCCTGGCAAACCGGCTCGTCCGGATATGCCAGCTTCAATATCTTTTTGTCAAGAGCGTCCTCCAAAAGCCGCCCGAAGCCTCCGTTTATAACATTGTTTTCAACCGAGGCCACGATTTTCGCCTTGTCCGCCATATCCTTCACGGGCGCCGGGTCAAAGGGCTTTAAGCAGACCGCGTCGGCAACCGCCGCGGAATAGCCCTTATCCTCCAAAATCCTCGCCGCCCCCAGCGCGTTTTTGAGCATGACGCCCGTCGAGACGATCAGAACGTCGGGCCTGTCCGCGGAAACAATCACTCTCGGCTCCGCGCATTTGTCGGGCGTGAGCCGTGGGATCTCCGCGTCATAATCATCCGCCGTGCAGGCGGCGCCGCGGGGGTATCTCAGTGCGCACGGCCCGCCGCCGTCTATCAGGCTTTTCAGCATGGGCTCCATATCTTCGCAAATCGCGGGGGATAATATCCTCATGTTCGGCATATGCGAAAAATACGATATGTCATAAACACCCTGATGCGTCTCTCCGTCGCTTCCAACCGGGCCCGAGCGGTCAACCGCGAAAACGACGTGCAGATTTTGCAGACACACGTCGTGCAGGATCTGGTCATACGCCCTTTGAAGAAAGGTGGAATACACCGCGAAAACCGGGATTATTCCCGCCCGCGCCAAGCCTGCCGAAAAAGTGACCGCGTGCTGCTCGGCGATCCCGACGTCGAAAAAGCGATCGGGGAATTTTTCCGCGAACCGCGAAAGGCCCGTTCCGTCGGGCATGGCCGCTGTAACTGCCGCGATCTTCTCGTTTTCGTCCGCCAGCCCGCACAGAGTGCGACCGAAGCATTTGGACCAGCTCTCCCTTTTTGACGACTTGAACAGCTTGCCGCTCTTTATGTCAAAGCTGCCCACGCCGTGATACAGATCGGGCTCCTGCTCCGCGGGCTTATAGCCTTTGCCTTTTTTGGTGCAGACATGGATAAACACGGGCTTCGTTTTATTTTTCGCGTATTTAAGCACGGCTATGAGCCTCTCGAAATCGTGGCCGTCCACCGGTCCGAGATACGAAAAGCCCATGCTCTCAAACATCGCGTTTCCGTCCACGACCATATTTTTAATATCGGTTTTGACTTTGATCAAGCCTTTTTTTGTCGGCTCGCCCACAACCGGAATATTGTCGAGAGCAGTCTTGAACTCGTCTTTAAATTTCAAATACTTGTTGGCGTTGCGCAGGCGTTTCATCGCGCGCGAAACGCCGCCCACGTTCTTTGAAATCGACATGTCGTTATCATTATAGATTATTATTAAATTTTTGGTGTTATGCCCCGCGTGGTTAAGCGCCTCATAAGCCATTCCGCCGGTCATGGCGCCGTCGCCTATCACCGCGATGCTTTTCGCCTTAATCCCGCGCAGGCAGTTGGCCTTGGCAATTCCCGCCGCCGCCGAGATCGAGGTCGAGCTGTGGCCCGTGTTGAACGTGTCGCGCTTGTCCTCTTCAAATTTGGGGAACCCGCTGAGCCCGCCGAGCTTTCTGAGCCTGGCGAACCTGTCCCCTCTGCCGGTCAGGATCTTGTGGGTGTAGCTCTGGTGGCCCACATCCCACACTATGCTGTCGCCGCCGTTTATGTCAAAAACTCTGTGCAGGGCTATGGTCAGCTCAACAACGCCCAAATTCGAAGCAAGATGACCTCCGTTTTTGGACACTGCTTTCAGTATAAATTGCCTTATGTCGGCGGCAAGCTCCTTAAGCTCGTCTATGCTGAGCTTTCCGAGCTCCGCCGAGGTATATTCTCTGATCTCCATAATGCAGCCTCATATCAATTAACAATTCGGCAGGCGGTTTATCGCCTGCCGATCTTTTCTTCAGCGCTTACTTTAAAGAGGCGTAACTCTGTGAATTATGTGCAGAATATTGCCGTCGGGATCCTCAAAATACATTGTGCCAATACCCTTGGCGCTGACCGCCGCGTCTATCAGGACCTTGACTCCCGCGCCCTTGAGCTTCTCAACCATGCCGTCAAAATCGTCGACCGAGATCGCGATATGGCGGATGCCCGTCGCCTTCATATCCTGCTTTGAACCCTTGATGTCGGAACGCTGGAACTCGATCATTCCGCCGTCGTCGGCCTTGAGGAAGAACGTTCCCTTGCCGTTGTCATACACAACCTTCCAACCGAACATGTCCATGTACCAGTCTTTAAGCGCCGCCGTGTCATGCGCGCAGATACAAATATGCTCAATTCCAATCATTTTCATTACCTCCTAAAATTTTTTGCTTTTTTCTTTATTTTTATTTATATCTTTTTTGCAGCTCAACAAATATATCGTCCCAGGTGAGGCCCTCCTCGACCAGCACCACCGACAGGTGGTACAAAAGGTCGGCTGTCTCGTACTGCACCTCGGACTTTACGTAATTCTTGGACGCGATAATGACCTCGGAGGCCTCCTCGCCCACCTTTTTGAGCATTTTGTCAATGCCCTTGTCAAACAAATAATTGGTGTATGATCCCTTTTTGGGATTTTTTACCCTGTCCACGATAACGTTGTAAACGTCATAAAGTATGCCGGGTTTGGCGGCGGTCCCGGTGGGGATCTCCTCAAGCTTGCCCTCCTTCACCCTGCGGTAGAAGCAGGAATGATTGTTGGTGTGACAGGCGTTGCCGGTCTGCTTTACCTTGAGCACGACCGCATCCTGATCGCAGTCAACATACATTTCAACAACATCCTGATAGTTTCCGCTGGTCGCGCCCTTTTCCCAGAGCTGCTTGCGGCTGCGGCTGAAATATGTGGCGTGGCCGGTCTTTAAGGTTTCCCTAATGCTTTCCTCGTTCATATAGGCGAGCATAAGCACCTCGCCGCTGACGCTGTCCTGCGCCACCGCGGGGATCAATCCGTTGTCATCAAATTTTAAGTCCTTAATGAACTCCGCGTTTATCATTTCCATATTGTTCACATTCCTTTCAGAATTTATTTCGCTGTTTTGATCGCCTCGCGAAGGTCGATGCTTCCGGTGTAAAGAGCCTTGCCGATTATCGCGCCCTGAACGCCCGCGGTTTTTAGCGCCTCAACATCCCGAAGCGTCGTGACGCCGCCCGAGGCCACAACATCCATATTGACCGACGCGGCCATTTCTCTCATAGCCTCAAGGTTTGGGCCGCCGAGCATTCCGTCGGTGGCAATATCGGTGTAGATTATCGTCCTTACCCCGATCTCTTCCATGCGTTTCGCGAGCTCGAGCGCTCCGATGTTGCTGACGTCCTCCCAGCCGCTGACCGCGGCTTTGCCGTCTTTTGCGTCAATTCCAACGGCGATCCGCTCGCCGTATTTCAAAACCGCCTCGCGGACGAATCCGGGGTCGCGCAGCGCCGAGGTCCCTATGATCACTCTGTACACGCCCGCGTTCAGGTATTTTTCGGCGCAGTCCATGCCGCGTATACCGCCGCCCACCTCGACCTTGCATGACACCGAGCGGGCTATATCCGAGATGAGCTCAAAGTTCGGCATGTCTCCGCTCCGGGCGCCGTCAAGATCAACAATATGAATGAACTCCGCGCCGCAGCTTTCCCACTCCTTCGCAACGGCAACCGGGTCTTTGCCGAACGTGGTCTTTTGCGAATAGTCGCCCTTGACCAGACGCACACACTCGCCGCCGATTATATCTATTGCGGGATATATCGTCATTTCTCGATCTCCTCCTTAACGCGGAGGATTATGTCCATGATCTTGTCGCGCTTGAGCTTCATGCTGACGCGGTTGACAACGAGCCGCGCCGAAAGCTCGCACACGTCCTCAAGCACCTCGAGGCCGTTTTCTTTGAGCGTTTTGCCGCTTTCGACGATATCTACGATCACTTCAGATAAACCCACAAGCGGGCCGAGCTCAACCGAGCCGTTAAGCTTAATAATATCGACCGTTCTGCCCTTCACTTTCTGGAAAAACTCGCGGGCAATCTCGGGATATTTGCTGGCCACGCGGGTAATATTGCGGTTGCCGAGATTTTCCTTCATTTCGGCGGGCCCCGCCACAGCCATCTTGCAGGCTCCAAACCCGAGGTCAAGCACCTCATAGAGGTTTTTGCCGCTTTCAAGCAGCGTGTCCTTGCCGACAATTCCCATGTCGGCCGCGCCGTACTCAACGTAAGTCGGCACGTCCGAGGCCTTCACCAGTATAAACTTGATCTTGTTCTTATCATCAGTGAATATAAGCTTGCGGCTCTTTTTCTTGATCTCATCCACGTCAAATCCTATTTTACCGAAGATGTCAACCGAAAGCTCCGCCAACCTTCCCTTGGCAAGTGCCACGGTGACGTAATCGCTGCCGCTCTTTTTCTCGGCTGCCGAACTCTCGTCATACAGCGTCGCCAGAACTCTCTCAACGCCGACGGCTATTCCGGTGGCGGGAACGTCCCTGCCGAATTTTTTCAGCAGACTGTCATACCGTCCGCCGCTGCACACCGGGAAACCCACGCCGTACGTAAAGCCGCGGATAATAATTCCCGTGTAATAGTCGATATTCTGTACCATTCCCAAATCGAACGAAACATATTTGTCAAGCCCTTTTTGGGTCAGGATATAATACACCTCTTTTAAATTTATCAATGCGTCCTTCGAGCGTCGGTTCAGCGTTCGGTCGTCGATCGCGTTATCCACGATCTCGATCCCACCGAACATGGTTGACAGACTTACAAATCTCTGCCGCATGTCGCCGGTCACGTCAAGCTCCTCAAGGGCGTTCTCGACCGCGATGAAATCCTTGTCGTTTATGTGCCGCCTGAGCATATCGCTCTCGCTTTCCGAAAGTCCGGCCTGCTCAACGAGGCCCTTAAAAAACTCAACCTGGCCCAGGTCGATCTGGAAGCTCTTTATCCCCGCCTCAAGCAGCGTCTTTATCGCGATCTCAATTATCTCCGCGTCCGCCGCGGGGCCGCTTTCGCCGATAAGCTCAACGCCTGTCTGGGTAAACTCCCTCTGGCGCGCCTGGCTGAAATTCTCCTCATTGCGGAACGCGCTGCCGAGGTACGAAACGCGGATCGGAAAATCCTCCGCGCCCGCCTTTGTGGCGACCATTCTCGCCACCGAGGTCGTGATGTCGGGCCGAAGCGCCAGCATTCTGCCGTTGGTGTCAAAAAACTTGAACATATGCTCCGCCTGCGTCGGCGTGGTCACGTTATACACGTCAAAATACTCGAATGTGGGCGTCCGCACAGGTCTGTAATCGAAGCTGCCGAACACCTCCATCGCCTTGTTCTCTATCCGAAGTTTCAGCTCACACTCGTCACAAAGCACATCTGCCAATCCTGTGGGAGTGTGGGTAATCCTTCCGTTGTTCAAAAAATATCACTCCAAAACAAATAATCCTTATGAATAATCAAACGCTTATTCATAAGGATTATTATACCACTTATCGGCACAGTAAGTCAATATATTTTATTGAATTTTGTCAACATAGAGCGTTTATTAATTTAAAACATATTATTCACAATAAAACCCTTGACAAAACCGGTATCAATTTCCGAATAATTCGTCCATCATGCCGCGTATCTTTTTCGTCCGCTCCGCCTCGGCGCCATTGTCAACCAAAAAACTGTCAAGATTGATAACGGCACATTCTTTCGCCTCCGCCGGCAGTTTTGCCTTTGGAACATTCACAAATCCTCCGTCGGTCTCGACGACCGCGAATTCGCCCTCAAATCTGTCAATTACACCCTTCATGATCTCCCCTCCTTAATTCAGTCTGTAAATTCCATTTCCGTTTGAGCCGAATCCCACGGTTCCGTCGATGTCGGTCCTGAGCACCGCCGCGCCCGCGCTTGCCAGATTGTTTAACGTCTTTTCGGTCGGGTGCCCGTACTCGTTGCCCGCTCCGACCGATATAACCGCGTAAGCCGGATGGACAGCGCTCAAAAACTGCGGTGTCGAGGACGATGACGAGCCGTGATGTCCGACCTTGAGCACATCCGCCTTAAGCTTATCGCCGCCCGCGGCCCGAAGCAGATCGTTTTCGACTTCCTTCTCGGCGTCGCCCATAAACAGGAACACATTGCCGCCGTACGCGATCCGCGTCACGACCGAGCTGTTGTTAATATCGTCATAGGTGTTAAGCGGCGTCAGGAACTCAATTGTATACGCGCCCTGCGCGATAACCATTCCCGCCTCGGCGCGCACGGTGTTTATCTGCTTTTCAAGCAGCTTCGCCAGCATGTTCTCAAAGGTTTTGGTGGTGTTTAGCGCGTCGGGCATATAAAATGTCCCGACCGCGAACCCGTCAAGCACAGCGCGCATGCCGCCGATATGATCGGCGTGCGGATGCGTCGCCAAAACATAATCAATGCCCGAATATCCGAGCCCTTTTATGAAGGCGCACACCTCATTGCCGTGGTCCGCCGTTCCCGCGTCGATCAGCATGGTCTTTCCGTCGGGCAGGATGATAAATTCCGAGTCGCCCTGACCGACATTGATAAAATATACCCTTAAATCAGAAAGGCCGGACGCGATTTCGTCCGGCATATTATTCTGCGGCTCAACATAGGCGGTACCGCCCTCCGGGAACGCTCTGCACAGCACCGCGCAGACCTCGCAGCGGGTGATCGGGTCCGAGCCCTCAAATGTTCCCTGCTGGGTTCCGGTTATGTAACCTCTCTTGACCGCCTCGGCAATATACGGCCTGTCCTGCTTCGGGATCGACTCATAATCATAGAACACATCCGACAGCAAAGCGTCGCTGATCGGGTAGTATTCCGACAAATCATAATTAAGCACCTTAATAAGCGCAACGGTCACATCCTCGCGGGTGGCCGGGTCCTCAGGCTTAAAATATATCCGCGTGTCGCCAGGCGTGGTGCTCTGATAGCCCGGCATCTGCGCCGTTATGGCGTTGATATACGGCAGATACCATTCGTTGACGTTCAGATCCGCGTACGGGCTGGTTCGGGCTGTTGAAAGGGGAAGCCCCGAGGCGTTGACCAGCATCTTGGCGTACTCGCACCGCTGGACGTTGGCGTTTGGCAAAAACGTTCCGTCGCCGTAGCCCGAGACGATCCCGCGGGACTCGAGGCTCGTTATATAAGGCGCGGCCCAGAAATCATCGGGGACATCATAAAACGCTGTTGCGAACGCCGAAATGCAGCCGAAACAGAGCAAAACCAGAACCGCGGCAAACGCGGCAATTCTTCTCTTTCGCATCCTGTTTTCTCCTTTAACTTCAAATTTTCAGCTTATTTCATATAATCAAAATAATTATAACATAAACTTTAAAACTTGTCAAATCCGCGCATCCGACCGCTGAGCGGCGAGCAAAAATAGGTGGTATTATTGCTCAATATATTTTTTCACAACGGCGGGAACGCCCGCCGCCATACAGTTATCGGGCAAATCGCTCGTAACAACGCTCCCCGCGGCGATCACGCAGCCGCTTCCGATAGTGACGCCCTGCAAAACGGACACATTCGCGCCAAACCAGCAGTTGTCGCCCACGCGGATCGGAAGCGCCCTCTCCAGTCCTTTGTTCCTGTCCGCTATATTCATGGGGTGGCTCGCGGTGTAAAATCCGCAAAAAGGGCCGATAAAAACATTCTTTCCGATATAGATCATGCCGCCGTCCATAAAGTAGCAGCCGTGATTAACAAATGTGCCCTCGCCGAAACGGGTGTGCGAGCCGTAATCGAAATAAACCGGCGCAAGCACGGTAAGCCCTTTCGGAACATCGGCGCCGAGCAGTTTTTCCAAAGCCGAAATCTGCTCGCCGCTTCCGGGGCGCGACATATTAAATTCAAAGCAGCACGATTCCGCTTTTTGGCGTTCCTCGATCAGGCTCTCGTCAAAATTCGCGTCATGCCACTTGCCTTTAAGCATTTTCTCCTTCTCGGTCATAGCTTTCCTCCATAATTTTCGTTTATTGTTCAGCAGCGAACGTCTCCGCACTTCCGCGCTCTGCGGGCATACAGCCGCCGATCATGGTTATTTGAGGCGCAGTATCCGCTGGTTGCGCGAGCCTCGGAACGCGAGCGAGATGTCTTTTTCGGCCTCGATAAACTCGCCGTCAACGAGCACGTCGATCATCGACAGCATTTCGTCGGTACATTCGCAGCGGGCGCGGCTCTCGCCGAGCAGGTCGGTCTCGTAGGTATAGCCAGTGTAGCACCATATATTTTTTTCGGGCAGGCTCTCCCTCACTCGCCTTAAAAACGGAGTCAGGCGCCGCTGGTTCGACGGCTCGAACGGCTCGCCGCCGAGCAGCGTCAGCCCGTTGATATAGGGCTTGTTGAGCATTTCTATCAGCATATCCTCGGTCTTTTCGGTGAACGGCTCGCCCGCGTCAAAATCCCACGCGATCTCGTTGAAGCAGCCCTTGCAGCGGTGGGTGCAGCCCGACACAAACAGGGAGACGCGAACGCCCTCCCCGTTTGCTATATCATAATTTTTGATCTCACAGTAATTCATTACAGATGGAGTACCCTTTCCTTGATTTCCTGTGTGCGGCCCTGATTCCAGAACTGCGTTCCGATATATCCGCAGGTGCGGCGCGCGACGTTCATCTTGCTCTGGTCGTGGTTGTGGCAGTTCGGACACTCCCAGATGAGCTTGTCGTCGTCGTTCACGATCTGTATCTCGCCGTCATAGCCGCAGACCTGACAGTAGTCGCTCTTGGTGTTAAGCTCCGCGTACATGATGTGGTCATAGAGGAACTTGATGACCTCAAGCACAGCCGGGATATTGTTCTGCATATTCGGGACCTCGATGTAGCTTATTGCGCCGCCGGGCGAAAGCTCTTGGAACCGCGCTTCTTCTTCAAGTTTCGAGAACGCGTCGATCGGTTCGGTCACATGGATATGGTACGAGTTGGTTATGTAGTTCTTGTCGGTCACGCCCTTGATTATGCCGAAGCGCTTTTGCAGGCATTTCGCGAACTTGTAGGTCGTCGACTCAAGCGGAGTGCCGTAGATCGAGTAGTCGATATTCTCGGCTTCCTTCCACTTTTTGCAGGCAGCGTTCAGTCTGCGCATAACCTCAAGGCCGAACTCCTCGCCCTCGGGCTCGGTGAGCTTTTTGCCCGTGACCTCGTACACGCACTCCCAAAGGCCCGCGTAGCCGAGCGATATTGTCGAATATCCGCCATAGAGCAGCTTGGTGATCGGCTCGCCCTTCTCAAGCCGCGCGAGCGCGCCGTGCTGCCAGAGGATCGGGGCCACGTCCGAGAGCGTTCCCACAAGACGCTCGTGGCGGCAGCGCAGCGCTTTGTGGCACAGTTCAAGTCTCTCGTCGAGCGTTTCCCAGAATTTTTCCTCGTCTCCGCCGTTTTCGATCGCGGTGCAGGCGACGTCAACAAGGTTGATCGTCACAACGCCCTGATTGAAGCGGCCGTAGTATTTCGGCTTGCCGTTTTCGTCAACATACGGCGTGAGGAAACTGCGGCAGCCCATACAGGTGTAGCAGTTGCCGTCGCCGTTTTTGTCGATCTTGAGGCGCAGCATCATTTTTTCGGATATATAGTCGGGCACCATGCGCTTTGCGGTGCACTTCGCCGCGAGCTCGGTCAGGTACCAGTAGGGCGAGTCCTCGCGTATATTGTCCTCTTCAAGCACATATATCAGCTTCGGAAACGCCGGGGTTATCCAGACGCCCGCCTCATTCTTAACGCCCTCAATGCGCTGCTTGAGCATTTCTTCAATAACAAGGGCCAGATCGGCCTTTTCTCTCGGGCTCCGCGCCTCGCCAAGGTACATGAATATCGTCACGAACGGCGCCTGTCCGTTGGTCGTCATCAGCGTCACGAGCTGATACTGAATGGTTTGAACGCCGCGGCTGATCTCAAGCTTCAGCCGCTCCTCAACGATCCTGCTCAGCTTTTCCTCGGAGCACTCCGCGCCGATCTCCTCAAGCTCCTTTTCGAGCTGCTTTCTTATCGTTTTTCTCGACACGTCAACAAACGGCACAAGGTGCGTCAGACTTATGCTCTGGCCGCCGTACTGGTTGCTCGCGACCTGCGCGATTATCTGCGTCGCGATATTGCAGGCGGTCGAGAACGAGTGCGGGCGCTCGATCATCGTCTCGCTGATGACCGTGCCGTTCTGGAGCATGTCCTCAAGGTTCACCAGATCGCAGTTGTGCATGTGCTGCGCGAAATAGTCAGAGTCGTGGAAGTGTATAATGCCGTTTTTATGCGCCTGAACGACCTCCTCGGGCAGAAGCAGTCTCTCGGTGATGTCCTTGCTGACCTCGCCCGCCATATAGTCGCGCTGAACGCTGTTCACGGTCGGGTTTTTGTTGGAATTCTCCTGCTTCACTTCCTCATTGTCGCACTCGAGCAGGCTGAGTATCTGGTTGTCGGTCGTGTTTGTCTTTCTCACGAGGCTGCGCGTGAAGCGGAAGCGGATATAGCGCTTCGCTATCTCAAACGCGCCGTGGCTCATGATCTCGGTCTCGACCAGTTCCTGTATCTCCTCGACCGAAAGAGCGCGGTGCATATTCGCGCAGTACTCCTCAACAGCCTTGGCTATGTCGTCTATGTCGCGCTTAGTGAGCTCATCCTGGTGGTCGCCGGCGTACTTCGCCTTGCTGACCGCCGCTTTGATCTTGCCGGAGTCAAATATTGCCTCCGAGCCGTTTCTTTTAATAATTTTCAATTTATTACATCCCCTTTTTGTATCTGCATTTAATAATAGCATACCTGATTTTGAAATGCAAGGGTTTTTTTGTTAAAAATACCAGATATTGTGGTTACATTTATATTACAACACAATATATCTTTTGCATATCAGATGCAGAAACGGCAATACAAAAATCGAGCATATTCGCGGTTCTGCACGGATACGCCCGATCATATTGCTGTTTTTATGAAAGCAAACGCCTTTAAGCGGTTAAAAACGGATTTATTCTTTGAGCTTAATTAAGCTCAAGGGTCCCTACAATTTCCTTGACCGACTTATATCCGTTTTGATCCAGATAATCATTGATCCCGTTGCGCACCTTTATCCATGCGTAAGGATCGACTATTCCGGCGGTTCCGACCGCCACGGCGTCGGCTCCCGCCAGCAGGAACTCTATCGCGTCCTCGCCGGTGGTTATTCCGCCCATGCCGATTATCGGCAGCTTCACCGCTCCGCGCACCTGATGCACCATACGGACCGCCACGGGCATGACCGCAGGGCCGGACAATCCGCCGGTGTTGTTTTTAAGTACCGGGCGGCGGGTCTTTATGTCAATTTTCATGCCGAGCAGAGTGTTTATAAGCGAAAGCGCGTCCGCTCCTCCCGCCTCGGCGGCTTTGGCGATCTCGGTTATGTCGGTCACGTTGGGCGACAGCTTAACTATCAGCGGCACCTTTGAGGCCGCCTTGACCTTTGAGGTTATCTCCTCAACCATCTTCGGGCTTGTGCCGAAGGCCATGCCGCCCTCTTTCACGTTGGGGCAGGAAATGTTAAGCTCGAACATGTCAAGCTTGTCGCCGAGCATTTCTGCGACCTCAACATAATCCTCCACCGCCGAGCCGCACAGATTGGCGATAAGCTTTGTGTCAAACTTTCTGAGCCATTCAAGCTCGTTTTCAAGAAAGTGCGGCGCGCCGGGGTTCTGGAGCCCCACACTGTTTAATATTCCGTCGTTTACCTCGGCTATCCTCGGCGATCTGTTGCCGAGCCTCGGCTTGTCGGACAGCGCCTTGAGGCAGACCGCGCCAAGCTCGGACAAGTCAAAATACTCGGCGTATTCCCGTCCGAAGCCGAAGGTTCCCGATCCGGTGGTCACGGGGTTTTTCCACTCAACTCCCGCTATGTTCACTTTAAGATCAGCCATCGAAATCCACCTCCGCTCCGCTGAATACCGGGCCGTCCTTGCAGACCCGCTTTTTTGAGCCGTCGATCATGGCGCATGTGCAGGTCACGCAGGCGCCGATGCCGCAGCCCATTCGCTCCTCCATGGAAATCTGACAGTCAATTCCGTTTTCCCCGGCTATGTCCGTCACGATCCTCATCATCGGCACCGGGCCGCAGGTGTATATTCTCGAGATCTTCGCGCCCGACGCGATTTTTGATTTGAGCATATCGGTCACAAATCCCTTGCAGCCGATGCTTCCGTCGTCGCTGGCGACATACACGCTCTCGGCGGCGTTTGAAAACTCGCGGATCATGACCGCGTTTTCCTTATCCCTGAAGCCCAGCATGACCGCGGGCTTTTCGGGCAGCCTCTTCGCCAGCATCAGCAGCGGGAAAATTCCTATGCCGCCGCCGATAATCAGGACATCGCCGTCCGCGCCCTCTGCCGCCGAAACATCAAAGCCGTTTCCCAACGGGCCGAGAATATCCAGCATCTGCCCGGGCTCCGCCTTAGAGAGCTCGGCTGTTCCCTTGCCGCGAACCTCAAAAATAAACCTCACAAAACGATCATCCACCGCGTCGCAAATGCTGATCGGGCGGCGCAGATACGCCGAACCCCCGCAAAGGACGTGGATAAACTGACCGGGCTTCGCCTTCGCCGCCATTTCCGGACAGTCGATTATGAAGTTAAAAAGCCCCGGCCTCAGCTCGTTCTTATAGCTTAGCTTGCATAACATAAAATTTATCTCCTCTTTTTACTTGATAGCGGATACAATATCGTCTCTCATTCTTATCGCCTCGGCTCTGGCCGCCTCGCCTACGCCTCCTCCGTTTTTCTTATATGCGCACATTATCGAGCGCGACGCGTTGACTATCGCGCCCAAACCGTCGCCGTTAAACGACTTTGCCACATCCTCGGCCCTGCCGCCCTGCGCTCCGTAGCCGGGAACCAGAAAATAGGTGTGCGGCATCAGTCCGCGCAGGACCTCGGCCTGCTCGGGATAGGTTGCTCCGACCACAGCGCCGACTCTTGAATAGCCGTGGGTGCCTATGTTGTCAATTCCCCATTCCTTGACCAAGCCCGCCATGTGCTCGTATATCGGCCTGCCGCCGCTGAGCAGATCCTGCAGCTCGCCCGAGGATTTGTTGGATGTCTTGACAAGGACGAAAACGCTCTTTCGGTTCGCCGCGCACTGATCGACAAACGGCTTAACGCCGTCGGTGCCGAGATAAGGATTGACCGTCATCGAGTCGGGCTCAAAAGCGCGCTTCCGCTCCGCTCCCAGATCGGTCTTTCCAAGATACGCCTTCGCGTATGCCTCGCTTGTGGCGCCGATGTCGCCGCGCTTCGCGTCAAGGATAACATACATTCCCTTTGACTTTGCGTACTCTATCGTCTTTTTAAGGCACTTGATGCCCTCGATGCCGTACATTTCATAATACGCCGACTGCGGCTTAACCGCAGGAACTATGTCGCAGAGCGCGTCGATCAGCTCTTTGTTAAAGCTGAAAAGTGCATCCGCCGCTCCCTCAAAGGTCTCGCCGAATTTGTCGAATGATTGCTTTATCATCGACTCGGGCAGATAGTCAAGCTTCGGGTCAAGCCCCGCCACGGTGGGGTTCCCTGTTTCGATAATTTTCTCAATAAGTGTGTCCATATTTTTCTCCTTTTGATTGAAATTCTTATGTTCGGCCATGCCCGTTTTCATCCCACGAAGGGCGACTATTTTCTAATCCCTGCGTTCATACACTATCTTTCCGCCAAGGATCGTCATATCTACCCTGCCGCGCAGCTTCATTCCGTCGTAAGGGCAGTTGTTGTTCTTCGAGGCGAACTTGCTTATATCGACCGTGTATTCCTCCTCGGTGTCAAAAATCACAATATCCGCCGCTTTTCCCTCGCCGAGGGTGCCCTTGTCTATCTTTATTATATCCGCCGGATTGGCCGACATCTTTTCTATCAACTGACTGAGCGTGAGCTTTCCGGGCGCGACAAGATTTGTGTAACCGAGGCCCAGCGATGTCTCAAGCCCCACAATGCCGTTTAAGGCGTACTCAAACTCTATATCCTTCTCATCCCTGTCGTGGGGCGCGTGGTCGGTGGCTATCGCGTCGATCGTGCCGTCTGTAAGGCCCTCGATAACCGCGTCAACATCGTCCTTCTCTCTCAGGGGCGGGTTCATTTTCGCATTGGTGTTAAAGCCGTCGACCGCGTCCTCGGTCAGAGAGAAGTAATGCGGCGCTGTCTCACAGGTTATATTCGCGCCGCGCTTTTTCGCGCTGCGTATCGCGTCGATCGAGTTTCGGGTGCTGACATGGCAGACATGCAGCCTGCCGCCGACCTCCTCGGCGATCAGCACGTCGCGGCTGATCGCGACGCTCTCGGCGCACTTGGGAATTCCCCGAAGTCCCAGATAGGTCGACATATATCCCTCGTTCATCGAGCCTCCGTCAACCAGATCCAGATCCTCGCTGTGCGACATCACGGGCAGGTCGAACATTCCGGCGTACTCAAGCGCCCTGCGCATAAGCGACGGGTTTATGACCGGTCTGCCGTCGTCCGACACGCCGATCGCGCCCGCGCTTTTAAGCTCGCCCATTTCGGTGAGCTCCTTGCTCTGCTGCCCCTTTGTGATGCAGCCCGTGGTAAGCACGTTGGTCAGGCCGACCTCTTTGCCGCGATCCAGCACATATTTCACCAGAGCCGGGTTGTCAACCGGCGGATTGGTGTTCGGCATACACACGACCGTCGTAACGCCGCCCCGCGCCGCCGCGCGGCTTCCGCTCTCAATATCCTCTTTATACTCATATCCCGGCTCGCGGAAATGAACGTGCAGATCGATCAGACCGGGGGCGACTATCTTTCCCGAGGCGTCAACTACCTCGTCCGCCGCCTCGCTTATATCGCCTCCAACCTTCGCGATTATCCCGTCTTTTACCAGAATATCAAGCTTCTCATCTATGTTGTTTTTCGGGTCAACCACATGACCGCCCTTTATCAGAATTGACATATCATTTTCTCCTATCTCGAATTTCACGCGCGCGGCTCGTATCTTCTGCCGTTCGCTACCATGTTCAGCACCGCCATGCGCACGCACACGCCGTTTGTTACCTGCTCGTTAATAACGCTCTGCGGGCCGTCTATTATGTCCGGATTGAGTTCAACGCCGCGGTTGACCGGGCCGGGGTGCATAAGTATCGCGTCGGGCTTCGCCAGCGCGAGACGGCGCTTGTCCACTCCGAAATATTTGTTATATTCCCGAACCGTGGGGAACAAGCCTTTCTTCTGCCGCTCAAGCTGGATGCGCAAGCCCATGACAACGTCCGCGCCCTCAACGGCCTTGTCGACATCGGTATAGACCTTAACGCCCATATCCTCGAGCCGTTTGGGAAGCAGCGTCGACGGGCCGGCCAGAACGACCTCCGCGCCCAGCTTTTTCAGCCCGTAAATATTGCTGCGGGCGACACGGCTGTGCTTCACATCTCCGATTATTGCCACTTTTAAGCCTTTTATATCACCTTTTTTCTCGCGCATTGTCATAAAGTCCAGAAGCGCCTGAGTCGGATGCTCGTTCATGCCGTCTCCGGCGTTGACTATGCGGCAGCCCACATGCTTCGCAACCAGATGCGGCGCGCCCGACATGCTGTGCCTGATTATTATCACATCGGTGTTCATTGCTTCAAGAGTCTTTACCGTGTCGATCAGAGTCTCGCCCTTCGCCACGCTGCTGCCGCTTGACGACATGTTCGCAGCCGTGGCGCCGAGGTATTTCGAGGCCATCTCAAACGAAACCCTCGTGCGCGTGCTGTTCTCGTAAAACAATGTGATGACGCCCTTGCCGCCGAGCAGATTTGATTTTTTGTTGTCGCTGAGCAGCAGCTCGCGCTTGAGCTTGTCCGCGTCATCCAAAATGGCGGTAATATCCTCCGCCGAGGTTTCCTTAAGTCCCAATAAGTCTTTTATCATAAGTGTAAGTCCCTCTAATTTCCGTAGTATTTTGCCGGTGATTTGCGTTTTTCGATTATGATCTCGGTCGCGCCGTCAACCTCCTCAACGTGAAGCGCAACGCGGTCAAGGCCCGAGCCCTTGATCCTGACTCCGGTATAGTCGGCGCTTATCGGGAACGTGCGCCTTCCGCGGTCGATAAAGCACGCGAGCTGGATCTCCGCGGGCGAACCTATTTTAAGCAGCGCGTCGATCGCTGTGTGGATCGTTTTTCCGGTGTAGAGAATGTCGTCAACCAAAACGACGACCCGTCCGTCTATCGAAAAATCTATCGCGGTATCGTTCAGCACCGGATATTTCGCGATAAGATTATGGTCCGCGCCGTACAGCGTTATGTCCAGAACTCCCACGTCAAGCCCGGGCCCGCCGAGCTCTTTGATATAATCCGCGAGCTTGTTTGCAAGGACAACGCCGCGGCGGACAATTCCGATCAAGCATATGCTCTTTTCAAACTCGTTCCTCTCGACGATCTGCGCCGCCATCTTTTTCAGCTTGCTTTCGATTTCCTGTTTTTCAAGTATTACCTCGCTCATATTGATCACCTCGCGTCTTTTTTGCCCCGCTGACGGAGACAGTGTGAAACACTCAAAAACATCTTTCCATATATTATATATTAACATTTCCGCTTTGTCTACAAATTTTTTCAAATTTATTTTTCAATATTTCCCGAATATGGCTTGCATATTTTTAATTTTACTGATATAATTATCACAGCAAGCGGTTTAAATCGAATTTTGCAGCGATTAAGTTCGATAATCGTATAATGAAAGGAGCAATCATATGAAGTATTCAAGTGAAGTAGAAGCGATGTGTCCTTTGGTTAAGGGGGCATATCACGGACCTGCGCCTATCCCTCAGGAGGGCAAGTGGACGCAGGTTAAGGAAGTTAAGGATGTTTCCGGCCTGACCCACGGTATCGGCTGGTGCGCGCCTCAGCAGGGCACATGCAAGCTCACGCTGAACGTTAAGGAAGGCGTTATCCAGGAAGCTCTGGTCGAGACGATCGGCTGCAGCGGCATGACCCACTCGGCGGCTATGGCCTCCGAGATCCTCGTGGGAAAGACTATTCTTGAGGCGCTCAACACCGACCTGGTGTGCGACGCTATCAACACCGCGATGAGAGAGCTGTTCCTGCAGATCGTTTACGGCCGCACACAGACCGCGTTCTCCGAGGACGGTCTGCCGATCGGCGCCGGTCTTGAAGACCTCGGCAAAGGCCTGCGCAGCCAGGTCGGCACTACATACGCGACCCTCAAAAAGGGCCCCAGATATCTGGAGCTCGCCGAGGGATATATCACCAAGGTCGCGGTTGACAAGGAAGGAACCATCATCGGCTACAAGTTCGTTCAGCTCGGCAGAATGATGGAAATGATCTCAAACGGCACCGACGCAAACGAGGCGCTCGAAAAAGCGAGCGGCCAGTACGGACGCGTTGACGACGCGGATAAGCTTATCGACCCGCGCCACGAATAATAGATAGGAGGAATTGAGATATGGCTTTATTTGAGAGTTATGAAAGAAGAATTGATCAAATCAATGCGGAGCTTAAAAAACACGGAATTTCTTCTATCGAGGAAGCGAAGCAGATTTGTGACGAAAAAGGCGTTGACGCCTACAACATAGTTAAGGGAATTCAGCCCATTTGCTTTGAAAACGCGTGCTGGGCCTACACGGTCGGCGCGGCTATCGCCATTAAGGACGGCGTAAAGACCGCGGCGGACGCGGCCGAAAAGATCGGCCTCGGCCTCCAGTCGTTCTGCATTCCCGGCAGCGTTGCCGATGACAGAAAAGTCGGCATCGGCCACGGAAACTTGGGCGCGAGACTCCTGCGCGAGGAGACAAAGTGCTTCGCGTTCCTTGCGGGCCACGAGTCGTTCGCGGCAGCGGAAGGCGCTATCGGCCTTGCCAGAAGCGCAAACAAGGCGAGGAAGGAAGACCTGAGAGTTATCTTAAACGGCCTCGGCAAGGACGCCGCGCAGATCATCTCCAGGATCAACGGATTTACATATGTTCAGACACAGTTTGACTACTACACCGGCGAGGTAAAGGTTGTCAATGAAACGGCCTACTCCGACGGCGAGCGCTCAAAGGTTCGCTGCTACGGTGCTGACGACGTTCGCGAGGGCGTTGCGATAATGCACCTTGAGGGCGTTGACGTTTCGATCACGGGCAACTCCACCAACCCCACGAGGTTCCAGCACCCGGTTGCCGGCACATACAAGAAGGAATGTATCGAGCAGGGCAAGAAGTATTTCTCGGTTGCCAGCGGCGGCGGCACGGGCAGAACCCTCCACCCCGACAACATGGCGGCGGGTCCCGCTTCCTACGGAATGACCGACACGATGGGCAGAATGCACAGCGACGCGCAGTTCGCGGGCTCGTCCTCGGTTCCCGCCCACGTTGAAATGATGGGCCTCATAGGTATGGGCAACAACCCGATGGTAGGCGCCACCGTAGCCGTGGCCGTAGCCGTCGAGGAAGCCATGAAAGGCTAAATTTGATCTAAAATCCCACAAACAGGGCGTTTCGGCAATGCCGAAACGCCCTGAATTTTTACGCGCAGCACGCACGCAGCGCGTAAATTTCATGCCTTGAGCAATGTAATATTTGGGATGTTTTGTCGTTTTACGGGTTTGCGGATCACGGTCAGCTATACGAAAGGGGCCGCGCAAAGCGGCCCCTATAATTCGCAGATAAATTTTACTTCTGCCAAAAACCACGGCTCAGCAGCAGTTCCTTTGATTTATTTTACCGCTTTGTGCACTCTCTCGAACACCGCCGCGGCTTCCGCGCGCGCAGCGTTACTGAGCGGCGCGAAGTTGTTATTTTCATCGCCTATCATAATACCTTTCAGCTTGCAGTACATGACCGCCTCCGCCGCGTAATCGGAAATATCCGCAAGGTCCGCGTAATCAAGCCGTATTGCCCACGCTCCCGTCGGCGCGGCGCCTTTATATACGGCGTAGCGGTAAATCATCGCCGCCATCTGCTCGCGCGTGATTGCGTCGTCAGGCGCAAATTCCGCTTCGGAAACGCCGTTTACAATACCGTTTTCACTTGCCCATGCCACAGCGTCCGCGTAATAGCTGTCAGCCGCCACATCATTGAACGCGATTCCGACGTTTGCTTCCGGCTCGTTTTCCATGCGGTGGAGAACCGTCACGAACATACCGCGCGTAATATCACTATCGGGTTCAAATTCGGTGTCGCTTACACCTTTCATCAAGCCGTTCTCATACGCGTATTTGACCGAATCGTAATACCACGCGTTTTCGGGAACATCCGTGAACCATGCGCCGCTTGAATTCGGAGCCGCCGTCGCCTGCGGCGCTTCTGTGGCCTCGGCAGGCGGAGCGGCTGTCGGAGCGGTTGTTGTGCTCCACGTTGAACCGCCGCCTCCTCCGCCGCTGCTTGACGGACGTCCGGTTGCCTCGGGCGGAGCCGTAGGCGTGTTATCGGGTTCGGTTACGGTAACGTTAAAGGTTTGAGACAGACCGGAATTTGTCTCCGTTACCGTTATTGTCGTCTCGCCCTGCTTAACTCCCGTCAGTTTTCCGTTTTCGTCAACATACGCAATATTTGGATCAGCGGATTCAAATGTATACACACCAACATCATCATCGGGCGTCTTTTGAACGTTCAGCGCCTTTTTGCCGTTTTCGGCGACAGTAAGCGGCGCCCGGCTTCCGTTTATGGTTATTCTTCCCGCAAATTGTTCGGACGAAAGCCGCATAACGTTGCTGCCTATCTCGTCTTCGCCGCTGACCGCCTTCAGGCTCAGCCCCGCCAGTCCCAAGCTGCCGAAATCAGACGGCTTTAAGGTCTCGCGACTGAGAGTTATTTCTTTTGTCACAGTCTCACCGGGAGCAAGCGACTCAATATTTTCATATGCCGTCGTTCCGACAAGACCTTCGCCGTTTTTGACTCTGCTGAGTTCTGTTACGAAATCGCCGCTGGCGGCATTTCCGTTGTTGGTGACGTCAACTGTGTACTTGATCGTTCCTTTCTCATATTTCAGGGACTTTGTTTCAAATTCAATGTTGGCGCTAAACGGAACCTTACCGCTGTATACGTCGCTTGATGCGCCATCGCCGGACTTAACCGATATCTCTATCGGCGTTTCGGCGGAAAGTGTATCAGGCATTACGCCGTTGATCGTAACCGTCTCGCTTTCGCCGCCCTTGATCTCGTTGACGCTTGACGCGGTGCCGAATATCTCTCCGCCAACGGTCACGACCGCTTCATATCCGTCAAGCTTCATAAGACCATTGTTTACTATGTCAAACGAAACATCCGTACTCTCTCCCGCCTTGGGCAGAGGATCCGAGAAGACTGCCGCCGCACCGGACTCCTGATCTACCGCGATTTTTTTGCTTGTGTCGATCGTGAATTCAACCAGATCGTTTTCGGAATAAACGGGTCTGCCGCTTTCGTCTATATTCTGAGTATACATATTACTCAGCAGAGTAAACTCGCCGTCATTTCCGACCGCAGCGGCAAACTCATCGATAACCGTGTTGGGAACATAGTCCGAGAAGTCGGTTATTCTGACCGGCTTGCTCCAGCCGTCGGTTTCGTCGCCGTTTGGAGCGTACTCCACCGCCGCGTAAAGCTCGATAGAATAATCTTTCTCGTCCATACTGCCGTTATCCGTCCAGAGCAGATATGTGTTTCCGTCTCCGCCTTTTAATAACTTATATTCCGTGAGAGATATATCCTCGTTTTTACTCTCGGAAAGAACCACCGAAGTTACCGGAATATTAAAGTCCGGCTCGGTTATCATATCGGCCACGTTTTCGCCGTTCTCTTTTGCCAGATCTATGAGAGAAGATATGTTGACCGTCCTGAGCTTAGACGTGAACGAATCGCTGTCATCGCTGCTCGATTGGGTCATCCACGTCACAATAATTTCTTCGGAATCTTTATCCCAAAGCTTTTCGATCTGCGGCGACGAATCGGCTAAATAGTCATTGCAAAGATTTATCGGCGCGTATGTCTTATCCGCTGTGACATCATAGAACATGAGGTAGACGTCATTATCCTCGGATGTTGAAAGGTCATTGTCCTCGTCAAGCACATATGTGCAAACCGTGAACATATGCTTTTCGCCGTTTATGGAAATCTCGGTCATAACAGCGTCAAAGTTCATTATAAACGGATCGCCCTCAAGAGTTATAAAACGTTCATCTCCCGCGTTTTCGCCGTTCCAGAGCGTCATTGCGACAGTCTGATATGTCTTGTTCGGATCAACCAGATCCTCATCGCTCACCGCGGTGCCAAGGTCTTTCTTTATGTAATAAACCGCCGCGCTTCCGTCTTCGCTGTCGGGATCGGCACAGATAACCGGATCGTAATCCATAAACATATTTTCATATCTGTCTTCGTCGGCGCTCAAATTAAGCGGTTCCGATAATGAGTTTTCGTCGCCGTTAAACAAAGCAGTGCTTATATCAAAGAGTGACAGCATTGTTTTTTCATCGTCCGTTCCGGTAAATGCCCGCGTTGCGTCCGCCCAGGTAATCAGCACATTATTTCCGTTTACGGCGAGCTGCGGTGTAGAATCGGCTGTGCCGTCGTTCTCGACCGCCCGGGCTTCGCTCCATACGCCGTTTTCGTAAATACTGTAGTACAGGCAGTTCTTGTCGGCGTCAAGCTCTCTTGTGCTGTCGCTGCCGATATATACCATAAACTTTCTGCCGTCGCTTAAGGTAACAATTTTGGGTCTGGTGCGTTCGGGCGCGTTTTCAAGCAGGGTAGTATAACCCGCTGCGTCTGCCGCCTGTGCCGAATCGGAATATTCTCCTACCTTGCCGCCGTCGCCGGTGTTATAGGTTCTGATGCTTCCGTCGCCAAGCATTGAAGCGATCGACGCAACGTTTGCACCGCTGCCCCAGCCGGTCTCATCCTCATATATTCCGGCGCCGACCGTGCCTATTTCGGCAACGTACTCAAAGCTGAACAAAAGCAGATCTATACCTATGCCGCCTTTCAGCGTCGCCATAATTCCGCTGTTGTTAACTATATCCACCCAGGACTTAAATATTGTTATGTCAAGCTCCAAAATTCCGCGCGCCGACAATACGCCGCAAATTCCAACGCCTGCATCGATTCTGCCGGTAAGCAGCAAGAACAGTCCGGCATCAACAGGCGGCATTGCATCATAAAGATTTTCGTACTCGCTGAACTTATCCGCGGTCAAGTTGCTGACTTCGGGTAGATTCGCCTGAAATTGAGCGGTCACGCTTCCCGTAAGCTTCACAAACAAGGGAACACTGCTTATTACCGTGTAGAACGTGTGTGAAATTTTGAATGTTCCTCCAAAGGCAATCTGAGATCCTACCGAAATATAGGTGCCTTGCGTGTCGCTGTACGCAAAATCAAAATCCATCAGCACTGTAACATTAAGATTAATTTTGTTTTTACCGAAAGTATCGACCAGCGATTTTTTATATGCCTCTTGGAAAGTCTGCTTTTTCATATCTTCACTTGTGCTATATTTTTTCCACCAGCCGTAGTTATCAACATAATTTTTGAGGTTTGTGGGATCCTTTGCAGCCTCGGACGCATCGTTCTTCATTTTCTTAACATCCTTAAATACGTCCGTTGCCGCTTTCGATGGCGCTCCGAGAATACTTGCGTTTATGTCAAACACCAGAGAATAGCCGTCAATGCCTGTAGATTCATCCCACTTGTTCTTATTAAAACTGATGACGCCGGAAGTTGCGCTGCCCATTACATCGCCCACAACGGGAAGATCAACTTTCATTCCGTTGTCAGGTACCGTGAAGGTCTGCGGAACCGCGTCGACCATCGGCACATAAAAGCTCAGACCACTGTATACCTTGGTATATTTTATATCCTCATACTCGGTCTGATATTCGGGATCTCCGCTTGAATCTGTGACGATGTTTCCGTTTTCGTCAAGAAGCTGATATTTGACCTCTCTCTTTCCTCATCGACTAATGTTATATATATCTTGTCGCCCGGTTCAAACACATCCTGCATGTTTTTGCCGCCAAAGTCGCACTCAAACAACGTCTGCCCTACCTTTGCATCGATCGTATAATCTATATCCGCGCTCTTGACTTTGTCAAGAGTGAATATAACCTGTCTGACGTGGCGACCGTTTAAGTTAACATTGGTCGAAACGGTCAGATAGTCGTCAAGAATAGGCACGCTGTTGCCCGCCGTTCCGTACTCAACAGTATTTGAGCCGGAGTCAAACCGATAATTTACATTTGTGGGATATGGCGAACCTTCGGTGAATACCGGGGTTATAACATTGCCGGTCAAAGTTTCAATATATCCCGATTTTGTTGCGCTGACCTGATAGTTCGTTTGGTAATCTTCGCGTCCCGGATCATCACCCGTGGCATTTTTATAAAACGTTATATCCGCGTTTTTCTTATTTACATCCTGCGGTCTTATCGCGCGAATTCCTTCAATATCTCCGTTTGTGTAATAAATTACATAAGCCGCGCCTATATCGGGCACAACTATTCCCGGCAGAGAGAAGAAACCGCTCTCGTCCGTGCTTGTCTGAGGCAGTTCGGGATATATGGTCTTTATCGTCTCGCCGGAATCTCTTAAAGTCATCCACATATTCGATGTCACGCCGGAACCGTAAACCGTCAATCCCTGCATCGGCATAGTACCCATGTTTTCGGAGCTTTCGCGTACCGAGTACTCCCGGCTTTTTATATTGCCATTCAGTTCGATATACGCGTCGTCGCTGTGCTTCGCCGAAACAGCGCTGATATTCACAATGTTTTGAGCCAGCTCGTTTGACGCGACAACGTACGTTGTATATCCGCTCACAGGGGTGTTGCTAAAATTATATTCATTTTCATATACGGGCGCCCAATACGTACCGTCGCTGTTTTCTTTTCCGACCGCTTGAATTCTGTATATCTTGCCGGGCACGGCGGTTATCATATTCACAAGCTTTTCCGCCTCTGTCGTGCCCTCGGCTGACGGGTCGCAGATGTATATCAGTTGATTTCTGTCAAGCTGATATTCCGGATAAGCCGCGTTGATCGTATCGATCTGCTCGGGAGACAGCACATTCATCACAGACAGATTGCCGCTGTTTTCACCCAGCGCATACGATATGTAGTTGCCCTGTTTTTCTTTGAACACAGGAGTCAGAACATAATAGCGGCAGCCGTTTTGACCCAATGTCAGAGACAGCGCCGACTGGTTGTCGGACCATCTTGTCTGGTCGATCAGCTTTTCTTCATTCACGTTATTTGTGGCTCTCGCCTCTATTTTTACTCCGGCAAAAACCTTGCTCTGATCGGCGGGAATTCCCAAAAGACTGAGAACATCTCCCGCATGCAGATCGTTATATTCTCCCGGGGAATATCCCTCCAGTGTTCCGTCCGCCGATGAATTGATCTGAACCACAACGTTTTTATAGTCATACAGCGGCTTGAAGCTCAAGTCGGTTTTCCAATTAAGGCCGCTGCCCGTGATCTTGCGGAGATGGCTGTCAACAATACTAACGAAATTGTCGTCAAAGTGTATGTTGGTCATATTGGGACCATAGTGGATATCACCGGAAGGCACGCTTGATTCAGAGATAGAAATATTTTTCGCTTCCCAAGGCTTACGTTCGTTCGCCATATAATAAAACACCGACGACTTTCCTGTCTCGTCAAGATGATTGGTCGTTACCTTATAGCCTATGAGTTCACCGGGCATCGTGGCGTCATCTGTTGCGAAGGTTCCCTCTATGGCAAGAGTCTGGTCGTAATATCTCAGCTCATGTCCAACGCCGAGTGTCGGATTACAGGGAACTTTATCAACAGTATCGTTTCCGTTTTTAAACTTCATTGTTCCGGATGCTTCCAGATTGACATCAAATTTCCTGAACATCGCCGCAATGCCGTAAAGGTGAATGATCGGATCGGGAGTAGCATTACCGTTCTCATCGGAAGCGTATACTTGGATTTTGCCATACATCCGCTGCGGCATGTTACCGTCAAGAGCGGTCAGAGCCGTTCTGGTTCTGTCAAAATAAGCGTGTTTATATACCTTCTGAGTTGAGGCCGAATTGTTGTTGAAAATCTCGAATAAACCGTTTGCTTCATTGGGCGAAAAATTCCAATACGGCTTGTTGTTCCAGTCAACGGCATAATATTGGTAAATCTCATGATTAACATTTTGAAGTATTGTGTAACTCTTTCCGTTGTTCCCTGTCCACCAATCATAATACTCCAGATTTATGTATCCGTCAGGGCTGTCGTAGGCTCCGTCCTTGTGCCAGTCCGAATATTGATGATAGTGTTTATCTCCGCTGAATTGACCGGTTACAAATCCATCGGGAAAATAGTAATTGCCGACATATACTTCCGGAACGTAGCTTGGGTCCATGATTTTGCCGTAAAGATGACCATACGCGTCATACTGACCCGGCACATAATCAACGCGCAGCTTATACGCGGGATTGTTTGCGGTGAGATTATTTGTAACATTATCGAGTTCAAACGACGACGCGTCAGTATATACACCCACCGCCTGCGCTGTACCGTCCTTTTGCACCTCAAGCTCGGGCAAACCCGAAGCGTTTCGTATCTCGCGAAGAGTCAAGCCCTTTGAGTTTTCGCCGAACAGAACCTTGCAGGATGTTATATCTCCCGCCTCGCAGCCTTTGAAGTTTTCAAGAGTTATGACCTGCTCGCCGCTGCCTGTTATGTCAAGCTCGACCTCCGCTTCTGTCTCGTAAGGCTTTATGTAAACGGTCGTGCTCTCGCCATTTTCCAGAACCATATCCGCGGATACCAGCGTGTAGTCCGCGCCGCTTCTTATGATTTTTACTTTTCCGTCTTTGACCCGGAGGGTGTCTGATTCAAAGCCCACATACGCCGTTTCCGCTTCCTCGTCGTCTTCGATCGTCAGATTTGTCGTCTTGAGGTCGCCAAGCTCCGCGCCCATAGGAGCTGACAAAAGCATCGTGAATATTTCATCGCCCTCGGCTTCGCGGTCGCTCATGATCTCGATCTCTATCTGCTTTTCGGTTTCTCCCGGGGCAAAGGTTATCAGAGTTGACGATGATACGGCAATATAATCCGCCATATTATCACTCACATCTTTGTTCAGCTCCGCGGCGTTTGCCTGATATTCCTCGGGTGTGATTTCCGCGCCGCCGTAGCTCTCAAACATTTCGGACAGAAAATCACCGTCGGACAATAACTCTCCGTCGGAGGCTATAGCTCTTGTCTCTTCACCGGTCTGTTCTTCTTTGATTTCCGCAAGCTCGCTTTCGGGAGCTTCGCCATCGCTATTCTCGCTGTTGTCCTTAAGCTCGTCTTTAATTTCATTTACGCTTTCAATGTAATTATCCACTGATTCGCGGGCGTCATAGTATGCGTTGCGCTCCATGACTGTGCCGCCGAGGTCGTAATACTCCGTGCCGTCCTCCAAAATGTCATAATCCTCTTTGATCGCGGCTGAAACATCGATGGTATTAACCAAAACCGCTGCCTCGCCCTCGCTGCTGCCGCCGCGATAGACAGTCAGCAAATAATTACCGTTCTCGCTGACGCGCTCGCCCGCGGTTCCCATATAGATAACACCGTTTGCTTCCTCGTTTTCCGAAAGCTCGTTCATCCGGGACGACGGCAGCAAAACGGATTCGTCCGTATTCTGTGCAAACGCAAGCGACGGAACCATCGTCATCAGCATACACAGAACCAGCGCGGCCGAGATAAAGCCTTTAAATCTTTTTTTCATTTTCGATCCTCCTTGTAAATATATTTATGTCTTTAATTAATTGTTTTCCCTTTAGTATCCTGTTGACCTTCTCCTTTATTTTTTATATATAATTCGTCAAAAGCTTTTAAATATTGACATTTTTCTTTATACACAGTATAATAATAACATATTCACCTATGAACAAATCAATAGTCGGGAGTGATTTTTTTGAAAAATTTATTTACGATAGGTCAGGTGTGCAAATGCGGCGGCGTTTCACGTTCGACTATTCTGCGTATGGAAAGCAGAGGTCTTTTGTCCCCCGCGCGCGTCGATGAGAATACAAGGTACCGCTATTACGATATTTATAACGTGACAAAGGTCCTGCATATTCAAATGTTTTTGAATATGGGACTAACTTATGACGACGCGTATTCGTACTATGCGTCAAACGGCAAATCGCCCGAACTTCTCGCCGCGCTCGAAAGCCGTATTGCGCTTCTTACAAAGGCGTATGAGGAAATGAAGCTGAGGATGGATGATAAGCAGCACCTTCAATTTGAAATCATAACACTGCCCGAATATGTCTGTTACCAAAAAGAATTTAAGGGCACGATCTGGAGCGACAAATACAGTGACATGTATAATCTTTTCGGCGAGGTCGTGGAAAAGGGATACAGACCTCTTATATCGGAACGGCTTTTTATTATAAATAACAATGACGAGCGTGAGAAGGAAGGCGAAAACACTTATATTTGCTGTGTGCCCCTTGAACCGTCATGCGCCGACGCCAACACTGTGTTTTATCCAAGCTGCACTGCATTTTCTATGCTGTGCTACGGGAATGAACAAGCCACAAGCAAAGCGTATGCCGAGTTTGACGAAAAGCTCCGCGCACTCGGTCTGAAGCCCGCGGGCTTTAAGCGCGGCATAGGTATCGTAAGCGGTTATACCGGCAAAGAATTTTCGCGAGAGAATTATGTATCGCGCCTTATCGTCCCGATCAAGGATTTAGACAAGGAAGAGATCGACAGATTAAGCAGAAGCGGATTGATAAAATAAAATCCCATAATCAAGGCGTTTCGGCAAGGCTGAGACGCCCCGGATCTTTATGCGCAGCACACACGCAGCGCACAAATTTCATGCCGCGAGCAGCGTCATATTGTTGAAATGCTACATACAAAACAATCAAATCAACGCAATAACAAAAACGAACATGGGTCAATAATACCCTGTCCGCTTTTGTTTCATAGTTATTTATACCGATAATATTATTCACCAAGTACCGTGCCGTCGGCAAGCGTGATTGTGTGTCCGTTATAATTGATCGTGCCGTGATTTTCAACGGACGTGATCACGCAGTCGCCCGTAAGCGTCCATATGGAACCCTCGTCAATCGTGATCACCGCGTTATTTGCGACAGCCGCACCGTTCTGCGTGTTTTCTGTGATGTTGACAGTTCCGGTGAACTCAGATTTGTTTGTCAAGCGCATATCAAGCGAGGAAATCGTATCGACGATAATATCACCGTTTAAGATTTGATTATCAGCCGTGAACTCCGCCTGCGCGCCGTTTGAACCGGCCTTGCCCCATCCGCGCGACGCGCTGTTTCCGATCACACGCATCAAGCATCCGTCTGCATCCTTATTAACTATCGTAACGCCGGACAAAGAAATTACCGCGCGCGTATTGGTGACGTAAATCATATCTCCGTTGATTCCCGTAAGCGTACCGCCATTCATGGAAAAGCTCGATGTTCCCACGTCCGCGTCGCCTGACATGGACTGATATATCATAACGTTATGCACATTCTCGTCAGAGCTTGATCCTTTTGTATCACTCATATTGCCCGAGACTGTACAGTTTTCGAGCGCGATAGAGTTTTTTCCCTCAATAACAAGCGCTTCGGAATTATTTGCCGTAAGCTCCGCGTTCTTTACGGTAATATCGGCTGTTGAATATACGGCGGGCGAGTTATAGCCGTTAGATGTATATGTTCTGCCGTCAACAGTAACCGTACCGCCGCCCCTGTCGGAGCGTATCGCCGCAGCGGAATTGCCGGATGTGTCGACATTCAAATTTGTTGCACTTGTTGTTCCGCCGCCGGTGGTTTGAATTCCACCGGAATTATCATTTTTGGTTGTTATAGTCGAATCGGAAATATTTACAACTGTACCCTTACCGTAGCTGAATACACCGTTTCCGTTTTTTGCGTCGGATTTTATATCCGCTTTTGTTATCGTAACGTTTGCGCCGTTTGTTGCGAGCAGTGCGGCATTCTGACCATAGAAATCTCCGTTCTCCGTATTTGACGACGCGCCGCCTGATTTGTTGACGGAAATCCCGTCAAGCATGACCGCCGCTCCGTCAATACGCAATGCATTCTCATCATCACCCGAAGATTCATATGACATATTTTTAATGCTGCCGTCTTCGGAAACAGTATTCGCTGCTGTGCCTTGCGTCACTTCTTCGCTGCCGCCGAAGCCGCCGGGTCCGCCATTCATACCGTCGGGCGGTGACTGCGGCTTTATAATGCGGCTCAAAATTGTTGCCGTCTCCGCGCGGGTCAATGTTGATTTGGGGCGAAGCGTATCGCCATCGCCCTGAATTATTTCCGCGCCTACAAGTGATTTCGCCGCGGTCAGAGCGTAACCGGACACATCAGTGCCGTCGGTAAATTCAGACAAGTTGGATTATCCTTCCGGCAATTCATTTTTATATACAAGATAATTATATATCACAAGCATCATATCCTCGCGCGTTATATCTTCTTCGGGCGCGGACGCGAAGTCGAGATTTTCTCCTATTATACCGTTTGCCATTGCCCAGTTCATTGCCGACGCGTACCATATATCATCGCTGTCCGTGCCGCCGTCCGTACGATAGAGCATTGTCAAGATCTGTGCTGCGCTTAATGTGCCTTCGGGTGAAAATTCCGTATCCGATGTGCCTTTTATTATTTCCATGCCATACATCATCGCTACCGCGTCATGATACCACGCATCGTCAGCGACATCGGTAAACGGCAGTTTAACATTCATTTGCGGCTGCTGACTGTTTGGTATCTCGGGCGGCTGCTGACCGTTTGGCATTTCCGGCGGCTGCTGACCGTTTGGCATCTCAGACGGCTGCTGACCATTCGGCATTTCCGGCGGCTGCTGACCGTTCGGCATCTCGGGCGGCTGTCCGCCAACATTTTCATTTGCCGCGGGCGGTTCGGGCGGTATACCATCCGCTTCCGCTGCATAAGCCGAAGATGAAACAACTAATCCCGCCGTGGCGATGATCGCTAATACTTTTTTGACATTCATAATGATACCTCCTGTATTAATCTTTCAAAATAATACTGCACATTCCTTAAAGCAGGCTTAAAATTCTATAAAATATATCGCCGATATTGTAAACATATTGTGAACTTATAAATTTTTTAAAATGCATATGAGACAATGTACATTATTATTGACACAATAATTAAGGCGATACCGAAACAAAATAGGACAGAGCATTCCGATCAATACTCTGTCCACTTTTATTTTATGATTATTTTTACCGATAATATTATATCATCAACCGTTTAAGCTGTAAAGAATTTCGATCGTCTAATATATCTCCGCGACGGAGGCGGATTTTTTTATTGTGTATTTAAGGCTTTCGGTCGATTTTTCGCCGCGGGCTTCCATAACAAAGGTATGCGCTCCTTCCGTCAGGGCTGACACGTCAACGCTCGTCTTATAAGGTATCTCGTATTCGGTGTCAAACAGCCCGCCGTCCAAGTAGTAATCCACCCGCTCAACGCGGTCCTCGGGCAGATAGACATATCCGTAGATCGGAATGTGTCCGGAGCTGTATTTTCTGCCCCGCGCGGGCGCAAAAACGAACCTCGGCGACGCGTCCCCGCTCATCAGATACTGTCCGTTTGAGAAGGCCTCGTCCATTATCTTAATATAATCCGGCCTGTATGACAAATCAAAGCCTATAACCTCGGACTCCATATCGTGGTTAAAATACACTATGCTTTTAAGCTGCGGATAACGCATCGCAGCGTACCAGTACATGTTCCGCATCCTTGTCCCGCCCCACTCGTCAATGTTTTCATCGGTGTAGGATAATCTGCTCACCACTCCTCCCTCGCTGATCGCGAGAGGCTTTTTTATATTGCGCTCATCCATAAAATCCGTAATATATTTAAGCGAATTTGTGGTAAAGCCGAAATCTCCCAGCGTAAAATAGATCTGCGACTCGCGCGAGGTCACAGGCGAGGAACCGTCAACGACGTCAAGGCTGCTGAAAAAATCCTTTTTTGAAAACGACGACACTCCCACCCAGTCGACATACTCGTCTCCGGGCCAGTAATACCAGAACGGTCTGTCAAGCGAGCCGCTGTCGTTCGGCGACCACATCACGGCAAAATCCGGATAGGTGTGCACAATATCCGCGATCCTGCGGAACGCCTTGACATATGCCGAAGGCGAGTCGCCCAAGGTCCCGATATTCATCTCACCGCCGAAGCGGATTATCGTCGGTTTGCCCATTGCCGCCAGATTATCGAGAGTCTCGCGGATGTAACCGTCATTTTTCGGGTCAAGCGCGAGGTTTATATCCCTTATGTTCCAGGGCACCTGACTCACCGCGTTCTTTTCGGGAACCAGATAGCTGCTCGGCTTATTTAGCGCGGTTTGGAAGTCATCGAACTCAATATATGAGGAATACAGCCCGAAATCATGGTCAAACACGGGCGGCTTGCCGGTTTCGGGATCGCCGTTGCCGTCGCTGACGATCCCCGCGTAAACCCCGGTCCTCGGCTCGAGCCGCGCGCCGAAATACTCGGCCTCATCGGGCGGAGCCTCGGTATAGATCTCAAGCTCGGGTTTGTTGACTTTATTTTCCATGTCCGAGAGCAGCGCGGCCCAATCCCACACCTTTGGTCTGAAAACGCTGATCTTGAACACTCCGGCCGCGGCGTCAAAGCCGCCGTTCATGTTGTAATCCGACCAGCCCCACCAGCGGTTAAACTCGTCGGTAAGCTCCACCAAGTCGTCAACGCATACGCAGGCGAAACCGTCAAGAGCATACGCCTTGATCTCAACGCCGTTTATCCTCGTGTCAAGGGCGCAGCTTTGAGCCTTTCCGTCAGTCACGCTTATCGCCCTCGGCTCCGGAGCTCCGTCTATGTCCGAAAGGCCGCGCAGATTTATCATGTTCCTGCCCGCGTCATAATTGAACTCAAAGCCGTATCTCGCCAAATCGTCAAGGGATATCAGGATTTTTTCATCGCAATAATATCCCTGAATTTTATATCCGTCAAGAAAAATCGGAAATTCGGTCAATTCGTAAGAGCCTTCAAATCCGATCGCATCCTCGCTTCGCCGCGAACCGCCGGTCAAAAGAAAACCCGCGAAAATCACCGCGGCGATCAGCGCGAACACCGTAATTGCCCGCAAATAAAAACGGGAATCTTTTGATTTCATACAATCACCGCCTAAAATTCTTATATTTTTTAGACGACTTTTCCCGATCAAAAGTTCCCGTTTTTATAAAATTTTTGAAATTATTTTTTCAAAAAGAGAGTTCCGACGCTCTCGCCTTTTAAAATTTTGTAGATATTCTCCGGCGCGTTTCCGTTGGTCAGCACCATGTCTATCCCGTGCCTCGTGGCAAAATCTGCCGCCTTGAGCTTGGTTTTCATTCCTCCCGTACCGCGCGAGCTGCCTTCCGCCCCGGCAAACGATTTTATCTCGTCGCTGATCTTCTTGACGACCGGAATAATTTTCGCTTCCTCGCTCTGTCTCGGGTCGGCGTCAAAAAATCCGTCTATATCCGACAGCACGATCAGCAAATCGGCGCGGATAAGCTCCGCCACATAGGCCGACAACGTATCGTTGTCGCCGAATTCGATCTCATACGTGGAGATCACATCGTTCTCGTTCACGATCGGCACAACTCCGTAATCGATCATGGAATCAAAGGCCCTCCGCGCGCAGTTATAGCGCGTTTCCTCGTCCAGAATAAACTTGGTCAGCAGCACCTGTCCCGTGTTGTATCCGTACTCCTTGAAAAATTTGTCGTATATCGCCAAAAGCCCCACCTGACCGATTGCCGCGAGCGCCTGCTTCTGCTTTAAAGAGTCGGGCTTTTCCTCAAGTCCTATAACGCCCATGCCCGCGCCGATCGCTCCGCTTGAAACCAGCACAACCTGATGCCCGGCGTTTTTAACGTTCGCAAGGACCCGAACCAGCTTTTCAATACGTTCAAGGTCAAGTTTGCCGCCCGGATGTGTCAGGCTTGAGGTCCCGACTTTTACAACTATTCGTTTCGCTTTTGATCTCATTTGATATTCTCCTTAAACCACAACAGATTAATTATAACAGCAAATAAAAATTATGTCAACATAGATGTCATTTGAATTTATAGGTTTATAAGCTCCGACATCGAATAAGAACATTCGGGCGACTCAGAATTATATCAATAATAATCCAAATTTTGATCCGCCCTACCGATAATTCTCATTATAGCAAGCTATATAAAATTTAACACACTTTTGTTGAAAAAAATCAATCTTTGCACTTGTAATATTTTCATAATATTTGAATAAAAAATATGACCGTCTCTAAATCAAATACAGACAGCCGTATAAATTAAAATTATTAATGATTATTCGCGAAATCGTTTTTGTTTGAACGATCAAACCTCGGTCGGCAGCGGGTCATAATTTCTTATTATAATTTCGCGATTTCACTGAATTTTAGTGATCTTCAACATACATCCAGTCGCGGACGTTTTCGCCCTTGCCGTAGACCGGAAGCGGCTTGTCCGCTAAAGCGTTGGCGATCATCAGCGGGATAAGTTTTTCGGGAAAGTGGTACGGCCCATAGTTGTTTGAACATCTTGATATCGTAACCGGCAAGTTATATGTCCTGTAATACGCCTGAACCAGCAAGTCCGCGCTTGCTTTGCTCGCGCTGTACGGGCTCGAGGTATGCAGCGGAGTCTCCTCGGTGAAAAACAAATCAGGCCTGTCAAGAGGCAGATCACCGTAAACCTCATCGGTAGATACCTGATGATAGCGCTTTATCCCAAACTCGCGGCAAGCGTCCATAAGCGTCTGTGTTCCGATTATGTTGGTTTTAAGGAATATTCCCGGATCCTCGATCGAACGGTCAACATGACTCTCCGCCGCGAAATTTACCACAATGTCGGGCTTTTCCGTCTTGAAAAGTTTAAAGACCGCGTCTCTGTCCGCAATATCATCTTTTACGAACTTTATTTTGTCCATAATAGGCGCGAGCGTCTCAAGATTGCCCGCGTATGTCAGCTTGTCCAGTACGACTATCTCATAATCAGGGTGTTCTTTTGTCATATAGTGAACAAAGTTGCCCCCGATAAACCCGGCGCCGCCGGTTATCAATATCTTCATCAATGCTCCTCCTCGTTTATGTCCATTTTACATATATAACTTTTCTTTGTCAACAATCAATCAAAACTCGTTTTTATATAAAAATCCCCCGGGATACCGGGGGATTTTGGATATTCGCTTTCGGTTTAGGGCTGCTTGCCGATATAGGCAAGGATTCCGCCGTCAACGTACAGAATGTGGCCGTTAACCGCATCGGATGCCTTGGAAGCCAGGAATACCGCGGGGCCGCCGAGCTCGTCGGGATTGAGCCATCTGCCTGCGGGTGTTCTGCCGCAGATAAACTGGTCAAACGGATGACGCGAACCGTCGGGCTGCTTCTCACGCAGGGGAGCGGTCTGAGGCGTTGCGATATATCCGGGGCCAATGCCGTTGCACTGGATGTTCTTATCGCCGTACTCGGAGCAGATGTTTCTGGTAAGCATCTTAAGACCGCCTTTTGCGGCAGCGTATGCCGAAACAGTCTCGCGGCCAAGCTCAGACATCATCGAGCAGATATTGATAATTTTGCCGCCGCCCTTAGCGATCATCGAGGGGATAACCGCCTTAGATACGATAAAGGGAGCGTTAAGATCAACGTCGATAACCTGTCTGAACTCCTCGGCCGTCATGTCGCACATGGGGATGCGCTTGATGATTCCGGCGTTGTTGACCAGAATGTCGATAACGCCGACCTCGGCTTCGATCTTCTTAACCATCTCTTGAACAGCTTCCTCATTTGTTACGTCGCAAACATAACCGTGAGCGTCAATGCCGTCCGCCTCATACGAAGCGAGACCCTTGTCCACAAATTCCTGCTTGATGTCACAGAAAACGATTGTCGCGCCGACAGACGCCATAGCCTTGGCTATGCCGTAGCCGATACCGTACGATGCGCCGGTAATCAGAGCAACTTTGCCTTCAAGTGAAAACATTTCAATGCCCATTTTTAAAACCTCCTGTTTTATATTTTTGTGTATTTTTTGGTTTACACAGCTTTATAGTAAAATTATAGCATAACCGATATTTTTTGTCAAACAGTTTATGCAGATTTTACAAAATTATTTTGCGCGCTCAATAAACCGCTTTAGGTCCTCCTCGTCAAAAGTGTATTTGCGGTCGCAGAAGTGACAGCAAATCTCAGCCTCGCCGGTATCGTTTAATATATCGGTTATCTGCTCCTTGCCGAGAGAGACGATCGCGCGCTCCATGCGCTCCTTTGAACAGTCGCAGCGATAGGCGACATCAATGGTTTCAAGGAACTCGACGTCAAAACCCAGCATAAGATATTGTATGATCTCCTCTGGCGTCATGCCGCGCTCAAACATCTCGGTCAGCGTCATGATCCCGCCGATCGAATTTTCAAGCTTTGAAAGCGACTCCTCGTCACATTCGGGCATGACCTGAATGATAAATCCGCCCGCTCCCTTTACCGAGTAATCGGTATCGACCAGCACACCGAGGCCCACGACGCTCGGCGTCTGCTCTGACTGCATGAAATAATAAGCGATATCATCACCGATCTCGCCTGTTTGAATGGGAACATGTCCGACATACGGCTCTTTCATGTGAAGGTCTTTTATAACTCCCAGAACACCTTTGCCCACCGCCGCACCAACGTCAAGCTTACCTTTCTCGTTAAGCGGCAGATCGACGCGTGGGTTCGCCGTGTAGCCTTTGACATGTCCTTCCGTGTCTGAGACCGACACCATCATGCCGATCGGGCCGTCGCCCTTCATTTGCAGAGTCAGCGTAGGCTTGTCCCCTTTGAGCATTGTGCCCATCATCACTCCGGCCGTCATCAGCCTGCCGAGCGCGGCGCAGCACACGGGAGAAAGTTTATGATATTTCTGCGCGGCGTTTACCGTCTCGCGGGTATCAGCGGCATAGATCCTGAAAAATCCGTCTTTTGTTATCGCTTTTACCAATTTGTCCATAATATAAAATCCTCCTAAGACCGTGAATAACGTATAGATCGCCCCTACGTTTTATCAAAAACACATCACAAACGGGCGGCCGGAGTCGTCCGCCCCTACGAATTGGCAGGCCTATTTGCTATTCGCTAATCGCTAATTACTACATTGGCTGAGAGGGAGCAGTCAGCGGTTTATCACCGAATTTAAAGATTTCAGCCAATAAGTAAACAGATTTTCCGCGTTATTCTTTAAATCCTTGAAAAAGCTGCCTTTCGCGGGCTTCACAAGAGCAATATCATCGGCGGTCACAAGATTAAAAGTCCCGTAATCCTCACCGTTGACCGTGAGCTTTCCCGTGCCCGCGACGGTTCCCGCGGCAATCGGCAATTCAATATCCTCATTGATTTCGGTCGTGATCTCGATATCGTCCTCATCGCATACCGGAAATGTATAGGTTTTATCCGGACACAGTCCGCTGTATCCCAGAATTCCGCCCGCTATCGTCAGTTTATCTATCACTTTGTCGGTCGATGTCAGGTCCTCGATATGGTATTTTGAGAACATCTCATTTTGCAGTTCCGTGTGATCGTTCCAATCATTCGAGTCATTCAGCGTCACACATATAAGCTCCATTCCGTTTCTTTCGACCGCGGTCACAAGGCATCTGCCCGCAGCGTTTGTATAACCCGTCTTAACTCCCACACAGCCGTCGAGCACCCCCAAAAGCTTGTTGTGGTTTGTCATTTCGCGGCTGTAATCCTTACCTTCCCACGGCACGGTCTTATTCTTGGTCGCGACGACCTGCGCGAATGTCGGGTCCTTGAGCGCCGCGGCTGTTATTTTGGCAAGCTCAAGCGCCGTTGTGTAGTGCGTGTCCGACGGAAGGCCGTTCGGATTGTCAAAATGGGTGTGAGAAAGTCCCAAGTCGTTAACCGCCGTCTCGTTCATCATTTCCACAAAACGGTCGGTGCCGCCGCCGATCGCCTCGGCAATGGCGACAGCCGCGTCGTTTCCCGACTGCAGCATGAGGCCGTAAAGCAGATTTTCCATAGTTATATGCTCGCCCTTTTCAAGATACATGCTTGACCCTTCGACTCCCGCGGCGTTTTCGCTGACTTCGACAACGTCCTGCATATTGCCGTATTTGACGGTGAGGTAGCCGGTCATAATTTTTGTGGTGCTGGCCATCGGAAGCTCCCAATCCTGATTTTTGGCGTAGAGCACGCGGCCCGAGTTTTTCTCGATGACCACAGAGGCCTTGGCGCTGTCGCCCGCAGCGCATGCCGGCGCCGCGCACAGCGCAATAATCGCCGCAAGCAATATGCAAAGGACAATTTTGTGTGTTTTCATATGTTTCAGCTCCGTATGTTGTTTCTCAAAAACAGTGTTACTCATTAAATATATTCACATAATCGCAAAATATGAACGTAGGGACTAGGGAATAGTGACTGGGGACTAGGACACCTCATCCGACTTTTTGCCCGAATGGGCAAAAACCCACCTTTAAGGAAGCTCTTGGTCAAAATCGCAAGCGATTTTGAAAGATAGCTTTGAACCCGCAAGCAAAGCTTGCTGATTATCCCCTCAAGGGGAAGGCATTGTAGGGGCGGATATTATCCGCCCGTTCCCCCCCCCAAAAAAAGGGGAAACCTATCTTGAGGTGTCAATCACTCGACTTCATGCGAAACAGCGGCCTCAAGAATGTTGTCATACGCCCAGAAATCAGGCTGAATATCCCAAAACGGATTTTCCTTCGGCGTTGAGCACACGGGATATCTGCCAAGTATTCTGTTCATCATCATAACGACCGACGAGCGCAGCATATCCTCGTTCGGATGGAACTCGCCGTTCTCGTCGCCGCCTACATAGCCGTTGTTTCTGAGCGCCGCAATATATCCGTCAGCCATATGTCCGCTGCAGTCGGCAAATCCGCTCTCGCCGCCCGGCTGTAAGCCCAAATAGCGGCAGGCGAGAATTGCGAACTCGGCCTTGGTCATGTTGTCATCGGGCCTGTAGGCTCCGAAAACGTCGCCTGTCACAAAACCGACCGAATTGAGGTAGGCCACATAGTTATAATACCACGCCCAGGTCGGCACATCGCTTAAACCGGTGCTGTAAACTGTGTTTGGATCAAATCCGTCGCTCAGCTTCGCCAGCATGGTCGCCGCCTCAGCCCTCGTTATCGTGCCGGACGGTCTGAATGTGCCGTCGTCATATCCGTTCATATACGCCTTGTCATATGTCCTGCCGGCAGCCTCGCCCGTTCCCGCGGGAACCAGCCCGCACTGCGCCGCGATCGCATCGGCGTCCGCCTTGGCAAGATTGCGCAGAGCGATGTCGTTGTTATAGTATATAAGCTCGTCATAGCAGCTCAGATAACAATGGTCGATCGACACAAGCGGGATACCTCTGAAGGCGCACTCGCGCATGATGGCCGAAAAGTCGGCGGGACGCTGTCCGTCTATCCACATATTGCCGCTCGCCGAGACCTTATAGCCGACTCCCGCAGACGTGTCGATCCCGAGCTTTGATATCTCGGTCAGGATCGCCGCGGCAAACTCGGGCCTGCTGTATTCGGTAATTGATGACACGGTCGCCGAAGCGCCGTGCACAGTGCGGTCCTCGGACGAGTTAAAGTGTAGGCTTATCACAATGTCGCCGCCGACTCTTTGCGCGTACTCCGCCCTCTCGACCGAGGTCATATGATAGTCGGCATATCTTGTCATGTTGATAGACGCGCCCTTGTATTTCCTAAGTTCATACTGCAGATACTGAGCAAGTTTGAAAGTCAGCGCCTTTTCCTGATATTCAAGACCGCCGACCGATGTTCCGCCGTAGTCGGTTCCGCCGTGGGCAGGGTCGATAACAATGTTAATCGGCTCGGCATATGCCGCTTTCGGCCGGGCAAACAAAAACACGCTCATCAAAACAGTGATTGACAGCGTAAGCGCTGTCAATCTCTTTAAATAATTTCTCAAAATTTCAACTCCCATTACAGGTTATTCAAAATCGTAGCCGCCGTAAGCGTCGTCCTCCGGTTCCTCATCATACTCTGCGTCCTGCGCCTCAACTGTATCGGCCACGACCTCGCCGCCGTTTTTCGAGCCGGCGAAAAGCTCGCTCACCTTGTCGATCGCGGTGGGGACCGAGTCAATGATCCTGTCATAGAGGCTGTTCTGCTCGCTCACCGGGACCATTCTTATCTTGCCGTTGCCGACAACCAGAAAGCCCACAGGAGTCAGCGAAAGACCTCCGCCGGTTCCGCCGCCGAACATATTGGTCGGTTCCTCGTTTTCAGTCATAAGTTTTTTGTTTTTCGGAAACTCTGAGCCTCCGACGCCGAATCCGAGCGCCACCTTTGATATGGGCATGATAACCGAGCCGTCGGGCGTGTTGATCGGCGCGCCGACTATGGCGTTAACGTCGATCATCTCTCTTAAGCCCTGCAGCGCCGAACCCATCAATCCCTCAATCGGATGCTTGTCTGAAATTCCTGACACTTCCAACACTTCCTTTCAGATAGTTAATTATAAATCTTATCAGAGCGGCCAGAAGCGCGTGAAGCACATGGGCGGCTCTCGTTTTAATTATACTTCCCAATTCAAACTCAAAACATGAGTTAACATAGTCCGGATCAAGATACAGCACAAGGCCCGTGTCGCTTTTAAAGTAACTCCTTATAAACGCGTTGAGACTTCCTGCGACGGCGTGAGCCGCACCGTAGGCAACGCCCGTCTTATCCGGCGAACCGAGCCCGAACTTTAAGTAAAGGTCAAGCCTTTTTGTTCTGATTTTCCGCTTCATTTTCCGCAGGAACACCGCCAAAGCGGAGCCGCCGCGGCTGATCAGCGTCGTGTATTTTTCTATTGCGTCATATATATTTGCAAAGTCGAACCAGTGCACGTCGCTGTCCCACATTGAGCCAAAGATCCGCTTTGCTGCAGATATATCCTCTTTTTCCGAGGTTACTGCGGGATTTTCGGATCCTTCATTTTTGGGAACGGACTTTTTCGGGGTCTTCTTTTCAAAATTTTTGGACATATTATTTTCTGGATTTTTTTCCGCCCGCGGTTCCGAGGGCAAAATAAAATCCTTTTTAATAAATCCGTACATACTCGCTGTTATAACGACCTTTTTTGCATTCGCGGCGATCTCAAACGTGACGGTCGACCACAGTAAAAAGGCGACAAGGAAAATGATTACCGCGAGTATGATCAAAATAATATTCATTGTCCGCCCTCCGTATCAAATTACTCCGCCGCCTCCACGCCGGGATCCCCCGCGGGAAGCGGCTCGGAATCCTCGGGTACTGCCAGCGAATCAAACTCGGGCAGCTCGCTTATGCTCTCGATACCGAATGTCTGCAAAAAAAACTTGGTGGTTCCAAAAAGGATCGGCCTGCCCGGCGCGTCGTCCATTCTGCCGACCTCGGCAATAAATCCGCGCTCGATCAGTCTGTTCACTATGTAATCGCAGTTGACCCCGCGGATATGCTCGATCGCCGAACGTGTGACAGGCTGCTTGTACGCGGCGATCGCCAGGACTTCGATAGCTGCATTTGAGAGCTGCAGCTTCCGTCCGGGCTTCATCAGCATTGAAACATAGTCCTTATATTCGCCGCGAGTGCACATCCTGTAGGAATTCTCAAGTTTTATTATATGAATCCCGCGGCGCTCATAATTATACTCGTCCATCATGGTCTTGATGATCTTCTGAAGCGTCTTTTTGTCGACATCCACGATATCGGCAATCGTGTCGAGCTCCACCGGCTCGCCCGCGGCGAACAACAGAGCCTCGATTATTGACTTGATCTCATTTAATTCCATTAAATCTACTCCTCCACGGCACTCAAATCAAGTTCTCCTTCTCCGCCCGGACTGACGATCGGATTTGATATGTCGCCGCTCTCGTCATACTCGATCTTGAGCCGGTTCATCTTGACCATCTCAAGCACCGCCAAAAATGAGGCGACGGCTTCGGGTTTTGATTTTGCGCCCACAAACAATTCCTTGAAAAAGATCCTGGTGCGGCGTTTGATCCTGCTCCAGAGTTTTGTTACCCTTGAGCGCACCGAAACTTTCTCGTGTCCCACGATCCCCTCAAACGACTGCTTCGGCGGCGGGAGCCTGCGCTCCATTCTGGTATACGCTGTCTTATAGGCCAGAACCAAATTCTCGGGTGTGAGCTTTGAATAGTTCCACTCGGCGGGCGGACGCTCTATCTTGTCGGGAGCCTTAAAAAAATACGCCTCGCCGATATGCTTTCTCTCATCAAGATAAGCCGCGGCGGCCTTGATCCGCTTATATTCCTCAAGCCGTCTCACAAGCTCCTCGCGGGGATCCTCTTCCTCGTCCTCATCCGGCTTTGGCAGCAGCATCCTAGATTTGATCTGAAGCAGCGTCGCCGCAAGCACAAGGAACTCGCTGGATATTTCAAGGTTATATTCCTTCATTTGGCGCATAACATCAAAATACTGGCTCACTATCAGATTTATCGGTATGTCATATATACTGACCTTGTTTTTCTTTATAAGCGTGAGCAGCAAGTCAAGAGGGCCCTCGAAATCGAGAACCTTAAAACTGAGCTGTTCCATTTAAAATCACCGCCTATACAAACAAGCCTATAATCATATCGTAAAAACTCATTATCCCACTCTCGCAGAGGCTCAAAAAACTGTTAAACACTCCGAAATTCATGAGCAGTATCAAAATGATAAATCCGTATCTCTCATACTGCATATATCTGAAATACTTATCGGTGGGCAGCACGGCCCCCAGCACCTTCGAGCCGTCAAGCGGCGGAATAGGTATCAGGTTAAACAGTCCGAGTCCCAGGTTCATATACACCATATAAAGGCATATGGTGTAAACGACCGACGCCAGATCAAAGCCGAAGCCCTGAGATCTAAACGTCATGCCGCCCAAGATCACCACGCCGAACTCGGCGATAAACGCCAGGATGAAATTGGTCAGCGGCCCCGCGAGCGAGGTCAGAACCATGCCGCTCTTTTGATTTTTAAAATTGTACGGATTTACCGGCACGGGCCTTGCCCAGCCGAAGCCGAACAGAAGCAGGCAGATGCCGCCGATCGGGTCAATGTGATGAATAGGGTTGAGGCTGAGCCTTCCGCGGCTCTGCGCGGTTCTGTCTCCCAGCGCGTAGGCCGCGAGGCCGTGGCCGACCTCGTGAACGCTCAGCGACAGCAGCACGCAGAACACCGAGATCAATATCATCAGCAGCTTTTCCATCGGGGAACCCGAACCTCTTAAAATACTAAGCAGCATAAATATCCTCCGCTCTTATATTAAATCATTAGCGATAAGATCGTCATAACTCTCACGCTTCACAGCGAGTCTCGCTTTGCCGCCCGACACCATAACGATCGGCGGTCTCGGGATCCGGTTGTAGTTGCTCGCCATGGAATAGTTATACGCTCCGGTCGCGAGCACGGCGATCAGGTCGCCCGCCTTAATTTCGGGCAGTTCCGCGCCTTCAACCAGGATATCGCCCGACTCGCAGCACTTGCCCGCTATCGTGGCGGTCATCGTTTTTTCGGCAAGCGGATCGCGGACTCTCGCGGCCTCATACTCGCTCTGATAAAGTATGTATCTCGGATTGTCGCCCATGCCGCCGTCAACCGAAATATACGTTCTGATGTTCGGGATCTCTTTAACTGCGCCTACCGTGTAAACCGTGAGCCCCGCCTCGGCAACTATCGAGCGGCCGGGCTCCATAACGATAAACGGCAGCTTGACGCCGCGACTCTCGGATATGCCGCGCACGACCTTGGATACCGCGCATATATATTTGTCATAATCTATCGGCGTGTCGCTCTCGGTGTACTTTATGCCGTAGCCGCCGCCTAAATTCAGCTCGTCGATCTCAATGCCGTGCCTGTCCTTCATGTCGGCAATAAAATTCATCATCTTTTCGGCCGCAAGCTCAAACGGAGCAAGCTCGAAGATCTGTGATCCGATGTGGCAGTGAACGCCGACAACGTTGATGTTCGGCATGCTGTCGGCCTTGACAGCGAACTCCTCGGCCTCGCCTGTCTCAAGCGCCACGCCGAACTTTGAGTCGATCTGGCCCGTCTGCACGAAGCTGTGGGTGTGCGCGTCGATCCCCGGCTTTATTCTGAACATAATGTCGGCTGTCTTTCCCATATCGCCCGCGATCCTGTTTATGCTCTCAAGCTCAAACACATTGTCGGCCACAATTCTGCCCACGCCGTACTCGAGAGCCATTTTTATCTCGTCATCCGTCTTGTTGTTTCCGTGGAAATATATGCGCTCCGCGGGGAAGCCGGCTTTGATAGCGGTGTAAAGCTCTCCGCCCGATACCACGTCAACACCCATACCTTCCTCGCGCATAACGCGATAGATATATTTGCACGAAAGGGCCTTGCTTGCGTAAAGTATAATTCCTTTGCCGTCGTAGTATTTATCCATAGCGCCTGTGTACACGCGGCAATTTTTGCGGATCTCATCCTCGTCCATCACATACGCCGGAGTTCCGTACTCCGCGGCAATATTCGAAAGATCGCAGCCGCCTATACTTAGGTTTCCCTTCTGGTTCACGCTTAAACAGTTCATTACAAAATCCATTTTTTCCTCCTGATCACAGTATCATTTGTTTGGTAACACGCGCATAAACATAATACGCCAAATATTATTTTAGCACAAACCCCTGCCTTTGTCAACAAAGATATGGCGGAATAATCCGTTGTTTGAATAATTTGGAAACGGCGCTCATATCATTATCTCAGGAGGTGGCGACAATGAAGGTATGGTTTGTCGGCAAAAAAACGGGAGCGATATTGGGCGTCATCGCCGTAATGTTTTTCGCGCTTGTCACGCTCGGCTATTTCAAAAGCGGCAGCGCCGCCATAGGCGCCGCGAGCAGCGACCGCGATCTGCCGATATACTGCGTCGAAAAGGACGAAAACGACAAAAAGATCTCCATCAGCTTCGACGCAGCTTGGGGAAACGAAGATACCGAAAATCTTATCAATATACTGGGCGAAAGGAATATTAAGGCTACTTTTTTTGTTGTGGGAGACTGGGTCGACAAGTACCCCGAATCGGTCAAGGCTCTTTCGGACGCGGGACACGAGGTTATGAACCACTCGTCAAAGCATCCGCATATGACTCAGATCTCAACCGACAAGATGAGACAGGAACTAAACGACTGCGGCGACAAGATCGAGGCGATAACCGGCCGAAAGCCCGATCTGTTCCGCCCGCCGTACGGCGATTATAATAACGAGGTGGTGGGGACCGCCAGAGAATGCGGATATTACACTATACAATGGAGCATTGACAGCCTTGACTGGAAAGATCTGTCGGCGGATGAGATATATAACAGGGTCGTGCCCAAGGCCGAGCCCGGCGCGATCATACTGTTCCATAACGCGGCGAAGCACACGCCCGAGGCTCTGCCGAGAATACTTGACGAACTGACGGCTCAGGGATATGAGATCGTTCCCATATCCGAGCTTATATTAAGAGACAACTACAAAGTGGACGCAAACGGAAAACAATGCAGCACAAATAATGAATAATCGGAGGTCGCAAAATGTCGGGAATTTCGGAAATTTCGGAATACGCATATGATGAAAACAGCTATTATAACAATAACATCGCGATGCTCGCGGGCGAGATAACGACGCTGCCCGCGCTGTCGCATGAAATTTACGGAGAAAAATATTACATAACGGTCCTGGCGGTCGAGCGCTTGAGCGGAAAGCGGGATCTGATCCCGGTCACGGTTTCGGAGCGGCTGCTTTGCGACTACAAGCCGCGTCTTAAAGATATCGTCAGCGTCATAGGCCAGTACCGCTCATATAACAACTATTCGGGAATAGGCAACAAGCTGATACTGACGGTGTTTGCGAAGGAGATATCCTGTCTTGGCGAGTGCGGAGAGGTCGAGCTCGACGGGAACCCCAATCAGGTGTTTTTAAACGGGTTTTTGTGTAAAAAGCCCACATACAGAACCACACCGTTTAACCGAGAAATATCGGATATACTGCTTGCGGTCAACCGCTCTTACAAGAAATCCGACTATATTCCGTGCATCGCCTGGGGACGGAACGCGAAATACATCCGCGGCATGGACGTGGGAACCAACCTTAGGATCTGGGGCAGGATCCAGAGCCGCGAATACAGAAAATATACAAGCGACAACGAGACGATAAGCAAAACCGCATACGAAGTTTCGATCTCAAAGCTTGAGGCGCGCTTTGACGACCTCTGAGCAAAGTAAAAGCCCCGCGCGGCGCGGGGCTTTTTGTCAATACCGTCAAAATCAATATGTCTCCGAAGAAGCGTTATTTGTCCCAAACCGCTTTGATCTTCGCGGCCGTCGCGCGGAAGTTGTCCTCGCTGTTGGTCTCAAGTATCGCGTTGATCACCGGAGAGTATTCTTTGGCATACTTAAAAAGATACTCATAGTCATAAACTCCGTCACCCGCGAGACGGCCCTCTTTTTTGCCGTCTATGACCTCAAAATCCTTAAAGTGCAGTATGCCTATTCTGTCTCCGTACAGGCCGTACACCTCGTCAACGATCTTGTGCTGCTGCTGCGTATCGTTCATATCGGTAATATTTACCGGGTCAAATATCACGGTCACGTTCGGCGAATTGATCTCGTCAAGGAAGCGCTTTGTCATTTTCGGGTTCCACATGCTGTGCTTGGTCACGGTCTCAACGCCCACTATGCTGCCGAGCTTTTCCGCGCAGTCAACAAGTTCGCGCATACTGCGCAAAAAACGCTGATAATTCTCTTCTGTATGGGTCTCCTCGATGCTGTTGTAAAAACCTGTTTCGGTCCCAACCATGTCGCAGCCGAGATACTTTGCGAATTTTAGGTGGGCCTTGAACCATTCAAGTTCTTCCCTGCGCTTGTTCTCATCGGGGTTTACCGGATTTATGTAGCATCCCAGAACCGAAACGCGCACACCGCGCCTTGCCAGCGTGTCCTTGATATATTTGCCGAGTTCGGGCGTAAGAACGCTGCCGCGCCATTTTATATCCTTAAACGACTTTTTCAGAGCGAGCTGCACATGGGTCGCGCCGACGCTTTCAAGCGTGTCCGCCAGCGTCTCTATATCCTTGGCCTTAGTATCGTGGCCCCTCATTCCAAAATTCAACTGATTAAACATAGTTTCAACTCCTCGTAGCTTTTTTCTTTAATTATATATCAACAATGCGGATTTGTACAGAGTTTTTTTGTTCAAATTCACATTTTTTGACCCGCTCGGCAAATCGGGCTTGCGATATCGCCGCAAGTAAGTTAAAATTAAGCGGAATATATAAATTTCGGAGGATGTATAATGGACAAGCGTGAATATTTAAGCATGGCGGTTAAGCTCGCCGACACGATAATGAGTGAGAACCGGCCGATAATCTGCGAGAAATGGCAGTATGACCGCGGCGTTTGCCTTATGGGAATGGCTATGGTCTACGAAAAAACCGGCGACGCAAAATATTTTGACTATATAAAAAAGAGCTTTGATTATTTCATAAACAATGACGGCAGCATCAACAAGTACGACCCGAGCCTCTACAACCTTGATCATATCAACAACGGCAAAAACTGCCTGTGGCTTTATAACAAAACAGGAGAGCAAAAGTACCTCAAAGCCGCCGAAAGGCTGGTAGATCAGCTTGACCGCCAGCCGCGCACCGAATCGGGCACCTACTGGCACAAGCTCATATACCCAAATCAGGTATGGCTCGACGGCGTTTATATGGCCGAGCCGTTCTCGGCGCAATACGCCAAAGAGTGCGGTCATCCCGAGCGATTTGACGATGTTGTCGCGCAGTTTGTAAACGCCGAAAGACTGACATACGAGCCGAGGTGCGGCCTCAACGCCCACGCCTGCGACGAGTCAAGATCCGCTTTCTGGGCCGACAAGCACACGGGCAGATCTCTGAACGTTTGGGGCAGGGCCATGGGATGGTTCGCAATGGCTATAGCCGACGTTCTTGATTTTCTGCCCGCTCTCCACCCGGGCAGAAAAACGCTCATTGATATGCTTAACAAAATCATGTCAAACGCCGTCCTGTATCAGGACGAAAAAGGTCTCTGGTATCAGGTCCTCGACAACCGCCGAAGCGACAACTATCCGGAGTCGACCTGCACGATAATGTTCGCGTATACCCTCGCGAAGGCGCTGCGCCTCGGCTACATTGACGAGAAAAAATTCCGTCCGCACCTTAAAAGCGCGCTTGACGGAATTTTCAAAAACTTTATACGCGGCAACGAGACATCGCTTTATATAACCAACTGCTGCGCGGTGTCAGGTCTCGGCCCCGAAGGAAATTTGCGCCGCGACGGGACACTTGACTATTATTTCAGCGAGCCGATAATCGAAAACGACTGTAAGGCATCGGGCCCGTTTATGAAACTGATGTGCGAGCTTGCGTAAATAATTTCAATCCGCGTTCACGCCGGTCAAATCCTTGATCACCTCTCCGGCAATTATCAGGCCGCAAACGGACGGCACAAAAGCGACGCTTCCCGGTACGCGCTTTCCACCCTCGGCAGGCGCGTCGATTTTGCGCGGCTTTTCTTTTGAATACACGACTTTAAGCTTTTTTATCCCCCTGCGCCTGAGCTCATACCTCATTACCTTAGCGAGAGGGCACACAGAAGTCTCATATAAATCCGCTACCTCAAACGCCGCGGGATCAAGCTTATTCCCGGCTCCCATTGAACTGATGATCGGAACGCCCGCCTTGTCAGCGTTGACGACAAGATCGATTTTCGCTGTCACCGTGTCGATCGCGTCGACGATGTAATCATATTTTTTAAAATCAAACGCGTCCGCGTTCCCCGGCATATAAAACATCTTATAAGCTCCGACCTCGGCAAGGGGATTGATATCCGCGATCCTTTCGGCGGCGGCGTCGACCTTATATTTGCCGAGTGTCTTGTGTGTGGCAATGATCTGACGGTTGATGTTGCTCGGCGATACAACGTCGCTGTCGATCAAATCGAGAAAACCAATGCCCGAGCGCGCAAGCGCCTCCGTAACAAAGCCTCCCACGCCGCCGATACCGAACACGGCCACGCGTGACGCTGCAAGCTTTTCCAAAGCCGTCTTTCCGAGCAAAAGCTCTGTTCTTGAAAACTGTTCAAGCATAATTATTTCTCCTCGTTCCATGCTCATCAAAAAGTCCGCCCGTCCGGATCTGATCCTCAAATAAAAGAGCGGGCGCGGCAATTTAATGAAAAATCACGACCGCTCATTACTGACCGACCGTGATCATATGTATTTTATTATCCGAAATATCTCTTGAGCAGTCCCTCAAAGCCGCAGCCGTGTCGCGCTTCGTCACGATATTCAATCTCTGAAAACTGCATAACTATGGGAAATACAGAGGTTTTTACAGTAACTAT
>CANQMT010000006.1 GCA_947625055.1 uncultured Monoglobus sp. | reverse complement strand
TAACAACCTCACTGAATTTCTGCACTTTTTCCTTGCTTTGATCAATGTTACAACTTTGTTAATAAATTAGATTGACGAATAAATTTATTTTACCCCTTGATAAAATTCCCGCGCTTTGGTATAATGTGAAGATGAAGGTTTTTATCTTATCAAACAAAACACGGAAAAGCGAAACGCTCTGTTACGGAGAAAAATAAAATGTTCTATTATATTGAAGGAAAACTCGTTTTAAAGACCGAGGACTGCGCGGTCATCGACTGCGGCGGCGTCGGGTACCGGATATTCTCAACGCGGCCCTCGCTGGAGGCCCTCGGCGAGCCGGGCTCCGCGGCGCGGCTTTACACCTATTTCAACATAAAGACCGCGTCAGACATGTTCACGCTCTACGGCTTCGCGACTGTCGAGGAGCGCGATATGTTTGAAATGATACTCGGCGTCAGCGGCATAGGCGCGAAAACGGCGGCAAACCTTTTGTCGAACGTGCCGCCCTCGAAATTCGCCCTGTGCGTCATCGGCGACGATCCGGCCTATCTCTCAAAGCACACGCCGGGGCTCGGGCCCAAGGGCGCGAAGCGGCTTGTGCTTGAGCTTAAAGACAAGTTCAAAAACGCCGACCTTGAGGGCGTTTCGGGAAGCGAGATATTCGCCCCCGACGCCGACGATGAAAACGAGGCGGTATCGGCGCTTATCGCCCTCGGCTATTCGGGCGACGAGGCGAAGCGCGCCCTGCGCGGCGCGGAGGGAACCACCGAGGAAATGATCAAACAAGCCCTTAAAAATCTGATATAAATTTATTCGGAAATGAGTGAAACAGTTGGCTATTAACAACAGCGATGAAAGGATAGTGTCCACGACCGAGCAGAACGAGGACTCGCAGATCGAATTCAGTCTGCGCCCCAAGACTCTGGGCGAGTACATCGGTCAGGACAAGGTAAAGGACAACCTCAAGGTGTTCATCGAGGCCGCCAAGCAGAGAGGCGAGCCTCTTGACCATGTGCTTTTTTACGGCCCGCCGGGGCTCGGCAAGACCACGCTCGCCGGGATCATCGCCGGCGAGATGAACGTCAATATCCGCATCACATCGGGCCCGGCGATCGAGAAGCCCGGCGATCTGGCGGCGCTGCTCACCAATCTGTCGCAGGGCGATATTCTGTTCGTGGATGAGATACACCGCCTGAGCCGCAGCGTTGAGGAGATCCTCTACCCGGCTATGGAGGACTACGCGCTTGATATTATAATAGGAAAAGGCCCTTCGGCGAGATCGATAAGGCTGGATCTGCCCAAGTTCACGCTGATAGGCGCGACGACCCGCGCGGGCGCGCTGGCCGCGCCGCTGCGCGACAGGTTCGGCATAATCAACCGTCTTGACATGTACAGACCCGCCGACCTTTCCAAAATAGTTATCCGCAGCGCGGGGATACTCGGCATAGGGATCGACGGGGGCGGCGCTGGAGAGATCGCGGCCCGCTCGCGCGGAACGCCGAGGATCGCCAACCGCCTTTTAAAGCGCGTCAGGGACTTCGCCCAGATAAGCGGCAGCGAGATCGTCACGGGGGCCCTCGCGAAGGACGCTCTCAACAGGCTTGAGATCGACTCGCTCGGCCTTGACGCGATAGACAAGCGAATGCTTCTGACGGTGATCGATCACTACGGGGGAGGCCCCGTCGGGGTCGAGACCCTCGCCGCCACTATCGGCGAGGAGGCCGGAACTATCGAGGATGTTTACGAGCCGTATCTGATGCAGATAGGATTCATAAACAGAACTCCGAGAGGCAGAGTGGTGACGCCGCTCGCCTACGAGCATTTCGGCATAACCTATGAGGCGTGATCGGCCGCCGTCGCAAATAAATTTTTAATATAATTTAATATGATCAGGAGACAAAGCTTATGTGTAAAAAAGAAAAATATTATATAACGACCGCGATAGCCTACACTTCAAAAAAGCCGCACATCGGCAACACGTATGAGATAATTCTGACAGACGCGATCGCGAGGTTCAAGAGATACACGGGCTATGACGTGTGCTTCTGCACCGGCACGGACGAGCACGGACAGAAGATACAGGAGCTGGCCGAGGAGGCCGGGATCACGCCCAAGCAGCATGTTGACAGGATAGCCGGAGAGATCAAAGACATCGCCGACATGCTGAACGTCAGCTATGACATTTTTATCCGCACCACCGACGATTACCACGAGAAGGCGGTGCAGAAGATATTCACCAAACTCTACGAGCAGGGCGACATATACAAATCCGAGTACGAGGGACTTTACTGCACGCCCTGCGAGTCGTTCTGGACCGAGTCGCAGCTTGTGGACGGCAAGTGCCCCGACTGCGGCAGAGAGGTTCACAAGACGCGCGAGGAAGCGTATTTCCTGCGCCTCAGCAAATATCAGGACAGGCTGATGAAGCATATCGAGGATCACCCCGAGTTCATTCAGCCCGAAGCCCGCAAAAAAGAAATGGTCAACAACTTTTTAAAGCCCGGCCTTCAGGATCTGTGCGTGTCGCGCACGAGCTTCTCGTGGGGGATCCCGGTCGAGTTCGATCCCGGACACGTCATTTATGTCTGGATCGACGCACTCTCGAACTATATCACGGCGCTCGGCTACTCGCCCGACGGCTCGGGCGAGAATTATAAAAAATACTGGCCCGCCGACGTGCATATAATCGGCAAGGACATCCTGCGCTTCCACACGATCTACTGGCCGATAATGCTGATGGCTCTCGGCGAGCCCCTGCCAAAGCAGGTGTTCGGCCACCCGTGGCTGCTGTTCGGCGAGGAGAAGATGTCGAAATCCCGCGGCAACGTGATATACGCCGACGATCTGGTTCGCCACTTCGGAGTGGACGCCGTGAGGTACTACTCGCTCCACGAAATGCCGTTCGCGCAGGACGGAAGCATCACATACGACGTGTTCATCAGCCGCTTTAATTCCGACCTCGCCAACACTCTCGGCAATCTGGTCAACAGGACCGTGTCAATGGTCAACAAGTATTTTGACGGAGTGATCCAACCCGGAAATGTCGGGGGCGAGTTTGACGACGACCTCAAGGAGATCGCCGCGGGCGCACTCGGAAAAATAGAGAAAAAAATGGAAACGCTTCACGTCGCCGACGCGATAGACGAAATATGGAGGATAGTGAACCGCGCAAACAAGTATATCGACGAGACCACGCCGTGGATACTGGCCAAAAACGAGGCTGACATGCCCCGGCTCGGCACGGTGCTTTATAATCTTATCGAGTCGATCAGGATCATCGCATCGCTGCTCTCGCCGTTTATGCCCGAGACCGCCGAGAAGATAAAGGCCCAGATCAACGCCCCAGACATCAGCGCCGACAGCGTGAGGGCCTTCGGAGCGACCGAGGCCGGAACCAAGGTCGGCTCTCCCGAGCCGCTGTTTGTCAGGATAGACGCGGACAAGAAGCTTGAGGAGCTGGCCGCGGAATTCGCCGCCTCGCAGGAGGCGGAAGAGTCCGCGCCCGAGATCGAGCCGTTTAAGGACAATATCTCTTTTGACGATTTTCTGAAGCTCGACGTGCGCGTGGGCAAGGTGAAGGTCTGCGAAAAGGTCCCCAAATCGTCGAAGCTGCTGCGGTTCGAGCTGGAGTGCGGCGGCGAGACGCGTCAGATCCTCTCGGGCATAGCCAAGTATTACAAGCCCGAGGAGCTTGTGGGCAAAAACGTGCTGTTTATCGCCAACCTCCCCCCGCGGAAGATGATGGGCCTTGAGTCGTGCGGCATGATACTCTCGGCGGAATATCAGGATAAACTGACGCTTCTGACCACCGAAGGCGATATTCAGAGCGGCGCTGTTATGGTTTAACGCTCGCCGTATCCAAAAAATATAATAATTTGTTAACATTACCGTAAACATTGCGTTCGCGTATCTGATATAATTATTTGTGAAGTAATTAATAATGTTTGAATGGAGTGATAATATGTTTTGCTCAAACTGTGGAAAAGAACTTAAAGAAAACGCCAACTTCTGCGATAATTGCGGCATGATGGTCAAGCCCCCCGCCGGTCAGCAGACAGCAGATCAGCAGACAGCAGATCAATCGGTCGCAGATCAGTCGACCGTAGGTCAGCCGACATCAGATCAGCCGACCGCAGAACAGCAGGCCACAGGCCCCTCGCCCGCAGGTCAGCAGGCGGCGGCCCCCGTCTACACGCCGCGCGTCGTGAGCCCCAAGCGAAAGCCGTCGGGCAAGACCGCCGCGATAATCATCGGCATAGTTTCCGCGGCGGTCATTCTGGTTTGTTTGATCGCTCTGATCGTGACTTCGCTCATAGGGGCGTACCGCCGCAGTCATTTTGATGCTCCCAACCGTTATCCGGGCGGATATTTTGACGACTATGACGATTATGATGATTTCTTTGACGATTACTACGACTTTTTTAACGACGATCATCATGACGGCTATCGCGGATACTACGGAAACGCGAATCCCACGCCCGCGCCCACTCAGGCTCCTTCGTCGACCGCCGCGCCCGACGCGGCTCCAAACCCGCTGCCCACCGACAGCAGCGGCCGCACTTACGACGACCCGAACTATCAGTGGCCGACCGGGGACGGAACATATGAGTTCTACGCCAAGTCCACCATACCCAAGTTCGAGAGCGTGACCGGAAAGCCCTGCACCGACGTTGACGTTGAGGACGACGGCTCGACGTATTACGAATACGACATGGATATGGACGCTTACAATCAATACATAAAAGCGATCGAGGCGGCGGGCTACAGCCAGACCGAATTCGACGTTCAGGGCAAAAACTCCTATGCCCGCTATGACAACGGCGTTCAGTATCTCATCATTTATCTGATGAATTCCGAAAACGAGATAGTGATAATGGCATAACTCAAATTTATTCTTGAATTTTTGCCGCCGATATGTTATAATTAATTAACATCTAATATTTTGGAGGAATTTTTAATGAAAAAATTAACAGCATTGCTTACCGCCTTGTGTCTCACGTTCGGATTTACTCAATCCGCCTTCGCGGTGGCGCAGAGCATAATCATAAACGGCTCCGCGGCGGAGATCCCGCCCGAGATGGGCGAGATCATCGAGCAGGATGACAGAACTTTCGTTCCCCTGCGCTTTGTGTCCGAAAAAATGGGCAAGACGGTCAAGTATGACGACAATATCAAAGCCGCTCTGATCCTTGACAAGTCGGATATGTACATCGTTCAGGAGGGCGCGACGAATATTTACAAGATCGCCGACATGGGTCAGACGACCCAGACCGTGATGGACACTGCCGCGTTCGTCAAGCAGTACGACGATATCGGCGGCGGCCGCATGTACATTCCGATCAGGTTCGTGTCCGAGGCGTTCGGCTACGTCGTAGGCTGGGACGAGGCGACGCAAACCGTTACGATCGACGATCCCGCAGCCGCGAAATAATCAAAAGCTCGACCGCGCCGCAAAACTGCGGCGCGGTTTTTTGTTGAAATAATCCTTGCCAAATATTTTTTGGTGTGCTATACTTAGCGGGTATTATTTAAGAATTTGAGAGGCGAAAAACATGACGTACAACAACCCTGTCAGGAGAGGCTTTTATCCCGACCCGTCGGTGATCCGCGTCGGGGATGATTTTTATATGGTAAACTCATCTTTCCAATATTTCCCCTGTATCCCGATATCACATTCAAAGGATATGGTGCACTGGAGGACGATAGGCCACGCGATCTCAAACCCCGAATACCTCGACCTCAGCGAAATTTTGGATTCGCGGGGGATATGGGCTCCCGACATATTCTATGACGAGAACGAGAAGCTCTTTTACATAACCGCCACCATGCGGCTCAACGATTGGGAGAGCCCCGCGCGGCAGCAGCTTCTTATGAGATCAGAGCGGCCCGAGGGGCCGTACTCAAAGCCGGTTTGGCTTGATATAAACAATATCGATCCGTCGCTGTTTTTTGACGATGACGGGAAAAAATATATGATAACCGCCAGAGCGGCCACCGTTTATGAGCTCAGCGGCGACTGCGAAAAAGTGATCGGCGGCCCGAGGGTCGCCTGGGCGGGCACCGGCGAGCGCTGCGCCGAGGGGCCGCACATCATGAAGCACGGCGGCTATTACTACGCGATCATCGCCGAAGGCGGCACGGGCTACGGGCACGGAATAAACGTCGCCCGCTCGAGGGAGCTTTTCGGCGAGTACGAGGTCTGCCCCTACAACCCCGTCATGCGTCAGCTTGACCGCGAAAAGCCGATCCAGCGCACCGGACACGGGAAACTGGTCGATGACGGAAAGGGGAACTGGTGGGCGTATTACCTATGCGGCAGGCGCAACATGGGCAACTACACCACTCTCGGCAGAGAGACCGCTCTTGACCCCGTGACATGGACTGACGACGGATGGTTTTTGATAAACAACGGAAACGGCCCCGGCGAAATCCAGAACGCGCCCGATCTGCCGCCTTTTGAAGGCGAGGGAAAGGAGTTCACGGACGATTTTGACGGAGACAGCATCGGCCTTGAATGGGAGTTTGTGAGGAACCCCGACCACGCTTACATATCGCTGAACAAAGAAAAAAAGTCCGCTCTGCGGCTTTACACCGCGCCCGGAAACATGTTTGAGGTAAGGGCGAAAAACATTCTCGTCCACCGCGAAAGCGAGCTTTGTTATACCGCGGACACGATCATGGAATTCGAGCCCGAGGAGGGGACGCGCGCGGGAATGACATGCTATTACAGCACGGCGACGTATATAAGGTTCAACGTCACAAAGCGCGGCGGCAAAACATTGATCGAGCTGGTCATCAACCGCAACAAAGGCGAGGAGCTTGTTTCAGAGGCTGAGATCTCCGGCGGAAAAATTTATCTGCGCGTCGAGGTCGATCACCAGACGCGCAAATTCTCATACGGCTTTGACGGCGAGAGGTTCGCCGAGCTCGGCACGGTTAAGCCCTGCACATTTTTGTGCGACGAGGGAGTGCCCGGCGACCGCAAACGCCACACGGGCACAATGACAGGCATATTCGCCCACTCAGACGGGCCAAGGGTCCCCGCGGACTTTGACCTGTTCAAGATCCGCTGAGGATAATACCGAGAATATTTATCAAGGCGCGGCGGCCCGCGCGCTATTGACAAAACGCGGCCGATATTGTATAATAATTCCCGTGAAAAGCCGCGCACGCGGCGCTATTTGGAAATAATATCATTTATATTTTACGGAGGTGAAAACATGAAGTACGTTTGCGATCTTTGCGGATATATCTATGACGAGGCCGCGGGCGATCCGGATAACGGAATTGCTCCCGGCACCAAATGGGACGATCTCCCCGATGATTTTGTGTGCCCCCTCTGCGGCGTCGGCAAGGACCAGTTCAGCCCCGCCGAATAGGGATCAAAATCTCGCGCGTTTTCGACGGCATGACATGAGAAAATCTCAATATTTTTATAACAATCTGTCGAACAGGGTGCGGAAAACGGCATATCGCTTGAATTGCGATATGCCGTTTACGTTATAAATAATGACTTTCATGACAAAGTGTTGAATTTGATATAATATAATGTTAAACTTATTTTTACATAAATTAATTCTCAAAAATATCAGGAGGAGTTTATTATGAACGAAAAGCAGAATCTGAGAGAAAGGACAAATCCGGTGTTCAACACAGCGAAGGCGACCGTTTTGAATATCTGCCTCGCAGGCGACAGCGACGCGCGGCTGCTTACGAAAAAGCTCGGCATAGATCCTGATTCCGTAATGGAGAGCGGCGACGACCAGAAAGCGGTGTTCGACACGGCCAACAGGGCTGTGATCGAAACGCGCTACCGGACCATGAATAATCTTATAAAGGCTTCGGGGAAAAACACTGTTCTTGACATTCCGTGCGGCTATACTCCGCGCGCTCTCAATGAAATGTTTAAGGATACTCATTATATAGGCTGCGATCTTCCTGCGGTAATCGACGAGCTCGCCCCCGCAATAGGCGATATGCTCAGGGAGGGCGGAATAAAAAACAAGGAATACCGCAGCGTTGACGCTACCAACTATACGTCGCTCAGAAGCGCCCTCGATTCCGCCGAGGGCGAGATATGCGTCACCACCGAAGGGCTTATTATGTATTTAAACGATTCGGAGATCACGGAGCTTTGCTCGAACATCAGGAACGTGTTAAAGGAATTCGGCGGCTGCTGGCTGACTTACGACCCCGAATCAAGCTCTCTGACGCTTTCGACGATGAAGGCGATCATCGGCGCGGACGCCATGAAAACGATGATGAGCTCATTAAAAGCGTTTTCAAACAAATCGGACATTGAAATGGGAAAGAACATCATGAATGTAAGCGCGTTTGACTATCAAAACGGGGTTGAAAAACTGACGGACTTTTTAAATTCGGCGGGCTTTAAGGTTGAGCGCATACCCGTGGTCAAATATATGCCCGAACTTAACAGCACGAAAAATATGCCCGACGAAACAAAAGCGGCTCTCACAGAAGCGATAAAGCCGTTCTGCGTGTGGAAAATGACTCTCGACGAGGATCATGAGGAATCGGAAGCGGAGTTTGAGGACAAAAGCTTTGGCGTAAACGCAAAATCGCGCGAGGGCGAAATGAAAATCACGCTGCGCGGCAGGCTTGATTCCATAACCGCGCCGGAATTTCTTTCGGTTTACGAAAAAGCCGCGGCGGAAGAAAAGCCCGAAAAAATCACCGTTGACATGTCGGATCTTGAATATATTTCGTCCGCCGGACTGCGCGTTCTGCTTATTATGATCAAGCAGGTCGGTAACGGTAATATGACCGTCACGGGGCAAAACGAAACGGTGCAGACAATTTTCGACCAAACGGGATTCGCCGACCTTGTGTGCTGATACGGATAACAGCCGCCTATTTTGCCTCGCCCCTTGGGGATAAAATGACAGCCGCCAATTTTGCCTCGCCCCTTGGGGATAATCAGCGCGCGAAGCGTGCGGGTTCAAAGCGACCTTTCAAAATCGCTTGCGATTTTGACCAAGCGCTTCCTTAGAGGTGGATTTCCGCCGCAGGCGGAAAGACGGAGAGGGGATTTTGCGTAACATAATTGTAAGTTGAATATTTTGTTGAATTGTGGTATAATTTGTTTATGCGCAAAAAGGGTATTTTGAGCGGTTAGCTATCTCCTATTTCTTTTTGGAAAGGAGGTGACCTCCTGATTTGCCGTGAGTTTTGCTCGCGAGACTATTGAAAGGGGGTATTGCTGATGCTGAATACGATTTTAAAAATAATCGTCGCTATTGTGATTTTTTTCATAATGGTAAGCATAAAAGCAATATGACCGCCCTCGGCTAAAAAAGCGGTCATATTCTTTATGATTAACTATTTTGGCTAACTGTTTGAACAGTTACCTTTTTGCGTGATCGGGGATCGCTTTATGCGGTTCCCGATCGTATTTTTATTATATAATGATTTTTTAGTTTTGTCAAGTGTTTTTTGAGGCGGGTGGATAATATCCGCCCCTACGACATTTTCCGCCAATTTTGCCTTGCCCCTTGGGGATAATCAGCGCGCGAAGCGTGCGGGTTCAAAGCGACCTTTCAAAATCGCTTGCGATTTTGACCAAGCGCTTCCTTAGAGGTGGATTTTCGCCGTAAGGCGGAAAGACGGAGAGGGGTTAACATAGCGATTAGCGATTAGTGAATAGCGAATAGAATGGGCGGCCGGGGTCGTCCGCCCCTACAGCTTTTGCGTAATTTGTGCGGCTATGGCAATACGATATATTATCGCTACCCGTAGGGGCGGATATCATCCGCCCGATGCCTCATCCTCGGGGGAGGTGGCGCCGAAGGCGACGGAGAGGGGTGCTTGTATGTATTTCCCCTCTCAGTCAGCTTCGCTGACAGCTCCCCCCAAGGGGAGCCTTTAGGGGCGGCGGGAAATTCCTATCGGAGCCCCGATCAGGCTCGCCGAATTTTATAATGCTTCCGAAATATTACACAAAAATCACAGACATTTTTTTACATTAAAAGCAGTTGAAATCCGCGGGCGATAGTAGTATAATTAATGTGTATTGAATAAATTCGGGAATAATTTATTAATTTTACTATAATTAAAACGGAGGTACATATTATGGACTACTTAGCTGAATATGAGAGATGGCTCAAAGAGGCGGACGCGGAGACCGTCAAGGAGCTTGAGGCTATCCGCGGCGACGAGGAAGAGATCAAGGATCGGTTCTATAAAACTCTCGAGTTCGGAACCGCCGGTCTCAGAGGCGTTCTCGGCGCGGGCACGAACCGCATGAACGAGTACGTTGTCGGCCAGGCGACGCAGGGCCTCGCCAACCAGCTTATCAAGACCAACGGCGCGGACGCGGATCTGAGCGTGGTCATCGCCTATGACAGCCGCCATAAATCGGACGTTTTCTCAAAGGAAGCGGCGCAGATACTCGCGGCGAACGGCATTAAGACCTATCTTTTCGAGGAGCTCAAGCCTGTTCCCGAGCTTTCGTTCTCGGTCGGATATTTAAAGACGACCGCAGGCATCGCCGTTACCGCCAGCCACAATCCGGCGAAATACAACGGATATAAGGCCTACGGCGCGGACGGCGCGCAGCTCAACCCCGAGCTCGCGGCGATCGTGCTTGAGGAGATCGACAAGACCGACATCTTCACGGGCGTTAAGAAAATGGACTTTGACGAGGCGATCGAGAAGGGCCTTATCGTTATGATCGGCGACGAGGTCGAGGAGGCGTATCTTGACAAGGTTCAGGAGCAGTGCGTTAACCCCGAGCTCGCCAAGGAAAAGGGCGACACTCTCAAATTCGTTTACACGCCGTTCCACGGCGCGGGCAACAAGCCTGTGAGAAAGATATTAAAGCGGATCGGCTTTAACAACGTTGTGGTCGTTAAAGAGCAGGAGCTGCCCGACGGCGACTTCCCGACCGTCGAGTTCCCGAACCCCGAGTATAAAGAGGGCTTCCACCTCGCTATCGGCTACGCCAAGGAATGCGGCGCTGACCTCATCGTCGGCACCGACCCCGACAGCGACCGCGTCGGAATTCTTGTCAAGAACGACAAGGGCGAATACGTCAACTTTACGGGAAACCAGGTGGGCGCTCTGCTTTCGGAGTACATCCTCTCGGCGCTCAAGGAAAAGAATGCTGTCCCGAAGGACGGCTACATCGTTAAGACGATCGTTACGACCAACATCGTTAAGGCTATCTGCGACGCTTACGGCATCGGCATGAAGGAAGTCCTGACCGGCTTTAAGTTTATCGGCGAGAAGATCAAGGAGTCGGAGGAGACCGGAATCGGCACATATCTGTTCGGCTTTGAGGAGAGCTACGGCTACTTAAAGGGCACATACGCGCGCGACAAGGACGCGGTCGTTGCCACAATGCTTATCGCCGAAATGGCGCTCTATTATCAGGAAAAGGGAAGCTCGATCTTTGAGCAGATGGACAAAATCTACAAGAAGTACGGCTATTACAAGGAGCAGGTCGTTTCGGTGACTCTTGAGGGTATCGAGGGACTGGCGAAGATCAAGTCGACCATGGACAAGATCCGCTCGAACCCGCCCAAGTCTGTCGCGGGCAAGAAGGTCATCGCGATCCGCGACTATCTGACAAGCGAGCGCGTTGATCTCAAGACCGGCGAGAAGTCGGAGATCCTGCTGCCTCAGTCGAACGTTATTTATCTTGAGCTTGAGGATCAGAACAACTTCATCATCCGCCCGTCGGGCACGGAGCCCAAGATCAAGGTTTACTGCCTGATGAAAGGCGAGACCGAGGAAGAGGCGAACGAGCTGCTTGAAAAAGTCAAGACGGACGTTGACGAGATCGTTAAATAATTTTTGAAAATTTTTTAAAGAAGGGAATAAGCGGGAACTTATTCCCTTTTTTTGTCGTCAAATAATATAGAAGACACGCGGACTTAGCCGCTTTCGGCGATCCGCGGGCCATAAACCGGAAGGGTGATTGATGATCATTATGAAAAACTTAATTAAAAAACGGATCTTATGCTTCGCGGCGGCGGCAATGGTCGCGTTCTGTGGCTGCGGGGCGTCGGGAATGCCGCGCGGAGACGGAACGCCGCCCGCGCCGACCGAAACGGAGTATTATTACGATCCCGCCGCGCCTGTTGTTGAGTTCACCGCCAAAACCGCGGACGGCGATGGAAAGCCCGAATATTATTTGTTTGACGACAACCCCGAGCATCTGAACTCAAAATTTCTGGCCGACGGCGAAAACCCGTCAAGCATAGCGCATTTTGAAGGCCTCGCGCCGGGGATATACACCGTGTTCAGCTATCACCACCGCGGCTATTCGGTTGATTTTCAGACCGATCTTTACTATGACGCGGCGTTTTCCTCGAACGGCTACGGCGAGTTCAAGATCTTAAATCTCGGCCTTGATAAAAACTGGGACTGGAACCAGGCCTGGGCGGATTACAGCGGAACGGCTGTCTCGATGCCCGAATACCTGCGGACGTTCAACTGCGCCTGCGGCGGCGGATATTACCACGCCGACGGCTGCCCCGCGGTGATCAGGGATCAGTTCAGAACTCCGAACACGGACAAATACGAATGTCTCGGCGCGGTCCAAAGCGCGGCGCAGGGCTCGCCTATCTGGCTCAGCGAGATCGAGGGATATATATCGGAAAACGACGCCAATCATTTCAGATACGGCGGGTGGAACGAGCCGATGTGGATGATGATGAAATTCGAGGTGCTGAGCGGAACGGTGAATTTTGACACCCTCTCCTACACCGACAAAGCCGCCGCGAAACAGAACTTTCCGAACCTCCTCAAGGGCGCGTTTGACAACGAGCCGCAGTACAAGGGTATCGCCGAAAACGCGCCGATCGTGACCGCCGCCTTCGGATATGAGATAAGCGCCGCGACCCCGAGCGGCCCGGTGCCGGTTACGGTCAAAAACTCCCGCGCGCCCGAGGGAATAACCCTGCGCAACGGCGTTTTCGCGACCAACGTCAACACCTGGCGCGAGCCGAACCCTATCGCAGCCGAAAGCGATCTGATGCGCCTCAAATATGTTGACGACGCCAAAACGCAGCTTTACGGCTCGGATGTCCCCGACGACCGGAAAAACAACTACTGGCTGTTTGACGCGTTTCACACCAGGCATTACGGGAATTACGACGCCGAACAGAGCGAAAAAATCAGCGGCTACGGCGCGCCTGTTGCGGAAAAATTTCAGCCGAACATTGACATAAAGGACATAGCCCACCCGACGGGAACCGAGATATGCGACGACGACTTTTATAAGTACAACGCCTGCAACTTGGGCAACTTCGGCGTCACCGAGCGGTATGAGATCGGCCTTAAAAACTCGGACTCAAAGCCGCGAAAATTCAAATTTTGTTTGAACTCGATAGCGGGGCAGGTCTATCGCTACAGCCTGACCGACGCGGAGAGCGGCGAGGTAACGCAGAGCGACGGCGGAACATACATCATGAAAAAGTTTGACGACGACCCGAAAGAGGATCCAAATTCCGCCTCCGACCCAAAAGAGCGCGTGAAGCCCGATGAATACGGCGACACGATAGAGTTTGAGCTTAAGCCCGGAAAGAGTTACCGCGCGGTGATCGAGATCACGACCCTGACCGGCTGCGTCGCGCCGATGCACAACCAAATGAGCGTCCAATAAAATATCCCCTCGGCTTTTGAAAAGCCGAGGGGCGGTTTTTAATTAAAAAGCGATTTGAAGAACTCGATCACGCGCTCGAGAAGGCCCGGAGTTTCTCCCGCCGCGTAGACCGTGCCGTCGGGGTTCAGAATATCGCCGCTCTTCGCGGCCACCGCGCACGGCTTGTCGGGGTCCAAGGCGTAAACCGCCCCGGTCTTTTCGCCGTCGTCTATTTTCAGCACCGTCGGCGGGCAGGCGTTTAAGAGTATCCGAGCCGCCTTTTCGTCCGAAATTATTCCCTTAGGGGACTCAAAATTGAGCCTGTCATCCCAATACAAATTATAATAGCACACATTGCCGGTCGCGCTGTCAACGCTAACGTCGATGCGGTTATTGAGGCTCATAATTTCATAGCCGCTGTGAATACGCCAAAACGAGAACATCGGATCGGTTTCGCGCGCCTCCTCCTTCACTTTGTCGCCGCTTTCGCAGCGGACATACTCATCCGGAGCGTATTTTTGCGCGAACTCCTTCGCGGTCTCAAACGCCTTGTCTTTTGACACGACAGGCGGCGCGGAGGGATCGGACATGCTGCCGCTTAAATTAATGAGCTTACCGTTCTCGGCGTCAAACGACAAAGACACGCTCCGCTGACCGTCGGCGCTGACGTACGTAAGCACGGCGAAACACTCGTAACCGCTTTCGGGTATGTTCGCGTTATAAACGCAGCTTCCGAGTATCAATCCGTTTTCAGCGGCTGAAATAATATCCTCCGCCGCCTCCGCGAGCTCAGCCTCGGACATAACCTCGCCGCCGAACTCGGTTTCTTTTATCTCCTGCTCGGTGAACGTCGTCTGCACGGCCGGGTCGGCCGCGCGGGTCTCGGCAACCGCGTCATGCCTTATGCTTATCGGCTTTTTAAGGCTCTCGGCCTGATTTTCGGTCAAGGTGTATTTTTCACCTGTCTCGGCGTCGATCACCGTGTCGGACTCCTCCGGAACATAAACCAAAATCGCGGTGCCGTCCTTTGAGGACTCGGGGACAACGTATTTGGCCGTCATTTTTAATATGTCTCCGTAATCGTTCGCCGCCTTCTCCGCCGAAATATAATCGTCGGCGAATGCCGCGCCGCCCGAAACGGCCAGCAAAAGCGCCAGTACCAAACACAAAATCTTTTTCATTTCTATCACTCCTTAATATAACTGATTCTGAAATAATCAAGCCAGGCCTTGAATCTATCCTGCGCGGTAAGGCAGGTATCAATGAGATATCCGCGCTCCCGCGGCCACTGGTCAAGACCGCGGTAATAGTAAAGCTTGAGATTGTCGTCAATTATAAACGGAACAATGTCGTTTTTCAGACACTCTTTAAGCATGATCAGCCTGCCGACTCTGCCGTTTCCGTCTTGAAACGGATGTATTTTTTCAAACCTCGCGTGAAAATCTATTATATCCTCTAACAAAACTTTTTCTTTTTTATTATACTCGCAAAGCAGCGCGGAAATCTCACCGCTAACGCGCTCCGGTTCTGTTGTGGCTTTGCCGCCGACCTCGTTGGGGAGGCTTTTGTATTCGCCCACGTTGAACCAATCAAGCCTTGAATCGCCTGTGCCGTTTTTCAGCGTTGCGTGCAGAAGCTTGATAAACTTTTCGCTCAAACAACTTTTGGCGTTGTCTATAACCGCGTCGATACACCTGAAATGATTGATCGTCTCAAGAATATCATCAACATTAAGGGCTTTTTCCTCGATCCCTATGGTGTTGGTCTCAAAAATATAACGTGTCTGCTCAAATGTCAGACGGCTGCCCTCAATATGATTGGAATTATAGGTAAGCTCAGTCTGGAGTTTGTGATAAATTCCGCCCGGCAGCCCCGCGGCTTTCTCGGCGCGCAAAACATCAAACAAGGTTTTACCTCCGGGAATGCGGGCGTTTTTCCTCTGCGGCTTAGCCGCATCCTCGGGGATCCGCCATGCTTTACCTTTTATAAACGCGCCGTCCACGCGGCCCTCTTTGCAATAGTTGCGCGCGCTGCGCTCGGACACGCCCCATTTTTCTGCGGCTTGAGCTACTGAAATATAATTCATATCAAGCACCCCTCTCAGAAATATTATATCACACATCGGCAAAAATATCAAGAGGTTCGGGCGTTTCCGACGCGTTTTTTGCCGATAGGCCCCGCAGGTTTATCCGCAGCAAAAAAACCGCCTTTCGGCGGTTTATGCTTTACGATATTGCCTCTTGAAGGGCAGCGGCGAGCTGCGCGGGGCAGGATGTGCCGCGGCCGTTACAGTCGATGTCCTTGAGCAGGCCGATCACCTTTTCGGCGTCCATTCCCTCGACAAGCGCCGAAATGCCCTGCAGATTGCCGTTGCAGCCGCCGAAGAACTCGACGTTCTTGACTTTTCCGTCGTCAATATCAAACCTTATAAACTGAGAGCATGTGCCTCTTGTTTTGTATGTGTATTGCATAATTATTCCTCCGTAAAATTTATTTTCCCGCTATCTTTGAAGCCTTGCCCGTGCCGGCGTATTTGCCGCACTTGTCGCCCCAGACCGCCAAAACCTCGTTATCCGACGAGATCACGCGGATGACCTCGCACATATTGGAGCAGCCGCCGCACTCAAAGCTGGTGGGCTTGAACTCAAGCTCAAGCCGCTCGAAGCCCTTAAATGACGGCGTTTCTATGTTATTGTCCTCTATGTATTCCTTCGCGAGGATCGCGCTTCCTATCGCGCCCATGACGTTGTAATATTTGGGTATTATGACCTTGGCTCCGACCTCGTCCTCAAAGGCTTTGCGTATGCCCACGTTTGCCGCGACGCCGCCCTGGAAAATGAACGGCGGCTTTAAGGTCTTGGCTCTGCCAAGGTTGTTTATATAATTGCGCACGAGGGCGGTGCAAAGGCCTTTTATGATCTCAGCCTTGGAAAATCCGTACTGCTGCTTCGCTATCATGTCTGACTCGGCGAAAACCGTGCACCGGCCCGCTATGCGGACGTCCTTCTCGGCGGTCAGAGCGAGATCTCCGAACTCCTCGATCGGAACGCCGAGGCGCTCGGCCTGATGATCCAGAAACGAACCCGTTCCGGCGGCGCACACCGTGTTCATGGCGAAGTCCGTAACCATTCCGTCCTGCAAAATAATGATCTTTGAGTCCTGACCGCCGATCTCGAAAATGGTTCTGGCGTCGGGGTGATAGTGCAGGGTGGCCGTGGCGTGGGCGGTTATCTCGTTTTTGATAACGTCGGCGCCGACCAGAACTCCGGCAAGCTCTCTGCCGCTGCCGGTCGTGCCTATGCCGAGAATGTCTTCATCCTCGCAGCCTATGGCGTCTTTAAGCAGCTTCATGCCCTTTTTGACGCTCTCGAGGGGCTGGCCGTTCGCTCTGATATACTGGCTGAAGCAAACGTTGTAATCCTCGTCAATGGCAACAACGTTGGTGCTGACCGAGCCTATATCTATTCCTAAATAATATTTCATGCTTTTTCGTCTCCTATTTCGCGTGCTGTTTTATCGGCGCGGCGGGGGCTGTTTTCAGATTATCCTTGACCTCCTGCGCCTTGGACTGCGCCTTGCGGGCGGCGGACTGGGCCGCGCTTCCGATCGCGTCTCCGATAGAGGCCTTTTGCTTCGCGTAGTGCTTGCTCTTTATCAGATCGGTGAAAGCTTCAAGCCTCGTCTTGACGTGAGCCTCGCCCATCTGCTCGTCAAGAGACAGCGACATTATCGGTATGTTGAGCTCGTTGGAAATTGCGGGGAACTTGCCCAGATTCACAAGCTCGGGCAGGCAGGCGAACGGCATCAGGTGGACCACGCCGTCAAATCCGCGCCTCGCGAAATCATGCACCCAGCCCATGTTTTCCTTGTCATGGCCGCCGCAGTTAAGAGGCGCCACCTTGTCCGACATTTTAAACACGCGGTGCGATTTGGGGAACGGCAGCCACTTGGGCATAATGTTGTGCTCGACCCAATCGGATATGTACTGAACGTTCTCGACCTCAACGCCGAGGTTATTCAAGATCTCCTCAACGTTTTTGTTGACCGTGGGCTCCATTATAACATAGATCTCGCCCACAATTCCCACTCTTATCCGCTGGTTCTCCTTGACCTCGCGGCGGGGTATCGCCTCGAAAATATCAACGGCCCGCTTGTAGGTCCGGTTAACATCGCGGATCGTGTCGCACTTTTCAAACATCTTTACAATGTCCTTCCAGGCCTTTGAATAGTCGCCCTGATTTATCTCGTAGGCGCGCAATATCTTCATGCGCTTTTCGAGCTTATCCATTTTTTTGATCAATATATAGCAAAACAGCGCCAGGCCGAGAAGCTTGCGGTTCGGGGTACCGTTTTTAACGGTTTTTACCTTTTCATAAAATGAGTGAAAATCCTGGAACATGCTGTCAAAGACCACTACGCGGGTGTTAAAGCCCAGTTCCTGAAGCACTTTCTGGTGGACGTCGGGATACATTCCCGCGCGGCACGGGCCCGCGCCGCCCGAGGACACAATGAGCTCCGCGCCCTTTTGAGCGCACTCTATGTAGGTTCCCATCATTACCTTAAACGGAAAACAAATAAACTCCGGGCTGTACTTCACGCCAAGCTCCATTGTTTTCTGCGAAGGCGGATCGGGCATTATCACCTCGTGGCCCAGCTTCTCAAGCAGCCTTTTGTAGCCTGTCACACAACCCATATGGGGAAAAGATGTTTTCATTTAGCAAATCACCTCTCGTTAACCTTGCGTATTTTTCTCTTTATCATATCGGTAAACGCTTCGATTCGGGTCTGAAGATGGCTCTCGCCCGTGTGCTCGTCGATCCTCAGCGTCATGAACGGCACACCCGAGTCGGCGTAATCATGCTCGATCTCTTTGCCCACGATCGAGTCGGGGCCGCAGCCGAAGGCTGTTATGTGTATCAGTCCCTGAACGTTCATATCCTTGATCATGACCGTCGCCGCTTGGTAGAGTTTATCGGGGAAAGTCCAGAATATGCGGCGGGTCTCCTCGCTGCGGTGCTTGAGCAGCAGAGCCGGGTCAAGCATGTCAAAGGTTATCACGTTCACGTCAAGCTCGCGGAGCTTTTTGATGATGTTCATGCTGATGAACGGGTCGTAAACGTTGTAAATATATCCAAGAAGACCGATCGTGGTCTCGGATCTCGGCAGCTCAAAGTCCTCAAACTTTTTGCCCTCAAACATTACCTCCGCCGCCTCGTCAAGCGTCAGGCCGCGAATGCACAGGCCGCGGAAGGTCTCAAAGTCGCTTATCGCGCCTTTGAGCGCTTCTTTGAATTTTCGGGTCGGTATTCCCAGCTTTTTCGCGATCGGCAGATAGCATTTGAGATCCGCCGTGTCCTCGCGGCGGCAGTCTATGTCGATCGTAAGAAGATTGGCCTCGGGGATCGTTTTCCAAACAAGCTCCGGCAGACCGATATATTTCGGGCAGAACCAGTAGCCCTTTTCAATATGCACAAATCGTGGACAAAATATGTAATCCACATCTTTTTCAATAAGATTTATCACATGGCCGTTATATATTTTTATCGGAAAGCATATCTCAGGAACCGTGACCGCTATGCCCTTTTGCACCAGATTTTTGGTCGACTTGTCCGACACGACGACCTCGCATCCCAGCCGCTCAAACAGCGAGCGCCACAGCGGATAGTAAAACTGAAACAAAAGCGCCCTCGGTATTCCGATTTTCAAATAATCACTTCCCATTCTGTACAGAAAACTGCCTTTTATCATTATATGCCTGTGAGTCCGCATAAAAACCCACTATTTGATTTTACTATTTTTTTTGAATTTTGTCAATAGAATCGCGGCGAACAGACTAACAAAATAACCGATTTAATGCCGCGGAATTTTATACATTCTTGCGGTTTGATCGAAATTAAACGACCGACATTGATCTCAAGATCCCAAAAATAAAACGGCGGACTGTTGTCCGCCGTTTTAAAACTGTCGGTTTATTTGTAAACAACGATCATATACTTCTCGTTACCGTTGTTAACCTTTACAAATACCTTGTCGCCGATCTCGACATCGAAAGCCTCGCCGGCTCTGAACTCGTCTCTGGCTTTGTCATAGACGTAGATCTCGGTGCCGTCCGTGGGATATGTTCTGTACCACTTCATGTCGTCAAACCTGGATGTTGCTATCATGAAGAAATCATACGAAGACGTAACTTCCGCAAAGATAGTTCTTATATCCTCGCCCGACTCTATTTTGTATTTGTCAGCAACGCCATCTTCGTTCCACTCGCCGTAAGCTCCGCCTTTTTCTATTCTGTTGGTGTAGCTGAACAGGAGTCTGAACGAGTTGAGATAACCGTTAGCCGTGGTGTTGTACTGGATAACATCACCAGGCTTCAGATCCATAAACGATGAAACCACTTCGGATTGATCTCCGCCGGCTGTATAGCTGAACGGACTTTGAACGTTCGGTGCATATCCGGGCTCGATCTTAACGCTCTTCTGCTCTCCGCCGGTCCAGCCGAGTATCTCGTATATTGACATCTGCTGATCGGCATCCCATGACTCAATGATATCCTCGACCAGCATAACGCCGGCAGTATTTGAAAGACTGCTGGGGTTAACATCCTTAACGACAAGCACGTTGGCTATACCGTTGCGGATATCATAAATATCAACCGTATACGAATCATCGGTCAGGTCTTCAATGGTCAGGCGCGAATAGTCTTCGTCGCGATCGCGGTCCTCGTAAGGAACGCTGAAGATAACCGTGTCATTCGTAATGGCGCATGTCTGCATCAGGTGGTTCGCATAAGGCGTCGTGCCCGTAAAGTATTTGCCGAACGAATCGGTCGACGCGGGCAGAGTGGCCGTATAGTCAGGCGCATAGTAGAGCGTTCTGATCTCGTCATTGCTGTTGACTTCAAATGTTACCAACTGAGGCGTTGCGAATACCTGCTTGAAGATATCATTATCGCACGAAACGCGCTGGAGTCCGCCTTCAACAATATTTGTCAGGACTTTGCTTGCCGATCTGTATACCTTTATATCGCCGTTCATGTCAAGGATCTTAACTAAGAATCTTGAGTCGAACGTGCCCTGACCATCGCTGAAGTCAATCAGATAGCCGTAGTTGCCGCCGCCTGTGCCCGCAGCGTTTGTGCCGGCGATCCTGCCGTCATAAGTCAACTGGAAGTCGCTCGAGAAACCTGGAGTGATATCCTTGCTGAGGTCTCTTGACTGATAGTAAGTCTGGTCGTTGATAACCAGAGCGGTATACTTCTCTCCGTTAGCGTATGAATCGGTGTATTTCGACTGAACCATCGCGTCTTCGAGTATGTCTCTTGATACGTAAGCCGTGATATACTTTCCGTCCTCACTTACAGCTACGGTAAGAACATCATTTTTCTTCAGATCCTCAGGCTCTATATCCTTGCCGTTTAACGTAAGTCTTGTGTGATACGCTTCGTCAAAGTAAACGGGAGGCAGAGCGTCATTTCCGGTCATGTTGGTCTGGAAAATAACCTGATATGTCGACTTGTTATATCTCTCAAACAGTCCGTCGCGCTGCGCTTCGATAAGCAGAACGTCAGCCGATGACGTCATATTGTGGCAGATCACCTTAACGTGGCCCTGCTTGATAGAAAGAGGCTCTGACGTGAGCTTTGTCGTTGTGGCAACGCCGTTGTATGAAACGGCAGCGTTACTTACGTCGATAGTTCTTATTCTTCCGTTACCGTCCTCATAAGAAAGTGATTCGCTTGTGAGGCTTGTGATATTCTTCGCGTCGATATCATATACGGTATTGTAGCTGTCGCGGGGCTCAAAGTAAGCGATGTAATTTCTTCTGTAGCCGGACACGTCCTTCATATAATAGAAGTTTACCGCATAACCTACATAAGACTCCATATCAAGGCTGTCACTGAACTGGTACGTAATCTGGTTCGATTCACTGATCGTGTCATTATAGGCATATACATCCGAGATCACAACCTCGTTCTCAAGCTGTACTTCGGCATTGCCGAGGTATGAATAGTATGTGCCCTGAACAACACCTCTCGCGGTGTACATCTTGTAGGTCTCGGAAAGCAGAGTCTTTGTGCTCTGGATAATCTGGATCTGGCCGCCGTTTGAATCGTATGTGATAGTGTCCATGATGTAAGCTTCCATTGCGTTTCTCACCATTCTGGACATCTGCATCGCGTTCAATGAATTGGTGTAGCTCAGGCTCAGGCCGTTGTAGATGCCCTGTCTGAGCGCGAATGACGTGTAGCCGTCGGGATAGCCGCCGTTTGTAACGTCGCAGGCTCTCTGATAGCCGAGCGCGCACATGATCATCTTCGAAGCCTCATTAACGATTATGGGATCGTTCGGTCTGAAGATCGAGTTTCCGTCACCCTGAAGAATTCCGACCTCGGTCAGATAGCAGATCGCGGGATACGCGGGATCTGTCTCGTCAACATCGCTGTAAGGCGTCTGGCCGTATCTGGGATAACCCGCTGTGTTGGCCTTGAGCATCTTGGCAACGATAGTGGCGAAATCCGCTCTTGTTACCTGCTCTGTCTGCCAATAACCGTCAGGCAGCATTTCAAAGAGGCCGATGCCGTAATCGAATTTGTAATCCTGAGCAAACTGTACGTCGTCATTGGGGAGCGAAACCATTGTGGCCGCCGTTGTCGAGCCGACAACCGCCTCCGCGGCTTCCTGATCGGTGGTGGTTGTTACTACGTCTCCGCCTTGCGCAGCCGCGTCGGCCTCGGGCGCGGCTGTTGCTTCAGCCGCGTCGGGAGCCGCAGTCGCCTCTGCCTGTGCGGCATCGGCGGGGGCTGCTGTCGGGTCGGTTTCATCGGCAAACGCTACCATACTGAACACGCTCAGAATCATAGTGAGTGCCAAGAGAATTGATACTGCTTTTTTAAAATTACTCATTAACAGATCCCTCCATATTTATTAATCCGTATATTATTTTAGCTGACTGGGCGCGCTCCGCGGATCCCTTGGGATCAAGCAGGCCGTCGCCTACGCCATTAATTATTTCTGCGCAATACATCTTTTGAACAGCCTCAACGGCATAATCGCTTATGCTATCCTGATCCGAGAACTCCGTGTACTGGATTTTCTCGGGGATAGATCCGCCGAGCGCCGTGATGGTTCTGTATGCCAATACCATCATGTCCTCACGCGTGATGTTGTCGTTAATTCCGAAGCTGCCGTCTTCATAGCCGTTTACTATTCCGAGCGCGACCGCCTGGCCGACCGGAACGGTGTACCACTCATCCGCAGCGACATCGCTGAAGTCTGTTGACGCAGCCTCGGTGCCCTGACCGAAGGCGCGCATGAGCATTGTGGTGTATTCGGCTCTTGTCACATTCTGAGCGGGCGAGAACTTTCCGTCTCCCGTGCCGTTCACGATACCCATTGCAGACAGCGCGCTGATTGAATCTTCAGCCCATTCATATCCTGTAAGGTCTGTGTACTGCGCGGGCGCCGCGGGACCTGCGGGAGCAGAGCTGGCTTCGGGATTCGCTGTCGCGTTGGGATCAGCCGTCGCATTCGGGTCAGAGGTCGCGTTCGGACCGGGTGTTGCCGCGGTGCCGGGAATGGATCCTCCGCCGCCAAGGCCTCCGCCGCTTCCGCCGCTTCCGCCGCCCGAAGGAACGGTCGAACCGTCGGGAACGTCTGAGGGCTTGATCGCAACGGAACCGTCGCCTGCCGAAACTTTGATGCTTTCAACGTTTACCCATGAATATCCGTCATTACGTGACTTGAGCTCTATCTTACCAATGTTGTACGGCGGGTCAATGTTTATACTGAACTCACCGAGTTTGTAATCGGTCAATACCTTGCCGCTCTCATCCGTAACCGTTACAGCCACTTTGTTGCCAACCGGGTCAACAACAACTTTGATAGTCTGATACTTAGCCGAGCCTTTCTGATAATACCAGAGGGCGTGCAGCGTCTTTCCCGTCTCGGCCTGGTCGGAGAACAACGCGTCTCCGAGCGGCGTCATCAGCTTGTAATACCGGTTAAGCGGATTATAACCCGTAGACTGCAGGCTGCTCATTTTTGAATCAGCGGATGAGTAAGCTCCTCCCTTTTCAACATAGGGCAGAACATACTCCTCATCATCCTCGCCGACGATCGACATATTCGAGAAGTCGATCTCATTCAAAGGACGATTCTCTTTTACGGTATTAAGCAAAGCGCCCTTGTCGTCTTTAAGCCAATCGCCGTTAGCATCCTTAGGATGCGTCGAGACATTATATGACCTTGAGAAGTCCGCGTTGGGAATAATGTCCGTGTCAAGGTTGCCCGCCGCGGGTGTGCCGGTTCTTCCTATATTATACTCTCCGACTACCGTCGTGCCGAACTTGAGATCGGGATCTTCGACTGTTCCGTCAAATCTGTTGCCGTGGAATACCTTTCCTTCCGAAGCATCAAGATCGCGGTCTATACGTCTTACATTGACAGGAACCGAAGACGCGTCAAGATAGATCGAGAACGCGGAATCCCAAAGCTCCGTCTTTGTCGAGTCTTTATCCTCGTTCACATCGGGATCCTTGGAGAAGTTGATCTGCCATGTGTTGTGCTCTGCGGTACCGGTCTTGGTCATATCGGTGTCGTTCTTGAATATCATTCCGTTCAAGGCGTCCGTCTGCTTCTGGTACATAACCTTGAGCTTGACCTCATATGTCATCTTGTCTTCCTGCGTTACGGGAAGCGTCAGATTGGTGTTTACACCGTGAGAGTTTGTCTCGTCAAGCATCTGCAGAACGTTTTCGCCTGTATCGGGGTCTTTCTGGATAGATACCTGACCGCCCAGAACGTACATGAAGCGCTTGGTCAGGAAGTCATATCTCTCCGCCTCGGTCATTTGAGGGAAGTTGAAGTCATACATCGTTCCGGAAGGAGTTGTCTCGATAACTCTTGACGCGGTTCTTCCGTTCACATTGGTCGCTACAACCAGAATGTAATACTTAACGTTGTTTTCAAGACCTGTTATTATCTGCTTGTTGACCGACAGACCGAGTCCGGTCAGCTTGTTCGCGTAAATGTTGTAATCTCTTCCGTTTCCGTGCGCGCTGAGCCACTCGGCTCTTTCCTCGTCGGTTATATCCTTGAGCTCTTTATTGTAAGCGCTCTCCAACTCGTCCTGGAAAGTGTCATAGTAGATCTCGTATCCCTCGTCATAAGCCGGGTCGCCGGTCCAGTTGATCCTTACCTGGTTCAGATAAGGAACGATGCCGCTGGCCGCGATCTGAGGCTCCGCGGGCATGATCGAACTGTCTGTAGGCATGGGCTCGGTCGTGAACGTGTTGCCGTCCGTGATCGTCATTCTGCCGAATTCATCGGTCGTTGTCACTCTGTAATAATAGGTCGTTTCGGGTTCCAGATTATCAAGCGTTACCGCATGATATGTGTGGTATCCGTCGGGAGCGTTGCTGTAATCCAAAGCCAAAGCCTTTGTATATTTGCCGGGCTCTGTGCCGTACTCGATGGCGCAGGTGGCTCTGTATGTCGTGTTCCACGAAAGCTCAGCCGTCGAATAACCGAGTTTGCTGTCGATTACCTTGAAGTTTTCGGCGTTCGCCGGAGTCATATCAACGTCTACAGGCTCGTCATCGGCCATGAAGTTGATGTATTCCTCAAGATATGTGTAACCCGTATCGGGGTTGATCAAGTTCGCCAGATACTGGGTCGTATCCCAGCCTCTGTACTCCTTGTACCAGTTGGGTATACCGTCGCCCATACCGTCCCAAGGGATCTGTCTTGACGTATACGCCTGATCAAAATCAAAATCATTGAGCGTTCCTTCAGCGCGGGCTACCTGGAAAGCATCATAATTGGAGTAGCTTTCGAGATAAGGATATTTGTTCAGCATATACTTGAGCATGAACGGAGCAACAGGCTTGTAGCCTTCCTCGCCTTCATGTCTCGCGTCTCTGTCATATACCCACTGAGCGGGGATCAGATCCGCAACCGTTCTCTTAACCGCCGGGTAAACAGGCTCAACGCCTTTGATAGTATATTTTGTCTCGTCTATCGAGTCAAAGTCGGTGGTCGTCGTCATGCTTCCCGTTACGGGATCAAAGATCTGATACTGCAGCACCTTACCGGGCGCGCCGCAATACTCGCCCCACCAGTCGCCGATCTCAAAGTCGGTCAGGTAGTCGGGGTCATAACGGTCCGCGGCGTTGGGGTTGCTCTCGGTGTTGACATTCGTGTATTTATCCCAGTTAATGGGGTTATTTCCCGTGCCGGTCGAACCCTTAATCGCGGGGCCTGCGCCCTGGATCATTGCCCAACTGCGGCTTACCTTATAGTTCATCGGATCGCCGTATGAGAATTTGTAGGGCGAACTCTCATCGTAAACAACAGCGCGGTGCTGTGTATAGTCGACGCCCGACATACGTGATTCAAGAGCTCTGAAGAAGGGAGATACCTGCGATTTTGTCAGGTTGATCATCTTTGTGTTGCCCGCCTTCAGCTCGGCCATGATCATCGTGTCATAAAGGTCGCGCGCAGGCTGAGTAGCTCCCATGCCCTGTCCGAGACCATCCTCGTTAAGAGCGTATCTTACGAGCGAGTTGTCAAGTCCGGTGCCGGTAACTGCCATTATATCGCCGCGGGGCGCGGGAAGGGGATAATCCATATAGGTCAGCGTTCCGCCGGGGGTTGTCTTGTTGTTGTTGTCATATGATCTGGGATCATTGTCCCACTCTTCAAGTGTGATGTTGCTCAGATCGGCCGCCCAGTGGTCGCCGTTCTGTCCGAAGTAGAGTTCTCCGATCGGCTGATCCGGCTTGCTGCTGTCATAGGAAGTCCTTATGCTTGGATTACCGTCGGTGGTAACGATATCGGCTTTGCCGAAGTTGTAGATCTCAAGCGGATCGGAAGTATTCTGACCGGAAGTATAGTTCTCGGCATAATATACCATAACGCCGCCTGCGTAGTTACGACCGCGTCCGGCTCTGTAAGGCGTTTTGTTCGAAATATTAAATCCTTTGCGGGAGTAGTTATTGCGAACGTTGTACTTAGCGTTTCTGTTCTGGCCCTCGTAGTTATAGATATCAAATCCGTTTCCGCAGTTGAAGAGCAGAACGTTGTACGCGTCTACCCAGTTGGCGTCAACCAGACGCGGTGTACGCTGGGTACTGTCGGTAAGCATGTTCTTTATGAACGAAACTCTCGAAGAACCTTCGTTTATCGCGCCGCCGTAGGAGTGGCCGCCCTTCTCATGCGTGGAGTTGATCGTAAGACCTTTGCCCATCAGCATGTTCTGGAAGGTTACGTTTCTGCCGGCTACGCGGAACTCCATGTCTATCGCCCACTGATATGTACAATGGTCAACGATGAGGTTCGTTGTGGAGCCGACGCTCATGGGGTCGGTCTGATTGTATACGCCGTCCTCCTGAACGTCGCCTATTCTTATTCTCAGGTTTCTGATAATAACATCGTGGGTCGAGCTTACGTCAAGGCCATAGCCCTTCAGCGTGATGCCGGGGTAAGGCGCGGTCTGACCCGCGATCGTAACGTTTGCGCCCTTTACACCCTTGAGCGAAAGGTTCGCGCCGTATTGCGTCAGGTCAATAACGCCGCCGACGTCGAACACGATCGTTCTCGCGCCCGACATTTCCTCAACGCCGTACTGGAGCGAGCCCGCGCCCGACGCGTTAAGGTTCGTAACGTGGTAAACCTGACCGCCGCGGCCGCCTGCCGAATACTGACCGTAGCCTTCGGCCGAAGGGAACGCCTTCATATGGTCCTCGGCAATAATGGTCAGATCAAAGCTGCGGCTTGCAACCTCATTGCCGACCTTCGCCGTAACTGTCAGAGTTACGGAAGTATTAAAGCCGTTTGTGGGTCTTGTTACCGTAGCGGTATATCCGCCCAGATTTTCCGGAGGAAGCTCATCCTCATTTCCTTCATCGTCACCCGAGCCGTCTGTTCCGTGAACATAGTCGCCGGCCTTGATGCTTACAACATTGCTGTCGGATGTTTCCCATGTGAGATTTCCGTAAGCGCCTTTGTCATTGAGGTAGAACGAGCTCTGGCGAACATTGTTAATGTCAATGCCGCCGATTATAGCGTTGTTGGCGTCATAGAGAGCCTTCTGCTCATCAGTGGCGGGCTCCTGCTCAACTACGCTGAGTTCAAATACCTTATCCGCGGATCTGCCGTCATATGTGGCTGTGGCCGTCAGAGTAAATTCTGATATGCCGTCTCCGCTGAAAGGAGGTTTGTTTATCGTAACGACTCCGGTCTCATTGTCAACGCTGATAACGCTCGGATCCGAAGAAACGTACGTGATGACCGAACCGTAGTAGCCCTTCACCGGCATGGTAAAGCCTGTCGTTATCTTTGACGCGTCAAGCTTTACTCCGTCCGCGTCAACAGCGGGGAGCTCGATCATATCAACGTCCTGGCTCGCAACGCTCGACGCGTCGGAGGGCGCCAAAGCAGCTACCGAAACCTCAAGCGTCTTGGTCGCGGTCTCAGCGTTCTTTGTCACCGTCGCGGTGAGCGTAACGCGAACGCTCTTTTCGGCCGAATTCTGAGGACGGTTAACCGTAACGCGGCCCGTCTCGTTATCAACCGAAAGAACATCGGCATTCGATGATTCCCAGGTTATTGTTGAGCCGAAAGAGCCCTTGACCGGCAGAACAAAGTCCTCTGTAATATTCGAGGCGTCGCCGGGGATAGCAAGAGCGTCCTTATCAGCCGAAACGGATGCCTCATCGTCCTTGTCGGTCTCCTCGCCATCGGCGGTAATGACCTCTCCGTCCTCATGGGCGAAGAACGCGTCGGTATCGGCCGCATAGAGACCCGAGCTTTCGGATTCGGAATCCTGTGCGTAGATATCCTCTCTCATTTCGTCTGTCAGTTCAACTTTGTTGCCGTCGGCATCGATCATGAAGCTGACATCTTCCTCTTTAACATTGCTGTCATCCTGCGCTTCAGACTGCGCGGGCGCCTGAACATCATCTTCTTTCGCAAAAGAATAGATAGGGCCCGCCTGCAGCGCAAGCATCAGCGACACAAGGAGCGCAAGCACAGCAGATAGCTTTTTTCTAAGCATGTTAATTCCCCCTATTATATATTGTTTATTATTTATCTGAGCCATTGCCGTGTCCGAAAATACCGACACAGCTACTTACTATACATTATAAGGCCTTTTTATCAAAAAGTCAATGAAAACAACAATTAAACACAATATTATTAGTAGAGTTACTGTTATTTTGTGTATTAACTACACTTTTTTATCTAAGAAAAAACAATAATTCCGTTATGTAGCGGCAATTTGAGTTCGGCCAAAAAACAAGACCCGGATATCCGGGTCTTGTCTGACAATGCCGTATTGTGAATTACTCGGCTTTAACGGTATTTTCAGCCGCTTCTTCGGGCGTTGGAAGCTCGTCGGCTTCTTCCGCAACGATCACCGGGACCTCCTCGGCAGCCTCATCGGCCTCGGGGGCTTCAACAGTCTCGTCGGCCTCGGGAGCCTCAACAGCTTCGGGCGCTTCAGCGGCCGCGTCGGCCTCGGGCGCCTCATCAGCCGCGGAAACCTCAGCGGATCCGCCGGCGTGTCTCAGCGACAATCCTGCCGAGAATATATCCATAGCCGAGCCGTTGGCGTCTACGCCGGAGATGAATACGCAGGTGCCTGCCTTAACCGTGATCGTGTGAACGCCTGTGTTCAGCTCGCCTAAATAGAGACCGCATGAACCGGGTTTCTGGCCCATTCCGAGCGTTGCGGCCGTATCCCTGTTGGTGTAAACCGTGAGCTCGGCGTCGAACGCGGGCATGATCGCTATGTAGCACGATTCTCCCGCGATGCGGAGAGTATTGGGCTTGCTGCCCAGATCGCCGACATTGCTGCTGCCCTTCTCGGTGCTGCGGCTGTGCTTACCGGAGAGGTAAACCGTGCCGTCGGCGAGCAGCAGAGCTGAGGTCTGAGTCGCCTTTACATAATCGTCAAACGCCAGATCCATATCCGCAGTTGCGGGCTGGAGTCCCGCAGGAGGATCAGCCGGTCTTTCGGCAATAAACTCGGCGGAGATGACCGCGTCGTCCGAGGGAACCTTTGCGGTGTACTGCGTGTCGGTTACTTTTTCGGCCTCGGTAACGTTGCCCGAAGCGTCGGTTATTGTCACTCTGTCAAGCTCATATCCCATATCCGGATCAACCGTTACAGTGAACTCATCGCCTTCATAAGCGGTGTATTCCACATCGTTATACGTTGAAAGACTTACGTTATCATAATATACGGCGCCGCTTGTCACTCTTCCGAGCCTTATCTGTCTGAGCGAAGCTTTTCTTCCGTTTACGAACGTAGCCGCGGTCGAACCCATCTCCACTGCGGGGAGTGTGGATGCTGCGGAATAATTACCGTTCGCGCTGTGTCTGTGATACTCGACTGCAACCGTGTCGTCGTTGGTGTTGCCCTTGATGATAACTTTGAACCATCTGTTGTCCTCGAACTCCTCCTTGCCGAACATGAATGCTGTTCTTGTCGGCGCGGTCATCTCGAGATCAGCCGGATCCTTAGCCGTGTATATTCTGTCGTTAAGATTTGTCATATGGAAGAACGCGTTGCCGTTTCCGCCGCTTATGGCCTTGCCCGTAGCCGGATCCACCGCGTCGGCGGCGTTGTCAAGATACGTTCTGAACGACTGTTTGGCGCCGCCCTTTGTGAGTATATCATATGACAGCGTGAAGGGGCCGTCAACGGCGCTGCCGATATCATACAAAACGTCTCCGCTGTTTACCATCATCTTGGTCGTTGAATTGCCTCTTATATCGTCCTCGTCTTCAACAGCCGTGGGAGTAAGTCCTTCCTCGGCCGACGTGGCTCCGTTGCTGTCAACGGCCCAGCCGCCGCTGCTTTCCGCATCAAGGAACATCTCGCTGCTGTTCATGACAGGCTGTGTAATATATGAAGTCTTCGGCGTCACCTTAATGGTTCCGTTCGACGGCTCACCGGCTTTGATCACATGCGCCTCAGCCGTCTCCGGGATCATGCGGACTGTCGCCGAAACATTGCTGTAAGGCATGATGAACGAGTAATTGCCGTCCGCCTCGGCCTCAACGGGAATACCGGGATCCATGTAAACGTGCACGGCCTTGTAACCCGCTTCGGGCTGAATGTTAAGCGTGACCTTATCGCCCTGCGAAGCCTCGGCAACATCGGGCACAACCGTACCGTGACCGTCGGTCTTGGCGGTTATCGCGTGTTTAAGCGCCGGGTCAAACGGCGTGGGCGTGGGCGCAACCGTGGGCGTAGGCGTGGGAGGCGCTGTCGGGAACGCGAAATCCTCACCGTAGAACAGGATAATTCCGTAAATATTGATTCCCGCGTTGCCCTTGATCGTGATGCTTCCCTCTCCGCCTTCATATCTGAACTTACATGTCGGCGATTCGCCGTTCAGACACATGAAGTCATCAACCAGAACGTTGCCCTTGTCGTCCGTTACATCATACGATCTGTCGGCGCTCGAAGCTGATACCGCGTCAATAATAACGTCGCAAGGTCCGTATACTTTTACGGTAGCCTTTTTTGTTCCGACCTTCAGACGGTTTGTATATGATCTGCCGCTTCCCACGAATGACTTCTTGCTTCCGTCAAGGTCAGTATCACTCTCGACCGACAGGCCGTTGAAGTCTGTCTTTGCGGGAAGCTTACCTCCAACATACGGAGTGAATATATCATAATGGAACTTATACGCCTGATAACCGGGGCCCAGATCGGGATCTTCCTCCGAGGGGTCCGGCGTAGCCGTGGGCGCCGGTGTGGGAGTGGGAACATTTGCTTCTTCCTCAACGCCGGGTGTGAAATATACGTCAAGTTCCAGAGTTCCGTTCACAACGTCGCCGGGGAGCACGAACTTAACGATTCCGCCGCGCTCCAGTGTCGCGGTGAAATTGTCATCGGCATTGGCGGTGCTCTTCTTTACGCCTGATGTCGAAGTATAGCTGAGCGACTTTATGGCTCTTACCTTGTAACCGTCGGGAGATACGACTTTAAGCGATACGACCTCGTTCGGAATCGCGCTTTCGGGCGAGGCGATTATCTTTCCGTTCGCCGAAGATCCTACCGTGGTGTCAGGCATTGTGATCTCGGCGGCGGCATATTCCGCGTCTACCTTCCAGCGGGCGTATATCGTTGTGTTTGTCTTTATGGGCGTGCCCGCAAAATCGAACGGCGACGCAGCATTATTGCCCTCATACCAGCCCAGGAAGGTGTAATGCTCTCTTACGGGAACTTCGGAAGGCTCCGCTGCGCAGGTATCCGCCATAACGCGCTGGAGAGGCATGGTCGTCTCACCGTCAATGTTTCCGCCGTTTAAGTCAAATGTAACAAAGACCTCGCCGTCCTGGTACCAGCCGGCGTAAAGCGTCATTCCGCTCGTAACCTTGTCAACGTTAACGTCCCACTTCTGGGTATCGTCAAGATTATCGGCCGCCTGCTTTGACTTGTACCAGCCGCCGAACTTGTATGTAATGACCTCGGGGTCAACTCCCGCCGTGGGAGCGGGGAGTTCCTCGACGTACGTTACATCGGGCGCCGCGCCGCCGATCACGTTGTTCTTTGAGATAGTGATCGTGACCGTCGTTTTGCCGTCCGCAAACGTTCCGCCGTTGGCGTTAAATGTAATGCTTACGCCGTTATTATTATTATTATTGTTGTTGTTCCAACCGCCGATCGAACCGCCGCCGGTATTGGCGCTGCCGCCCAGGCCGCCGGTTACGACCGTGCCCGCGCTTACGTTATTCTGTCCGGGGATCGATGTGGCTCCGGGCTGAGTGCCCACGTTTGTTATGCCGTCAAGCACCTTAACGACCTCCGCGCGGGTTATGCTCGCCGCGGGACGGAAGGTGTTGTCCTCGGGATAGCCGTTGATAACGCCCGCGCCGACCAGAGCCGATACAGCCGTCTCTGCCCAGGACGAGATCTCGGCGCTGTCCGCGAAGGTGCTGAGGCCGTGCGCGTTGACCTGATAAGCGCGCTGGAACATTGCAGCGGCTTCCTCACGCGTAACGTTGTTGTCGGGCTTAAACGTGCCGTCCTCATAACCGCCGATAACGCCGGCGGCAACGCACTTTCCGAGATCCGCGGCATACCAGTCGTCCGCCGAAACGTCGCTGAAGTTAATATCCGCGGACGCGGTATACTGTCTTGCTGTGGAAATGACCTTGGCAAGCTCCGCTCTTGTGATGTTATTGTCGGGCTTGAATGTGCCGTCGCTGTAACCGTTCACAACTCCGGCCGCGCTCCACTTGTCGATAACGCCTTCAGCCCAGTGACCCTGTGTGTCGCTGAACGAGGCGGCCGAGACAGTGACAGCACCGAACGTGGTGAATACCAGCGCGAGCGCCAGCAACAATGCCATAGTCTTACTAAACTTTCTCATTACTATTCCCCCTATTATATTTAATCATAATTTTATCAATATCAGCCGGGATGGCAAAAAGACATACCACCCCCTATACAGTTAAATTCATTATACAACATTTTCGCGTATTAGTCAATCCACGCAAAATAAAGAGGCAATTATTCATTAGTTTTTAATAATTTTTTGCTATTATTCCGGGAATATCGGGTCGGTTCAGGACATAAAAACAAAACGGAGCGCATCGCGCCCCGCACAAATTACATCCAGTCTTTCACATATTTGTCATAGAACTGCTTTTTATATCTTTCGACGCAAATATCCTCAACGGCTAAATTAACGTCGGGCACGCTGTTTTCCTCTTTCTGCTGGATGAACTGCAAAAAGCGCGGGCCAAGCAAGTTATTCATCAGGAAATATTCCTTGGTTTTCGGGTTCGCGAAAACGACAAACATTATCGACGTTAGCTGCGACCAGGTCATAACAAAATGCTTGTTCTCGATAACCGACATACGCGGCGTCGATATTCCGCACCTCTCGCCGAACGCCTTCTGCGACAGCCTTAAAAGCTCCCGTATCTTCGGAAGATGTTCCGCAAGCTCAACACACATTTCATGCTTTTCTTTTTCCGTTAATTCTACCATTGAAGTACCTCCCTTTATAGCCTGCCTCTGTGGTCGGGAGGCGCGCCGCGCCTCCTTTTCGAGATTAAACTAATTTTACCATATCGCGGGGCGGTTGTCAATACGAAAAACAGACTGCCGCACAGCGGCAGTCTGTCCGTTTTTACGAAATATGCGAAACTATTCCTGAACTATCGCAAGAAGCTTTACTTCTCCCTGGTAGAGGTAAACCAATACCTTCGCGGGATTCGAATATGTCACATACGACGAGATCGTGTCGAGGGTGACAAGTCCGTCAGCCGTAACGTCGTTGACCTTGAGATAGCTTCCGGTGTTATCATATCTCAGAATTGTGGCGCGGTCGAAGCTGAGCGCCGAAAGGGTGTACTGCGTCTCATCGTCGAGATTTTCACCATTGTTGGCGATCGTGGGAACGATAACCATACCGTCATTTGAGTTGGACGCGTAAACGCTTCCGTAGATCACGCAGTAATCCGCCGTGTACCACCGGCTGATCGGATCCACGCCCGTGTCAACATAGCCTTGATTCGACGGATAGAGCCTGTTCTTGTTCTCAAACGTCGCGTAGCCGTATGAATCCTCGCCTATCCTGTATATATCACCGATCTCGATGCTGTTCGCCATGCCGTTTGAGGTGTCGGAAATTCTTCTGTTCCTCTCTCTCGCAGAGGATCTTGTTACCTCAAATCCCGTGAGGTCATAAACATACTCGCCGTTCTCATATGTCTGGCCGGGTCTGTCGGAAACGACCATGATGGGCGAATTGTCATCGACCTCCTGAGCGGACGCGCCGCCGTAAACAACAACGACTCTTGCCGAATTAGCCGTCGAAACGTCAAACGCCTCTACCTTGGAATAGGTCCTGTTATTGCTGAAGTAGCCGCGGTCCCTCTTGAAGAAGCTGTCCTGATCCGATCTCTTTGAATCCTCGGGAACAACGAACACGATCGTTCCGGACTCGACGGTTATGTTGGCGCTTCCGTTGCTTAATCTGTATCCGGAATAAGTAACGTTAACGTCCCCGTTCCTCGGGTCAAGCCTGTTATACTTATAGAGCTCGTTTGAAACTATCTCATGGCCGCTGTTTATGTTTGTATCGGCGTCGACTGTATAGATATCGGTGATCATGTTGCCTGTCGCGACGTATTTGATCACCTGCTGGATATCCGTGCCTTCGCTTGCGCCGGCGTACTGATAGCTCGCGCCGCTGTAAAGAGCGTTAAGGAACTCGTCAATATTCGAGAACGACTTACCGTTGATCCTCGTTGATCTCCTTACGTAATAATCGGTCCTGGTTCCGTTCTGGCTGAGAATCCTGAGGCTCAGATCCTCAAGGTTCTGTCCGAACAGACTGCCGCCCGCGTCATACGCGATGAGATAGCCGTAGTTGGTGTTGGCGTTTGCCTCGGCGCTGTTTCTGTTATACGCGAAAATGTCGCCGTTGATGTCAAGAGCATATGTGCCCGCATCGGAAGCAATGGGCTCGTCGATGTGCTTGTTGTTGCCGTAAACGCTCGCTCTGGGCATCCAGGGCGCCGCCTCGGAGAAGTTATAGACCTGGCCGTTGACCGTCATATCCTCGCCGCTGTATACCGATGTAACGGTTCCCGTTACTTTGTCGGAAACAACAACAGCCGTCGCGTAAGGCGTGCCGCCGTTGCCGGGATTGCTCGCCGCATAGCATATTACGTCGCCGGTAGCTATCGAGCCGAAGTCGACCTTCTCGCCGCTCTTTCTGATTATGTTTATGTCCTCTCTGTCGGTATCAAGATAAAGTCTCGCGTTCTCGCCTTCTCTTGTGATGTTGTCGGTGATCGAGCGCTCGGTCGTCATCTTGCTGCTTACATAGTAAACGCTGTAATTCCAAATGTTGATTATGTCAAAGGAGCCGTTGCTGTCCGAGTCAAGCAGCGAAACCGTGCCGACGCCGGGAAGCATGCTCGTGTTAAATCTGCTGGAGTCAGCGTTTGAGCCGTAGAGCTTGCCGTTGTAAATAACGATATTGTCCGGGGCAAGGTTCACGCTTGATGTGCGCGCGTTTGAATCGGGATAATATTTGATCGATGTGTTGGTCGATTCATCCGGCGCGATCATGCTCGATTTGAGCTCCATGGTCGAGTTGTTTTCTTTGATCTCATAGCTGAACAATGAGCGGACAGATTGGTTGGCCGTATTCTTGTTGTAGAAGAAGTCGATCTGATAGCCCAGCTTGTTCTGGAAAGCGGCAACGTTGTCGACCGCGTAGGTGTGGACTTCATAATTGTTGGAACCGGGCTCGCGGGCTCTGATCTGGATCTGGTTGTCATGCATCGTAACATCGGGGTTGTCAAGGCTGGTAACATCGTTGGCCGAGATGTAGCCGGTGTTCTTTATGTAACCGAGATAGTCGCCCAGCAGGGTCTTATTGGTGACCATTCCCGTCTCAACAAGGGGCACCTCAAGCGAGTCGTAGAGCATCTGAGCGATGCAGGCGCGGCTCGCAGGGCTTCCGACATTGCCCATGTTCTGAGCGTTTTTGATTATGGTCATCGTTCTGGCCTGGTTGATATAGTCGGAATACCAAGGCTCAACGTCTGTGTTAACGTACGAGCCGTAGCCCAGAGCGCACACAACCATCTTGACCGCTTCTTCATACAAAACGTTTGCGTTGGGTCTGAATGTATTGTCCTCGGGATAGCCGTTTATTATGCCGTTTTTGTAAGCGGTATTAATGTTTGGGATAGCCCACGAGATCGACGAGTCCGTGTCGGAAATATCCGTGAACGGAAGATCCGCCGAGGATGTCGAACCGACGCTGCCGGCTCCCAAAACTCTCATGAGCATGGCGGTGAACTCGGCGCGGGTAACATCGTTATCCGGCTTGAACGTGCCGTCCTCATAACCGTTGATCACGCCTAACTGGCTGAGCGCCGATACCGCCTGCGAGTACGCCGCCGTCGGCTGAACATCACTGAACGCCGCGAACACGGGAATGCAGGATATGATCATCATAAGCGCTATAACCAGACAGGTAAGTCTTTTAATGTTTCTCATATTTTACCCTCCATAAAGATAAATTTAAATTATTTTTCTTTTGCATTGCGGCCGCGCGCCGTGCGGTACACGTACTTCACGACCGTACAGTTAATAATAACATATTATTTCAAAAAAGTCAATACAAAATCAAACATTGCGCCGTTATAAATTATTCCTTTTTCTTTCTCATATATGTGCCGGGCTCCAAGGGGAAGCCGGTTTTTATATAAACCGGGCTCTGCGGGTGGTTCGCGACTTCGATCTCGTTTCCCGCCTCGTCGGTCATATACTCTATGATCTGCTTTGAAAAATCGCCGTAGGGGCGCAGGAACTCGACCTCGTCGCCTTTGAAAAATCTGTTTTTTTGGATCACCTTCGCCATGCCGCTTTTTTCATCGAGGCTCTCGACCGTTCCCACCATTTCGTAGCTGCGGATGTATGAGCTGCTCTCATAATGCTGCTCTGTGCCGCCGGGCTTCCCGAAATAAAATCCGGTGGTGTAGTCGCGGTGGCTCACTTTTTTTACCTCGTCCATAAGCCGCCCGTCAAATTTATACTCCCCGGGCGCGGCGGCGAAGTAATCGTCGATCGCCTGTCTGTACGCCTTGACAACGGTGGCGACGTAAAACTCCGACTTTACCCTGCCCTCGATCTTAAAAGACGTGATCCCGGCCTCGACGAGCTTGTCAACATACGGCAGCATGCAGAGATCCTTTGAATTATATATGAAGGTTCCCCGCTCGTTCTCAAACACGGGCATATACTCGCCCGGGCGCTGCTCCTCCATAAGGAAATATTTCCATCTGCACGGATGCGCGCAGCCGCCGCGGTTCCCGTCGCGGCCCGCCATGTAGTTGCTGAGCAGGCAGCGGCCCGAATACGAAATGCACATCGCGCCGTGGACAAACACCTCAAGCTCAAGATCGGGCAGCCTGTCGCGGATCTCTCTGATCTCCTCAAGCGACATCTCACGGGCAAGGATCACGCGGCTCGCGCCCATGTTCCGCCACATTTCCGCGCTTTTCCAGTTGACGTTGTTGGCCTGGGTGCTGATGTGTATGTCAACGTCCGGCATCAGCTCGCGAGTCATCGCGAACATGCCGAGGTCGGACAGGATAACCGCGTCGATGTCAATTCCGTCAAGCTCCTTTAAAAAGCCCTCATACTCGGCTATGTCGCCGTTGTGCGGGATTATGTTTGCGGTCAGATATACCTTTTTGCCTCTCTCGTGGGCATATTCCACGCCCTCGGCTATCTCAGCCGCTGTGAAGTTGTCCGCCGCGGCCCGCAGCGAAAATTCCTCGCCGCCTATATAGACCGCGTCCGCGCCGTAGGTTATCGCGGTTTTTAATTTGGAAAGGTTCCCCGCCGGAGCCAGAAGCTCGGGCTTTTTCGTGATTTTATCCATGATATTTTCCTTTCGATTCGATGTAAAACTCCGGGCGGATAATATCCGCCCCTACGGGTGCCGATGGTGTATCAAATCGTCGCAGCCCGCACGATGGACACCATACCGTAGGGGCGGCAATCTGCTGCCCGTTCCATACCCTCCCCGGAGGGCGAGGCAGACGGGCGGCCGAGGTCGTCCGCCCCTACGACGTTTTGCGCACTATCATTCTAGTCCCTAGTTCCTATTCCCTAGTCTCTACGTTCGTAGTGGACGATGCCCCCGACCGATGTAGGGCGGCATGCCCACATGCCGCCGCGGGCGGATAATATCCGCCCCTACGACGTTTGGTGAACTAACATTCTAGTCCCTAGTTCCTATTCCCTAGTCTCTACGTTGTAAAAGGGCACATTTTTATGTGCCCTTTAATTCTTAAACTAATACGCAACGCCCATGTAATCGCAAATTCCGTGGGCAATGCTCTCGGCGTATTTCTGCTGATACGCGCTGTCGGCGAGCTTCGCCGCATCATCCGCCGTATCAATAAACGCTGTCTCAACCAGCACCGCGGGCATCGTCGTGTGTCTGATAACCGCAAATCCCGCTTCCTTTACTCCGCGGTTCACCGTGCCGACCGAGCCGATTATGTAGTTCTGTATCTTCTGTGCAAGCTTCCGTCCCTCGACGCTGTTGTAATAGCAGTAGGTCTCGGTTCCGTTCGAGCCGCCCGCGTTGCAGTGGATCGAAACGAACAAACTCGCGCCGATATTGTTGGCAAGGTTGTATCTGTAGGCAAGGCTGTCCGAGGTGGACACGGTCGAGCAGTTGTCATATATCGAGTTCCTCGTCATAACAACGTTGAAGCCGCGTGCCTCAAGCAGGGGCTTGACCTTTTCGGCAATGTACCATGTGATGTCCTGCTCTCTGAGGCCGTTGCCCGTCGCGCCCGTGTCAACTCCGCTGTAGTTGTGGCCCGGGTCGATAACTATCGTCTTGTTGGGCTGATACGCCGAGTCCCAAACCGGCACGTTCTGCGGAACGCTCTGCGCGGGCGTCTGTGTCGGCGCGGGAGCTTTTGTCGCTGTCGGCTTTGGGGCCGCGGTCGGGATCCTGGTCGGAAGCGGCGTGGGCGCCTGTGTGGGCGCCAATGTGGGAGGTGCCGCCGTCGGCTTCGGCGCAAGCGTGGGGTCGGGCGCCGCCGCGAAAATATCCTCATCCGACGATGTGTCCGCGGCATTCTGCGGCTCCGCGGTGGGATAAGCCGAATTGTTTGACAGATCGGCCGCGTCCGTCGCGGCGCCTATCGAGTCGTCAAACTCGCCGCCGTTTATAAAGCTTAACGAATTGTATATCATCTGAGCAACAAACGCTCTGTTCGCGTCCGTACCCACGGCCTTGGTCGTGTCTTGGAGCAGCCCGTATTTTTCGGCAACGGCCAGATAGCCCGAGTACCAATACGGACCGACGCTTCTCAAGCTCTCGTCGCCCGCTCCCGAAGAGCATACGACCATTTTTACTACCTGCTCGTATGTTACCGGATCGGCAGGTGCGAACGTGTTGTCAAGATTTCCGTTTACATAGCCTCTGTCATAACAATATGATATGTAGCTGTTGGCCCAATAATCCGCCGAAACGTCCGTGAACGGCGCGGTCGATGCCTGATAATAGCTCTCGCTGTATCCGGTCGCCCTCGCCAGGAACGCGCAGAACTCCGCGCGCGTGGTCTGAGCGTCGGGGGCAAAATTTCCGTCTTCTCTGCCCTGTATCACGCCTATGTTGCTGAGCTTATCGACCGCCGTGTAGTACGAGGCGGTGATAGGCACGTCCGAAAACTCCCTCGCAGTCACTCCCAATGTCGGGAGAGTCAAGATCAACATCGCGAGCACAAGCGCCGCGGCAGTGATCATCCTGCATTTTTTCATAAAATAATCACCTCATATAATTTCGACCGGACATTATCCCCTGTGGCAGCCGCGCGTCTGCGCCGCCGTCCGGCCTCGCCGTTATCCGGTCGCGCCGTTATCCGGCCTTTTTCTCAACATCTCTGTAAACTGTTTACAAGTATACCACCTTTTGCGCCAAAAATCAAGCGAAAACGGGATTTTTTCACAATTTGTTAAACGGCAATTTACAAAAAATACATAATATTTCCCATATTTTCCTGTCCGATTTTTGCGCTTTTCTTTGAAAACAACAAGATATTGAAAATAATTTTTATCTGCGCCCACATCTTGTGGGCCAAGTTTTGTAACATAAATCAAATATTTTTGTAACATTCCTGTAACATTTCTTTTCGCCGTTTTGTGCAGATTGCACAACAAGACGCGGATTTTTCGACAAAGAAATACTTAACAAAAAACCTTTGTATATTTGATAAATATTTGACAAAAAAATCTCAAAAAAAGCTCTTGAATATTTTTCCTATATAAGGTACAATAATATTAGTTGAAAAATAATAAACAATTATATTATACATTTTTTAGGAGGTACTTTTATTATGTCAGTAAAAGTTGCTATTAACGGTTTCGGTCGTATCGGCCGCCTGGCTTTCAGACAGATGTTTGAGGCTGACGGTTATGAGGTTGTTGCCATTAACGATTTGACGGCTCCCTCGATGCTGGCCAATCTTTTAAAGTATGACACGGCTCAGAAGGGCTTCTGCGGCGCGATCGGCGAGGGCCTGCACACGGTTGAGTGCGACGACGAGGCGAGAACCCTCACGGTAGACGGCAAGACTCTCAAGATCTATGAGGAAGCCGACGCTTCCAAGCTCCCCTGGGGCGAGATCGGCGTTGACGTTGTTCTGGAGTGCACGGGCTTCTATACCTCAAAGGCGAAGGCTCAGGCCCACATCGACGCGGGCGCGAAGAAGGTCGTTATTTCGGCTCCCGCCGGCAACGATCTGCCCACGGTTGTTTTCTCGGTTAACGAGAACGTGCTGACAGCGGACGACAAGATCATCTCCGCCGCTTCCTGCACAACGAACTGCCTGGCTCCCATGGCCAAGGCTCTCAACGACTACGCTCCGATCCAGAGCGGTATCATGTCGACGATCCACGCCTACACAGGCGACCAGATGATCCTGGACGGCCCCCACAGAAAGGGCGACATGAGACGCGCAAGAGCGGGCGCGGCCAACATCGTTCCCAACTCGACCGGCGCGGCCAAGGCTATCGGTCTGGTTATCCCCGAGCTCAACGGCAAGCTGATCGGTTCGGCGCAGCGCGTTCCGGTTGTTACCGGCTCGACCACTATTCTGACAGCGGTCGTTAAGGGCGAGAACGTTACGGTTGACGGCATCAACGCCGCCATGAAGGCCGCCGCGAGCGAGTCCTTCGGCTACAACACCGACCCGATCGTATCTTCCGACGTTATCGGAATGAAGTACGGCTCGCTGTTCGACGCGACCCAGACAATGGTTGCGGAAGTGGGCGACGGCCTCTATGAGGTTCAGGTCGTTTCGTGGTACGACAACGAGAATTCCTACACCAGCCAGATGGTAAGAACGATCAAATACTTCGCCGAACTCGGCTAAAAGGTGAAAAACCGCCGTGGCGCAGCAAAAGCTGCGCCGCGGTATTTTTATATAAATCTTAATAACTGTATGTATTTGACCCCGTCTGTTTCGGAGTATCTCTCTCCGAATATTCTAAACAAATTCGGCTCACCGGTATAAAAATCAAGCAGTTTCTTCTCGTCCTCACACTCCAAATATACAAGACTTCCGCCTATATCGTGCTGGACCTCGGCAAGAATACCGAACGTATAATCCATTAGCTCGTTTCCGCTCGGCATATCCGTACCCTGATAATTGTCATTTTTCCCAAACTGAGCAATCAAAAACGCGGATATTGTAAAACTGTTTCCGGTTTTGTCATATTGCGAAAATCTTTCAAGTTTTCTTCTTGTGGTTCCGGACAGCTCCCGACAGTTTATTTCAAGTGCTTTGTGCGCCAACGTGAATATAGACGAAAGATTTCCGCTTCTGTCAAACACAAGATATGTAACCGACATTTTCTTTTTAGCAAATATAACGGCATTTTTTCTGACAAAATTTTCTATTTCTTTATTTTTTAAACACGAAAAACCGGAGAGGATAGTTTGAACCTCTTCCTCTCCGATCGAGTCTATTAAATCCAAAATATTAACAATAACCGTTTCAGCCATTTTCTTTAATCCTTTGCGAAAACAATGCTCTTATTTCCTCTTTGTCTTTAAGCGGCGGATTAATGGTTGAAACCGGCTTTCTTTCAGGGTCCGCGCTCGCTGTCTCAAGCGCGTTAACAAAAATCTCGGCATTCTGAGCACCGGAAATCTTGACATTTGTCAAAATGCTTGATGTTGCCATATATGTCCGCCTCCTTTCAAATTATATTATACCTTATTTGCATTATACTATATTACTTTAAAAATGTCAACATTCTTATAATAAACATTCCTTTTCAAAATTACAAAATTTTGATTGACTGTGTTTTTGATATGTGTTATACTGTACTCACCACATAATTTTAAAATTGAATAAATCTACAATATAAATGGGCGGTTTTTGCTTTTCGGCAAAAATGTGCGCTCAATCTATTAGCTCATTTGTGTTGAGATTTATTTGTAGATTTTAAAATTGTGTGGTAACAATCCGAGCCGTGCATTTTTCGTGTGTGGCTTAGATTGCGGCCACACACTTTTTATTTTCAGGAGGTACATTTTTATGAAAAGAGTTTTATGTTTAAGTTTGGTATTAACAGTCCTTTGCGCCCTGCTGGTCTTCACGCCCGCAGCCGCCGCGACAGTAATAGACAGCGGCACCTGCGGCGCGCAGGGCGACAACGTGAAATGGACACTTGACAGCGAAGGCACGCTAACCATAAGCGGCACGGGAGATATGCAGGATTATTACAGGGAAAACGATGATACACCATGGTACTTTTCCGGCGAAAAGATACATAAAGTAATAATCGAATACGGTGTGACCAGCATTGGAGATTATGCTTTCGGAGAACGCGCATGGAATTGGGGCGAGGATGAATATCCAAATCTGACAAGCGTAACGATACCAAACAGTGTTAAGACTATCGGAAGAAACGCATTTTCGGGGCACACTTCTATAACAAGCATAAATATTCCAAACAGTGTTGTTTCCATAGGTGGCGGAGCTTTTTCTTACTGCACAAAGCTTAAGACGGTAAATATGGGAAATGGCGTTGAAACTATTGCCTCTAGCGCATTTCATAATTGTCCGGAATTAACAACGTTAACAATTCCTGCAAGTGTTACATATATAGGCCAAAATATATGCGAGTATTGCGGAAAGGTAAATTACGAGGTTTCACCCCAAAATGAATCCTATTCATCTCAAAACGGAGTGTTGTTTAACAAAGATCAAACGGAGTTAATTTCATATGCGAAAGATAAAATACAATCGAGTTATAATATACCGTATGGTGTAAAATATATAGATGAGGATGCGTTTTTGGGTTGCGAACAGCTTACAAACATAGCGATACCTGATAGTGTAATAAGTATCGGACCATATGCTTTTAGAGACACAGGTTTATATGAACATGATCCGGTAGGTAACGGTAAATATGAAGGAGATACGTTTTATGTCGGTAATTATTTGATTAATATAAAATCCGATTTAACAGGCTCGTTTAAAATCAAAGAAGGAACGATCGCTATAGCCGGATTGACTTTTTATTCTAATAAAATTAGTGAATTATACATACCGAAAAGTCTTAAAAATATTGGAGAAAGCAATTTTGATTACTACCCTACACTAACGGATATATATTATGCCGGAACTAAAAACGATTGGGAAAAGGTAGTAATAGAAAATAATAATGATCGGATTTATTATGCGACGATTCATTGCATGGACGGAACCATTTCGCCCAGCCCGCATATCCAAATTTATGATTGTTCCTATACATTTGTAAATGTTAAAACCCAAAACTGTGACAGCTTACAGGCAGAGGTTATTTTGGCGGTATATGAGAAAAACGGGACGCTTCGTTTTATGACATCAAAACCCGTGGCAGAGACTGTGATATTCAATGATATTGATTTAAGCAATTCAAACATAAAAGTAATGCTTTGGAGCAATATGGACAGCATAAAGCCGCTGGCCGAACCTGCCGAAATGAGTTTGTAAAAAATAATTAATTCTTCCCAATTAAATCCGAAGGGCGGACGGCTGCGGCCGACCGCCCCGTCAGGCTCGCCCCTTGGGGAGAGCTGTCACCGTAGGTGACTGAGAGGGGTCAACGTAGCGACTAGGAAATAGGATCTAGAAACTAGGAATATCGTAAATATCCAATGGTTTTAATCCTAGTAGCTAGTCCCTAATCACTAGTACCTATGTTAACCCCTCTCCGTCTTTCCGCCTGCGGCGAAAATCCACCTCTAAGGAAGCGCTTGGTCAAAATCGCAGGCGATTTTGAAAGGTCGCTTTGAACCCGCACGCTCCGCGCGCTGATTATCCCCAAGGGGCGAGGCAAACGGGCGGATAATATCCGCCCCTACTGCGGCCGGAGCCGCAAAGCGGCTCCGGCCACGGGACGTCGAGGGCGCCGTCCCCTACAACCAAAGTACGCAAAATGACGTAGGGGCGGACGGCGCCAGTCGCCCGTTCTAATCGCTATTCGCTAATTGCTAATCACTACGTTATCTGTCTATTATTTCTGCGGTGCGCCCGGCGTTGGGCGGGATGTATCTCATGCCGAGGCTTTGCGCGAGGTCCCGGGCTGATACATAGGGCTTGCCGCCGACTATCCTGATCGGCACGGCCGCTCCGCTTATTTTTTCGGAAAAAGTTATACTCCCGCTCGGCTTGAGGCTTATCTCGCGCTCATCGCGCGAGTCAAACGAGCGCATTTTCTGCTCCGGAGTTCCCTGCACACGGGCGGTAAATCCGCCGTCCGCCGCAGGCGACAGCGAGCCGCCCGCGCTTTTTATCAAAAACTCCGCCGGGGCCCAAACCTCGCCGTCCGTCACGACGGGAGGGTCGTCAAACCCCAAAAACACGCCGTTCAGTTTAATATAAACCGGGTCGTCGGGCAGATATTTGTCTATGTCGCTCTTTAAGACATAGGCGTTCTCATATTTGTCACTCAGCGCGTCGGTGCCCGGTATGAACTCCAGGGTGTTCAGCTCAAACTCCTTGAAATACACGCCGTCGGTCGACATCCACAAATCGCCGTAAATATCCTTTTCATCATTATTTGCGACGCAAAAATAATCGTCGAACATATTCAGTATCCGCTGCGAGGCGTTGTCGGAATAAGGGCCGCTCCGGTCGAGCAGTCTCATGCTTTCGTACGAGACGCGGCTTTGCGGCTTTCCGTTTTCAAACATATAAATATCCTCGCCGATCAGCGTTATCGCCGCTCTGCCGTTACAGAGCGGCACATGCTCGAGGTCGTCTCTGCGCGTCCAAACGTTTAGGTCGGCGGACTCATAGACCGCTTCGGTTTTTTGAGACGTCGAGTCGTTCCTGTCGGAGGTCATCACATAGTACGTTCCGCCGACATATGACATTTCCCTTACATAATCGTCAAACTCTGTTTTCTTGATCAGCTCGAAGTCATCGCTTAAAACGTACAAATACCCCTTATCCTCAAGGACCCTGCCGCTTTTACCGTAGCTGTCATACACGTTGGAGCGGGCTATGTACACGTCTCCTGCACGCATGATCTCATCCATGCCGCCCATTCGGCTGTATCTGTCAAAGCTCGCGCTGTCGTCAAAGACATCGACCTTTCTCATATTCACAAAATCGGAGGTGAAATAATCCTCGCCGTCCTGAAGCTTGAGAATATATCCGTCGCCCGTAAAGCGGACGTCGATTATATCATCTCTGACGGCGCCGCCCAGATATATCTCACCCTCCTCCAGTCCGTGGATCATCTCCGCGCCCGGAGCCGCAAAACATTCGGCAGAAAGCGGCAGGCACATCATAAAAACGATCAGAACCGATATAAACTTTTTCATATTCACCGCCTCCTAATACTTTCGGCTAAGGAAAAGCTCGTTGGTTATACCGCCGTTATCGCCCGTGGTCAGCGTGACGGTGACGATCACCCTCATGGTCTCGCGCGGCGGTATCTCGACCGTGGGCCCCACGAACCTCGGAAACGCCTTAAACCCCAGCGAGCCCGCGCAGGTGTAGACCGGCGGCTCTCCGTTTGCGCTCACTCCGACAACGACGCCCGAGCCCGAGTCGGTCCTGTAATTAATTTTCCATACATCGTCGGTATTATTCGTGATCGATAAGTTATATGTGTTCGCGAGGCTGTAATTTCCCTGACTGAGCGAGATCTGCTGCTTTTTCATGCCCTTAAAATATCCGTCCTGTATAATGTCGCCCGGCGGCAGGGACAGATCGGGCAGCAGGCCGTTCGGCTCAAAGCCCTGATCCGGCAGCCCGTCGGGCGGAACGCGCAGGGAAGTCCTGCTCGTGTCGAAGCGCCACAGCGATCCGTCGTTATACTCAAACGCGGGCATGGACGACTCCGGAACAGACCGGAAAGCAAAAATATCGTTCTGCGGATTTAAGTGGGTTATCCATTTGCTCGTCTCGGTCGTGCCGAACGGGCCGTTCACATCAAACGAGAGCGAAAACGCGTCCGACGGCTCGTTTTCGTCGATCGTGTAATCTATGTCCGCGTCGGCGGCTGCCGCCGTTTCCGCCATTCCCTTCCACGTCGGCGAGGCGGAGCTCGTTTTTGAGACCTCAACATCCTGAACATACGGCGCGGAATCGATCAAAAACGAGGTCTTGTCCGAGCCGGTGCGGTAGGCTATCGTGCTGAGGCTCGGCGAGCCGCTGAGCACCTCAAACTCCATGATTATGTATATCGGCGTGTTAAAGTCGGTCATAAGCGGATAATCCGCGCCGAACGCCGACTCGTAAATATCGCTCAGCCAAACCGAGCGTTTCGGCTCGGCGAGAGTGATCGTTTGAGGCAGATCAAGCTCTTTCGGATCATATCTCGAGGGATTGTTCTCATCGGCGTCAAACGGGTTTTCGATCGGGCTGCCCAGAAAGTCCGCATACGCCTGAAGGCCCGTCCACGCGGGCGAGTTTTTAAGCGGAAATACCTGAAGCCCCAAACGGTTTACCCTGATCTCAGCGCGGTCCAATGTGTTAAACAGAACGTCGGCGCGGATTTTCCCGTCTGTTCCGTTGTGGTACCACGCCATGTATGTGTAAGTACCCGGGTCAAGGCTGTTATAGTTATCCAGCATGCTTCCGCTCTCGGCAAGGTTCTCGTCCAAAATATTCTCGGGGTTGCTCGAATAAATGAACCTTCCGCCGTTCCTCGGCACAAAGTTCAGCGCGCCCGCGCTCTCTTCCGCGCAAGCGGCGGAAGAGACAAGCAATATCATAAGTAAAAGCAGCAATGCCGTTTTTGTTCTCATAAAATCATCCCCGATCACAAATTTTTAAACTTATAATGTTTTGCCGATTATTGCGCAGGCAGGCGCTTGTTTTTATATCCGAAAGCGTCAACAAAAAGCCCGGACGGAAAACCGCCCGGGCATAAATTCACATTATTTCGCGATCAGGTCGATAAGATTGAACTTAACGATAAGACCCGCGAACACGATCGAAACCATTGACAGCAGCTTGATAAGAATGTTGACCGAGGGGCCCGACGTGTCCTTGAAGGGATCGCCGACCGTGTCGCCGACAACGGCCGCCTTGTGGTTCTCGCTGCCCTTGCCGCCGAAGTTTCCGGCCTCGATATACTTCTTGGCGTTATCCCAGGCGCCGCCCGAGTTGGCCATCATGATAGCGATCGCGAAGCCCGATACCAGAGCGCCCGCCAGCATGCCTACCACGCCGTTCACGCCGAGAACCAGGCCTACAACGATAGGAGCCAGGATACCCAGAGCCGCGGGAACGATCATCTCTTTCAGAGACGAGCGCGTGCAGATGTCAACGCATGTCTCGTAGTCCGCGTCCGCTTTGCCTTCCATAAGGCCCTTGATCTCTCTGAACTGGCGTCTTACCTCAACAACTATCTTCTGCGCCGCGCGGCCTACCGCCTGCATGGTGAACGCGCTGAACAGGAACGGCAGCATAGCGCCCACGAACAGACCGATCAGAACCGGCGGGTTTGTCAGCGAGAGCTGAAGGTCGCCGCCGAGCGACTCGATCTTGTCGGTGTATGAAACAATAAGCGCGAGAGCCGTCAGAGCCGCGCTGCCTATCGCGAAGCCCTTGCCGGTCGCCGCGGTCGTGTTGCCCAGCGAGTCGAGAGCGTCGGTGCGGTTTCTTACCTCTTCGCCCAGGCCCGCCATTTCGGCGATGCCGCCCGCGTTATCCGCAACGGGGCCGTAAGCGTCGGTCGCGAGAGTGATGCCCAGCGTCGCCAGCATGCCGACAGCCGAGATACCCACGCCGTAGAGGCCCATGGCAAAGCTGCTTGAGCCGCCCGCGGCGAAAAAGCTTACCAAAATCGAGATACCCACGATTATGACCGGAATAGCCGTTGAGTTCATACCCAGAGCGATACCGTCGATGATTATCGTGGCGCTTCCGGTCTCGGACGAGCCGGAAAGCTTCTGAGTCGGCTTATACGAATCCGAAGTGTAGTACTCGGTGAAAAATCCGATAAGAACGCCGGCGATCAGGCCCGAGATAACGGCCCAGAAAACGCCCGTGTTGTCGGGAAGCTGCGTGAAGATCAGAACAGCCGCCGCGATAGCGGAGATGACCGCCGCGATATATGTTCCGCGTCTTAATGAGCCGAGCAGGTTTTTCTGCGTCGCGCCCTCTTTGGTCGATACGAAAAATGTGCCCACGATCGAGGCGATAATGCCGATAGCTGCGATGAGCATAGGAACTATGATTCCCTCATAGCCCAGACCCGCGGCGGTAGCCAGCGCGCCGGTCGAGATGATCGAGCCGACATATGACTCGTAGAGGTCGGCGCCCATTCCGGCAACGTCGCCAACGTTGTCGCCAACGTTATCGGCGATAACGGCGGGGTTGCGAGGGTCGTCCTCGGGAATGCCCGCTTCAACCTTACCAACCAGATCGGCTCCGACGTCCGCGGCCTTGGTGAAGATACCGCCGCCCACACGCGCGAACAGCGCCATCGAGCTTGCGCCCATGCCGAACGTGAGCATCGCCGCCATGATCTCGTCGGGATTGCCGAGCAGCGCTCTTAATATCAGGAACCAGACGCTGATATCAAGAAGGCCGAGGCCGACAACCGTCAGACCCATAACCGTTCCGCTCGAGAACGCGATCTTAAGGCCCTTGTTAAGACCCTGCTGCGCGCCGTTGGCGGTTCTTGAATTGGCATATGTAGCGATCTTCATGCCGATAAATCCAGAAAGGCCGGAGAAAAATCCGCCGGACAGGAACGCGAACGGCACGAACCATGTGAGCATGCCGAACGCCGCCATAACGCAGATGATGATCAGCATTACGATAAAGAAAATTCCGACAGTTTTATACTGTCTTTTAAGGTACGCCATTGCGCCCTTTCTGACTTTGGAGGCGATATTCGCCATCTCTTTTGTTCCCTCGGGCTGCTTTTTAACCCAAAAGAACTTATACATCGCGAATGCGAGACCGCAGATAGCCGCGATCAGCGCAATCACGGGTGCAATGCTTACAAATGTATTCATTGTAAGACCTCCCCTTGTTTGAAATATATATTATGGTTTTATTTTTTACAAAATCGTCGCGGGAATTTCACCCAAAGGCGCAAAATCCTCCCTTTTTCCTCAATATATATTATACATAACAACGCCGCGATTAGTCAAGCATTTTTTCGCTTGTAACATAATTGTAAACCCCGCGGGGAGCCGCGGGGTTTGTTTTGCTTTTAATTATTCGCCTGCGGGGGCTGATGTCGCCGAAGAGTCGGATGACGAAGAACCGGAGGAGGACGATGATGACGACGATGCGGCGGCCTGCTCTTCCTGGAGCTGCTTGCCGGACTGATATACGCCGTCCATTATGCCCTGAACCGAGATCTTGTCATAATTGCTCTTGTTCTCGCTTATCTTGGCCTGAGACTTCCAGTAGCCCTGGAGCTCGTACATGCCGGGGATCCTCTTTATCACGTGATAGCCGTAATCGCTCTTTACGGGGCCGGATACCTCGCCGAGGCCGAGCGCGAACGCCGCTTCCTCAAACTCGGGAACCATCTCGCCCGTGCCGAAGGTATATCCGGCTGTGGTCTCGCCGGTATCCTGATTGTACTGCTCCATCAGCGAATCAAAATCCTCACCGTTCTTGGCTCTGTCCGAAATCTCCTGAGCCAGCGCCGCGGCAGTAGCGTCGTCATAAGCGTCGGGGTCGGGGGTCGCGGAAGGATCGCTCGTGTCGGCAACCATAAGCAGGATATGCTTGGCCGAGCACTTGTCGCTCTGTACATACTGCGAAAGGTCAACGCCCTCGGGAATATGCTGATCTAAGTTTTCCTCGAGCTCCGCCTGAACGTTCTGAGCCTTCATAACTCTCGTGTACATTCTGGCATATTCATTGGCAGAGCTGATGCCCATGCTCTTTGCTCTTAAATTAAATCCGTCCTCGCCGAACTGCTGAACGTAGCTGTCAACGGTCATCTGGATCTGCTGCTCGTCCTGCTCGTCCCAGACATATTCACCCGTGAGGACCTCGTCCGCCATTTGACCGGTCACAATTTCACTTATCGCGGTATCATAAGCTTTCTCTTTGATTATGTCGGAAAGCTTTCTGCCGTCAACATCCTGATCCCAGTCATATCCTTCAAGATCGCCTGTTGCGTTGTCGCCCTCGATGTTGTAATACTCGTCTGTGGCGGCGGCATATATATAATAGCCCATATCTTCGTCCGTAAGCTTTTCGCCGTTAACGGTGGCGATCGTCTTTCCCTCGGCTTTGCCGTATTTGGGCTGGCCGTTCACATAGTTCATGATCAGGAATACAACCAAAGCCGCAACAGCGAGACATCCGACGATAATTCCTACAAGCGCGCCCACCGAAAGATTGATGCTCTTGGGCTCTTTTTTGGGAGCCGCCTCGGTTTCGGATAAGGCTTCCTCCGCGCCGTCTTCAGACTCGGGATCAGATTCCGTCTCGGCGTCATCGCCGGAGACCGCGTCCTCTACTTCTTCAACCTTGTCGGAGACCGCGTCCTTTACTTCCTCGGCCTTGTCGGAAACCGCGTCTTTTACTTCTTCGGCTACCTCTTTCGCGGCCTCGTCCGCTTCGGCGATCTCCTCTTTGATCTCGGAAGCCGCGTCAGCGATCTTGGCGCTCACGTCGTCTTTTACCTGCTGAACTTTTTCGTCGTTCAGCTTTTCGTTCTTCTCATTGTCCATGCTTTTCTCTCCTTATATTAAACTTTAATTATTTTACAAATATTTTCCGTCAGTTTATTATACTATATATCAGTATATTTTTCTATACATGTAGTAAAAACTTATTGAAATGTTAACAAAAATTTAAAATTTGTTTACAAAGCCCAAAATCGCCGCATATTTTTCTTCACGCGCAGACCGCCGAAACGGGCCGCGCCGCGGCGATCAATATAACGCCGTCAATGTTCGTCCGAAAGCATGGCCTTTAAAATGCTTTCCAGTTCAGTCAGATACTCGTCGGCGCGGATGTCGGTCTTTTTGGGAGACGCTTTTATGATAAGCCTCGGATTTGACGGGCTTATCAGCGAAATTTTCCCCGGCATGCCGTCTATCAGTTTTATGACCGGCCGCATGTCGGGCGGATCTTCGGGATCGAACTTTATCGTGACCCTCTCGCCGGTTCCTATCATCTCGGCAACTCCGAGATTTTCGGCTATGGATTTTATCAGCGATATCCGCATCAGGTTGTTTGTCTCGGGCGGGACCGTGCCGTATCTGTCCTCGATCTCGTCATACGCGTCAAGCATTTCCGCCTCGGTTCGTATCGCCGCTATGCGCTTGTAAGCCGCAAGCCGTTGACCGTGGCTGCTTATATAATCCTCCGAGATATAGGCGGTGACGGGAAGATCGATCTGAGTGTCGGTCTTATGCTTTACCTCGCCGCCGCTCAGCTCGGTCTTGGCCTCCTCAAGCAAACGGCAGTACATTTCATAGCCGACGGCCTCCATGTGGCCGTGCTGGCGCGCTCCGATCAGGTTCCCCGCGCCTCTTATCTCAAGGTCGCGCATGGCGATCTTAAACCCGCTGCCGAATTCGGTAAACTCTTTTATCGCCAGCAGCCGCTTCTCCGCCTCGGGCGTTAAGATCTTGTTTTTCCTGTAGGTCAGATACGCGTAGGCGGCACGGTTCGATCGGCCGACCCTTCCGCGGAGCTGATAGAGCTGTGCAAGCCCCAGGCGGTCGGCGTTTTCCGCGATCAGGGTGTTTACATTCGGAATATCCAGCCCCGTCTCGATTATCGTGGTGCATACCAGCACGTCAACGTCGCCGTTGAGCACGTCCGTCATGATCTGCTCAAGCTCGCTCTCGGGCATTCTGCCGTGAGCGGCGGCGACCCTTGCGCCGGGGAGCCGCTCCGCGAGGCGGTTCGCCGTCTTGAATATCCCGTCGACCTTGTTGAACAGATAATATACCTGCCCGCCGCGGCCAAGCTCTTTGTTTATCGCCTCGATGACCACGTCCTCGTCATATTCCATGACATAGGTCGAAACAGGGAAACGCTCGGCGGGAGGCTCGTTTATCACGCTCATGTCGCGGATCCCGGTCAGCGACATATGGAGCGTGCGCGGGATCGGCGTTGCCGAAAGCGTCAGCACGTCGACCTCTTTGCGCATCTCTTTTATTTTCTCCTTGTGCGCAACGCCGAAGCGCTGTTCCTCGTCGATTATCAGCATGCCCAGCTTGTTGAAACGGATCTGTTTTCCCAGCAGCTTGTGAGTGCCGATAACCACGTCCACCTCACCGGTCGAAAGGCCGCGGACAACGCGTTTTTCCTCGGCGGCGGTGCAGAACCGCGACAGCATGGCGACGTTGATCGGATAGTCCTTCATTCTCTGTTTGAAGGTGTTGTAATGCTGGTTCGCGAGTATCGTTGTGGGCACCAGATACGCCACTTGATAACCGCCGTTGACCGCCTTAAACGCGCCGCGCAGAGCGACTTCGGTCTTGCCGTAACCGACGTCGCCGCAGAGCAGCCGGTCCATCGGGTGCGGGCGCTGCATGTCGCGCTTCATCTCCTCAATGCTGCGGAGCTGGCCCTCGGTCTCCTCATACGGGAAACGGGCCTCAAAATCCGACTGCCACTCGTCGTCCGGGGGGAAGGCTATGCCCGGGATCTTTTCTCTTTGGGCGTAAAGCTCGATGAGCTCCTTTGCCATGTCCGCCGCCGCGGCCTTGACCTTCTGCTTGGTGCGGGCCCAGTCGGCGCCGCCCAGCTTGTTGATCTTGACATGCGCGCCGTCGCGGGCGGTGTGCTTATACACCATATCCGTCTGATCCGCGGGGACATACAGACAGTCGCCGCCCTTATATATTATCTTCAGATAGTCCTTGCGGACGCCCTCGACCGCAAGCTGCTCGATCCCCGCATAGCGGCCGATCCCGTAGTTCCGGTGTACAACATAATCGCCCTCGTTGAGATCGGTGAAATTGTCGATACGTTCGCCGCTGATCTTGCCGTAACGCTTTTTACGCTTGCGCTCGCCGCCGAATATCTCTTTGTCCGAGATCACGACCGCGCGGATAAGCGGCAGCTCAAAGCCGCGGCTTATGCTGCCCGGGCAGACCGTCACCGCGCCGCCCGGCGGAAGCTCCGCAAGCCCCGCGCTAAAGCCGCAGGATATGCCCTCGTTTCCGAGCTGTTTCACGAGGCTCTTTGCCCTCGCCTCCGAACCGCCCAGCAGCACGATCCTGTACGCCGCGGATTTATAGTATTTAAGATTTTCTATCAAAAGCTCTATCTTGCCGCTGAACCCCGCCAAGGATTTTGAGTTTATCGAAAAAACGCGTTTGGGCCTATATTCCGCCGAGCTGCCGGGTATCGCCGAAATGCCGGCGAATTTTTGCTTTGTCAGCCGCCGCACAGCCTTTTTCAAAGGCACGGTATAATCGGCGTCCGCCCGCGGGATAATACCTCTTTCCGCAAGATCGGTCAAGTCTTGGGCGAAGCGCAGCTCCTCTTTTTCGGCGGACTCGCTTATCCTCGCGGGGCCGCACCAAAAAATAACGGCATTTTCCGAAATATAATCCATCAGCGTGGGGATCTCTTTGTATATATAAGGAATGTATTTTTCAATCGACGGAAAGGCGATCCCCTGCCCGAGGCGCTCAATGTCGCGCCTTAATACGGCCGCTGCGTTTTCGGACGCGTCCTTTTTGAGCCTTGTCAGCCGTCTGACCAAGGCTTCCCTCTCGCTTTTGTCAAGCACAAGCTCTGCGGCCGGAGTTATCCGCGCCGAGTCGATCATGGCTACCGTTCGCTGAGAGTCCTTGTCAAATGTCCTGATCGAGTCGACCTCGGTGTCAAAAAACTCGATCCTCACCGGGTGCTCGCAGCGGGGCGGGAAAAAGTCAAGGATCCCGCCGCGGAGGCTGAACTGGCCCGCCCCCTCGACCATGTCCTCGCGCTTATAACCGAGGGCGGACAGCCTTTCGCAAAGTTCATCGGTACCTATGTCGTCCCCGGGTCTGAGCTCGATAACATTGTTTTTATATTTCTCATACGGCAAAGTGGGCGAGATCAGCGCCGAATAGCTCGTCACAAGATATGTTATCTTGCCGCGCCCCGCGCAGAGCGCGTCAAGCACCTCGAGCCGTTTTTTCTGCACCTCGCGGCTGCGGACGTCCACATCATAAAACAGAAGGTCGGAGGAAGTGAACCTCAGAACATCTCCGCCGACAAAAAATTTCAGGTCGGAGGCGATCTCCGCGGCGGCCGCGTCGCTCTCGGCGACCATAACGACCGGAGCCGAAAGTTTTTCGGACACGCAAAAAGCGAGGTGTGCCCTGAGCGAATCCGACACACCGCTTATGTTAATTGGATTTATATTTTGTTTTGATTTGAGCGCGGATATTATCTCTTCAAAATCCGCCAGCTCATCCATCATCCGATAAAATCCGTCTTTCAACAGCCTCACCCGTTATATTTCTGTATGGCGTCCCTGACGCCGGACTTTATGATCTCCTCGACCGCCAGGACCGCTCTGACGGCGGTCTTGGTCAGGATCTCGGTCTCCTCTTTTGAAAAGCGGCCCAGCACAAAGTTCACGATCTCGTCATGCGTCTCGCCTCTCGGCTCGCCTATTCCTATCTTCACGCGCGGGAACTCGTCGGAACCGAGGCAGAGTATTATGCTTTTCAGCCCGTTGTGGCCCCCGGCGCTGCCCGAGGCTCGCGTGCGGAGCTTGCCGAGTTCCATTGATTTGTCGTCCGATATTACTATTATATTCCCGATCGGTATATCATAGTAATCGGCAATGGGCGCGACGGCCTCGCCGCTTGAGTTCATGTAGGTCGTGGGCTTCACCGCGACGATCTTCTCGCCGCCCGCAAAGCCGGTCCCCACATTGGCGTTAAAACGGCTTGACTTGAATTTTATATCGTTTTTGGCGCAGAACGCGTCAATAACGTCATAGCCGATATTGTGCCTCGTGTTCACATATTTCCTGCCGGGGTTGCCCAAGCCGACCACCATATACATATTACGCTTACCTCTTTAATATATTTTATTTGTCCTGCTTTTTGCTCTTTTTGGATTTCTTTTCCTTTTTCCTGTTGACCGTCCACTGCTCCTTGACCACCTGCTTTGAGCGGGCGATCGCAAGCGACTCGGGCGGGACCTCGTCGGTTATGGTCGAGCCCGCGGCGGTGTAGGCTCCGTGGCGCACTGTCACGGGGGACACCAGATTGGTGTTGCAGCCGATAAAGCAGTCGTCCTCAATGATCGTGCGGTGCTTGTTCTCGCCGTCATAGTTAACGACCACGGTGCCGCAGCCGAAGTTTACGCGCTTGCCCACGTCGGCGTCGCCGATATACGTCAGGTGCGCGACCTTTGTTCCGTCATCGATAGTGGAATTCTTGACCTCGACAAAATCGCCGATCTTCACGTCGGAACCGATCTTTGTGCCGGGTCTTAAATAGGCGAACGGGCCCACGTTGGTCTCGGAGCCTATCGTGCTGTCTATTCCCACGCTTTTCAGGACCGTCGTGTTGTCGCCCACAACGCAGTTTTTAAGCGATGTGTCCGAACCGATAACGCAGTTCTCGCCGATCACAGTATTGCCCTCGAGCACGGTGCCCGGATACAGGATCGTGTCTCTGCCCACCTTGACATTGGCTGTGATCTGAACCTTGTCGGGATCTATTATCGTGACTCCGCCGAGCATCAGCTCAACGGCCTTGCGGCGGTTCAGTATCTTGCCCACCTGCGCGAGCTGCAGCTTGTCGTTAACGCCCAGGATCTGCTCAAGCTCGGTCACATACGCGCCGACTTTGTCGCCGTCGCCGAGCATGATCTCAATAACGTCGGTTATATAATACTCGCCCTGAGCGTTTTTGTTGGTGATGCGCTTCAAGGCCGCGCGGAGCTTCTGGATATCAAAAAAGTACATTCCGGAATTGATCTCCTTTATCTCCTGCTCGTCCTCGTCGGCGTCCTTCTGCTCGACGATCTTCACTATCTCGCCCTGCTCGCGGACGATCCTGCCGTAGCCGTAGGGATCGTCGATATACGCGGTGATAACCGTGGCGGCGCGCTTTTTCTTGATATGATCCTCGCGGACGCGCTTTAAAGTGTCGGCCTGGATCAGCGGCGCGTCTCCGTAGAGCACCATGACCGTGCCCTCGATATTTTTAAGAAGCTCTATACCCTGCATCACGGCATGGCCGGTGCCGAGCTGCTCGCGCTGGAGCGCGTATTTGACTCTGCCGCCCAGATACGCCTTCATGTCCTCGGCCTTGTGGCCTATGACGACAATATTCTCGTCGCTGCCCGCCTCCTCGGCGGTGTCGACCACCCACTCGACCAAGGCCTTGCCCGCCGCCTGCTGAAGCGGCTTCGCTATGTTCGACTTCATTCTCTTGCCCTCGCCCGCGGCGAGGATAATGCTGTATAAGTTCATTTTTGATCCTCCCAAATATAATATTTCGTAATTAATTTATGTATTATAACACAATTATTTAATTTTTACAATACCGATTTTAACCAAATCAAATATTTTAAAATATTTTGGAATTTATGTATTATTCGGGTAAGCTTGGGCAAAACTTTAAGCGAGGTGATAAAATGAACAACAAAAACCACGACGACAAAAGCAAACGCGGCGACAATTACGACCGCAGACCTATCACGGAGCCTCCGAAGGCCGACGAGCAAAACGCCGCGGTTTCCGCCAAGAGAAAAGGATTTTACATAATCCTTTTGCTTGCGGTCACCGCCATTGGGATTTATGCAATACTAAGCTCGATCATGCCCGACCCGGACAAAAACAAGCGTATCGAGACCGGCTCGGTCTATTCAACTCCCGCGCCCTACGCCGCGGCAGTTCCCGCCAACGCGGACGCCGTTCCGCAAAGCGACAAAGACGACGCGCTGATGCCCACGGCGAGGCCGACCGCCGCGCCCGCGTCGGCTTCCCCGGGCAGCGCCGAGACCGCTGCCGGCTCTCAGCCCGCGGCGGATCTCTGTCAGCCCCCGGTTTCGGGCAGAATAATCAAGGATTATTCTGCTGATGATCTGGTCTATTCCGAAACCATGAAGGACTGGCGCGCCCACTGCGGCGTCGATATCGGCGCAAACCCCGACACGATCGTCACCGCCATAAAGGACGGAACGCTTAAAAAAGTCTACGAGGACAGCCTGCTCGGGACAACGGTCGTACTGCACCACAGCGACGGCGGGATAGACAGCGTTTATTCAAACCTTAAAGACGTGTCCGACCTGCCGATCGGATCCGAAATAAAAATGGGCGACACCCTGGGCAAAGTGGGCAGCACGGCGGTTTCCGAACAAAATGATGAGCCGCATCTGCACTTTGAGATAAGAAAAGACAACGAGCCTCTTGACCCGAAGGAATTCGTAGCCTTTGAGGAAGTCGATTATGTGAAGCCCGAGGAAAGCGATGAACCCGCCGCAGCAAATTCGCAGCCGGCAGGAACGGAAAATCCCGGCGGCGCATCCGCCGCAGATGAAACCGCTGCCTCATCCACGGCATATACTCCCGATCCCTACACCGACGGAGAGGATATTGAGACAATGATCATAGATTAGAATTTTCCATTTTTTACAAAACGAAAAAACTTTGAAACAATGATCATAGACTAAAACCCGTTATTATTAAGCGTTCGTTTATTGATTTTTAAACGAACGCTTTAATTATATTGACATTTATTAAAATAAGATATAAAATATTAATATATTATATAAAAGGAGTGTGTCACAATGAAAATCAAAGATTTTAGGTACGACGGCGAAAAAAAGCTTGATCTTAAAAAAATATCGACCAACGGCAAGGAGTACAAGCTTGACAAGCAGGAAACGATCCAAAAGACTCGTGAAATGCTGCCAAAGCTGGAGGAGCTCCAGAGCAGGCTTTACGCCGAGAGCAAAGAAGGGCTGCTCATAATCCTCCAGGCGATCGACGCCGCGGGCAAGGACAGCACGATAAAGCACGTTATGAGCGGAATAAATCCCCAGGGCGTCATCGTTCACTCGTTCAAGCAGCCGACCTCGACGGAGCTCGCGCACGGATTTTTGTGGAGGATCGAGAAAGCGGTCCCGGAACGCGGCTATATCGGGATCATGAACCGCTCGCACTATGAGGACGTTCTGACCGTTAAGGTCAACAAATATTATAAGGGCTACAACATGCCGAAGCGCTGCATTGATATGGACGAGAAGGAATTTTTCAAAAAACGCTACCGTCAGATCAACAATTACGAGGAGTATCTAAGCGACAACGGATACAGAATCGTGAAAATATTCCTCAATGTCTCGGCCGACAAACAGAAGGAGCGCTTTTTAGAGCGCATAGATAACCCCGCCAAAAATTGGAAGTTTTCAAGCAGCGACCTTAAGGAGCGCGCCAAGTGGGACGAGTACCGCGAGGCGTTTGAGGACGCGATAAACGCCACCGCAACAAAAACCGCGCCGTGGTACGTTCTGCCCGCCGACAGAAAATGGCTTACGCGCTACATAGTGACAAAAATCCTGCTTGAGACCCTCGAGGACATCGACCCCAAATATCCGGAGCTCTCCAAAGAGGAAAAATCAAAATTGGGCGACTATAAAACCGTCCTTTTGAATGAGAAATAGCTCAGAACACCGTAGGGGCGGATATTATCCGCCCGCTTGCCCTGCACATGTTGTATGGCCGGATGCCCACATCCGGCGGGCGGCTTGTGGGCAAGCCGCCCTACGAATGTAGTGAATAGTGACTACGCGGATATGATTAGGCGAAATTTATTGCTATATTCCCGCGTCATACGTCTAGTACCTATAGCCTATTTCCTAGTATCTATGTTACCTCCCTCTCAGTCGCCTTCGGCGCCAAATCCGGGCGATATTTTAATCATCAATTAAATTATGGCAACGTTTTCAAATTCGTTTATACAGATCGCTTAACGCATTTTTAAGCTCGGGAAGATCATTTTTTATTATATCCCAAATCAGAACCAAATTCACGCCCTCATAATCATGCACAATTTTATTTCTCAAGCCGTACATTGTGCGCCACGGGATCCCGCTGTTTTCCGCCTCAAAATCCTTGTCCGTTTTGTTTGACAGTTCGCCCAACTGTCCGAGATTAAATATGCAATCCTCAACAAGGATCGAATTTTTTGAAAAATCATCGTAGGAAACACCCTCGGTGTATGCAATAATTTTTTCTATATACTTGATCATTTTTCCGACAATTATCTTATTCTTCATATATCTTGACCCCTTTTGCGCTGATTTCGGATGATATTCTTGAATCGGGTATAATATGCGTCACGTCAAAAACGTCTACCTCTTTATCGAGCGTGATTCTGATCGCCTCGATAAGGTCAACAAATTTAAGCCCTCTGAGTCCGCTGTCGAGCAGCAGATCCACGTCGCTGTTTTCGTTCGCGGCTCCGCTGACATAAGAGCCGAAAAGCACAGCGCTTTTAACGCCGTAATCTTTGAGAACGGGATTGAGCGCCGTTTTTATATCGGCGACCGAATAAACTTTTGACATATTATCACCTCGGGTATATTGTATCAGATTTTTTATAAAATATCAACCGCCTGTTTCGCCAGCAGGCGATACAGGGTCGGGTCGAAATTAAATTCTTTTATCAGCGCTTCGGCGCGTTTGAGCGACTCTTCGCGCTTCTGCTTCGGGACGTTCCGCTTCACCGCGCGGATCAGTAGGTTTTTGGGCGAGTGGGAAAAATCCACAAACTCCAGCATCTGCACCTTATACCCCATATACTCAAGCAGCTTGCCGCGGACCGCGTCGGTGGCGAGGGCCGAGAACCGCTCCTTGATCAGGCCGTAGTCGGTGAGCGCCGATAAATTATCCGTTTTTATCTGACCGTTCAGCTCGTGCTGGCAGCAGGGCACCGAGATTATGCGCTCCGCGCCCCATAAGACCGCGTTATACAGCGCGTAGTCCGTCGCCGTGTCGCAGGCATGGAGAGCGATCACCATATCGGGCTTTGCCTTAGGCCTGTATCCGTTTATGTCGCCGACCTCGAACGAAAGATTTTTATAACCGTATTTTTCGGCGAGCGCGCCGCATTTTCTGATCACGTCGGCCTTGAGGTCAAGCCCCGTAATATTCGCCCTGATCCCCTTGACCTCGGTCAGGTAATAATACACCACAAACGTCAGGTAAGACTTGCCGCAGCCGAAGTCGATCACGTTAAGCTCCTTTGGCGGATCGCCGCCCAGAGCGTCGTCTATTATCTCGACAAAGCGGTTGATCTGGCGGTACTTGTCATACATTGCGCTGACGACGTGGCCGTCCTTTGTCATAACTCCCAGATCAACCAGCGGCGGGATCTCCCCGCCGCCGCCCAAGAGATATTTCTTTTGGCGGTTATTGCCCTCGGCGCCGGCCGGCCCCTTTTTATCGGCGAGTCGTTTTTTGGTAAGCGACGTTTTGCCCTTTTTTGAGACCTTCAGCAGATAATACGCGCTTTCGCTCCACGCGTCAAGCTGGCGAAAGCCGCCCTCGGTCATTATCCGCTCCGCCTCGGCCGCTATATCCGTCTTTTCAACGTTTTTGTGGAAGGCCTGCCTTTCGGTGAACGTCTCGATCTGGTATTTTTCGGCTCCGCCAATGCTTTTGAGCGTTATCACAGCCTTTTTTATTTCCGCAGATTTTTTCGCGGGATTGCTTATCACAGCCCGCGTTATGCCGCCGCCGAAAACCGCTCCTATATATTCCATAGCTCCTCCTAAATCACAAATCCTCCGTTCACGCCTATCACCTGACCGGTGACAAACCCGTTCTCATAAAGAAAATACGCCGCGTCCGCCACGTCTTCGGGGCTGCCGATCACGCCGAGCGGAGTCTCATCTTTAAGCTCCGCCAAAGTCTCACTGTCGAGGCGGGCGTTCATTTCGGTGTCGATCACGCCGGGCGCTATGCAGTTGACGCGTATGCCCGACGGCCCAAGCTCCTTGGCGAGCGCCTTGGTAAGACCGATAAGCCCCGCCTTTGACGCGGAATACGCCGCCTCACAGGACGCGCCGACCTGCCCCCACATTGAGGATATGTTTATCACGCAGCCGCGCCCCGCCGCGATCATCGGCCTGATCAGGCCTTTGGTGACGCGGAACGCGCCGCCTAAGTTTATGTTCACGAGGTTCTGCCACTCGGCCTCGCTCATATCGGTGAGCAGGCCGAAATGAGCTATCCCCGCGTTGTTTACGATAACGTCAAGCGCGCCGTGCTCCGCGGTTATCTTCTCCGCCATTGCGGCGACCTGCTCAGGGCTCCCCACGTCGGCGCGGATCGCGATCCCGCCCGTCTCGGCGGCGAGAGCCTTTGCCCGCGCTTCCGAATTATTATAATTAATTATCACCCGAAAGCCTTCCTTCGCGAAGCGGCGCGCTGTCGCCGCGCCAATTCCGCGCGAGCCTCCGGTTATCAATGCGGTTTTCATGCTTTCCCCTCTTTTAAACAGCCGCGGCGTTTCACAGGAAACGCCGCAGCAAATTATCTCAGCCTATAAATCTGTCGTGTATTACTCTCACCGCTTTTTCGGCGTTTTCAAGCTTGATCAGAACCGACACCTTGATCTCGGATGTGGCGATCATATGGATGTTAATGTTGTTGTCATAGAGCGCCTCGAACATTTTCGCCGCCACGCCCGGATTGTTGACCATGCCCGCGCCCACGATCGAAACCTTTGAAAGGTCGTCTCTGTGGTCAAGCTTCTCATATTTCAAAACGTCCTTTAGGCCCTCGAGGACTTCAAGCGTTTTCGGCTCGTTCTCGCGCGTGACGGTAAAGGCTATGTCCTTCGTGCCGCCGCGTCCGACCGACTGGAGTATCATATCAACGTTTATATGCTCCTTGGCGAGCTCGGAGAATATTCTGAACGCCACACCGGGGGTGTGCTGAAGTCCTATCACGCCTATTCTCGCCACGTCGTTGTCGCGCGTCACGCCTCTTATCAACATTTTTTCCATATTAACTACCTCCTTAACAATAGTGCCCGGAACTTTCTCAAAGCTTGATCTTACCTCAAGCTTCACGTTATACTTTTTCGCCATCTCGACGCTTCGGTTGTGAAGCACGTTGGCGCCGAGGCTGGCGAGCTCCAGCATCTCGTCGTAGGTTATCTCGTCAAGCTTCTTCGCGTTTTCGCATATCCGCGGATCGGCGGTGTAAACGCCGTCAACGTCGGTGTATATCTCGCACTTGTCGGCATGGAGCGCCGCCGCTATCGCGACCGCCGAGGTGTCGCTGCCGCCCCGGCCCAGAGTGGTTATGTCGTCATATTTGTTAAGGCCCTGAAAGCCCGCCACGACCACTATGCGCTTTTTGTCGATCGCCCTGCGCATGCGCTCGGTGTCAATGTTTTTTATTCGGGCGCCGCCCGACACGCTGTTGGTGTTAAAACCCGCCTGCCAGCCGGTGAGCGAGATAACCGGACAGCCTATCCTCTCGATCGCCATCGCGAGGAGCGCTATCGAGATCTGCTCTCCGCTTGAAAGCAGCATATCAAGCTCGCGCTTTGAGGCGTTCGGATTGATCTCGTTCGCTTTCTCGATCAGATCGTCGGTCGTGTCGCCCTGCGCGGACACGACCACGACCACCTGATTTCCCGCCTTATATGTTTCGGTCACGCGCTCCGCAACGTTCATGACTTTGGCCGCGTCGGCCACGGAGCTGCCTCCGAATTTCTGTACTATAAGTGCCAAAAATATCCCTCCCGGTTTGTACTTAGCTTTTTAATTATTCTCAAGTATGCACGCGCCCACATTGTCGGGCTCAAGCATATATAACTTCCATTCCTTCATTTTGCTCAAAAGTATACCGCTTATCTCGCAGGCGAACTTTTTGTTCGACTTGTCAACGATCGCGATGATCGTCGGGCCCGCGCCGCTTAAATAAACGCCGAGTGCGCCCTTTAAATAGCACAGCCGAAACAGGCTGTCCATGTTCGGGATAAGCCGCTTTCTGTAGTTCTGGTGGAGCTTGTCTCCCACCGCGGTTCGTATGTTCTCATACTTTTCCGTGATCAGGCTCGCCGCCAGCAAAGCGCTGTGGCCCACGTTGTATGCCGCGTCATTGTGCGGGACCGACTTCGGAAGCACCTCGCGCGACTTTTTTGTCTGGAGATAAAAATCCGGGACAAGCGCCGCGAAAGCAAGCTTGTCGGCGTCGAGCTCGGTCTTGACATATCTGACCGAGTGCTTCGTCATAACGTTGACCGTGAAGCCGCCGACCAGAGCGGGCGTCACGTTGTCGGGATGCCCCTCGATCTCCGCCGCGAGGCGCAGCATTTCCTCGAGGCTGAGCTTGTCGCCGCACAGCTTGTTCGCCGCGACGACTCCGCCCACAATTCCGGCGCTGCTGCTGCCGAGACCGCGGGTTATCATTATGTTGTTCTCAAGCGTGAGATCAAGACCGGGGCACTTGTGTCCGGTCAGGTCAAATACCCGTTTCATTGATCTGTAAATCAGATTTTCCTCGTCCTTGGGCAGAAAATCCGCGGACTCGTCAATAATTTTTATATTAAGCCGTCCGCTGTCGTTTTCCTCGGCGGTAACATAGTTGTAAAGGCCGAGGGCAATGCCCATGCTGTCAAAGCCCGCGCCCATGTTAGCCGAAGTTGCGGGGATCCTGACCTTAACCATTTTATTCAGCCACCAATCTTATCCTGCTCAATACATTATACGCACCGAGGCCGTTTTCGTCCTCAAGCATCTTTTCAAGACCGTTTTCCGAAACCTCGGGCGTAACGACCGCGAACTCGTCCTCGTAGCCCTCGCCCAGGGTATAGACCTCGTAGCCCTTGCCCGAGAAATCCTCCGCCTTGCCGCCGGTCAGCCTTAAATAGAAGCGGGCGGTCAGGTTCTTCGCGTCAAGCAGATATCCGTCGCGGCCCTGCTCCCAGCCGAGGTTTACCCTGCTGTTTTTGTGTTTCACCGCGTCAACGATATCCGAAAGCACCGCGCTCGCCGTGGGCAGCGCGCCCGCGCCGCGGCCGTAGAACATAACGTCGCCCAGACCGTCGCCGCGCACCATAATTCCGTTAAACACATCGTCAATGCTCGCAAGCGGGTGTCCCAGAGGCAGGATCGCGGGGCAGACCATAGCGTAAACGCCGCCCTCCGCTCTTGACGTTATTCCCAGGAGCTTTACGACCGAGCCGAACTTGGCCGCGTATTTCACGTCCTCAAGAGTTATCTTCGTTATTCCCTCGCAGGGGATCTCCTCGCTGTCAACATAGGTTCCGAACGCGAGAGACGCCAGTATCGCGATCTTGCGGCAGGTGTCATGGCCCTCGATGTCCGCCGTCGGGTCCTTCTCGGCATATCCCTTTTCCTGCGCGCCCTTCAGCGCGTCCTCAAACGTGGCTCCCTCTTTTATCATCTGCGTTAAGATGTAATTTGTCGTTCCGTTTAAAATTCCGTAAATATCCGTGAGCTCATTGGCCGAAAGGCTGGTATAGAGCGGGCGGATTATCGGGATGCCGCCGCCCACGCTGGCCTCGAACAGATAGCTCACGCCGTTTTCCTTGGCGACCTTTAAAAGCTCGGTTCCGTGCTTTGCCACAAGCTCTTTGTTGGAGGTGACAACGCTCTTTCCCGCGAGCAGAAGCTTTTTGGTAAACTCATACGCGGGTTTGGTTCCGCCCATGACCTCGGCCACAACGCCGATCTCGGGGTCGTTTAATATATCGTTAAAATCCTTGGTGAAGCATTTGTACGGACTGTCGGGGAAGTCTCTGAGGTCGAGTATTCTCGCGATCTCGATCTCCTCGCCGCATCTGCGCTTTATCGACTCCGCGTTGGTCGCGACCAGTTCGCCGACGCCGCCGCCCACAACGCCGAATCCCATAATTCCTATTTTCATTTGGTTTACCTCCGATTCATAATAGCTTTAGTCAAATTTGTATATCACTATGCCGGTGACGAGCTTGGGCCAGAAATATGTTGACTTCTGCGGCATCTTCTCGTTTGCCAGCGATATGTCCTTTATCTCCGAGATCTTCGTGGCGTTCATCAAAAACGAGCACTGGAACTCGCCGTCCCTGACGCCGTTTACCGCCTCGTCCGCGTCCTTGGTGAACACCAGACGGCCTCGGTCGGACTCGCGGTTCTCGTCAATATCGAAATATTTTTCAAGTATCAGCTTGTGGAGTATCGTCACGTCGAGGTGCTTGTAAGCGTCGCTCTTGCCCTCGATCAGATCGTCCATAACGTGAACGTCCTTTATGTCAAGCGTGTAATAATAATCCTCGCCCGTGTAGAACGCCAGACGCTTCTCGTCGATCGTGTTCTGGAGCTTGGTCATGATTATATCCGCGTATTCGCCCTCGGTGATATAAATTTTCGAGGCGTTGAAATGCTCGGTCAGCATGCTGATTATCATTTGCTCCGAAAAATTCTTGACGTCCCTTATAAGGCGGTGGGTCGGGAAAAGGAACAGGCCGCTGTCGTCCATAGAGGCAAGCATCATCATCGTGTAGTCATACGGCTGCGTTCCCGTCTCGGTGCCGTCGGCAAGGTGCCTCTCGCTGCGGTAGTTCAGCGCCGTCTCGTATCTGTGGTGGCCGTCGGCTATAAAGAGCTGCTTGTTTTCAAACTTTTTGGATATGACGTTCAGCGTCGCCGGGTCCTTTATCACCCATATGTTCTGAATGACCTTATCCTGAGTTGTGAAGCTGAAATCGGGGTCGCTGTCGGAGCACTCCGAAATTATGTCCGCTATCGCCTGATCGGGGTCCATGTACAGCGAATAAATCGGGCTCATGTTCGAGGCAGTGGCCTTCATCAGGCCCATTCTGTCGCGCTTCGGCTGATTGAGCGTCTCGGAGTGCGGCATGATTATCTTTTTTGAAAACTCCTCAAGCTGCACAAGGGAGATTATGCCTTTCAGCGAGTGCGACGGAGTCTCCTCGTCGACAAGGCTGAACATCTGCTCGTAAATATAAAACGCGGGCGCGTCCTCGTAAACCAAAATCTGCTCCTCGATCCATTTTTGGAGAAAAGCCGCGCTGCGGGTGTATTTGTTGTTCGTCTCGTCATCGCTTTCAAAATCCATGCCGTAGTCGAGACGGATAATGTTGTGCTCATCCTTGTTGTAAAGCTCCTGCTGCTGTTCGGGTGTTATAATATCATACGGCGGAGCCGTGACCGCGTCAAGGTCACGGAATTTCTCCGGATTATATCTGAGCCCTTTAAAAGGGATTACTTTTGCCATGTTTATCATCCTTTCGGAATTATAAATACGCCTCAGGCGCCATAATAATTCATTCTTTGCCTAATTTTATCAGATAAAATATCACTTTACATGATACAATATATTGTCGGGCGCGTCAAGCCGATTTTGCGTAAAATCATGTAAATATTTTCCCCGATTTTTTTGGATTTTTTATGTTTAATCTACAAATAATAATAGAGAAAAACAAAGAAATAAATAAAACTCAACGCCTGTTTGATAAACAAACAAAGTTTGAGCGAAGCGAAAGGAGAAACAAAATTGGGAAATTTCAGCACAGGCCTCATTCTCGGCGCGCTGCTGGGCGTCGGCCTCGCCATGATGGATAAGAAGGACGTTAAAAAAGCGAAAAAAATGATGCGCAATATGCACATGTAAAAAACGAAGTTTTTCTATACGCTGCGCGCGGCAATGCCGCGCGCGTTATTTTTATTTATGATATGTAATGCCTTTTGAGATCGTGAAGGCGCGGTAGATCTGCTCAAGCAGGATCACCCGCATCAACTGGTGGGGGAACGTCATTTTTGAAAAGCCGAGACGCAGATCGGAGCGCCGCTTTATCTCGTCCGAAAGCCCCAGTGAGCCGCCGATTATAAACGCTATGCTTCCCGCGCCGCCCACCGCGAGGCGGTCCAGTTTTTCGGCCAGCTCCTCAGAGCTCATCTGAGCGCCCTCGACGCACAGCGAGATCACATACGCGCCCTTCGGTATCTTGCCTAATATCCGCGCGCCCTCTTTTTGAAGAACCGCGCTTTTCTCTTTTTCGGAGGCCGAGTCGGGCGCGGGCTCGTCTTTGACCTCGATGATCTTCAAAGAGCAGAAGCGGCTCAGGCGCTTCTCATACTCCCCTGCCGCTTCTCTTAAAAATTTTTCCTTTATTTTGCCCGCGCATATCAGCGTCACGTTAAGCATTTCCGCCGTTCTCCTTTTCGGAGTTTTCCTTTTCGGACTTCTCCTCCGCCGCGGCCTCGTCAGCCATGACCTCCGGCGCGGCGTCCACAGCCTCGCTGTCGCCGCTCATAAAGATCGCGTCAAACTCGTCGCCCTCGATCTTCTCTTTCTCAAGAAGCAGCTCCGCGACCTTTGTGAGGCTGTCCATGTGCTCGGTAAGGATCTCCTTGCAGCGCTGATAGCACTCGTCGATTATGCGGTGGATCTCTCTGTCGATAAGCGCCGCGGTCTCCTGGCTGTAGTCGGCGGAATGTCCGGCCTCAAGGCCGAGGAAGACCTCTCCGCTCTGCTCGCCGAAGGTGCGCGCGCCGAGCTTTTCGCTCATGCCGTATTTTGTGACCATAGACTTGGCGATCTTGGTGGCCCGCTCCAGATCGTTGGACGCGCCGGTGCTTATGTCGTCAAGCGCCAGACTCTCCGCGACTCTGCCGCCCAGCAGCACGATGATCTCCTCGACCATTTCGGTGCGGCTGTTGTAGCTCGTGTCCTCCTTGGGCAGCGAAAGCGTGTATCCGCCGGCTCTGCCGCGGGGAATTATCGAAACCTGATGCACTCTGTCCTGAGTCGGCAGCATTTTTGATACCACCGCGTGGCCCGCCTCGTGGTAGGCCGTGAGTTTCTTTTCTTTTTCAGTGACCTTTTTGGACTTCTTTTCGGGGCCGGCCACGACCTTCATGATCGACTCTTCAAGATCGATCATGTTTATCACCTTTTTGTTTGCCCGCGCCGCGGCGAGAGCCGCCTCGTTGACAAGGTTCTCAAGATCCGCTCCCGTGAAGCCTATCGTGGTCTTCGCCAGAACGTCAAGCTTAACGTCGGGCGCGAGCGGCTTGTTGCGGGTATGGACTTTCAGAATGGCCTCGCGGCCGATAACGTCGGGCGCGTCAACAAGCACCTGACGGTCAAATCTTCCCGGGCGCAGCAGCGCCGGGTCGAGAATATCGGGACGGTTGGTGGCGGCGATGATTATTACTCCCGCATTTTCGCCAAAGCCGTCCATCTCAACCAGAAGCTGGTTAAGGGTCTGCTCTCTCTCGTCGTGTCCGCCGCCGAGGCCCGCGCCTCTGTGACGGCCGACCGCGTCGATCTCGTCTATGAATATGATACAGGGGGCGTTCTTTTTGGCGTTGTCGAACAGATCGCGCACGCGGGACGCGCCCACGCCGACAAACATTTCAACAAAGTCGGAGCCCGAGATCGAGAAAAACGGAACTCCCGCCTCGCCCGCGACCGCCTTCGCGAGCAGCGTCTTACCGGTTCCCGGAGGGCCCACAAGCAGCACGCCCTTGGGGATCCTGGCGCCCAGACGGCGGAACCTGTCGGGGGTTTTGAGGAACTGAACGATCTCCTCAAGCTCGGCCTTTTCCTCTTCCTCGCCGGCAACGTCCTCAAACGTCTTTTTGGACTGGCTGTCGTTTGACATTCTGGCCTTGCTTTTGCCGAAGTTCATCATTCCGCGTCCGCCGCCTCCCGACTGCTGCATGAACATGAACCAGAACACGCCGAACAGCACAAGGATGCCAAGCGTGGGCAGAAGCGTCAGCCACCAAGGCGGCTCGGACGGGATCGGGGTCTCGACCTTGAGCGATCCGTCGCGTATCTGCTCGTCAAACTCGTCTCCCACGTCTGCGCGCAGAACCGCGTAGCCCGGGATCTCTACCTGCTGTTCGGAATCGCTGTTTTTATACTTTACGGTCGCTATATCGCTGACTATGCTGATCTCGCTGACCTCTCCGTTCTGTATGCTTCTGACAAGGTCGGAATATATCCCGTTTTCGCGCTGGGGCGTGACCCTTGTCATCGTGAACACCAGAATGATGACGATAAACAAAATCAGATAAAATCCGATATTTTTTAAATATTTTTTCACTCTGTTTCCTCCTGAAAATTATACTGCGCTTAGTATACAATGATAGATTATACCACAACGCCGCGAAAAATACAACCGTTATATGAAGAATTTAACAAAAATTTAAAATCTTTTTTCATGATCCCGCAAACGGACTGTCAGGCCCGAAAAAGCGGCGTTATAAATACAGCGCCAGAACCATATCCGAGCCGCCCTCCGCGTTTTTCGGCGGAACGATCCCGCGGTGCGCGCCGATATCCGCCGCGGCCCGCGCTCCGTTTGAAGGGTCGAACCACTCGGCCCTCCGCGGCTTGAACCCGAGCTGTTCCGCGCCGAGCTCAAACGGCCTGCCGCTAAAGTTATAAACAAAAGCGAAGTCTTTGCCGGAGAACGCCGTTATTCTGTCGTATTTGCCGAAGCCCTTGTTTGAAACAAGACCGTCGTTATGTTTTCCGGAAGCAAAATCGACCGAGGTCATAAGCTCATACAGATATTTCATCTGCATGCCGCCGGGCAGATCTATCCCTTCGTTCCAGTATTCGCGCGCGTCATAAGACGGTTTTTCGTCCGACGGCTTATAAAACTGCATTACCGAGTTCGCGCCGTAGGTATGTCCGCAGGCGCCCTCGAACACCGACCAGTACGCGTACCGGCGCACGTCGCGCGCCTGCCAGAAGGGCTGCGAAAAATCGTGGAGACCCTGGTGGATGCCCTCGTATGACGGCTCGCCGTCAAGCACGGGTCTCGGACGTTCGGCCGAAAGGCATTTCCGCACGTATCTCCAGTTATCCTCGCCGAAAAAATCCTCTTTTTCGGCGTTGTCGTCCCACGCGCCGAGGTTTGACTGGTCGTAGCGGCGGTGCCCGGACTGGAACATGTCAAAGTCGAGCAGGCCCGTTCCGCCGAACCGATCCGCCGAGCATGTTCTGCCGAACGGATGAAAGGTTATCAGCCTTTCGGGATTTTTCGCTTTCAAGATCCCGGCCATGATCTTCCAGACCTCAAAGCCGTTTCCGCCGCGTATGTCGCCGCCGAGGACCCAGACCACGTTTTCGCGCCCGCCGAGCCGCCGCGCGAGGAATTCCGCATAGGCGGCGGCGTTGCTTTCGTTAAGCAGCCCCTTTTTCACCATTGATCCCCAGACCGGGAGCCACGCCGCGTATATCCCGCGCTTTTCCGCGAGCTTCGTGACCGCCTCGGCTTTTTTCCAATAATCCTCCGCCGCGGCGGGATCGTTAAAGTCGATCTCCGCGCCAGCCCTTCCGAAATTCTCGTCATGGGCAAGCACCGCCTGTATAACGTTAAACCGCCGCGCCGCGCGGTTGTCAAGATACGCCTCCGCCTCATTAAGATCAAGCTTCTGAAGCAGCAACCACGCGGTGTCGCCCAGCCAGAAAAACGGCCTCGCCGAGCCCCCGCGCTCCTCATAAAGGTAAACCGAGTCTTTCATTGTTTTTAACATTAAATCACCGCGGATATTATAGCACATTCCTGTCGCTGTGTCCATATCTCCGCGGTGAATTTCTAAATCCCGGCTTCTTTTATAGCCGTTTTAATTGTGTTTGCAGATCCGAGCAGCTTTGAGCACTCGCTCTCGCTGACGTTTATCGCTATTTTCGCTTCTGTTCCGTTTTTGCCGACGATCGCGGGAATGCTCAGCGCGGCGCCCTCGATCCCGTATTCGCCGTGCATCACCGAAGACACCGGAAGTATCGACTTTTCATCCCGCAAAACGGCCTCGCATATCCGCTTGACCGCCATTGCGATGCCGTAATAGGTGGCCTTCTTTTTTTTAATTATCTCATAGGCCATATTTTTCACGTCATCGGCGATCTTTAACATATCCTCCTCGTGTCCGAAAGCGCCCCGCATCTCGCAGAAGGAATTCAGGGGAATACCCGCAACGTTGGCGCTGTGCCATGCGGCGATCTCGCTGTCGCCGTGCTCGCCGATTATAAACGCGTGGACGCTTCGGCTGTCGACTCCCAGGTACTCGCCCAGGCGGCAGCGCAGACGGGCGGTGTCGAGCACGGTCCCGGAGCCTATCACCCGGCTCTCCGGGAGGACGCTGAGCTTTGCGGCCGCGTAGGTCAGCACGTCGACCGGGTTGGCTACGACCAGCAATATGCCGCCGAAACCGCTGTCGTTTATCCGGGGAATGATTGACCTAAATATCTTTACGTTTTTGCGGGTCAGGTCAAGACGGGTCTCGCCCGGCTTCTGGTTCGCGCCCGCGGCAAGTATTATCACCGCCGCGTCGCCGACATCCGAATAGTCCCCCGCGTAGATTTTTACCGGGCGGCTGAGAGGCACTCCGTGGCTGATGTCAAGGGCCTCGCCCTCGGCGCGGTCCCTGTCGGAGTCGATAAGTACCAGCTCCGAAAACAGACCGCTCTGCATCAGCGCGAACGCGGACGCCGAGCCCACAAATCCGCAGCCGATCACAGCCGCCTTGCGGAGGTTGACCGCGGACGCGTCGGTTTCCGGCTCGCAAATATCAAGCTCCGTCACGGGGCCGTTGATTTTATAGGATCTCGTGGGGATCATGTCCAAAACACTCATAGTTCAATACCACCTTAAATCAGTTTTGGACTTAGTTTCCGCAAATATAAAATTTTAATTCACAGTTTTTTATAAACGGTAAAATACATGGTCGTAAAAGCGGCGGCGCCTCCGACCAGATTTGATATGGGCTCCGCCCAGAACACGCCGTCAACTGGCGGCTGCCAGACAAGGGGAAGCAGCACGGTCAGCGGGACCACGATTATTATCTTGCGGAACAGCGAAAAGAACACGGCGCGCCCCGCCTTGTCAAGCGCGGTGAACACCGACTGTCCGCAGAACTGGAGCGCCATGAAGCAGAAGCCGAAGAAATAGATATGCATCGCCTGCGCGCCCAGGTCGAGAAGCTCGGGATTGTTGGTGAATATCCCCACGAAGAACCGCGGGAACAGCGCGGCGGCAAGCCACGCCAGAAGAGTGTATATTATCGTTATTACCGACATGTATTTTATGCCCTTTTTGACTCTGCCGCCGAGCTTCGCGCCGTAATTGTAGCCCAGGACCGGCTGCGAGCCGTGCGTGAAGCCCTGCACGGGCAGCGTCAGGATCTCGCGCACCGAGATTATTATGGTCATGATCCCTATGTAGGTGTCGCCGCCGTATTTACCGAGCGTCATGTTGCAGGCGGACTGCACCGCGGCGTTGGTGGCCGACATAGTGAACGTCGCCATGCCGAGCGATACGATCTTCCCGACCCTTTTGGGGGTAATGTGCCTCATGCGGCTGAGCTTTACGCGGTACACTGCGCGGCGGCTCAGCAAAAAGCTCAGGGTCCACACCGCCGACACCGCCTGGGATATAACGGTGGCGATCGCCGCTCCGCTGACGCCCATGCCGAGGCCGAAAATGAAGATCGGATCAAGTATAATATTGATCCCGGCGCCAAGCGCAATGGTTATCATACCGATCTTGCCGAAGCCCTGGGCGTTTATTATGCTGTTGAGGCCGAGCGCGATTATCGGAAACACCGCGCCCGATAAGTATATTCCCGTGTAAGCCGAGGCGTAAGGCATGGTATTGTCGCCCGCGCCGAGGAAACGCAGTATAGGGATCTTAAAAATCAGTCCGAACGCGGTGATCAGCGCAGACGCGGCAAGCAGCATGACCATCGCGGTGCCGAGCAGCTTTTCGGCCTCCTCGTCGTTATGCCTGCCGCGCTGGATCGAGATAAGCGGCGCGGTACCGCCGCCTATCAGGTTGGCGAAGGCCATGACGACAGTGACCACGGGCAGGCATATGCCCACGCCGGTCAGCGCACCCGCCGCGTCGGGGCCGCTTATCCTGCCGATAAAAACGCGGTCGACCACGTTATAGAGCATGGTTATAAGCTGCGCCACCGTCATCGGCACAGCCAGTTTCAGAATATGCTTGAGTATGCTCCCGCGGGAAAAGTCGTTTACCCGCTGTTTTACCGCTTCCATAATAAACAGTCTCCCCTTACGCAAACGGAGCGCCCAAAGCGCCCCGTTCAATCAATTGTGAATTACGCATTAAATTTGCGGATCAATATTAAATATCATTGAACCGCTGCTCGAGCTTGGGATAAACCTTTTCCTCAACATGGATATACCAGCCGAGCAGTTTTTTGGTCTCGTTGTAATACTTCTCAACGTCCTCGTCGATATAGTACTCGCTGCTCTGCGACTTGTGATTGCGTATGTCCGCGATTTCCTGATTTATTTTGATAAGCTGCAGACGGACGTCGTTATACTCGTCCCATACCGAGGCGATCTGCGGATAAGTAAATCCGTTCAGGCACTCGGAGATCTTTTTTCTGAGCAGGATCGACAAAAAGTCGGCGGTGTCAAAAAACGCTTTGATCTCGTTTCCGAGAGCCGATCTTAAATTGTCCATCATATATTTCTCGTTAAGCGCGCCGTTTCCGGTTCTTGCCATATATTCATTGGCGCAGACGTGTATGATGTTTTCATAGGCGTTTTTCAAGCTGTTTATCGGCAGGAAAAACGTCTTGAGCTCCGAGCCGTATTCCTCGGCGAGGATATAAAGCTCTTTGGTTTTAAGATGAACGTAAAAAATGCGCTCCCAATACTCGTCGGCGGTCATTTCGCCCCTGCGGTAAGAATTTATGCTGTCAAACAGAGCGCGGCCCGCCGCTTCTGTCCCGGCGGCGCTGTCGGGCGACTGCCTCTTTTTTCTAACATTCTGCTTAACCTCGTCAGACGGAATAACTTTTGTCTGATCGTTTTCATTATTGCTGCTCATAATCTCAACTCCTGCCCTTTAAAATTTTTTGCGGCGCAGTCTTTTTCCTCAGCGACTCAATATTGGCGTCGCTGTAAAACATGCCGTTAGCCACTCTCGCGTCAGAGGACGGCCATGAGTAAAAGTCCTCGTATTCATACACGTTCTTTTTGGTTATTTTATTGGTCGAGATCGGGAACTCCGCCTCCATCAGCGTGAACAGACCCCTTGCCTCGGTGATCTTATAGGCCGAATAGAGAATGCAAAGCAGGATGCAGATCCCGATAATTATCCCCGCTATCCATATTATAACAAACGAACCGGTCATTGTCTTCCAGCTCCTTCTTTGCTCTTGAAGTTAACGGTTACAAACATGACGAGGGCAAGCACGACAGACACCGCCAGAAATCCGATGTTGATCCGATATACCGTCATGCCGAACAGCATCGGGTCGCCCTCAAGCATCAGATATCCCATTATCGCCAGAAAGATCGCGATGACCTCGAAAAACGCCAGCAGATACACAAACATGGTGCTGCGCCTTCCCATAAGCACAGACATGCCCACCGCGATGATCGACGCGGCGGCGGTTATATACAAAACGTCATTGTCACTGAAGACCATTACCCAGTAACCCGCGTCAACAGCCGTTGCCGCCTTGGTGAACATCGGCCGCAGCGCCAGCGGGAAAAACGAAAATATAAGGCACAGGAGCCATACCGTGAACATGCTGAAAAATCTGCGGAAATCAAAATATGATCCGTTTTTGACTTTTTTGTCCGCCAGTTCCCTGTAATCCGCCAATGCAATCCCTCCTTCGGCGCGGCCGCCCGAAATCTTTTGTCTGTTTCTGTCTATGTATAAGTTAACATAAAACTGTACCAAAGTCAAGGTCTAATTATCGCCCAGAAAAAGAGCCGGAAATATCCGGCCCGGTTCTATATCGCGAAATAATATCCCACGCCTCGTTTTGTCATGATATGTTTGGGCTGAGAAGGATCGTCCTCTATTTTCTCTCTGACTCTCCGAACCGTCACGTCAACGGTCCTCACATCGCCGTAATACTCATAGTCCCAGACATATTCAAGCAGGCTTTTTCTGGAATAGATCTTGTTTGGCTGAGCCGACAGGAACTTGATCAGTTCAAACTCGCGCACCGTCAGGTCGATAAGCTTGCCGTCCTTGTAAAGCTCGTAGCGGTTGCAGTCAAGAGTGAAGCTGCCGATCTCAACAATATCGTTCTGAGACTCGTTTTGCTGAGGAACGATATCGCTGCGCCTCATATTGGCTTTAACTCTCGCGAGCAGCTCGCGGACGCTGAACGGCTTTGTGATATAATCATCGGCGCCCAGCTCGAGCCCGAGAACCTTGTCGACCTCTTCCTCGCGGGCGGTGATCATAAGTATCGGAACATCCGAATGTTCGCGGATCTTGCGGCAGACCGAGAACCCGTCCATGTTCGGAAGCATAACGTCAAGCAGGATCAGATCGGGTTTTTCGATCTCGGCCTTTTTCACGGCCTCCTCGCCGTCATACGCCTCGCAAACCGTGTAGCCCTCGTTCCGAAGATTAAGGGTCAGTATCTCAACAATGCTTTTTTCATCATCAACGATCATAACTTTTTTTCCCATATCGGTGTAGCACCCCCAAATTAATAAATTCGTATTCAACATATCCGCCGCGCGGCCATGCCGTCCACGGCGCACGATTAACCAAAATTCGTTACAGCGCCTGAATAAAACCTTTTACCGCTAAAAAGGTCTTATCACTGTCATATATAATTTAATTCTATACTACTTTTTTTAAAAAATCAAGGTTTTTATTAAAATAATTTTAAATATTTTGTAAAATAACCGCAACGCTTCCGTAAAACGCTTTTGTCCGTCAAAAATTTTATTTTTTTATTGCATTTATTTTAAATATGATATATAATAAGAACGTATTATTTTTTTGGAGGTATGATATATGAAAAGATTCATTTCCGCATTGATATGCTGCGTTATGCTCTTCTCGTTCACGGGCGTTTTTGCCGATGAAAGCGGCGCGCCGGATTACGAGAGCAACGGCGCGGCCTGGGCGGCCCGGGCGCAGGAAGCGCTGGACTCAGGCTCGGCCGAGACCGCAACGGTCATTATCAACGGCAAAACTATGGAATTTGACATGGATCCCATTATCTTGGACGGACGCACTCTTGTGCCCATGCGCGCCATTTTTGAGGAACTGGGCGCTCAGGTAGAGTGGATAGACGAGAGCCAGATCATTCTCGCCACCAAGAGCTACAAGCTGGTTTCGCTGAAGATCGGCAAGCCCGGTATCTCGATCGCGGATGTTTCGGTCGACCTCAACACGCAAAAAGAGCTTGAAGTTCCTCCGTTCCTTCTGCCTCTTCCCGACGGCAGCGGCGACAGGACGCTGGTTCCGTTAAGAGCCGTATCCGAAGCGCTTGACGCGGTCGTTTTGTGGGACGAAGCGACTTCAACGGTCACGATCACGCTTTAAAAATTTAACAAATGTTCAAAATAGAAATTGCCGGCCTCAAGGTCGGCATTGACAACAAGTATCCCGGAGTCGAGGCGCTCTGCGCGGATTATTTCACGGACGGAGAAACGGACTTTGACATAAGCGTTACCGAAGCCGAGATCGCCGCCGAAAAAAGCGATGACATTTCGGAGGCGGATTACCTTGAAAGCCTCGCCGTGTACCGCAAGATAGCGGACAGGATCTTGGATTTCGACGGTTTTCTTATGCATGGGGTCGTGCTTAAAGTCGGCGGCGCGGGTTACGCCTTTACGGCGCCCAGCGGCACCGGCAAAACCACTCACGCCATGTATTGGAAAAAGCTCTTAGGCGACGAATGCGTTATCGTTAACGGGGACAAGCCGCTGATACGCTGTATCGGCGGCGAATTCCGCGCCTACGGCACGCCCTGGTGCGGCAAGGAGAACCTTCAAACCAACACGAGCGTACCGCTCCGCGATCTGTTCTGCGTGAACCGCTCGGCGGATAACCGTGTCGTTCCGCTTGATCCCAAAACATCACTGACGCGGATGCTTGCCTCGGTCTACCGCCCGGCGGATCCCGCTCTGTTTGAAAAGACAGCCGAATATATCATCCTGTTCTTAAAAAAAGTCAGGATATGGGATCTTTTTTGCAACATGAGCGTCGACGCGGCAAAAACCGCCTATCTTGCGGTCAAGGACAAATAAGAAAGACGGCTTATCCGCCGTCTGTACTTTTGATATTTTTGACATTAACGTTTCCGCCGCTCAGGGTCATGACAGTGTCGCAGATCTTAAACGCGGACGGTTTGTGCGATATGATTATGCAGGTCTTGTCTTTAAGCGCCTTGAGGTTTGACAAAAGCTCCGCCTCGGTCTTTTCGTCCAGAGCGGAGGTTGCCTCGTCAAGCAGCAGGACTCCCGCCCCCGAAAGCACGGCGCGGGTTATGGCAAGGCGCTGTACCTGGCCCTCCGACAGACCGAGTCCGTTCTCGCCTATCTCGGTGTCGAGCCCTTCCGGAAGCTGGTCTAAAAATTCCTTCGCGCAGCTTATTTCCGCGGCCCGCCGGATCTCCTCATCGGAGGCATTCGGACGCACCATCGTCAGGGTGCCGCGGATAGTGCCGGACAATATCATATTTCCCTGAGGCACATAGGCAAAAAGCGCGCGGGTGTCGGGCCCGGCCTCGATCCGCTCGTTGTTTATCACGACCGAGACGCTTCCGCCGTCGGGCTTATACACGCCGAGAAGCAGCTTGAGCAAGGTGCTTTTTCCTATCCCCGAATGACCGCCTATAACGGTGAAGCTGCCGCGTTTTACTGCGAAGTCGGCATTCCTGATGACCGGAAGTTTATCGTACGAGAAGCTGACGCCCGAAAAGCGCAGCTCGGAAAAGCCGCGGTAATATTCCTCGCGGTCCTTCGGAGCCGAAGCTTCCTCGTCAGGCAGATTTTCGATCTCGATAAGACGCTCAGCGGATGCCAGGATCGAGAACACGCGCGGGATAACGCCCGTCATAGCGGCCACAGGCGACTGAACGCGGTTCACAAGCTGCAAAATAGCCGTCAGGGTTCCGAATGTTATCAGACCGAGCGACAGCTTATAGGCGCTCCAGATCAGGGCGTAAAGGCTGCCTATGCTGAACAGCAGGCTCGCGCCCATGTATGACACGATATGAACGTTGCTGCGGCGGATCCTCGCGCGGCGCACGGCGCTTTGGCGCTCACCGCCGATATCGCCGACACGGTTCTCGATGCCGAAGACCTTTATCATCAGCAGATTTGCTATCGCTTCCTGAAAGAATGAGTTGCCCTTAGAAACGGCGTTTTGGACCCGCTTGTGGAGACTTTTCAGATAGCGGCTGAAAACTCTGACGGCTATCAGGAACAAAGCGCCGCCCACCAGAAATATCAGGCCGAATCTGAGATCCAGCTCAAGCAGCCCGATAAGCGCCAGGACCAAAGTCACGGCGAAACCGAACACCGCCGGCACAAGAGTCAGCACATTGGCCGATATCACCGACACATCGTCTGTAAGACGGGTCATAAGGTCGCCGCTGTGGTAGGCAGTCACCGAGGCGTAATCCTTTCGGATTATCATCGAAAATATCCGCTGTTTCAGCTTTTTGTCAAGAGTCGCGGTCGAACGCTCCTCGATATACGCGGAAAGGTAGGAAAGCAGGATCTCGGCAAGGATAACCGCCACGGCGATCACAGACTGAATAAGCAGGCGGTGCATATCGCGCGATGTGGCCGCGTCAATAACGCTTTTTGAAAGGAACGCGAAATAGACGCCCAGCGCGGAAGAAACGCCGTTGAGCGCCGTCAATAAAAACATTATGTACCGCTGGCCGCGAATACGGCCGTAAATCCATCTGAGGGTTCCGCTTTTGCTCATCGGCAGGCACCTCCCTTTGGAATCCCGTTCAAAAACATTATAACACAGCGCGCAAAATTTTTCAACATATATATTTAAAACGGCAAAGCAAGGAGAATTATCATGAAAATAAAAAACGGATACATATTAAAAGAGTTCGGCGGCGAGGCCGTTGTTATCGAAAGCGGGACCGCGAACGGACGCAGCTCCATAATCGAGCTCAACGAAAGCGGGATCGTACTGTGGAAGGCGCTTGAGAAAGGCGCGGATCTCGACGGACTGGCGCAGGCCCTCACTGCGGAATACGACATAGACGCCGCAACCGCAAAGCGCGACGCCGAAAAATTCGTTGAGACAATAAGGAGCGCCGGAGCGCTTGACGATTAAAGGAGACAGTATGGACAGCACATCGGAATATTTTATCAAGTCAATAACCGAGGCGGTCCTGGGCCGTCCCGCGCCCGATCCGCCCGCGGATCTTGATCCCGGCCGCTTTATTTCGACCGCGTATAATCAGGGCTTCGTCTGCATTGCCGCGGACATGGCCGACCGTTTAACCGGAGCCGATCCCGATACTCTTGAGAGGCTCACGGCGGACGCGAGGATGCTTAAAGCGAAAGAAAAGTTCAGAAACATATATTTAAACGATCTGTTTGACAAGCTTGAAGATCGGGGGCTTTTTTCAATGCCTATCAAAGGTTTTGTGATAAAGGATCTCTATCCCAAGCCGTATATGCGTGAAATGAACGACGTTGATGTGCTTATCGACCCGAACCAGCTCGATGAAGTGCGGCAGGTGCTTGAGGAGAACGGATATGTATACGACCACACCAGCACGCACGAGGTCGTTTTTAACCTCGACCCGTTTATCAACCTTGAGCTTCACACCAGATTAACGTCCGTCTATCACGGCGACAAATACAAACTGTTCGACGACGCATGGGAGAGGGCCGTGCCGGCGGGCGGAAAATTCAAGCACCGCATGACCGCCGAGGATCTTTATATCCACGCTCTGACCCATTTCGCGATGCATTACGAAACGTCGGGCGGAGGCGTAAAGCCGGTCGTTGACCTTTGGCTGATAAGAAGGGAGCTCAAGAAAGATCCGAACCCGCGCTATGACTATATCGCCGAAAAAATCGAAAAGCTCGGGTTTTCAAAGTTTGACAGCGTTATAACCCGCCTTGGCGAGATATGGTTCGAGGGCGCGGAACACACGCCGCTTACACGGCAGACCGAGACGCTTCTGATGCTCAACGGGGCCTACGGCTCGATCGAAAACTATACAATGCTGAGATTTTACCGTCTGGCGGAACACGACAAGAACCCGATCGTGCGAAAAGCAAAAGTGCTGCTGAGCGTAATGTTCAACAAGCGCGCCATTATGGAAATAAAATATCCCGGACTCAAGGGGAGGCCGTATCTTTATCCTTATTACACCGTCGTCCGCTGGTTCCAGATCCTGACCAAGCGAAAAGGGGACGTCAAATCAATGGCCGACGTGGTTTTCAACTCGGGCGCCGGCGGCTACGGAAGTCTTATGGACGAAGTTATAGACAACAACAAGCAGCTCGGATTTGAAAAAAGCTTCTTTGACAAAAAGTTTTATGATTAGGAGTTCGTATGGAGAAACAGACCAAAAAGCTGCCGATGGAAAAGCTGCTGCCGATCATGCTCGGCGAGTTTGAAAACGGCAGAACATTCAGAATGATCACAAACGGCACAAGCATGCTGCCGCTTATCGGCAACGGCTGTGACACGGTCATATTAAAAAAGCCCGCCGAGGGCGGGCTTAAAAAATACGATATACCGCTCTGCCGCAGAAATGACGGCGGTTTTGTCCTGCATAGGGTAGTGCGCGTGACCGAAAACGGCTATACGCTGTGCGGCGACAACCAGACCGCACTTGAGCCCGGCATCACCAACGATAACGTTCTGGCGGTCGCCTGCGGCGTTATCAAAAGCGGCGGCAGGATCTATCACCTTCGCGGCGCGCGGTACCGGATATACTGCTGCGCGCTGTCCGCGTTCCGCCCGATAAGGCGGTGCCTCTCAAAAGTAAAGCATTTTATCCTGCACTGATCGCGCTTTGTTCCGCGGCTCAAACGCCGCGTTTTTTATTGTCCCGCGCCGCTTGTCCTGACGGCAGACGCGCAATCAGGCGAAAGTTCGCCGCCGGTGATTTTAATTCAATCGCCGATTTAATTTATGCTCGCCGTCGATTGTTTTATTTCTTCGATTTCCAATACTATGTTATTAATCGCCGAAACTATATCGGTTCTGTCGTCTGTTTTAAGTTTGGAAATATCGCCGACGTCCGAAAGATGTTGATTTCCCTGCGCATCGAGCGTGGTCAACTGATAATCATACACTTTAAGCGTCTTTTCATTGCCGTTTGTGCCGCTTCCGAGCTGTATGCAGTCTACGTCCGCGCCGTTCGGCGCCGTGCCGCATTTCGCGTTCATTCCGCCCGCAAATCCGCTGCCTGCCTGCGCTCCGCTGCCTGCCGCGCCGCCGTGATATGCGTGCGCGTTCGCGCCTATCGCCGCGCCCATGCCTCCGACTTTAACATGATAGCCGCCGGCAAATCCGTTTTTGCTTTCGGCTTCAGAACCTACGGCGCCGCCCGAAGTTGTTTTAGCCAATCGGCCTATCGCGCCGCCTCCGTCCGAGGCCTCCGACTGTTCGCCCGCGTTAAATCCGCCTTTATCATCGAACATGCACCCGTAATTTAAAATATAAATTGCGGGGTTATGTCCTTCCGGACCCTGATCCGAAAACGTGAAATCAATATCCGCCGATGACGGCGTCATGGCACCGTCTGGGCCCGCGGCCCCGCCTATGCTTATATCTTTGACAGTCGCGGTTCCCAAATACAAACGTATAAACGACAGTTCTTTAGCGGATCTTAAAACGGCATAACTTTTTTGACATATCGGGTGTTCGTTAAGAAGAATTTTAGCTTCTGCGTAATTGTCATCCCTTCTGTATTCCGCGAACACGCTGAATGTTTTTCCTTTGTCGTCCCACGTTAAGCCATTGTAGACTTCATCCTGAGCCTTTAGTTCAACAACCCCTAAAACCGAATTGGTTATGATTACGGGCGGAATTTCATAATCAAGCATCCATGATTCGTTATCGGATGCTGCCTCCCCCATGCATCTTATGCCGCCCGGATGTTCAGTCAAGTCATATGTACCGTGCATCACAAACGGATCGTCCTTGTTGTCAACGATCGGTATCCAGTCATCATCAGTGGCACTAAACGGATGATTTTCTAAAGTTTTGTCGTAATTATGATCTCCCTCAACCGACCGTCTATAAAAGCTTGCGTTTCCGTTCCAATCATATGCTGTCTGGACGATCCAATTTCCGCCCTCATTGTCCCACTGATTAGTTACCCGTATTAAATGATTTGGCGACTGCGCCTTGCCTGATTCGCCGGGCAACACTATTGTGGCACAATTATACCAACCCGGTTTCCATGTTTTTACAAGTTGTACATTGGACACTGTAATAGGATTTTTAAGCGTGCCCTCATCAACTTTATTGATGCGGTCTGACAGCTTTTTATAGCTATCGCAGGCATTTACGGCGTCTGAAAGATGGTTTTCCGTTATAACCAGATTCCATTTTAACTCTCCGTAAGTTACGTCATCGTACTGATCCTCGCCGATCGAAAGGATCCGTCTGTATTCATATATTTCGCTCTCATAATTCGCCTGACAGATCTGCTCAACATATTTACCCGCTTCCCTATCTTTTATCTGATCGCTACCTGCCACTCCGCGCACGGCGGGGATCACGATAAGACACTCACACCTCGCGCTGTGCGGCGGGCCGTTTACGATTTTGTCGCAGTCGATATAATATACTCCCGGGTCGATTATCGTGTTAAAATTAATTTCTTCCCCGGTTAATATTCTCGGATGTTTGAGTGTGCCGTCAAGATATTGTATCGGCGTCCATTCTGAAAACTCCGAATGTACGAGCACCCGAGACGGATCTGTAACCGTAGCGGACGCGCTCCTGTACATTTCCGCAATGCCTTTTTCATTTATCATCGTCTGCACAACATGGCAGATTTCCGCCTCGCCCGTTCCCGCATAATTTGTCACCGCGACAGTCCATTCGTAATTCACATCGCCGTGATCTATTTTTGTTTCTCCGATCGTGCTTTTATAAAATCCGTTTTCCCATGTGCGGTCAAGTTCTTCCTCGCTCACGATAATAGGGTTTGACATTGTTCCCCTCACGCTGAGACGCAAATCGTCGATACTGCTTTGCAGAATATCATCCGCCGCTTTTCTGTCCGAGATCTCGCTGTTTAAGCTGTTTTGAAGCGCGGCGCTGCCGCTCTTGCGGTCCGCGATCTCCTTATCTATCCTGCCGCCGAGTGCCGTGTCGCCCGACTCGCGGGATGAAGCTTCCGCGTCGATCCTGCCGCCCAATGCCGTGTCGGCGTTTTTTCTCTCACTTTTTTCTTCGGCGATCTGATTGTTCAGATCTTCCGATTCGGAATCAATGTTATCCTGCAAGGTCTCGTCAGCCGACCGTCTTGCCTCGGCTTCCGCGTCGATCCTTTTGCTGAGAGCCGCGTCGCCCGATTCGCGGGACGAAGTTTCCGCGTCGATCCTTTTGCCGAGAGCCGCGTCGGCTCCCGCGCGCGCCGCCCGCTCGCCCTCAAGACCCACCATGATATTTTCATCCGCGGCCTTGCGGTCAGCAACCTCTTTCTCCATTCTTTCCTTAACGGTCATGTCCTCGTCGTAATCCACATCATCGGCGGTATGACGGTTTGCCTTGCCTTTGAAATGTTCTTCGCAGAGCCCGCTCAGCTTATCGGCGATTTTATCGCAATATTTTATAAACCAGCCGTTCTTACCGTCCATTGCGTATTCATGCCGTCTTGAATCAAACCATAATGACATTTTTAATTCCTCCAAAATATTTAATGGTTTGCGGTATCCGATTATTATTTTATAACACAAATCGTGCCGATCAATGCCGACATAGTGATAAGCGGCCGACAAAAACAAAAATCCGAACCCTCCGCCGACAGGCGAAAAGTTCGGATTAGATTTTTGTGGTGATCCGTAGGGGAATTGAACCCCTGTTACCGCCGTGAAAGGGCGGTGTCTTAACCTCTTGACCAACGGACCGCGTCTTTTTTGTTTGAGACGGGTTGTATTATAACATAATCCGCGCCCTGTGTCAAGGTTTTTTATTAAAATTTTGCCTCGGTCCGCCTTCGCGCTTGTAAAACCCGTCCAAATGGTTTATAATTAAAGCATATTAACAAAAGGAGCGTGCTCAAATGGATAAGGTATCGGTTGTAAAATGCGCGGATTACTCGGGCGCTTATGAGGCGGTCAAAAAATCGCTCGACCTGATCGGCGGGATCGAAAAATTCGTGAAGCCGGGCGACAAGGTGGTTCTGAAGCCGAACTACGTCTCGCGGCGCAGGCCCGAGGCGGCTGTCACTACCCACCCGGCGATCCTTCGGGCGATGATAAAGCTCTGCGAGACGGCGGGCGGAAAGGTCGTCGTGGCCGAGAGCCCCGGAGGGCCGTATAACGCCTCGCTGCTGAAATCGGTCTATACCGCCTGCGGAGCCTTGGAAGCCGCGGAAGGCACAAACGCCGTGATAAACTATGACACAGCGTTTGAGGAGGTTCCCTATCCCGAAGGCGCTGTGCTGAAAAAATTCCCGATCATAAAACCAATCCTCGACGCGGACGTGATAATCTCGCTGCCCAAGCTCAAAACGCACTCCATGACAAGCTACAGCGGCGCGGTCAAAAATCTGTTCGGCACGGTCCCCGGCACCTACAAGGCGGAGCTCCACTTCCGTCTGGACGAGCGCAAGGCCTTCTGCGCGATGCTGGTCGATCTGTGCGAGTGCGTGAAGCCGACGCTCGCGGTAATGGACGGCGTTTGGGGCATGGAGGGAGACGGCCCGACCAACGGCGACAGGCGCGACGCGGGCGTTGTTATGGCGGCCGCCAACCTTCACGCCCTCGACTGCGCGGCCTGCAAAATGATCGGCTATGAGCCGCGGGACGTTGACACGGTTTTAGAGGCGAAAAACCGAGGTCTGTTCGATCCGGACGAGATCGACGTCACGGGAGACGACCCCGCCTCTTTCGGCCTCGGCGACTTTGTGAAGCCGGAGAGCGACTTCAATCTGCTCAAGGTCGTGTCGCTGCCGCCTAAGCTCAACGCTTTTGTGGTGAAGGTCCTGGCCTCGAGGCCGAAAATAAATCTTTCCGAGTGCGTCGGCTGCGGCGAATGTTTCCGCTGCTGCCCGCCCAAGGCGATCAAAATGGAAAGCGGCAGACCCGTGATCGACAAAAAGGTCTGCATAAAATGCTTCTGCTGTCAGGAGCTCTGCCCCAAGGGCGCGGTCAAGATAAAACGCCCGTCCCTTAACCGGTTCATGCTTAAATTTTTGAAATAGAGAAAATATTAATTGACGAAACATCATATTTAATATATAATAATATTACCTTATTATAATACGTTTAGGAGGAAAAGTTATGGCAATGTTTCAACCCGAAATTGAAACCATGGACCGCGAACAAATTCGCGAGATCCAGCTTGAAAAACTCAAATGGCAGGTAAAGCGCATGTACGAGAATGTCAAGATGTACCGCGAGCGCATGGACGACGCGGGCGTAAAGCCGGAGGACATACAGTCTCTCGACGACCTCTCAAAGCTGCCCTTCACAACCAAACAGGACCTGCGCGACTATTATCCGTTTGATCTGCTTGCGGTGCCCAAGCGCGACATCGTGCGTATTCAGGCCTCGTCCGGCACCACGGGACGGCAGATCGTTTCGGGCTACACCCGCGCCGATCTTGACCAGTGGGCAAACGGCTTCGCGCGTCAGTTGGTAGCCGCAGGCGGCGACAACAGATCTATCGTTCAGGTGTCCTACGGCTACGGACTGTTCACAGGCGGCCTCGGCGCGCATCAGGGCGCCGAGAAGGTCGGCGCAATGGTGATCCCCACCTCGTCGGGCAACACCGAGCGCCAGATCCGCTTTATGTGCGATCTGGGCACGACGCATCTGTGCTGCACGCCGTCCTACGCGATGTACATAGGCGAGACCGTGCGCGAAATGGGCGTTAAGAACCAGCTCAAGCTCAAGGCCGGAATTTTCGGCGCGGAGCCGTGGACCGAGGAGATGCGCCACGAGATCGAGGAGTCGCTCGGCATCAAAGCCCACGACGTTTACGGCCTGACCGAGATCATGGGCCCCGGCGTGTCCTATGAGTGCGAGGTGCAGCAGGGCATGCACATCTGCGAGGATATGATAATCCCCGAGATCATCGATCCCGACACCGGCGAAGTCCTTCCCGAGGGTTCGTTCGGCGAGCTGGTGCTGTCGACCGTCACCAAGGAAGGCCAGCCGCTGATGCGCTACCGCACAAGGGATCTGTGCGTGCTGGATTACTCGCCCTGCCCCTGCGGCAGAACTCACGTCAGAATGAAGAAGCCCGCGGGCCGCACCGACGACATGCTTATCATCCGCGGCGTGAACGTGTTCCCGTCGCAGATCGAGGAAGTGCTGCTCAAGAACAGCATTGAGGTCTCGCCCAACTATCAGATCTTGGTTGACCGCGTGAACAACACCGACACGTTCGACATCAATGTTGAGCTGAGCCCCAAATTCAAGGGCGATGTGGACGCCGAGAAGCGCAAACTGGAGAGCCAGCTCCATTCGTCGCTCGGCATCAAGGCGAAGGTGCACCTGCTGAGACCCAAGTCGATAGTCCGCAGCGAAGGCAAGGCCGTCCGCGTCATAGACAACAGAAAACTGCACTAAACCCCTCGGGCGGCACAGCAGAATAATTATTTTTCAAATAATATTCTAAGCGCGCATTCGGAGGAAAGCGCGCACAGGCGATCCGGATCGGGCATGATGTTTTCATCCCACCGGAACGCCTTCACGTTCCGCATATATTCGGCGCCGCGGACGCAGAAACCGAATTTTTCATTCCACTCGGGATAATATTTTTCGGTACAGCGTTTCACCAAACGCGCGGCGCCGCAATCACTTTGGGCCGAAGCCGCGCAGAGCTGGACCCCCGGCGGGCTCGAGTGCAGCAGGATCAGACTGTTGTCGGCGCACTGCTTGACCGCGATGTAAACATGTCCGTTTCCGGACACAATATCCCCCGGCATAAAGCAGCGGGGATTTTTTATTAGCGCGCCGAGCCCGATCTCGGCAAACAGTTCGGCTTGCCTCTCGGCCAACGTGACATAATTTCCGCCGCCGAAATAATTGGTCATTACCCAGCCCACATAGCCGCTGCAGTCAAGACCGCTTTCTTTTTTGTGTCTGTGCAAATTAAAATCATAATCGGGCCCGCTTTTTTCAAAAAACTCCTCCCATTTCGGGTTAAGGCCAATTCTGCCGAGATCCCCGCTTCCGGGCCAGCCTCCGCCCCACACATACATGGTTCTGTGGGCGGGGATAAGCGCGGTCCTTAAAAAATCCGCAACATTTTTCCGGTTCAAAAAAATCACTCCCGATAGTGATATATTCACCGTCGGGAGCGCGTATGCCTTTTTATTTTTGTCTGTCCTCTATCGCCATGATTTTATCTACCCGTCTGGCGTGGCGTCCGCCGAGATGTTCCGCCTCAAGATACGCGCGCACGATCTCAAGAGCAAGTCCGGGGCCGGTGATCCGCTCGCCCAGGCATATGATATGGGCGTCGTTGTGCTCTTTCGCCATTTTGGCCGAAAACACGTCGGCAACATGTGCGGCGCGGATGCCTTTTACCTTGTTGGCCGCAATCGAAACGCCTATGCCGGTTCCGCAGACCAGAATCCCCTTCTCACATTCGCCCGATACAATGCTGTTTGCCACCGTTTCGGCAATGTCGGGATAGTCCATCGGCTCTCCGGGACGGGTGCCGAAATCCTTGAACTCATATCCGTTCTGCTTCAAAAATTCTTTTATTGCCTCCTTGAGAACAACGCCGCCGTGGTCGCTGCCTATCGCGATCATAGTAAAACCTCCTCGAAATATAATATATTTTCATTAAAAATATTATAACACAAAAATCCCCTCCGCACAAGAGGGGATTTCAGTTTGTCTAAAAAGTATTTTTCGAGTTTTTGAAGCCCGGCCCAATTGCGCTCGCCGGACCCGAGCGCTGTCGTCGCGTCTCGTCTTTTGGCTTGTTTTGCCGCAGGCGGAAAAGCTGTATTTTTAAAGCGGCCGCTTTTTTAAATGGGTTTTAGGGGCTTGCCCCTAACTCGATCCGCCTTTTGGCGGAGCGGCAGCGGCGGGGGTTCGGGCCGCCGCAACAGGGCGGGATTATTCGAAAAACGAAGTTTTTATCTTTTCAAAAAACGCTCGATATTCGCGTGTATGCCGGTAAGCTGCTTAACGAAATCTATCGTTTCTTCATAATCGTCACGGCTCAGCCGCAGCTTTTTAGCAAGAGTCCGCATAAAAAGCCTTTCGCTCTCATCATAAATATTGTCCGAAAGCATGAGACCCGCGATGTTCAGCATAATAATTTTGATCTCCGCCGCCGAACATTCGGCAAGCTTGCCGCAAACCTCGTCAAACGGCTTTTCGGGCTCGTACCTCACCTCGGTCAAACCCATTTCCCCGCAATACTGCTTGATAAGCTCCTTTTCGGTGCGGTCAAAGTCCTCGTTGGTCATCGCCGCATGTATGCACAAATCAAGAAACGGCTGACGCTGATCGTCGGATAATCTGTTTAAATACATAATCTTTTTCTCCTTTCCCAAACGCCGAAGCAGCGTCTGAACACTCATTTTTACCCGTTACTGTTAATTATAAAATAAACGCTTCGCAAAAGCAACCGTTATTTGTAAAAAATTTAATTTTTTTGATTTAAGAAGAAGCCGCGGAGGCATTAAGCGCCTCCGCGGCGTGAAATTTATTAAACTGCTGATCAAAAAGCGCGCTTTCCGCCTTTGATACGGACAAGGCGGTTTTAAAGTCTTATCAGAACGTATCTATATCTATGATTTCATAATACGCCGCACCGTCGGGTATCTCATATTCGTCTAGTTCAAAATGAGCTTGGGTGTTCGGATGCAGATTTTCCACAAAAGCGTCGCCTTCATAATCGAGCTTAACACCGTTTGCGTCATAGAACGAGAACTCGATATATACATCCTCGGCCTCCTCGCCCGTATCGTTTCGTATAATTCCCGTGACAGTGTTTCCGTTTGACTCATGACTGATTACGGTGAATCCGTTTAAAGCAACCTCGCCCGAATTATTTTTATCCATCAGGCCGCTTGAGCTGTTTCCGCCCGATGAGTTTGAATTTTGCTGAGCCTGTGTCTGCTCGGGAGCGGGATTTGGAGTCGGGGCGGCGGTGGGCGCCGACGTCGGAGCAGCCGCAGCATAAGATGTGCTTTTGCCGAATTTTTCATTTGCCTTGGCCTCTAAAGATACCAGTATCTGATATTTGTCCGGAAAAATGTCCTGCGGGTATTCCGAGAAACAATATTCCAGCTTGGTGTAAAAACCGGCCTCATCGCCGCTTTCGAGCATTCTTTCAAGTTCGGTGCGATGACTTGTAAATTTGCTGTCTTTGAACTCGTTCAGCGCGTCTTCCTCGCGCAGAGAAACCACCTTGATGTTTCTGACGGGTTTTCCGTTCAAAATGAAATCGTCTCCGGTCATGTCATAAATCGGTGTTTCCAAATTATATCTGGATCCCTCAAGCAATGTGTTGTAGCCCGACGAGTATTCTTTTTCATCTAGCAGATTATTGTTCTCATCGAGGAACTGAAGCTTTATGTAAACCTTGCTGACCCATGGCGAGTTTGAGTTTTTGTATATTGTGACGTCCAGATTGCCGCCGTACAGCTTAAAGTCTGATAGTCCTAAAGGGGTTGACGTCGATATGTAACCGCCGTTGTCCAGAGAAATTTTGTCCGCGATCCTTGTCAAGTTTTCTTGATACTTTTTTTCGGCCATATTCAGTTTGATTTTTGGGTAGGCGAACATTCCGCCCAGCGCCGCAGCGATGATCAGCGCCACAACCGTAATAATCACCGCTTTTTTGTTTTTTGCAAACACTTCATGCAGATTCTTCATATAAAATGTACCTCCGTTTTAATATTTTAATTTTAATTTTTATTTTTTCTGTCCTTCAGCATTTGGCGGATCCATTTTTCAGAGTACTCATACTCACGCGCCAGTTGTTTTATGTTGTGGCCGTCGTATCTTTTTGTGACTTGTTTCTTCACATATCCGCCGGAAAAAAGTCGCTGCGGAAAGGTAATCTGGCTGCCTTTCAAGCGTTTGTATATTTTCAGCATATTCTCAAAACCGACACAGTCACATAACTCTTTATACACATCGTTAAGACCTTCTTTTTCGATAGGTTTGCCGCTCACAACCTAAACCCTCCCCGCTTTTTTCTACATGAAATTTAACACAATCCGACAATGTTATCAAATCGGTAATTCCTTGAATTATTCCACAACAAAAGCCATGCCATAATGTGATTATAGCACGGCTTTTTTCTGTATTGTTCATCTGTTGGGTGAATTTTTAAAATTTTTTAATTAAACGGTGTTAACTCGGCCTTTGTCAATTTGATTTTGCTTACCTTCCCTCCGTTGCAGCAAAACGCTCCGTCATCGTAAGAAATGCTGATTATATCATCAATAACGTCAGACTCTCCGGCATCAAGATAGGTTGATATCTGATCGTTTCCCAAAACCGTTCCGTTTCCGTCAAGAAACTCAAACGTGAGCACAGCCCTTCCGGACGCAATTTCCGGGTTGTTCTGCGTCACCTTGGCAAATAATCTCAAAGAGTATCCCTCCAACGAGTACCCGTTCGACCACTTATAAGGCTGAACCCTGACGGAAGATACGCCCAACGGAAAAACGGCGTCGTTAAATCCGGAGCTGTCGATCTCGATAGCCTCCGCCAAACTTTCTATATTGGTTTCGGCCGCATTCGGCTCTAATATACTTTTCACCAATCCGGGCAGACTGCTCAAGACTCCAAACACGCACAAAACTGCAATCGCGGCCACGAATATTATATAAAATTTGCTCTTTTTATGCGCTGTTGCCGGAATTTCTCCCAAAAGCGCCTGTCTCAGCTCATCCGCCGAGGAAAAGCGCATCGACGGATCCACGCTCATGCATTTTTTGATTATCGGCTTCAGCGCACCGTTATATCCGTTGAGAGACTGTTCGTCTATGCCTCCGGTAAGAAGTCTGAGCATCGTCACGCCGACATTATAAATATCCGAGGCAAAGTCCGTCTGGCCAAATCCGTACTGCTCGGGCGGCGCGTAACCCTTGGTACCGAATATGCTTGTGTCTCCGCCCTTACCCTCTTTATAGACGCGCGCGGTTCCGTAGTCGATTATTTTTATATTGCCGTTGTTGGTCATGATTATGTTTGAGGGTTTTATATCCCTGTGGATTATGTTCCGTTTATGCAGCTCGCCCAAGGCGAGGCAGAGCGAAATGCCTATCCGGCGAACCTCGTTCTCGCTCATAAGCCGATCGGGCGGCAGCGCGGCGCCCTCAACATACTCCATAACGACCGTGTTGTCTTGCGTGTCGACCTCGTAAATTCGCGCCAAATTCGGATGGTTTATATCAAGAAACGAAAGATACGGCTCGACTTCACCGTTTATTATTTTTTTTATTACGCATAAGCGTCTGTTTGTCTCGTCATAAGCGAGCTCCAGTTCCGAATTGGGCGTCGAGGCGAGATAATCGATCGTTCTGTATTGGTTCAAAACATCACCCCCTCTTTCAAACAATAGCGCTTGAAATATTCATAAAACTATGTTAACATAAATTTACAGATTTATCAAGAGGAGTGATAAACATGAATAAATCCACGGACGAGCTTGAAAACGAGCTTGTCGAAGCCGACGAAATCGACAGATATTTTAATCGGAACCGTGCCGAGACCATTGACAAAAGCAAAGATTTTTTAAGAAATTATTTTGAAATTCTCATGAAAGAGAAAGGCATAACCAAAGCCGAAGTGTTAGAGCGATGCAACCTTCCACGCAGCGGTTATGCCAATTTTGACGGCAGCAAAAAGGCGAGCCGTGACAGGATAATAAGCTATGCCATAGCGCTTGGGCTTGATCTTAACGAAACCCAGAAACTGCTGCGGCTTACCGACAACGGCAGCCTTTATGCCCGGGACCGCCGCGATGCGGTCATAATAAACTGCATCAACCGCCAAAAGAGCATTGACGAAACCAACGATTTGATTGAGAAGTGCGGCTTTGAGTGTTTGAACTCAAAAGAGATGGAAAAACTGAAATAACGGGCTTGTAAAATTGCACAAAAATCAAAAAAGATTTTTGTGCAATTCTATTCCGTGTGTAGATATTGTGAAAATCAAAACAAAGTTTCCCCGATTTGTTTGACACCCGCGCCTATTTGCGGTAAAATATCCTATAATAAATGTATGCAATTCTTTAAGGAGGTTATTACTGCATGGCAGAATTCACAAAATGCAATAACGAAAAAGTAAATACATGGCTTCAGGCTCAGATCGACCTCTGCCGTCCCGACAAAGTTGTCTGGATCGACGGCAGCGAGGCTCAGCTTGAGGCTCTCCGCACCGAGGCTGTCGCCACCGGCGAGATGATAAAGCTCAACCAGGAAAAGCTTCCCGGCTGCTACTACCATAGAACGGCTGAGAACGACGTTGCCCGCGTTGAGGACAGGACCTATATCTGCACGCCCACCGAGGAGGAAGCGGGTCCGATCAACAACTGGATGGCTCCCGATCAGATGTACGCGAAGCTCAACAAGCTCTATGACGGCTCAATGGAAGGCCGGACCATGTACATCATTCCCTATTCCATGGGCCCGGTCGGCTCGCCTTTCTCGAAGATAGGAATTGAGCTCACGGACAGCATTTATGTTGTTTTAAACATGGACATCATGACAAGAGTCGGAAACAAGGTTATGGAGGCTCTCGGCGAGGACGGCGATTTTGTAAAGTGCCTGCACGCCAAGAGAGACGTTAACCCCGACGAGAGATACATCGTGCACTTCCCGCAGGACGACACGATCATGTCGGTCAACTCGGCATACGGCGGCAACGTTCTGCTCGGCAAGAAGTGCTTCGCGCTGAGAATTGCCTCGTATTTAGGCAAAAAAGAGGGCTGGATGGCGGAGCATATGCTTATACTCGGCCTCGAAAACCCCGAGGGCGAAGTCAAGTATGTCGCGGCCGCGTTCCCCAGCGCCTGCGGAAAGACAAACCTCGCGATGCTGATCCCGCCCGAGTATCTGAAGAAAAAGGGATATAAGGTCTGGACCGTCGGCGACGATATCGCGTGGCTGAGGATCAACCCCGAGGACGGCAGACTCTACGCGATCAATCCCGAGTCGGGATTTTTCGGCGTGGCTCCCGGAACAAGCGAAAAGACCAACTTCAACGCGCTTGAGTCGACCAAGAAGAACACAATATTCACAAACGTCGCAATAAACAACGACGACATGACCGTATGGTGGGAAGGTCTTGACAAGAACCCGCCCAAGAACTGCACCAACTGGCTTGGCGAGAAAGTTGACGGCACGACCTATGAGGGCAATCTGGCCCACCCCAACTCGAGATTTACCGCTCCGGCAAAGAACTGCCCCTGCATTTCGCCCGAATTTGAAAATCCGCAGGGCGTTCCGATCTCGGCCATTATCTTTGGCGGCCGCCGCGCAAAGACGGCTCCGCTGGTATATCAGGCCCGCGACTGGAAGCACGGCGTTTTTGTCGGCGCGACAATGGCCTCCGAGACAACAGCCGCAGCGGCAGGCGCGGTCGGCGTTGTAAGACGCGACCCCATGGCCATGAAGCCGTTCGTAGGCTACAACATGGCGGACTACTTCGCGCACTGGCTTGAAATGGGCGAGAAGCTCGGCGACAAGGCTCCCGAGATATTCCATGTCAACTGGTTCAAGAAAGACGACGAAGGCAACTTCATGTGGCCCGGCTTCGGCGACAACATGAGAGTCCTGCTTTGGATCCTCGACAGAGTTTCGGGCAAGGCCGACGCGCACGACAGCGAGATAGGTCTGCTGCCCACCGCGTCGGACATCGACACCACCGGCCTTGACATGTCAGCCCAGGATCTTGACGCGCTGCTCAGCGTTGACAAGGAAGCGTGGAAAGAGGACGTTGAGAACATTAAGGAATACTTCGCTCAGTTCGGCGACAGACTGCCCGCCGAGATCAAGCACCAGCTCGAAGTGCTCGACGGCAATTTAAACGGTTAAACAAGTTATCAATGCCTTAAAATATTAATAATTCATCAGCCCCGCGTTTTTTTAAAACACGCGGAGCTGTGTTTTTTAGGGCTCCCAAAAACGCTTGCGTTTTTGGGAAAAAGAAGCAAACCCGAAGCGATGAGCGCAGGGGTTTGCGCCGCGGGACTGTGTTTTTGGGCGCAAAAAAACCACGGCTGCGCCGCGGTTTTTCTTTTTAAGTACAAATAAAACTATGCAGACGGAGCGTCAACGGGACATACATTTGCGCAGTTACCGCACTCAATGCACTCGTCAGCGTTTATCTCATACTTCGCATCACCCTCCGCTATGCAGGAAACAGGGCACTCGCTCGCGCAAACACCGCACTTGATGCAGTCATCACTGATTTGATAAGCCATTATGTTCACCTCGCTATTTAAAATTTCATTCAAAACTACTCTTGCATTATATAGCATATAAGCGGTTTTGTCAAGTTCAAATTCACTGTTTTCGCGAATTTAACGTTATTTTTACAAATTATTTATCGCGTCCTCGATCGAAATATCCGACTGGCGGCTGAATTTATCAACCTCGATCTTATTTCTCGGCCCGTGAGTCAGACAGCCCGCGCCTCCGACGCAGCCGCCCACGCAGGCCATTCCCTCGATGAAGTTGACTCCGCCGATGCCCTTTGACGCTTTAAGCAGCGCGGTACGGCACTCCTCGATCCCGTCGCACGAGACAGCGTTGAGCACAAAATCGCCCTCGCCCTGCTCCTTGAGCGCCTCGCTGACCGCCTCGGCCAGGCCGCCGCAGCGGGCGAATATCCTGCCGAACGGCGACGCGCCGCCGAACATGTCGGAATCGACGTCGGTCTCCTCAAGCTCCGAAATGTCAATATTCCTCGCGTCAAACAGCGCCTGAAGCTCCTCAAACGTGAGCGCGCTGTCAACATAATCCTTGTTCTCGTCAAGGCGTATCTCGGCCTTCTTTGCTGTGCAGGGGCCGATAAACACGACCTTAGCCTCCGGGTCGCGCTCTTTTATCAGCATTGAGATCGCGACCATCGGCGACGGGTTGTGTGAAATGTTGTTTTTAAGCTGCGGGAAATTTTTCTTCACAAAGTCCACAAACGCCGGGCAACACGAACTGGTCAGAAAACCCGTCTCGGCGAGCTCTTTGGCCTCATAATACGCAACAATGTCTGCACCCAGAGCCGCCTCCACAACATCGTCAAAGCCGAGCTTTTTAATCCCGGTAACGACCTGACCCAACTTTACGTTGCTATACGAGAACTGTCCCGAGATAGACGGCGCGATAACCGCGTAGAGACGGCCTTTGTCCCGCTTTTCTGTCCCGCGCTCTTTGAGCATGTTCACGACCTCGATTATGTACGACTTGTCGGTTATCGCTCCCCATGGGCACTGATAAACGCAGGCGCCGCAATTGATGCATTTGCTTATGTCGATCTGCGCGGCGTGCTCGGCGTTCATGCTTATCGCCTTGACCTTGCAGGCCTTGACGCACGGGCGCTCAACGTTCATGATCGCGCTGTAGGGGCAGACCTTGGCGCACATGCCGCAGTTGACGCATTTTTCCTTGTCGATATGCGCCTTCTGGTTCTCGTCAAAGGTGATCGCGCCGCGCTTGCACACGTCCTCACAGCGGTGGGCGAGGCAGCCGCGGCACATATGCGTTACCTCATATCCGTCCATCGGGCACTCATCACAGGCAATGTCAAGGACCTCGATTATGTTGTCGATCTCCTTGTGGCCGCCGCTCGCGAGACCGATGCGCTCGTTGACGATCGCTCTCTCCTTATAGATGCAGCAGCGCATAGTGGCCTTGTTTTTGACGATCTGCTTGGCGATCTCGTTGAAGCTGCCGGTCAGCGTGTCGTCATAGGCGTGGCGCGCGACCTCGCGCAGGACTTTATATTTTAAATACTGGACCTTGGTGTCGAACTTTCTCTGAGCCGCTTTGTTATCCATAATACTCTCCTCCGCATATCAATTGATTCGGCGCACAGCGATCCGCGCCCTATAAATATACATTATAATTATATAGGATAGCCTCCCTATTGTCAATCAATTGACAAGTAGAATTTTATCCCGCTAAATTGGGGATTTTGAACAAGAGCAAATCAACAGAATTACCTTGACAAAAACGGAAAAAGACTGTATAATTAATAAGTTGTATCGGGGTTTGGCGCAGTTTGGTAGCGCACTTGGTTTGGGACCAAGGGGCCGCAGGTTCAAATCCTGTAACCCCGACCAAAAACTCGAATTAAGCCAAAAGGTTTAATTCGAGTTTTTATTTACAGATTTAAAAATTCAGACGCGGTCATCGGTTTCGGCTTTTCAATTTCCAATTCAAGAAAATCTTTATCTCCGGTCAGTATAATATCCACGCCGGCCCGCGCCGCAGCGCGGAGAATCGGCCTGTCTTTAATATCGCGCAAATTATGCTCACATTTATATTTTTCGTCCGGGATCCCGATTAACTCAAGCGCAGTCAGCGCAACGGCCAAAAAATCGTTAAGAAGATTGATTTTTGACGGAAACTTCCTGTTCCATACTCTGCGCAATTCGTCTATATTTTGCTCGCATATAACGCCGCGGTACGGATGCGAAACCGCTTTCATATACGCCCGATACGGTGTGCCCTTGTCCGACAAAACGGCTGAGATAAGAATGTTTGTGTCAATCAGAACTTTCATACGCCCTCGTCATCCGCTCTCATCGCGCTTACAAGAGCGTTAATGTCATCATCGGTTTCAAGACCGGATTTTTTTGCCTCGCCTTTCATTCCGGCGTTTAAAATCTTCATCGCATATACAGCGGAATTCATGAGGATAACCTGACCATTTTTATATACAAGAGTGACTCTGTCGCCGGAAGTTATTTTCAGCGCGTCGCGTATATCTTTGGGCAGCGTGATCTGTCCTTTTGCCATAACTTTGGCGCTGTCAACTATAACAGAATTCATATTATAACCGCCTTTCAACAAATAAGTAGGGATTACCCTACTTATATTTTATCACAAGTATTATATTTATGCAAGTAAATTATATAATAAATATTATTTTCCGACCGCCTAAAATTCCGAAACGCTTGATAATTAATTTTTTAACTTTTCCCCTAACAGAAAAAACAGTCAAAAAGCCCGGGGAGTTTTCCCCGGGCTTTTCTCTGCCGAATTAATCAAGATACAGATGTCTGGGCAGGCCGTCAACCATGAACGGGATAAGCTCGCCGATTATCAGCGGTCGGCAGTATGTAATGAACTCATCGGAAACATATGTGCCGTCGTTGATTATCCACTCGTCGGGAACAACCTTCTCGATATTGGCGATCTTGTTAACGTCGTATGTCGAGGTCGTGATGTTGTAGGGCTCGTTCGAGGTCCTTGTGAAGATTATCATCTTGCCGGTCTCGCCGTTAAACGCCGCCTGAGCCGCCTCGCTGCCCGCCATGAACGCCTCGGTTATGTCGCGTCTTGAAACGATGTGCGAAGCGCAGCGCTGCAGGGTGCTGAACACGATACCTCTTGACTTGATGCCAAGCTTCGCGCCTACAAGGTCTGCAAGGTAAAGCGCAGTGCCGCCCAGCGACTTGTGGCCGAAGGAGTCCTCAAACGTCGCCTGCTTGTTGTCCTCGCAGACATACTTGCCGTTTGCCAGCTTGATACCCTCGGAAACCGCGATAATAACAGCGGTCTTTTTGGCCTTTATCTCTTTTACCTTCTCGATGAACTTGTCATAGTCAAACTCGACCTCGGGCAGATAGATAAGATCGGGGCCGCAGCAGTCCTCAGCCCTCGAAAGCGCGGCGGCCGCCGTGAGCCAGCCCGCGTTTCTGCCCATGATCTCAACGATCGTCACGGACTCGGTCGGGTAGGTGTTGACGTCGCGTATGATCTCCTTCATAGCCGAGGCTATGTATTTCGCCGCGCTGCCGTAGCCCGGCGTGTGGTCAGTTACCGCAAGGTCGTTGTCGATCGTCTTGGGAACGCCCATGAACTTGATGTCGCTGCCGATCGTCTCGGCGTAATTCGAAAGCTTCTTTATCGTATCCATCGAGTCGTTGCCGCCGATATAGAAGAAATATTTAATTCCGAGCTCGTTCATGTTGTTGAACAGCAGGCTGTAGGTGGACTCGCTCTCCTCAACGCTGGGCAGCTTGAAACGGCAGGTACCCAAAAACGACGAGGGAGTTCTCTTTAAAAGCTCAATGTCCAGCTCGTTCTTAACATAGTCGGACATGTCTATCACCTTTTTGTTGAGGAAACCCTCAATACCGTTGCGCATGCCGTATATCTTTTCAACACCCGCGTCCTTAGCGGCCTTAAAAACACCGACAAGGCTGGAGTTTATAACCGATGTGGGGCCTCCGGACTGACCGACAACTACATTTCCTTTTACCAAAATAATCGCTCCTTTCAAATTATATCCCGCGTGCAAAACGGGAATAAGCCTGGATTTTTATAAAATTAGGCTTTTTTAATAAAATTTTTAATTTACAAATTCAATAAATATACCATTTCCACAAATCATTATATCAAATCCCCGATAATAATTCAATGTTTATTTTATAAAATTTTCACGTTAAAAATTGGTAAAAAACACAATAAAATTTTTCCGGGTTTAATTCTATTCAGACAGAGAAAAATATATGTTGAAAAACCGAACATTCTTTTGAAGGAGTGATGAGATTGAAGACAAAGAACGTTAACAATACGTGGCTTGACAACACAAAGTCGAACATCAAAAATAAAAATCAGAAGTCCAAAAAAATCGAGGATATAGAAGGCAAATTTGATATGGGCAGCGCCTCATCCGCGACCGACTGCACAGGGGTACAGCAGCAGGCGATAATGACCCATGATGAGCAGGAAAATCTGAAAGAAGTCTACGACTTCGGCCCGCCTGAAATATAGCGAACTCAGGGATCAGTGAAGAGCGAATAGAGCGGGCGGATAATATCCGCACCTACAGCGCCGGAGATATATCGGATCGCAACGATCCGTACGAATTGTATCAAACCCGTAGGGGCGGACGACCCCGGCCGCCTGTAAAATCGTGTTTTCATCAATTTTATACAAAACTAAAAAGCCCCGGATTTTTCCGAGGCTTTTTTGGCTCCTCCAGCCCAACTCGAACCAACGCCCCAACGTAGTGATTAGCGATTAGTAAATAGAGCGGGCGGATAATATCCGCCCCTACGGTGCCGGAGATATATCTGATCGCCACAATCCGTACGAATTGTATCAAACCCGTAGGGGCGGACGACCCCGGCCGCCCGTAAAATCGTGTTTTCATCAATTTTATACAAAACTAAAAAGCCCCGGATTTTTCCGAGGCCTTTTTGGCTCCTCCAGTTGGACTCGAACCAACGACCCTGCGGTTAACAGCCGCATGCTCTACCAACTGAGCTATAGAGGAATATTTGAGCTTACATTACTATGTAAGCTCTTTGTTCCGGCAGCGTCCTATGTTCCCGGGCAGTTGCCCGCCAAGTATTTTCGGCGCTGAGAAGCTTAACTACTGTG
>CANQMT010000005.1 GCA_947625055.1 uncultured Monoglobus sp. | reverse complement strand
TTTTACAATTTTTCTCATTTCTATTTCAAAAGGCCCGCCAAGCTCTCGCTTGACCGGCCTTTTTCGACAGACTGAAAGAGTTATGAAGCGATGCTTCATAACTCTTTTTGGCTTTACTGTTATTTCATTTCTCTTATCAGGTTCACCATTTCGATCGCACCGAGAGCGCAGTCATATCCCTTGTTGCCGGCTTTGGTCCCGGCGCGCTCCACGGCCTGCTCGATATTGTCGGTCGTGAGTATGCCGAACATGATCGGCACTCCGCTTTTGAGCGACTCGGCGGCTATCCCCTTTGACACCTCATTGCAAACATAGTCATAGTGCGAGGTGGCTCCGCGGATCACCGCGCCGAGGCAGATGACCGCGTCGTATTTTCCGCTTTCCGCCATTTTTGACGCGATCAGCGGGATCTCAAAAGCGCCCGGCACCCACGCCAGCTCTATATCGTCATCCGCGACATTGTGCCGTCTCAGCGCGTCCTCCGCGCCGCTCACAAGCTTTGACACGATAAACTCATTGAACCTTGACGCGACGATCCCGATCCTGATCTTCGGCTCGTTTACAACTTTTCCTTCATAAATTTTCATTAAAAAAACCTCCTAACGTAGTGATTAGTAATTAGTGATTAGTGATTAGGACCCCTCTCAGTCACCTTCGGTGACAGCTCTCCCCAAGGGGCGAGCCTTTATTTACCTCCTCCTCGGAGGAGGTGGATTTTCGCCAAAGGCGAAAAGACGGAGGTGGGTTCCCCTCTACAAATCCAAAATGTGGCCCATTTTGGATTTTTTGGTTTTCAAATAAAACAAATCGTTTTCATCCGGCTCGATCTGAATGGGCAGACGCTCGGCGATCTCCATGCCGAACCCCGAAAGCTGGTAAACCTTGTCGGGATTATTCGTGAGCAGCCTCAGCGTTTTTGCCCCGAGGTCACGCAGTATCTGCGCCCCGATGTAATATTCCCTCATATCGCCCTCAAAGCCGAGGGCAATATTGGCCTCAAGCGTGTCAAGTCCGCCGTCCTGAAGCTCGTATGCGCGAAGCTTGTTGATAAGGCCAATGCCTCTGCCCTCCTGGCGCATATAAAGCAGCACGCCGCGGCCCTCCTTTTCGATCGCGGTCATTGCCGCCGCGAGCTGCCTGCCGCAGTCACATCTGAGCGAGCCGAACGCATCGCCTGTCAAACATTCGGAATGAACGCGGCAGAGCAGATTTTTTCCGTCGCCGATCTCGCCCTTGACCAGCGCCACATGGTGCTCGCCGTTCAGCTTGTTCACATATCCGCAGGCAATGAAATCGCCGTATTTCGTCGGCAGCCTTGTCACCGCCACGCGCTCCACAAGGTCGTCATACTGCTTGCGGTAATCCGCGAGGGCCGCGATCGTTATAAACTTCAGGCCCCACTTTCGGGCGAACTCGATCAGCTCGTCTCCGCGCATCATTGTTCCGTCATCGCGCATGATCTCGCAGCACAGCCCCACGGGCTTAAGCCCCGCCAGACGCATCAGATCAACCGTCGCCTCGGTGTGGCCGCGGCGCTCAAGCACTCCGTTTTTCCGCGCGATCAGCGGGAACATATGCCCGGGACGGCGGAAATCCGTGGGCTTTGAGCCGTCCTCCGCGCACTTGGCCGCGGTCGCCGCGCGCTCGGCCGCCGATATTCCTGTTCCGTTTCCGACATAATCGACCGACACGGTGAACGCCGTCTCGTGATTGTCGGTGTTGTCATCGACCATTTGCGGGAAGCCGAGCCGTGCCGCGGTCGCCGCGTCCATCGGCATACATATAAGACCCTTTGCGCGCGAGGCCATAAAATTGACACCATCGGTTGAGGCAAATTCCGCCGCGCAGATGAGATCACCTTCGTTTTCCCTGTCCTCATCATCGCTGACAACAATTATTTTCCCTTGTCGGAGCGCCTCCAGGGCCTCCGGGATTTTTGAATACTCAAACATAGACATTCTCCTATCATTCCTTAAAGATCAATATCCGTGCCGCGCCAGAAATTCGCGGGTCATCCCCGATGATCTCGGCGCGCTCAACAGCTTATCAATATACTTCGCTATGCAGTCGGTCTCAATATTGACCCGGCTGCCGATCTTCTTATGGATAAGCGCGGTGTTTTCCGCCGTGTGCGGAATAACCGAGACTGTGAACATGTCGCCCGCAGCCGAGGCCACGGTCAGGCTTATTCCGTCGATCGCGACCGACCCCTTTTCGGCGATCTGCCGAGCGAGTCCGCCGCCGATCCTGATTTTGTATATCATCGCGTTGTCGTCCTTTTTAATATCGGCGATCACGCCCGCGCCGTCTAGGTGGCCGGTGACTATATGGCCGCCGAGCCTGCCGCCCAGTTTTACCGCTCGCTCGAGGTTGACGCTGTCGCCGACGGCCAGTGAGCCAAGTATCGTGCGGTTCAGCGTCTCATGCATAACATCGGCAGCGAACCAATCCGGGCCTATCTCGTCGGCGGTCAGGCAAACGCCGCTGACCGCCACGCTGTCGCCGAGCTCAAGATCGTCAAATATTTTCTTCCCGCCTATCGTCAGTCTTGAGGACGCCCTGCCTCGACTGACGCTTTTTATCTTTCCGACTTCCTCGATTATTCCCGTGAACATTTTATCTCACCCTCTATCAGAAAATCATCGCCGAGGCGGGAGATTTTCGTGTTTTTTATCATAAACGCCCCGCTCGGATCATCAACTCCTTGTCCGCCGACCGGAGTCTTCGCGCCCGCGCCGCCGAAAATCTTGGGCGCGATGTAGCACTTGACGTAATCGACCACTCCCGCGCTCAGCGCCGACCACGCGAGCTCTCCGCCGCCCTCGACTATCACGCTGTCGATTTTCCGCCTTCCGAGCTCATCCATGAGATAATCAAGATCGACCCGCCCGTTTTTCGGCGGCGTCAAAATTATTTCGCAGCCTGCCTCAAGATACGGGCGCTGTTTTTCCTTGTCGGCGATGTAGGTGGCGATTATCGTCGGCGTTTTCCTTGCGGATCTTACGACCTCGGCCCCGATCGGAGTGCGCAGGTTCGTGTCGCACACGATCCGCACCGGGTCAGAACCGCCGTCCGTTCGGCATGTGAGGCGCGGATCGTCGGCCAGAACGGTTCCGACGCCGACCATGATCGCCGAGTACGCGTTCCTGTCCCTGTGCGCGTCCTCTCTCGCCTTTTCGCCGGTTATCCACTTTGATTTTCCCGAGACGGACGCGATCTTCCCGTCCGCGGTCATGGCGTATTTCAACATAACATACGGTCTGCCGCTTGTGATGTAGCGCATAAAAATTTTGTTCAGATCCCTGCACTCCTTTTCAAGCATTCCGACTTTGACCTCGATCCCGGCGCGGCGTATCTTCTCGGCGCCCATGCCGCCCACCTTCGGGTTCGGGTCAAGACAGCCGATGATCACTCTTTTGACTCCGCTTTCGATCACCGCGTCGGCGCACGGCGGAGTCTTGCCGTGGTGGCAGCAGGGCTCCAGGGTGACGTACATATCGGCGCCCGACGTAGGCTTTGAGCAGGCCGCGAGCGCGTTCCGCTCGGCGTGGGGCCCGCCGTACCGCTCATGCAGCCCCTCGCCGATAATCTCGCCGTCCTTCACGATGACGCAGCCAACCATGGGGTTTGGCGAGGTCCGCCCCCTCGCCCGCGCCGCAAGTTCCAAGGCGCGGCGCATATACTTTTCATCCATAATATCACTCCAATCAAAAACGCCCCGAATTAAATTCAGGGCGTAAACTTTATTAAAAACAAAAACTCCGAGGCGAACCTTCGGAGCGTTTTTACAAAGGAATTTCCTTCTCTCATCCGGACTGTGACCGTCGGCTTCGGAATTTCACCGAATCATGCCAAATTGGCTCGCGGGCTTTACCGCCGGTAGGGAATTGCACCCTGCCCTGAAGAAAAATTTATTACTTAATTATATTAGCACATATAAAAGAATGTGTCAATATATATTTTTAAAGTTTTTTAATAATGGAACAATAAGGTCGATTTATGTCCGCATCGCTGTTATACAGACAGTATTTCCATTGATAAAACAAGCTAAAGCAAATCGTTATAACTGTGGTATTATAAAAAACAAAACATTCAAAACAGCGGAAAGGCGGGGGTTTTGGCCCCGCCTTTCTTTTGGGAAGAAATCTATTAATAATTATTAAAATTATTAAACGTTTGTTTTGGTATTTGCGTCTATCAGTTGCCGGGAGTGAACGTTATACCGTAGATGCCTATGTTCTTGTCACTTCCGATATAAACGGTCGAACCCGCGGTAACATTAACAACGGTTGACTTTGCATCTCCGGAAGGAACGGTAGCGATCGGTGTGCTGAAGCCTCCCTGATATACCACAAGGTTTCTAACCTCGGTTGAACCCGGTGAACCATGCACAAAGTAAATCGTCATAGTTCCATCAGAAGCAGGTGTGTAGGTAAACATTCTCGCCTCGCTGCCTTCCTTAAAGGTTGAGCCTCCTCCCAGCTTAATTCTGTTGGGGAACTCAATACCGTCAACAGTGGCTCCTTTATCATATGCTGTGCTCTTGCCGCAGATAAAAGTTAAACCATTGCCCAGATCCAGATTTTGCGTTATATTGCCCGTGCCGCTGAATTTCCATTCGATCGGCTGTCCGGGATTTGAGGGCTGTGACGGCTTCTCTGTCGGCGTTGTCGGCTGCTGTGTGGGCTCCGAAGGCTCGATGCATGTCGGAGCGATATACTTTTCGCACAAAGGCTTCATTCCGTCAACGCTGTCCCAGATATAGATCCAATAGTTTTCGCCCGTTTTCGGCGTAAATCCGTCAATTTTATAGGTTCCCGCGCCGCTTACCTTCGGACCCTGCTTAAACTCTGTCAGAGCCTCGGCGTCGTCATACTTCGCCGCGAGCAGAACTCCTTCGGGAGCCGGAGCCGCGCCGCTGTACGCTACGGTCACATCAAGTCCGCTGCCGCTTACCGCCGCATCCGTTATAGAATAATCATAGTCCGCGGGCGGAGCCGTTACCGGCGGTATCGTGGGTTTAGACGGCTGCTCCGTGGGTTTAACCGGCGGAGTTGTGGGAACAGGCTTGTCGCTTGTGTAAGCTATGCCATAGTAGCTGGTATTCTGATCCGCCGAGATCGTCACGGTCTGATTTGCGACAACTTCCATAGTGAGAACCTCAAAAGGCTTGGTCGCGGATGACGCGACGGATATCTTTTCGGACTTTGAACCCTGAGTGATCGTTATATTATCGGGATCGGTGCTTGTGGAGCTTCCGTGCTTGGCATAAACCTTAACTGTTCCGTCAACAACCGGAATAAAACTGAACGAGCCGCCGTTTGACTTGATCTGCCACGTGCCCTTGAATCCGTCTGCAAACTCGGCGCTGCTCGACTGATACTGATCCTCGGTGGTCTTGCCTGTTGTGTGCTTGAGTCCGCCGAAGTGCTCGGGTGTGATCGAGTCGCTCTTTAAGCTGTAGCGCTGATTGCCCTTGTCGTCTTTGCCGCCCGCCGGGAAGTATTTGGTGTCGGGATGCGAAGAGTCGCCTTCCGTTACCGTGAAGGGAGCCTGACCGAAGTCCCAAGTTGTGGGATTAGCCATTACCGGAGCCTGAGTGGGAACCGGAGTAGCTGTGGGAGCCGGAGTCTCGCCGGGCTTCAGCGTGGGGCCCGCCGTCGGGATAGGCGGCGTTGTGGGACCGGGCTGAGGAGCCGAGCCGTCAGTCGCGGGATAAGTAGCAGGCGTGATGTAGCTGTGCTTCAGCGTTGTCTTGTAGTTTTTAAGTCTGTCGCCGAGCTCGGGGATACGGTCATAATCCGCGTCCTCTACCGCGTCGTTGAAATCATACTTAAAGTCACCGCCCTGAACTCTGCCCGCGTATGTCTCTACTTTCGCGACAACCGCGTTTACGGGGTCGGATGTATACTTATACATATTGGGGGCTGTGTCAAAATTGCTGTAAGAGCTGTTGCCTTCCTTGCTCTTGTATGTATCGGGTACCTGCACCGACTTATCCGTTACTTCATATGCGTCGATAGTGCCGTCCGACTCAGCGTTGTTCTGCGTGAAGTAGGTCTGAGACTGCGAGCCTGTCTGAATATCATTGTCGTACGCCTTTATCATTCCGCCGGCCTCACCGGAGAACGTTCCCTCGTTTGAGCCGTGAACGTCGCTGGCCTGCATTGAGATCAGCATGGGGTACTTAACGTTTCTGAACACGTTTCTCTCAACAAACGCGCTTCCGCCGGTCGTTACGCCGACGCCGTACTTGGAGTTGCCGTCGTAGTAGTTATTGTAAATATGAACCTGATCGCCTCTGATTCTGGGGTGACGCGAGTCGGAGTGGTCAAACCAGTTGTGGTGATAGGTCATGTGCCAGCCCTGATACGAGTCTTCCTTCATACCGCAGAGGGACGATTTTCCGCTGTCCCAGAAATGGTTGTATGAGAATGTGCAGTAGTCGGAGCCCGACTTAACGTCCAGAGAACCGTCGCCCTTCTTCTGGTCGCCGCCTCTGTCCTGACCGTAGAATATATCGCAGTTGTGTACCCAGCAGTTGAAGTTGTCGGTGTCGAGAGAAATACCGTCGTCATAGAACTCCATAACAGCTATATTTCTAACCTCAACATTCTCGGCCGCTCTCAGAAGGAACGACCAGTGGAACGTTGTCGCGTCGTCGCCCACTCCCTCAAACGTAATGTTTTTGCAGGACTTGAGCTGAACATAGCCCGAGCTGTTCTTTCCGTCGGGGCTCTCTACCTGGCCGATCATGCGGATCGCCAGAGGCGTGTCCTCGGCGCCGTTCTTTTCGCGCAGAGACAGAATGTTAACAAGGCCCTTGCCTACCGTCGGCTTGCCTTTGATATTTACCGTAAACTCAACCGTGTCCTTATTATTATCGTCTATATAAAGGATCTGGGCCCCGTCTTTAAGGGTTCCGTCCGGCTTGTACGCGCCGATACCCTCGGCGTGATAGTGTGATGACGCAGGGTCAAACGCAAAGCCTTCTCTTGTGTGGGCCGCAACGTCCAATTCTCCCGTCTCGGCGCCCGCTTCTTCCTTGCCGTTTACAACGGGAACGACTTTCATCTGATACTTACCGGCCGTAAGTCCGAGAGCGTCTGCTCTATAGTAATTGCCATAGTAGCGTACCAACTGATCGTCGATCTTGGTATACGCTCCGCCCGCGGGCGCTACATATACATTATATTTGTCAACCTCGGCGGTATTTGTCCATTTTACAAACGCACTTTCAAGCCAGCCGGCCGAATCGACGATCTTTACCTCGGACGGCGGGGGAGCCGCGGGTGTAACCTTTACCTCGTTTGAATCAACGCTGTCGTAATTGTTTTTAGCCGTAACCTTATACGTATATTCGGTGCCGTTGGTGAGGCCTGTATTCGAATATGTGAGCGCTGTCAGATCCGACTCTATCTTGGTTCCGTTTCTGTAAACGTCATAAGTTTTCGCGTTTTTGGAGGGCGTCCATGTGAGGCCGACCGCCTGATCTCTGCCGCTTCCCGAAAGGGTAAACGCCTGCGGAGGATCGGTCGATTCCTTGGGTGTGACTGTCACGGTCTTTTTCTTTGTTCCGACCGTGTTGACAGCCTCAAGAGTGAATGTGTACTGAGTGCCGTTGTCAAGACCCGCGACCGTGTATGTGGTCTCGGTGATGCCCGTTGCGAACGGATCAGTATCGGTATTCTCGTATAAGCTGTAGGATTCGGCATAAGCAACCGGATCCCATGTGAGGATAGCCATGCCGTCTCCCGCCTCGGCCGCAAAATTGCCTATATCCGCGGGCGGAAGCTTTTCGGCCGCTCCGGGATCAACATAATCATAAGGCGTTACCACTATGGCATAAAGCTCGGTTCTTATCGAACCGGGGTTATCGGCAGCGAGCGTGTATTTGCCGGCGGCTGTCGCCTTATACGCGATCGCAAAAACATCGCTGCTCTTGTTCTCGGTGTTTGACTCGGTCGCAACCGTCTGAGTACCGGACTTGATAACCATGCTGATATCCTTGCCGGAGCCCTTTGAGTCGGAGCCTCTGTAGTAAGCAACCATGGTCTCGCCTGCAGCCAGAGAAACGGTCGCCTCGATAGCCTTGGTGCGTATCGCCTGGCTGAGAGCAAGCTGCTGTCCGCCGGGAGTTGTTATCGCAACTCCGTCAATATCGCCGAAACCGCCGGTCTCGCCCGCTTTGTATTCGATCGCGCCATCAAAAAGCGTAGCGCCGTTTCTATCGGGTATCTCGCTTAATTCCGACATATTGTAGATCTTTTCGGTGCCAGCTGCGGATACGGTCGTCATCGTCAGACCCGCAAACAAGGTCACTATCATCGCGATGCTTATCAGCATTGCGGTGGATTTTTTTAATGCTCTTAATTTAAGCATAACAAAAAACCTCCTTGAATTTTAATTAATATTTTCTAATATATATATTAATATAATCTCGGTTCCAATTCAAGTATTTTTCCACAGAGAACAAAATATCCTGTAAACGAAAACAAAAATCTTCAGTTTGCGCCAATTCAGCAATTTTTGTCTATTATTTTTTTGATTTTGTCCGTTTTAAACTTAAAATTGCCCTTTATTGCTTGATTTTGTCCAATTATTTGAACACCAATATTTTACCGTGCTCTTATTTAAAACTTTGATTTTTTGCTGTTTCTTTATTTTTTAGCTATGCATAAAGATCGAAGCGCCGCCCGAATCCGGGCGGCGCGTATTTTTTATTAATCCTTCGCTTTTGTCGCTATCTTGTCGAGGATCAGACTCATAAACTCGCTCATGGGCATCGATCCGATGTCGCCGTTCTTTCTGTCGCGGACGGAGACGGTCTTTTCCTCCTGCTCCTTCTCGCCCACAACAAGGATATACGGTACTCGTTCAAGGCGGGCTTCTCTGATCTTATATCCTATCTTTTCCTTTCTGGTGTCAAGCTCGTTTCTTATTCCGCGCTTGTCAAGCTCGGCCTTAACGCTCTCGGCGTACTCCATATATTTATCCGAGATCGGCAGCACCTTGACCTGAACCGGAGCCAGCCATGTGGGGAACGCGCCCGCGTATTTTTCAATAAGCAGCGCAAGCGTTCTCTCGTAGCAGCCGATCGAGGTCCTGTGGATGATATAGGGGTTCTTTTTTGTGCCGTCCTTATCCACATACTCCATGCCGAACTTCTCAGCCAGCATCTGATCGATCTGAATGGTGATAAGCGTGTCTTCCTTGCCGAACACATTCTTTATCTGAATGTCAAGCTTGGGGCCGTAGAACGCGGCTTCGCCGACGCCCACAACATAGGGGATCTCAAGGTCGTCAAGAATGGTTTTCATAACGCCCTGCGCCTCGTCCCACTGCTCGGGCGTGCCGATATATTTTTCGCGGTCATTCGGATCCCACTGTGAAAATCTGTAGGAAACGTCCTCGTCAAGCCCCAGCGTCTCAAGCATGAAGTTGCAAAGCTCGAGGCAGCCCTTGAACTCGTCCTCAAGCTGCTCCGGGGTGCACATCAGGTGGCCCTCCGAGATCGTGAACTGGCGCACTCTGATGAGGCCGTGCATCTCGCCCGACGACTCGTTTCTGAACAGCGTCGATGTCTCGTTGAGGCGCATCGGCAGGTCGCGGTATGAGCGGCCGCGGTTCAGAAACGCCTGATACTGGAACGGGCAGGTCATGGGACGGAGCGCGTAAACCTCCTTGTCCTTTTCCTCGTCGCCCAGAATAAACATGCCGTCCTTATAGTGGTCCCAATGGCCCGAGATTTTATAGAGGTCGCTCTTGGCCATCAGCGGAGTCTTGGTGAGCTGCCAGCCGCGCCTCTGCTCCTCGTCCTCGACAAATCTTTGCAGAAGCTGAATGACTCTCGCGCCCTTTGGAAGCATGATCGGCAGGCCCTGTCCGATATAATCGACTGTGGTGAACAGCTCAAGCTCGCGGCCCAGCTTGTTATGGTCGCGCTTTCTCGCCTCCTCCATCTGCTCGAGGTACTCGTTAAGCTCGGTCTTGTTTTTGAACGCCGTGCCGTATATGCGCTGGAGCATCTTGTTCTTCTCGTCGCCGCGCCAGTAGGCTCCGGTGGCGCTCAGCAGCTTTACCGCCTTGACCTTTCCGGTATAGTTCACATGCGGGCCCGCGCACAGATCGGTGAATTCGCCCTGCTTGTAGAACGAGATCGTCTCGCCCTCGGGAAGATCGTTTATGAGCTCGATCTTGTACGGCTCATCCTTCATAAGCTCAAGCGCCTCGTCGCGGGGCAGCTCGAACCGCTCGATCTTTAGGTTCTCTTTGGCGATCTTTTTCATCTCGGCCTCGATCTTCTCAAGGTCGTCGTTGGTGAATGTGTGCTCGGTGTCAAAGTCATAGTAAAAGCCGTTGTCGATCGCCGGGCCTATCGCCAGCTTTACGTCGGGCCAGAGGCGCTTTATCGCCTGCGCCATAACATGCGACGCCGAATGTCTCAAAGTTTGAAGTTGTTCGTCCATTTCAAAAAATCCTTTCTATAATTAGATTGTTAATTTATTCCTAAAAACAAAAACACCCCAAAGCGCGGAAATTCCGTGCCTTAGGGGCGCGTGTCAACGCGCGGTTCCACCCTGATTTATCGCTTTTATGCCCTTGTCGCGGACGGACGGCGCCGCTTAGTCGGTTGCCCTTTCAGCGCGCAGCTCCCGAGTGGTGTTCACACTCCGTCCGCACGGAAACGCTCTCAGCCCGCGGCGCTTCCTCTCTTTGAGCTTTTACGGTGTGCTACTGTCTCGTTCATCGCTCTTTCAGAATAATATCACGTTTTAAATATTTTGTCAACAGTTTTTATTTGTTTTTTAAACCATTCTAAAAAAATCGCCAAGTTTTTCATGCGTATATTAATGCCGTGATTTACAGATAATATTGTTACAGATTTTGTTTTAAAACCAAATTTGTTTATAAAAATAAAAATAAAGGAGCGAAATATATATGAAAGCAACCGGCATCGTCAGAAGAATTGACGATTTGGGAAGAATAGTAATACCGAAAGAGATAAGGAGAACTCTTCGCATACACGAAGGCGATCCACTGGAAATTTTTACCGAAAATGACGGAGCGGTAATATTTAAAAAATACTCGCCGATCGGCGAGCTGGGCGAGTTCGCGCTGCAATACGCCGACACTCTCAACAAGTCAACCGGCCTTCTCACCTGCATAACCGACAAGGACAGCGTTATCGCCGCCAGCGGCGCGGGCAAGAGGGACCTCAAGGAAAAGCGCGTCTCGGGCGAGGTTGAGCGCATAATGGAGAAAAAGTCGCTGTTCTGCTCGACCGACGAGGGCGGCAGCATCAAGATAATCGACGACAGCGACAAGTACAAGGCGGGCGTTGTCGCGCCTATCGTGCATGACGGAGACCCCGTCGGCACCGTAATCTTCATCGCCGAACCCGAAAAGAGCATGAACGAGGTTGAGCAAAAGCTTGCCGAAACCGCCGCCGGCTTCTTGAGCAAGGCCCTTGAGTAGAGGCAAAGCCCGCCGACGGCGGGCTTGAGGCTTACATAATAAAATCCGACATGATAATGTTGGAGACGTAGGCGTATTCCGGGCGGAGCTTTATTCGTCCGTTTTCTTTTATCAGCGCTTTTGTCAGGTTCAGATGCTTGTTCAGCGGTCGCGCGAAAACATCGGTCATTTTCGCTCCGAACCTTTGCTCAAACTCCGCTTCAGAAACGCCCGCGTCAAGGCGCAGGCCGAGGAACATGAACTCGCTCATCATATTCTCCGCGCTCTCCTTTTCCGCGGTCATCCGCCCGCTGCTTCGGACGGCGGCGATATATTCTTCTATCCCCAAAGGGTTTGAGAACCTCCTGCCGCCCGCGAACGAGTGCGCGCCCGCACCGAAGCCGATATAATCGCCGAGCCGCCAGTATATGAGATTGTGACGCGACTCAAATCCGGGCTTCGCGAAATTGGAAATTTCATAACGCTCATATCCGCGGCGTTTTAAAAAATCCACCGCCTCATCATACATGGCCCGGTTCCGGTCATCGTCGGGGATTTCAAGCGCGCCGCGCTTTTTCATCTCATAAAACGGCGTTCCTTCCTCGACTTTAAGCGAATAGGCCGAGATATGCTCCGGCCCAAGAGCCGTGATCTTTTCGAGTGTATCGCACCATATTTCCGGGCTTTGACCCGGCAGGCCGAACATCAGATCGGCCGAAATGTTATCAAATCCCGCACTCCGTGCGGAATTAAAACAATCGACAAACTCGGCGTGGGTGTGGATCCTGCCGAGCCGCGAAAGAATTTTATCATCCGCCGACTGGCAGCCGACGCTGAGACGATTGAAGCCCGCCCCGCGGAGCCGAATCAGCGCGGCGCGGTCCGCGGTTCCCGGGTTACACTCGATCGTGATCTCGGCGCTATCGGAAATACTAAATTCGGCTTTGAGCGCCGCCAAAATGTCAATAATTATTTCCGTGTCGATCGACGTCGGCGTTCCGCCGCCGAAATAAACCGTGTCAACATCCGCGCCCTTAAACGGCGAGTTTTCAATTTCGCGGACGACCGCCTCGCCATAGGAATAACTCATATCCCGAAGCCCGGGATATGAGTTAAAGTCGCAGTACAAACACTTTTTAACGCAAAACGGAATGTGAACATAAATTCCGGTCATATAATTCCCCCAAATTACTCGTCAAGCTTGAGCACCGACATAAACGCCTCCTGCGGCACCTCCACGCTGCCGACCTGACGCATGCGCTTTTTGCCTTCCTTCTGCTTTTCGAGCAGCTTCCTCTTTCTGCTTATGTCGCCGCCGTAACACTTGGCAAGCACGTCCTTGCGCATAGCCTTCACGGTCTCGCGGGCGATGATCTTTCCGCCCACGGCCGCCTGGATCGGCACCTCGAAGAGCTGGCGCGGAATGACCTCCTTGAGCTTTTCCGCCATCTTCCTGCCACGGGGATAGGCTCTGTCGGCGTGAACGATAAACGAAAGCGCGTCTACCGCCTCGCCGTTGAGCAGCATGTCAAGCTTCACGAGGTTTGACTTCTGATATTTCTCAAACTCATAGTCAAACGACGCGTAGCCTCTTGTTCTGGATTTTAAAGCGTCGAAAAAGTCGTAGATTATCTCGTTGAGCGGCATCAGATAGTTGAGCTGAACTCTGTTCGGGTCAAGGTATTCCATGTCGATATACGTTCCGCGGCGGCCCTGGCACAGCTCCATAATGCTTCCCACATACTCCTTCGGGGTAAGTATCGCGGCGCGCACCACGGGCTCCTCCATATAGTCGATCTCCGATGGCTCGGGCATATTGGTCGGGTTATCCACGCTGATCGTCGTGCCGTCGGTCTTTATCACCTTATATTCAACCGACGGGGCCGTCGTCACAAGGTCAAGATTGAACTCTCGCTCAAGCCGCTCCTGAATGATCTCCATATGGAGCAGACCCAGAAATCCGCACCTGAAGCCGAAGCCGAGCGCTATCGAGGTCTCGGCCTCAAAATTAAGCGCCGCGTCGTTGAGCTTTAGCTTTTCGAGGGCGTCGCGCAGATCGTCGTATCTGGCGCCGTCCGCGGGATAAATTCCGCTGTACACCATAGATTTGACGTCCTTATAGCCCGGCAGCGCCTCGGACGCGCCGTTTGAGGCCGTGGTCACGGTGTCGCCCACGCGGACGTCCTGAACGCTCTTGATGCTGGCGGTTATGAAGCCGACCTCTCCGGCGGAAATCTCATCCGCGGGCAGCATGCCGTTCGGCAGCAGATAGCCCACGTCAACCACGTCAAACTCGCTGCCGGTGGCCATCATTTTTATCCGCGTGCCCGACTTGAGGCTGCCGTCCATAACGCGGACGTAGACTATAACGCCCTTGTACGCGTCATAGTAGGAGTCAAAAATAAGAGCCTTGAGCGGCTTGCTCTCATCGCCGCCCGGAGGCGGGACAAGCTCTACGATCTTTTCAAGGACCTCCTCGATATTAACGCCGTTTTTGGCAGAGATAAGCGGCGCATTTTCGCTGTCTATGCCGATTATGTCCTCGATCTCCCGCTTTACCTCGTCGGGCCTCGCGCCGGGCAGATCGATCTTGTTAATGACCGGCACGATCTCAAGGTCGTGCTCAAAGGCGAGATAGGTGTTCGCGAGGGTCTGTGCCTCGATCCCCTGCGCAGCGTCCACAACGAGCACCGCGCCCTCGCAGGCCGCCAATGAGCGCGAGACCTCATAATTAAAGTCAACGTGGCCCGGGGTGTCGATCAGATTAAGATAATACTCGCGGCCGTCCTTCGCCTTGTACACAAGGCGGACGGCGCGGGCCTTTATCGTGATACCGCGCTCGCGCTCAAGCTCCATGTTGTCGAGGATCTGCTCCTGCATCTCCCTCTGCGTCAGCGCTCCGGTCAGCTCCAAAAGGCGGTCGGCCAGAGTGCTTTTGCCATGGTCCACATGGGCGATTATTGAAAAATTTCGTATATTGTCACGGCTGTACATTCATTTTCCTCCAATAATTCACTTTTTAGTTTTTGTCGGCCTCCATGTTCTTCGGCAGCGCCAAATTCAGAATTATCGCCGACAGGAACACCACCGCCACGCAGTTCTCGGCAAACACGCTCTGGATCATCCTCGGGAACATGTCAAATATTTCCGGAACCTGTGTGAAGCCGAGGCCGATGCTCAGCGAAAGCGCGGCGATCGTGATATTACGCTGAGTATAGCCGCAGTCGCCTATCATGCGGAGGCCGCTGACTAAGATAGTTCCGAACATCATGATCGTGCAGCCGCCCAGCACCGCCTCCGGAAGCGTCGCGAGCAATGCGCCGAAGATCGGGAAAATTCCCGCGAGTATCATTATGCACGCGCCCGTCGCGATCGTGAAGCGGTTGACGACCTTTGTCATTGCCACAAGGCCTATGTTCTGACTGAACGAAGTTATCGGCAGGCAGCCGAAGCAGGCCGAAAGCGAACTGATAAATCCATCGCAGGCTATCGAGCCCGAAATTTCCTTGTCGGACACGTCGCGGCCCAGCACGGTTGACGTGAGCGCAGACGTGTCGCCTATGGTCTCGGTGGCCGAAACCAAGAAAATAAGCGTTACCGAAATTATCGCGTTTATGTTAAACACCGGCTTATACGGCAGGATCGACGGCAGAGCCACAACCGAGGTGTCTTTAAGGCTGCTGAAATCCACGACTCCTATCGCCGCCGCCAGTATGTAGCCGACGATCAGTCCGAAAAGCACCGAAAGCTGCTTCCAGTATGACTTAGCGAATATATTGAACAATATGCACGAGAGCAGCGTCACGCCGCCGAGCACCCAGTTGGTGAGCGAGCCGAACTGCTCGCTGCCGGTGCCGCCGCCGAACGAGCTCGCGCCCACGGACAGCAGCGAAAAGCCTATCGCCGAAACCACGCAGGCCGCCACGATCGGCGAGATGATCCTGCGCCAATACTTCGCGAACAGGCCCAGAATTCCCTCGACAACGCCGCCGACCATGATCGCGCCTATCGCGGTCTCGTAGCCGTATGCCGGGCCTATATAGCAAAGCACTGAAACGAAGGTGAAGCTTATTCCCATAACTATCGGGAGCCTCGAGCCGATCCGCCATATCGGGAAGAGCTGAATAAGGCTGCCGACGCCCGCCACGATCATCGCGGTCTGAATAAGCCTTGCCGTGTCCTGCGGGCCGATGCCGCAGGCGCCCGTCACAATAAGTATCGGCGCGATATTGGCGACAAACATCGCCAGAATGTGCTGAAGCCCGAACGGCACCGCCTTTCCTATCGGCACTCTGCCGTCAAGCTTGTATATGTTCTCGGTTGAAGCGGGCTGCTTCTCTTTAATATTATTATCCTTTTTCACAACATAATCCCCCAATTACTGTTCTCTGAAAATAACCTCGCCGCTCTCGGCGTCCATACCGTCAACGATCGCCAGCGACTGCAGATCGTAGCCCATGTCGCGGATAGCCTCGCCGCCGGGCTGGAACCCCTTTTCGATCGCGATCCCTATTCCCTCGACCTCGGCTCCCGCCGCCTCGGTTATCGCGATAAGCCCCTTCAAGGCACAGCCGTTCGCGAGAAAATCGTCAATGATAAGCACGCGGTCGCCCTCGCTTAAAAACTTTTTTGAGACTATGACGCGGTTGGTGCGCATGTGAGTGAACGACTCGACCTCGGCCATGTAAACATCGCCGTCAATGTTGATGCTGTGAGACTTTTTGGCAAAAACCACCGGCACGCCGAAATACCTCGCCGCGATGCAGGCGATCCCTATGCCCGAAGCCTCGATCGTGAGGATTTTGTTTATGTTCTTGTCCTTGAACCGCTCCTTGAACTCGCGGCCCATCCGCTCAAACAAATCAATGTCCATCTGGTGGTTGAGGAAGCTGTCGACCTTAAGCACGTTGCCTTCCTTGACGCGTCCCTCTTCCCGTATGCGTTCCTCCATAAAATTCATGATCTCCCCGCCTTTCGACTTGTTATTCATAAATTATACACTTAAAAATTTCCCGTGTCAATCGTTATATTGCCCGCGAGGTCAAAAAAATCGGGCTTTTCGTCGGAAAAAATAGAACAATAATATCAAAAAAATAAAATGTCCAAAAAAGATGACTCATAGAGCAGTCTCAGGTATAATGTTAAGTGACAAAACCAAACAGAAATGGGGGCTGCACAATGAGTCACTTAAATTATACCGCAAAACAAACAACCGGGCAACCCTTTTTCGGGTCACTCGGTTGTTTTTTTGCTCACTTATTGCGACAGCCCCTTTAAATGATAAGGCGTCAAATATATTTTACTTTTGCAGCGTCTTATCAAATCTTCCGAATACGGTTGCCGCTTCCGCGCGGATGGCATTGCCAAGCGGCGTTAATGTTCCGTCGCCGTTTCCGCTCATAAGTCCGGCTCCGCATGCCCACTGTATAGCCGGAATTGCGTATTCGCTTATCTCTCCCGCGTCCGTATAACTCAGAATATTCGTATCTTCTCCCACAGAGGTGTCTATGCCCTTGTATGCGGCGTACCTGTATAGCATCGCCGCCATCTGTTCGCGAAGAATATCGTCATCCGGACCGAATTCCGTGTCGGAGTAGCCGTTTACAATTCCGTTTGCGCTTGCCCATGCCACGGCGTCATGATAGTAGGCATCCGTCGGGACATCAGCAAAGCTGCTTGTTCCTGCCTCCGGTGAGCCGTCTATTCGATGCAGAACCGTTACGAACATTCCTCTGGTTATATTCGCGTTCGGGTCAAATTCCGTATCGCTCACACCGTTCATCAGACCGTTTTCGTATGCGTATTTTACATCATCATAGAACCAGTCGGTTGGGTTCACGTCGGCAAACGGAAGTTCTTTTGCCGGCTCGGCAGTTGCCTGCGGCTCTTCCGTGGGCGTGGGTGTGGCATTGCTCGTTCCGAACGTTCCGCCGCCTCCTCCGCCTGATGACGAGTGTCCTCCGCCTGATGGCGACTGTCCTCCGGACGACTCTTTCACATTTACGGTCACGCTGTCAATTAGCTCGGTTCCGTCGATCGCGGCCGTTATGGTCGCGGTTCCGGATCCGATGCCGGTAACGTCGCCGTTGGGGCCTACCTTGGCAATGTTCTCGTTGCTGCTGCTCCATGTCACATTGCTGTCTGCCGCCGCCGCAAGAGGAAGTATCCCGGCTTCAAGTGACAGTATGCCGCCGATACCGACCTCTGCCTGTTCTACATCATTGCCATCCTGCCTGATGTTTAGCGCAAGGGGAACGTCCTCTTCGGGGATCGTCCCGGTGAATGACTTAAAGGCGTTGACATTAAACGCGTCAAGGTTGTAGGTTCCTTCGCCGTTCACCTCACCGGCTTCGTCATAGAGAGGAGCGCGTTTCTCGCCGTCGTAAACTTCAAGCATAAATCCCGCGGCTTTGTTCGCCGAGAACTTATCATCGGTTATCGGCATGGAATGGATCCTAACGGTCGCGGACTCTCCTGCCCCGATCGGTTCAATATCGCCGTCTTCATCCATCCAGCCCACCTCGGTGTACGGAGTGAAGCCCGAGGAGTTTACCACGCTGGCATTCTGCGGCGCGTTTTCAAGATACTCTTGAATTTCCTCAACCGAAGCCGTATCCATATCGGGAGCATTCGGGTCGTCAAGAACATTCTGATTTTCAATTTCCATAACCAGTCTGGGATTGCTTGCCGCCACGTTGCCGCTGTTCGTGATTTCGGTATCTACCACAAATACTGAGCCGTTCACATCGCCTCTGATCAAGCTGCCGTTTTCATCTATGCCCTTTATTTCATGGCTTCTGCCGCTGATCACGTTAATATTGCCGATATCCAGTCTGGAGCCTACTCTTATTGGCGCTGCGGCCGAAGATGTTTCGCTGCGGCCCGGCTCGCTTACCGTGAGCACCGCCTTATAGCTTGCGCCCGCAAGCGCCTTGTCGATCATATCCTGTGTCATGTCAAGGTACGCCGTAATTTCTGTCTTACCTCCCGCCAGCAGCATATCCTCGCTTGACGCGTCAACGGTCTGAACCACATTCTCGCTGCCGTCAGCCGCGGTTTCAACAATTTCAGCCTTGGCATTCACGCTCTTGCTTGCCAGCAGTCCGGTGTTCTCGACCTCAGTGGTCACGCTGAAGTCCTCGCCCGCCTTCGGATAGTCGTTTGAAAGCTCAATGCTGTCCTCCGTGAATTCAAGGGAGCCTATCGACGTAAAGTGCGCCGCGCACAGATCGTTGTTATCCCGCGTTTTGCCCGCCATGATCTCGTTGCCGTCCTCGTCGGTGGTTGTAACGTCAACCATGTCAAAGTCGTTGTAGAGTATTACCATATTTCCGTTTTCATCTACGCCCGCGGCAGGATTGTCAACATACTCGCGTTCCTCGTCGTTTTCGCTCTGAAGCGAGAATTCTCTTGGTATGCGCCACAGCTCGTCATATGTGCCGTTTTCGTTGGGACGCAGAGTCAGCGTGGATATCATGAGCTTTTGCTCATCACCCGTGGACTGGGGCCACAATACATACACATTGCCGTCCTCGCCGTTTACAACAGTGTAGCCGTTTCCGTAAGACATACCGACTTCTCCGGTTTCGGGATCGGGGTCGTTGTATATGGCAACGCCCGCGTGATACGCATCCTTTAAGGTGTAACTCGGTATTTGGGTGCCGTTCGGCAGCGTTATCTCGGACTTTTCAAGCATTATTTTGTCTTCATCCGGAATACTATCGCTTTCATTGCCGAAATCATAATCGCCGAACATCTTGTCCAGATTGAGGTATCTCAGCTCGCCGTTCTGCGCCCATACTATCATGTTCACCTCGCCGAACTCGTCTGTCACGCTCCTGACAAACCGGGGATGTGATACATCTGCCATGCCGCTCAGGTTGATAGGCGCAGATGTCACCATACTGTTGTCGCTGTCCGGAGTCAGAACCGACATAAATACGGTTCTGTCGGTGGAAGTTGCAAGGTTGTTGTCGCCGTCAACCACATATGCGGCAAGTATCTTATCTTCACCCTCATAGTTGGTGGAGATCATATCAGTCTGTCCCGCGAGAGGATAATATGTTGTCTCTCCATCGGGATCGCTGAGGTTCACATCCAGAATTCTCTGGCCGTACCACTCGTTGCCGTACTTCCCTTTTTCGGACTCGGAATAGGTCTCGGACCATGCTCCGTTTTCGTAGATCCTGTACATTGTAACACCGGGAACCGACAGCAGCTGCGACAGGGTGGTTATCTTATCGCCGCCGTATTCGTTATAGTCCACCGTCGTATAGAACAGAACTATCCTGCCGTCGGGGAGCTGTACCGCATGGGGGCTCTCATGGGCGAGGCCCCATTTAAACCGGTCTTCGGTTTCCGTGTTTTTGGTGACCTGCGTAATGCTCTGTTCGGGAATTCCGTTCGCAGCCGCGTTCTTGTCTATGACCACGCTGTAAACGTCCAGGGATGACAGCATCTTGAGCGAAGAGTCGTAGGGAATTTTAAATTCTTCATCCTGAGACTCGATGTCAAGTTCCGTAAAATCATCCTCTGTGAAGGTTTTGTCCGCCGACGTCCAGCTGATCATTATCTTGTCTCCGAAATCATCCACGTTAAGACCTGTGTCAATGGTGCCGTCGTTTTGCAGGATCGCGGGCGTTGACCAGTCGCTGCCGTTATATATGCTGTAATATACGGCGTTTCTGTTGTACTTATCTCTTGAAGAGTCTATGCCTTCAAATGCCGTGAAATATTTGCCGCCGCCGAGAGGCACCACATTGGTGCGCATATTTACGCTGTCCGTAACCAGGTCGTAGCGATTTGTCTGTTCCGCGGCGGACACAGCCGTAACTTCCCCTGTTCCCGGAACATAGAACGAATTCTCATAATCCTCGGTATTTACCTCCATCTCGGAGAGCTTGGGATCAAAGCCCTGCATTGCCTCGTCCACGGCCGCCTGTACACTGCCCACATTATAGAGGGTGTAGTCCCACGATTGCTGCAGGAATTTCCAGTTGAAGTTGAGGAACACAAGATTTATTTCAAAGGCGCCATAGAAGGTGGAGGTTCCCGTTCCGGAGGTACCCGGCCCAAAGCCAAGATTGAACTGCTGCAAAAAGCCCAAGTCAAACTCCAGGGACAGCAGCTTTCGTATGCCCGCGCCCACAAAGCCTTCGATGCCTATCGATATCGGGATATTGCCCTTGTATACCAACGATTTCGGGTCTATCTGAAGTTCGTTGAGCGTAGTGGTTTTCGTTGACTGTATTCCGTTATACAGACCGAGCGACGTCGAGAATCCGAAGCCTGCATACATAGGTATCGGGAAGCCGGGTATCGTAATATAGAACACGCCGCTTATCGCAAATCCGACCTGACCGTAAACCATAGCATTGTCAAACAGCCACGTGCCCTCTTCGGGATTGTCGGGTGAAACACCCGCAACAAATTTGAACGTGATGCCGAAGGTCATGCCCAGATTCATGCCTATGGAACCCTTGCTCTTCACGACAGCGTCTCTTGCCGCGGCCGCCTGTCTTTTATCGGTATAACTGTCGGCTTGTGTAAGAGCATCCAGTAATTTGTCCAATGCGGCGGTGTCTTTGTCAAACGCCTTTGCCGAATTTTTCGCCGTGTTCAACACGTCCGACATTTGGTTTTTGTCCGGAGTTGTTATATTCTGCGCTTGATTACCGCCGGTGATAGGGTCTGTGTTTGCGGCTTCACTCCAAGCCGCATCGGCAGCATCATACTTCTCCTGCGCTTCATTAAGGTTTGCAACGGCGTTTGCCTGCTCTATTGGGTCATCCGAATTCTTTGATACGTTATCTAAGTTCTTGGATGCTTCTTTTAACTCTTTTTTGGCGACCTCCCTTTCCGTATATGCGTCCATTTCCTTCTGTGTGGTGAGCTTTTCCGGGAATTGCTGTTTAAGAACCTTATTCAGCAAGCCCACGGAAAATCCGATATTGCACTCAAAGCTGGTAGCGGTTACGATGGCCTGCACTGTCAGAGGCCCGGCCGAAACCTTGGGGGTCATCTTGCCGATAACGTCCAGGGTAGGCAGGTCGGGGCTGGTCTCATCCGGCCCTATATTCGGGATCTGAATCTCTATGTCCTGACCGGGCACCTCATGGAATGTAATTCCGGTGTCAAATTCGCCGTAGCTGACCTCCACCTCGCCGACTGTGCCGTCGGCGCCGGTTACGGTCTCGGCCCCTTTGAGGTCTACGAATACCCGGTCACCGTCATGGAAGTTAAGCAGCGCGTTCAAGGGCATCTTCACGATCTCGCCCGTATCAAGTTCGGTGGGGACCGAAGTAAGATCCACCGCGTAGTCGTATGAGTCGGGCTGTACATCGACCGTATATTCATTGCGCTTTGCCATTTCTTTATCGTATATTGTGAATACCACGCTCTTAAGCTTTTTATACTGGTCGTGGACGTTTAATCTGAATCCGACGGAACTGTCGGACATATTGACCTGTCCCATCGCGGCGTTTTGGGTCTCGTCCTTTTCGTAGGACGGTATTTCGCCGCTCGGCCCTACAAGCACCGAAATGCCGACGGGCTGCGGCTCTTCCTCACTGGCGTAAAAGTCAACGACTACATCGCCGACCTTGCCTGTCTGCTTATCGGGCTTCAGCAGAGCAAGAGTATTGATATGATTGCTGTTTATAAGCGCGGTTATGTACTCGTTGCCGCTGTTTAGCATCATCGGGTAGCTGATATTTTCCCCGGATGCTTCATCGCCCTCCGTCCAGTGGAGAGAATATGTGCCGTCCGATTTGGTAAGACCGTAGAAAGAGCCTGCCGAAACCGTGGCGCCTGCCGCGGGCTCATATCCGTTGAGCGGCTCTCCGGTGTTGAGCACCGGCGGATTGAGCAGACTTGCGCTGTACTTTAAGGCCTTGCCGTTTAACTCCGGAACCTCCGCCGCGTCCGCATTCTCAAAGCTGAGCGTTATCTCGTTATCGCCGTTGTGTATCTCATAATACAGCGTCCAGCCGCCTATGTTTAGTCCCTTCCACGGATGATTTTCGGTGTTGACCGTCCAGGTGGGTACATGCTTGGTCGATACGGAGTGATATATGTCGGGATCGAGGAACTTTCTCAAATCGATCGAAATGACGTCTCCCGCCTTCATGTTGTTATTCTTCATCATGTCGTCTATATCGGCTTGTATCTGCTCAAGCGGAATATTTATATCGGAAACCGTTTTATCGAGACTCAGCCGCACAAATGTGCCTTCCGCCGAATACTTCGGATATATGATATAATCCTTGGGTTCCAGCTTGAGGGTACTCTTTTCATCGGTCATGCTGAATGGGATCTGATACTGCGCGCCGGACTGTCCTATGGGCGAGGAGCTGCCGCCCCAGCCCGCAAAATTATAGCGTTCATCTTGGTCGTACGGCTCGATGGTTATATTGTCCGCCGCATAGAGGGTGATTTTCTTATCCTTGTCGCCACTGTTCAGGCTCCAGGGGACGTGTGAAGATGTATTATCGGTCAGCTTCATGCCGCCGTTTTTGTCGGATTTAAGCGTGACCGAAACAGCCTTCTTCGAATAGATAGGCTTCAGCTTAATGGTGCCGTAATCGTTGTCTGCCGTTACGTTGTCACATTGAAAGCAATCGAAGCAGTAAGACCATAACTCCGACAAATCAAGGGTCAAGCCTTTCGGGTCAAACAAGGGGTCTGCTTTATTGTTTATATTGCTTGTTTTATTATTGATAATAAACTCCATTCCGGTCAGCTCATAGTTGTCGTCTTTGCTTGTTTCTACAAGGGATATCTTCTCTCTGCCGTAAAAGTTCATTTTCGTGCCCTGTGATTTATTGTCCCTGGACTTCATCTCCAGCGTGCCGGGGATCACGCCGTCAATGGGGTCGGGATTTACCATTTCAAAGGGTACTTCCATATAGTCGAAACGGACAGCTTTGATCTCGGTGTGCATACCGTTTACGCCGCCGCTGTTCTTGTAAACCTCCCATACGAAACAACGCGGTCTAATGGACGGCCATCTGTTAGGCGCTTTGCTACGCTTTATAAAATTACTTGGGCTGTAATCATGTCTGGCGCCGCCGGGGTCATCTACCTCTCCGGTTTGCATATTTATGGTTGTTTTCTGTCCGGACGTGTGATCTCCCACAAAAGTGATGTTTGACGGTCCGTGGAATGTGCCGTTGTCATCCTTCATCGGAGTACATTCTTCAAAGGACAAAAAGTTATAGTTCGCTCTGACGCCTTCATAATCATTCGCGTACCAATCTATGGAGACCGATTGAATCGGGGGAATCGACTGATAATCGTCAAGCATCAAATCGAAGTCGCGCTCCTTGTATATATAAGCGCCGGTGCATCCGCACCCATGATCCGGAATATCTAAATAATAATATCCGTCTTTGTATCCGGAACTTACGCCTTTGCAATTTCCGTTTTGCATACTCTGAAATGAGGAGGAAAGGCCCTCTATATCAAATTCAAAATGGTCATAAAACTCTTCTCCGTCAGTGTTAAACGGATTATTGCGATCGGATTTCGAGAGTTTCTTGCCCGTCGCTGCACTCGTGACAATACCGTCGCTTGAGTCATTTGAGGCGGGCAAAATTTCCACCGGGGTATAGTTTTCGCTGACGTCACAGCCCACGGCATTGGCAAGGCTCAGGTATATGGTTTTCGCTCCGCTGCCCGCAACACCGGTCATAGGTACTTCTATGGTCTGTGTGTCCATGCCGGGCATGAATACCACGTTGCCCTGGATCAGCACATTATTGGTGTCTGTAATGGCTGTGAACGTCACAGTGCTGAGCTGATACAGGGGGTCGTTACGGCGCAGCTCCGCCTTGAAGCTGTCGGAGTCCTCGCTGATGCCGCTAACCGTGCCGCTGTCCACATAAACATAGGGAGAAACATAGGCCTCGTCGTCCTTAATGGTGATCTGCGCGTTGTTTCTCACGTCAAGGGCATAGCCGTCGCCCGAGCCGTTTATGTATGCCACAAACACTCTGTCGCCGTTGCTCTCGTCGTCGTCGTTGGGGTACACCGTGACTTTTTTCAGAGTCTCCCCGTCCTCAAACACGACCTCTGTTTCGGCGCAGGGAAAAGCCTCGGCCATCAGCTCGTTGCTGATGCGGGCAGTCTCGGGATCGGAATTTTCCCCGGTTATAAAGTTGCCAAAGGTAAGATTGCTGCCCGAGAACTGGCTGACCTGATCGTTCAGGGCGTAAAGGGGGCTTTTTTCCTCCGCTTCGCCGGCGCTCTGATATATGGGCTCCTCTGCGGAAACGGACTCGCTTTGCGCCGGCGCGTCCGCCTCCTCGTTATCCTCGTCGGCAGGAATATCCTCGTCGGCGGCAGCATCCTCGTCAGCAACAACATTCTCGTCAGCAGGAACATCCTCGTCGGCGGCAACATCCTCGTCGGCGGCAACATCCTCGTCGGCAGGAACATCTTCGTCGTCGGCGGCAGCATTCTCGTCGGCAGGAACATCCTCGTCGGCTACAACATTCTCGTCGACGGCAGCATTTTCGTCGGCGGCGGCAGCGTCTTTCTCCGCCTCACCGGCGGATTCTTCCTCATCCTTCGCTGTGGCCTCGATGTATTCACCGACCAGCTCCTCCATATGCTGCACGCTTTCCTCGCCGTATTGGGCCACCAGATCCTCATAGGTGGCGTCCTCGCCGGTCAGAGGGTTTTCCTGCGAGAACATATACATGATCGGAACCGCGTTCTCGTTTGGTTCGATCTTGTCCTTTGAGAAAACAGACTTCTCCACCTCGGCGGTGTAGTCCTTGCCGTACTGCGCTGAATAGTCCTGGAACCTGAGACTGAGCTTCGCCTCGCCTTGGGTCCCGCCGTATCTGGCAATATAGAACGTCAGAGGTTCTCCCGCGTTCTCATCAACCTCGGCGGCGATCTGCGGTATCGCAAACAGACCGCCGGGATATTGCTCTTTCAGAACAGGATCCGCGTTTTCCAATGATTCTTGAATCGCGCTGAGCTCATCCCTTGTGCTGTCCTGTGCAAAAGCCAAGGTAGGCACCACTGTCAAGAGCATGCTCAGCACAAGCATGAAAGAAATAATACGTTTCATTTAATTTCACTTCCTTTATATATTTTTTTATTTTTGTTTTTACAAATTCAGTGAGCAATAAATTTTTTAAATTTTCATTTATCCCTTGCCTTCCATAAAGGATATTGTTATTATAAATAACATTATATCATGTCCACCCATGAACGAGTCAATACTTTGGAGGTGTTTTTTTTGAAAAATTTTTGGATGTATACTAAAAAAGTAGACAGTGTAAAGCGAGTTTATGTCCACGCTCCACAGAAAGACGAAAACGGCAAGCGCAAACAGAACATAGACATACACTATGACTTAGTAGGCCTTCTCCCGCTGTCGTTGTTCCAAAAAAACGAAGCAACAGCATAGCAAAAACTATGCCGTTGCCAAAAATCAAAACATTACTGTTTTTTACTGTTTTATTGAGCGCTACCATTTCGGCCCGATTTTTATTAAATTCTGATCAGCTCGTATTCTTTGGTGCCGAAGCCTAGGTCCGCCGCGGCGTCAATCGTGTGGGAGCCGTGGAGCGACTCCACGCGTTCGATGAAATGATCGCGGCCGGGGTCGTTTGAGGAGTATATCAGATCCATGCAGGCCTTGTCAAGCGCCACCGGATCGGTCGACGACAGGATGCCTATATCCGCCATGCACGGATCCTCCGCAACCGCGCAGCAGTCGCAGTCGACCGAGAGGTTGCACATCATGCTGACGTAGGCGATATTTTCGCCGAACATCTCGGCAACGCTCATCGCCGCGTCCGCCATTGACTCGCAGAACACGTCCTGCTCGGCCATATGGCCCCAGACAATGTTCTGATCGGTTATCGTGCCGCCCGAGTGGATAAGGCACTTGCCGACAGTCGAGGCGCAGCCTATCGAAAGCTGCTTGAGCGCGCCGCCGTAGCCGCCCGCCGGGTGGCCCTTAAAGTGCGACAGAACAAGCATCGAGTCATAATTCTTAATATTTTTGCCGACCAAATTCTCTTTAAGAATTTTTCCGTTCGGTATTTCAAGCTTGAGGTCGGGGCCCTCGGCGTCCATAAGGTCGACCTTAAAATGCTTTGACCAGCCGTGCTCGTCCATGAGCCTCATATGCTTGTCGGTATAGTTGCGCTCGCCGTCATAGGCCGTGTTGCACTCAACCACGGTGCCGCCCACATATTCAACCATCGGCTTTACGAACTCGGGCCGCAAATAGTTCTGGTTTCCCTTCTCGCCCGAGTGCAGCTTCACCGCCACGTTTCCGCTAAGCGCGCGGCCCAGAGCCTCATACATCCTGATCACAGCCTCGGGCGTGATCTCGGACGTGAAATATACTTTTGCTTTTTCCATTTAAGCCACCTCTTTCATGATTATCTGTTATTACTATACAATATTTCTTAAAATATTGCAATAATAAATTGTAATATTATAGTAAGAATTTTTAAGACAAATTATTCTTTACATGTAATTTTTTTTATGTTATAATGACTTGAATTGTTTGGAGGAATTAAAATATGTGCGCGAGAAAATATAATAATCAAAGCATTGTACTGCTTAAGGGGCCCGACAGGGTGCGCAAGCGCCCCGCGGTAATATTCGGCTCGGACGGCATTGACGGCTGCGAACATTCGGTGTTCGAGATACTGTCAAACTCTATCGACGAGGCGAGAGAGGGCTTCGGCAACGTTATCAGCATAACCCGCTTTCTTGACAAGTCGATCGAGGTCGAGGACTACGGCCGCGGAATTCCGGTCGATTATAACGAGCGCGAGAAAAAATACAACTGGGAGCTGGTTTTCTGCGAGCTTTACGCGGGCGGAAAATACAAAAACAACACCGGCGGCAACTATGAGTTCAGCCTCGGCTTAAACGGACTCGGCCTTTGCGCCACGCAGTACAGCTCGGAATACATGAGCGTTGTCATTCAGCGCGACGGATACAAATACGAGCTTGAGTTCAAAAAAGGCAAAAACGTCGGCGGTCTCAAAAAGACGCAGTTCCGCCACAGGCACACTGGCTCTAAAATTCTCTGGCGGCCCGACCTTAAGGTTTTCACCGACATCGACATACCGCTTGAATATTACAAGGACACGCTGAAACGGCAGGCGGTCGTGAACCCGGGCATACGCTTCGTACTGAAAAACGAGGTCAGCCGAGGCAAGTTCGAGGAAACCGAGTTTTTGTATGAGCACGGAATAGTTGACTATGTGAAGGAGCTCGCGGGCGGCAAGACATTCACTGAGCCGTACTTCGCCGAGGCGGAGCGCAGCGGACGCGACAGAGAGGACCTGCCCGAATATAAGCTTAAAATGAGCTTTGCGTTCTGCTTCTCAAACGAGATAAACACCACGCAGTATTACCACAACTCGAGCTTTCTGGAGCACGGCGGCTCGCCCGACAAGGCCGTGAGGAACGCATTTGTGTACTCGATCGACAAATACTTAAAGGCCGAGAACAAGTACAACAAAAACGAGGGCAAAATTCAGTACAGCGACATTCAGGACAGCCTTATCCTTGTCTCGAACTCCTACTCCACCATGACGAGCTATGAGAACCAGACAAAAAAGGCGATAAACAACAAATTCATTCAGGACGCGATGACCGAATTTCTGCGCAAGACTCTTGACATATACTTCATTGAAAACAAAATGGAGGCCGACAAGATATGCGGTCAGGTCCTTGTCAACAAGCGCAGCCGCGAGACGGCCGAAAAGACGCGCATCAACGTTAAGAAAAAGCTCGGCGGCAGCCTTGACGTTTCAAACAGGGTCAAAAAATTCGTGGACTGCCGAAGCAAGGACCCCGAAAAGCGCGAGGTCTATATCGTTGAGGGAGACTCGGCGCTGGGCGCCTGCAAGCTCGGCCGCGACAGCGAGTTCCAGGCGATAATCCCGCTTCGGGGCAAGATACTGAACTGCCTCAAGGCGGACTATGACAAGATATTTTCAAGCGACGTTATCGTCGATCTGCTGCGCGTTCTGGGCTGCGGAGTCGAGATCAAGTCAAAGCACAACAAGGACCTCAGCTCGTTCGACCTCGGCAATCTGCGCTGGAACAAAGTTATAATCTGCACCGACGCCGACGTTGACGGCTACCATATCCGCACTCAGGTGCTGACTATGATCTACCGTCTGGTCCCCACGCTTATCGAAAAGGGATACGTCTATATCGCGGAATCGCCCCTTTATGAGATAAACACCAAAAAGGACACCTATTTCGCGTTCAGCGAGCAGGAAAAGGCCGACATACTCAAAAGGATCGACGGCCGGAGATACACAATACAGCGCAGCAAGGGCCTCGGCGAGAACCAGCCCGACATGATGTGGCGCACGACCATGAACCCAGAGACGCGGCGGCTCATCAAAATTATGCCCGACGACGTTATAAGGACACAAGAGGTGTTCGACCTTCTGCTGGGCGACAATCTGTCCGGCAGGAAGGAGCATATCGCCGAGGAGGGCCACAATTTCATCGACATGGCGGACGTGTCATAACGCGATCATCTGAAAGATAATTTACAGAACAGGAAATAAATATGAAAAAACCAATTATTCAGGAACAACAAATAACAGACACTCTGGAAAACAACTACATGCCCTACGCCATGAGCGTTATCATTTCCAGAGCTATACCGGAGATCGACGGTCTTAAGCCGTCGCACCGCAAGCTGCTTTATACCATGCACAAAATGGGCCTGCTTTCGGGCAGTCTCACAAAGTCGGCCAACATCGTCGGCCAGACGATGCGCCTCAATCCACACGGCGACGCGGCGATATACGAAACGCTCGTCCGCCTCACCGACGGCAACGGCGCGCTGCTTCTGCCGCTTGTGAAGTCAAAGGGCAATTTCGGACGCGTCTATTCGCGCGACATGGCGTACGCGGCGGCGAGATACACCGAGGCTAAGCTAAGCCCCATCTGCTCCGAGCTTTTCGGGGAGATCGACAAAAACACGGTCGACTTCGTTGACAACTACGACGGAACAATGAAGGAGCCCACTCTGCTTCCCACCACGTTTCCTAACATTCTGGCAAATCCCAATCAGGGAATAGCCGTCGGAATGGCGTCGAATATCTGCTGCTTTAACCTGCGCGAGCTTTGCGAGGCGGCGATCGCGGTTATGAAAGACCCCGAGGCGGATCTGTCGGATATAATGCCCGCCCCCGACTTCCCGACAGGCGGACAGCTTCTTTACAACAAACAGGAAATTGACGAGATATACCGCACGGGCCGCGGTTCGATCAAGGTCCGCGCCAAATACAGATACGACAAAAAGCAGAACTGCATAGACATATACGAGATACCTTACAGCACCACGGTCGAGGTCATAATCGACAAGATAGTTGATCTGGTCAAGTCGGGAAAGGCGAGAGAGATCTCCGACATCCGCGACGAGACCGACCTTAAGGGCCTCAAGATAACCATTGACTTAAAGCGCGGAACCGATCCCGATCGGCTCATGGCCAAGCTTTACAAAATGACCGCGCTTCAGGACAGCTTCGGCTGCAACTTCAACGTTCTTGTCGAGGGGTCGCCGATGGTGCTGGGCGTCAACGATATTCTCTGCGAATGGCTGCGCTTCCGCAGAAGCTGCGTAAAGCGCGCGCTCACCTTTGACATTGAAAAAAAGAGCGAGAAGCTGCACCTGCTTGAGGGACTCAGCCTTATCCTGCTCGATATTGACAAGGCGATAAAAATTGTCCGCGAGACCGAGGATGACTCAATGGTTATCCCCAATCTGATGCGCGGCTTTAACATAACCAAGGCTCAGGCGGAATACGTCGCGGAGATAAAGCTCCGCAACCTCAATAAGGATTATATTTTAAAGCGCACCGCCGAGATCGAGAGCCTTCGCGCGGAACTTGACGATCTGCGCAAGACGGTCGAGAGCAAGCGGCGGATAAACAAGCTTATCGAAAAGCAGCTCAAACAGATCGCGAAAAAATACGGCTCCGACCGCAGGACCGAGATAATCTCGGCGGACGAAGTCGTTGAGCCAGCGGTCGAGGAGACGATCCCCGACTATAACGTCAAGCTTTTCAGAACGCGCGACGGATATATCAAAAAGATCTCGCTCGTGTCGCTCAGAACCAGCGGCGAGCAAAAGCTCAAGGAGGGCGACGAGCTCGTTCAGGAGGTCGAGGCGCAGAACAGCAGCGAGGTCATCTTCTTCGCCGAGGGCGGCTGCGCCTACAAGCTCAAGGCCTATGACATACCCGACAGCAAGGCCAGCCTTTTGGGTGAGTTCATCCCGAACCTTCTCGGTCTCACCGACAAGGAACGCATACTCGGCATGGCTGTGACAGACGACTTTAAGGGCGAGCTGATCTTCTGCTTTGAAAACGGCAAGGCGGCCAAGGTTCCGCTCAGCGCGTATCAGACCAAGACCAACCGCCGCAAGCTGACAGGAGCGTTTTCGGACAAGTCGCCCATGGCTGAAATGTTTTTCGTGCCGCAGGGTGAAAAGCTTGAGATCGTGCTGTTTTCGGACAGCGGCAGGGCGGTCGCGGTCAAGTCGGACAAAATTCCGCTCAAGGCTACGCGCTCGACTCAGGGCGTTAACGTTATGACCCCGCGTAAGGGCAGCAAGGTCATCCGCGGCTCGCTCGCCGAAAGCTCGGGCATCATAAACATGAGCAGGTTCCGCACCAGAAATATCCCCGCGGTCGGCGCCTTGGTCAGAGAGGCCGACATTGGGATAGAGCAAATAAGTATGGACTAAAAAAGAGCGGGCGCGCCCGCTCTTTTAAACTGCCCAAAATCAATCGCTGTAGGGAGAATATACTATCGCGTTTTCAATACCGTCAAGCTCTGCGTCGAGCTCATCCTCGGTAACTTCCGAACCGTCGATGACGCGGCTGTTTTCCGTCTTGTTCTCGGAATAGCTCACCTTATGCACCGAAACGAATTCGCCGTTTTTGCAGTCGAGTATCTTAATTTCTCCGGTTTTATACTCATTGTTGCCGTCTATGGCCGCCTCGACCAAATACTCTCTGTCATTATAACTGATAACCGAATATCTGTAAGACGTGCGCGAAGCCAAGCCTATCTTGGCAAGCAGCTTTGTAACTCCGCCGTTCTCACCGCAGTCCCATACAGAGATGCATTTGTTCGAGTTCATCTCATAGTCACCCTCGGGCGCGGCCTCGGAGAATATCACAAGCTCATCATAGCCGTCGCCGTCAATATCGGCGTAATAATTTGATATCGTCTTATTTTTGCAGGCTATCTGCGTACTGTCCTCGGCGATCGACTTTGTCTGATCGGCCTGTGTCACAACGGTCGCATTCTCAAAGTCATTTTTCAGGAAGGCGTCAAGCGCGTCTTTGCGCTCCGACTGTCCCATAACAGATGTTTCCGGGACTGACGAAGGTTCCGCCGCCGCGGTCGGCGCGGGCGCGGCGCCTTCGGTGTTGATCAGGATCGTGTTGTCCTTAAAGTCTACCGAAAAACCGCCGACCGCGTCGGCGATGTCGCGCAGCTTAAAGTATGTTCTGTCGTCTATGTTATAGCCCTCTATGTTCTTTTTCTCGCCGTTGACCACAACCGGGAACGGATTGTCGACAATTGAATTCACAGCAAATCCGCCTATCGCCGTGCCCAGAACCGCGCCGATAATTATTCCGCTGATTAATTTTTTCATTTTATTTCACTCCTTAACATAATTAATAATTAATTTTCTTAATAAACTATAGCACAACTTAAAATACATTGCAAGGAAAATTTTGCAAATCGTTTACATTAAATTTATAACAGATCCATGAAAATTAAAGAATTTTTGCCATCGCCCGTATTGACATTATTTTTCGGTTGTGCTAAAATCTTATTTATGAATAAACGCGCAGGGCGGTGACTCACCGCCCGTTTTGATTTGGAACGCGCAAAAAACATAAGACAAGGAGACAGAAAAATGGCAAAAAAACAATTCAAGACAGAAAGCAAAAAACTGATGGACCTGATGATCAATTCGATCTACACAAACAAGGAAATTTTCCTGCGCGAGCTTATCAGCAACGCCAGCGACGCGATAGACAAGCTGTATTTCAAAAGTCTGACCGACAGTTCGGTCGGTCTTTCCAAGGATGACTTTGAAATTCTCATCACCATCGACAAGGACGCGCGCACGATCAAGGTCAGCGACAACGGAATAGGCATGACCAAAGATGAGCTTGAAAACAATCTCGGAACGATCGCCAAAAGCGGCAGCCTTGACTTTAAGACCGAGAACAGCCTTGATGATAAAATAGACATAATCGGTCAGTTCGGCGTCGGCTTTTATTCCGCTTTCATGGTATCATCAAAAGTCACGGTCATAAGCCGCTCATTCGGCTCGGACGAGGCCTGGGTATGGGAAAGCTCGGGCGCAGACGGCTACACGATAAAAGAGACGCAGAAGGACAAGGCGGGAACCGAGATCACAATGACCTTAAAGGACAACACCGATGACGAAAACTACGGCGAGTTTTTGGAGGAGTACAGAATTTCGGGCATAATCAAGAAATACAGCGACTATGTACGCTATCCCATAAGAATGTACCGCGAAAAAACGCGCGAGAAAGAACGCCCCGCGGACGCAGGCGAAGACTACACTCCCGAGTATGAGACATACACTGAGCTCGAGACGGTCAACAGCATGATCCCGCTTTGGAAGCGTCAAAAAAAGGACGTGACTGACGAGGAATACAACAACTTCTATAAAGAGAAATTCATGGACTACACCGACCCGGCCCGGGTCATATACACAAACACCGAGGGCGCGATCTCGTACAGCGCGCTGATGTTTATCCCGTCAAGAACGCCGTATGACTACTACACGAGGGAGTATGAAAAGGGACTCCAGCTTTATACTTCGGGAGTCATGATCATGGACAAATGCGCGGATCTTTTGCCCGACTGCTTCAGCTTTGTAAAGGGTGTTGTGGACAGTCAGGATCTGTCGCTCAACATCTCGCGCGAGATGCTTCAGCAGGACAGACAGCTCACGGTTATCCGCAGGAACCTTGAAAAGAAAATAAAGAACGAGCTCAAGTCGATGCTCACCGCCGAGCGTGACAAGTATGAGGAGTTCTGGAAGAACTTCGGCCGTCAGATCAAGTTCGGCTGCTACAACTCATTCGGTCAGAACGCCGAGCTGCTCAAAGATCTGCTCATGTTCTATTCGGCGAGAGAGAAAAAGATGATCACGCTTGACGAATACACCACCGCCATGGGCAGCGAGCAGAAATACATTTACTACGCGGCGGGCGACTCGGTCGACCGCCTGGCGAAGCTGCCCGCGGCGCAGACCGTGCTTTCCAAGGACTGCGATCTGCTGCTCCTTTCCGAGGACGTGGACGAGTTCTGTCTGCAGGTCCTGCGCGAATACGGCGAAAAGGAATTTAAGAATATAAACAGCGGCGACCTTGAGCTTGAGACCGAGGAAGAGAAAAAGGCTGCCGACAAGGCCGGCGAGGAGAGCCGCGATCTGCTTGACGCGATCAAAAAGGCGCTTGACGGCAAGGTCAAGGACGTTAAGATCTCGACCCGTCTGACCGAGCATCCGGTGTGCATAACCGCCGACGGCCCCGTCTCGATCGAAATGGAGAAGATTCTGGCCTCGATGCCCGGAAACGAGGGCGAGAAGCCCGTCAGCGACAAGGTGCTTGAACTGAACGCGAACCACCCGGTATTTGAAAAGCTGAAAGCCGCGGACGAGGCTTCCCTCAAGAAGTACGCTGAGATCCTCTACAACCAGGCCCGCCTTATCGAAGGCCTCCCCGTCGAGGACCCGATCGAATACACCAAACTTGTGTGTGAATTGTTTTAATAATATGAACATAAACAACATTAAAACCCCGTGTTATATATTTGACGAGGGGAAACTTATCCGAAATCTTGAAATACTCAGCGGCGTTGAGCGCGCTACGGGCGCGAAAATACTGCTGGCGCAAAAGGCGTTCTCAATGTACGCCTTTTATCCTCTTATCGGAAAATATATATCGGGCACCACGGCCAGCTCGCTCAACGAGGCACGGCTCGGGCGCGAGGAAATGCCGAATACCGAGACCCACATCTACGCTCCGGCTTACAGTGACGCGGAGTTTGACGAGATAATTAAAATCTGCGATCACGCGGTGTTTAACTCGTTCTCCCAATGGGAGAGACACAAAGACAAATGCGTGGGTATTGAGTGCGGGATAAGGATAAATCCCGAGTACTCCGAGATCAAGACCGACATGTATAATCCCTGCTTCCCCGGCTCGCGAATGGGAGTTAAAATTTCCGACTTTCCGGAAAAGCCTCCCGAGGGCATAAGCGGGCTGCACTTTCACACAATGTGCGAGCAGAACTCGGATGTGCTGTGGCGCACCGTGCTTGAAGTCGATAAAAAATTCGGCAGCATTTTAAGCCTGCCGCAGATCAAATGGATCAACTTCGGCGGCGGCCACCACATCACCCGCGGCGATTATGATATCAAAACTCTGATAAAGTCGATCGAGTATATTCGCGGCAAATACGGCTTAACTGTTTATCTTGAACCCGGCGAGGCGGTCGCGCTTGACGCGGGCTGTCTTGTCACCGAGGTCATGGACATTATAAACAACGAAATCGACATCGCGATAGTCGACGCGTCCGCCGCATGCCACATGCCCGACGTGCTTGAAATGCCCTACCGCCCTCCGCTTTTCGAAAGTGGTGAACCGAACGAGAAAAAATACAAATACCGGCTCGGCGGCCCCACATGTCTTGCCGGAGACATCATCGGCGACTATTCGTTCGACAATCCGCTTAAACCCGGCGACAGACTTGTTTTCGGCGACATGGCGATCTACACGACGGTAAAAAACAACACATTCAACGGAATAAATCTGCCGACGATCTATATCAAACGTCAAAACGGCGAAATTGAGCTTTATAAACAATTCGGCTACGAGGACTTTAAGAGAAGAATATAACCCCTTTAATTTGTAGGGCGGATATTATCCACCCGCTCTTATGGCGTTTTACACAATAATTGTAGGGCGGCATGCCCACATGCCGCCACGGGACGTCGAGGGCGCCGTCCCCTACGACGTTTTTACATGATAGTTGTAGGGCGGCATGCCCACATGCCGCCGCGGGACGCCGAGGCCGTCGTCCCCTACGGACAAAATGAAGCATATTGCGATAACAATATAGGAACCAATCACTACGTTGAAAGGTATAAATACATGACAAATATACAAAACCAAATCACAAACTTCTTAATTGAAAACGGCGCGGCGCAGGTGGGCTTCTGCGAGCTCGGCGGCGATGAGTTCGGCGAAAACGAGTTCGGCATGACCCATGCCGTTTCCTATACAATTCCGCTGTCCGACGCCGTCGTTGACGGCATCAAGGACGCGCCGACCCACACCTACTTCCACCACTACCGAACCGTTAACGCGCTGATCGACCGAAACTCGCTTATGGCGGGATTTATCCTGCGGCGCGCGGGATATAAATACGTTCCGATCCCGGCGTCGCAATCGGTGGATGGGCTGAAAGGCGCGTTCTCGCACAAATACGCCGCGGTGCGCTCGGGGCTCGGATATGTCGGCAAGAGCGGCCTTTTTATCTCAAGCGAAAACGGGCCGCGTGTGCGGCTCGGCACGATACTGACCGACTGCGCCGAGTTTGAAATGAACCAAAAAATCCTTGAGTGCGGATGCGGCGAGTGCAATTTATGTATGAAGGCCTGCCCGGCCATGGCTATATCGGGCAATCTCTGGAGGCCCGGCGAGCCGAGAGAAAACATTGTTGACGCTTTGGCATGCAGCAGGCATATGAAAGCCGCGTACCAGAAGATCGGACGCGGCGCGGTATGCGGAATATGTATGCGGGTATGTCCCAAAAAATAACCCCTCTCAGTCACCTTCGGTGACAGCTCTCCCCAAGGGGAGAGCCTGAATTTGCCTCGCCCCTTGGGGATAATCAGCAAGCTTGCTTGCGGATTCAAAGCTATCTTTCAAAATTGTTTGCAATTTTGACCAAGAGCTTCCTTAATGCTGTCGGGCAAGGCTCGATTGAGGGGGCCTAGTCCCTAGAGCCTATTCCCTAGTCCCTACCTCGCGAACCTATATCCCGCTCCCCAGACTGTTTCTATAAATTTTTCATCGGTGTATTTTTCAAGCTTGTCGCGGACGCGCTGAACATGCACCGTCACGGTGGACGAGTCGCCTATCGCGTCCATGCCCCAGATGCGGTCGAACAGCCTTTCCTTGCTGAACACGATTCCGGGGTTTTCAATCAAAAACAGCAGCAGATCATACTCCTTGACCGTGAGTATGATCTCGTTTTCTCCGACCGATACCCTGCGCGAGTCTTTGTCAATGCTTAATCCCTTGACATTTATCATCTGCGGCTTACGGGCGCCTCCGGATTTGAGCGCCTTGTACCTCGCGGTGTGAGCTCTGACCCGCGCCACCATCTCGGACGGCGAAAACGGTTTTGCTATGTAATCGTCCGCGCCGAGACCGAGGCCGCGTATCTTGTCAATATCCTCTGTCCTCGCCGACAGGAAGATCACGGGCATATCCTTTGTTTTGCGCAGCTCCTCGCAGACCGAAAACCCGTCGCGGCCGGGCAACATAATGTCGATTATAACCAGGTCATAGTCGTTCCTCAAAGCCTTGTCAAGGCCGCTCTCGCCGTCAAACGCGAGCTCGCACATAAAGCCCGCGGCGATAAGATAATCCCGCTCAAGTTCGGCTATGCTTTTGTCGTCCTCTATAATTAAAATTTTCATATTAATCTTTCCTTTCACCCTTATTTTCACCCGAAATTTTTAGCCTGATATACACAGTTACGCCGGGGTTTTCACCGTTGCCGCGCATCCACATTCTGCCGCCGTGCTCGCGCACTATTCTGTCGCATATCGAAAGGCCGAGTCCGTTGCCCGAGACGTTCATGTTTCTCGCCTTGTCGGCGCGGAAGAAGGTTTCAAACACCCGCTTCTCGTCGTCCTCGCTTATGCCTATCCCGGTGTCCGCGAACGCGATCACCGCGAAATCCCCGTCGCGGCTCACCGTTATGCTGATGCTTCCGGCAGCGTCCGGGCCTTTATATTTTACCGCGTTTTCTATCACGTTTGAAAATACCCTTTTCATCTTCGCGCGGTCAAAGGCCGACGCAAGGCTTTCACCCGCGAGCGCTGCGGTCATGCCCGCGTTTTTCAGATCTATCTCGTACTCGTCAAGAACCTCCGCCGCGAAGTCGAGAATGTTATATTCCTTTATGTCATACTCCGATCCCGCGTTCAGCTTCGAGTACAGCGACAGATTGTTCACCATGTTCTCAAGCGTATCTGCCTTGGCGAGAATGGTGTCAAGGTACCGCTTTGTCATGGCGGGATTTGCCGCCACGCCGTCGCGGAGCCCCTCAACGTAGCCCTTGATCGAGGTTATCGGCGTTTTCAGGTCATGCGAGATATTGGCGATGAGCATGCGGTGCTCCTCCTCTCTCATTATCTCGTCGCTGACCGAGAGTTTGAGTCTTAGGCGCAGCCTCTCGATCGCATCATATACCTCTCTTATCTCGCCGTCGCCCGAGCTTAATATCTCACAGTCGAGGTCGCCGCTCGTCAGGCGCTCCATGGCGTCGGACATGCCTTTGAGCGGTGCGAGTATCGTCTTTGTCAGATAGGCGGTCACGCCCGCGCAGCAGCCCGCGACCACGATTATCAGAACGATTATCCAAAGCATGACATACCGCCTGAGCAGCGGGTTATAAAGCGTCGGCGCGAGGCCCTTTATCTCAATCGCGACGCCCGGGAAATAGCCCGCGAGCAGCACCAAAATAAACGCCGAAATGAGCGCCATAAGAAAAACCGGCAGCACCAGCATTATTATTGATGAGATAAAGAACTTAGTTTTGACCGACATTTTTGATCCTTTCAAAACAATAACATTATAAAACTATACGGGCGGTCGGATCGTCCGCCCCTACGACACCTTGCGTACCATGGCCGTAGGGGACGGCGCCCTCGGCATCCCGTTGACGTCAATCGGTGTAGGGCGGCATGCCCACATGCCGCAGCTATATTATTCTTCCCTACGCCTCTTTAAATCTGAACGCGTAGTACCCAATCACGGTGAACGTCATTGCGTAGCCTATCAGCAGCAGGACCTTGAACGAGGCCGCCAGAAACGGCATGGAGCCTCCCAGAAATATCTTGTGCCACTGCATATAGCCCGTGAACACCAGTCCTCCGAGACTGCTGAAATGTATTCCCGCGATCTTGAATCCTGCGTACACTATTATACACAAAAACATTGCCATTGTCGAGCTTTTTGTGAACTGATTTATCATAACGGCCATAAGTATCAATATCAGCATCGGAAAAGCGTCGAGAATGTAAGCGCCCAGCGCGTAGCCGAAACCCGCGATCCTGTGCGACACGATAAGATCTGCCGCGCTCGACGCGATCAGCACCGCCGCCATGTTGACAACCGCCAGAACAAACACCGCGCCGACTTTGCCGACGAAAATCTTGTACCTTTGGCACGGGCGGCACAGCACCGAGCGGATCGTCCTGTCGCGGAACTCGGCCGAAAACAGCTCGCAGGCGGCCATGATCGAGATAAACGGGATTATGATCTCAAGAAAAAGGCTCATAAGGCTCATCGAGGTGTTGAGGCTGCTTAAGGTAAACACGCCGTCCGACACGCGCGAGGAAAGCAGCTTGACCAAAGCCGCGCCGACGCAGATAACAAGCTCGATGATCAGGAACACTATGTACTTTTTGCGGCTCAAAAGCTTATCCGTCTCGTTTTTCAAATTAGCGATCATTCCGTTCATAATATCCTCCTTCCCGGGCTCCGCCCGCGCCGGTCACTGACAGGAAATAATCCTCAAGCGACGGGTGGTTCTCAAGTATGTCCTGCATGTCGGCGCGCGCCGGTATCTGTCCGTCGTGGATAACCGCGGCCTTGCCGCACACCTTCTCAAGCTCCGCCGCTATGTGGCCCGCGATCAAAAACGCCGCGCCCTCGCGCTCGGCCATGTCGCGGATCACACCGCGCAGATGGACCACGCCTTCTATGTCAAGCCCGTTGGTGGGCTCGTCCAGAATAACGAGCTTCGGCCTTGACAAAAACGCCAGCGCGAGGCCCAGCCTCTGCTTCATACCGAGGGAAAACCGCCCGGCCTTGTCGCCGCCGTACTCTCTCAGTTTCACAAGCTCCAAAACCTCGTCGATCCGCCGCTCTCCGGCCTTGCCCCTGAGCTCCGGATAAAATCTCGCCGCCAGACGCATATTTTTGCGGGCGCTCAGGTTCTCGTATATCGCGGGGGCCTCGATCAGCGCGCCGACGCCTTCCATCGCCGCCTCAAAATCGGTGTCGATATTGCGACCGAAAACGCGTATCTCGCCCGCGTCGATGCCGCACATTCCGCATATCGCCTTCATGGTGGTGGTCTTGCCGGAGCCGTTCGGCCCCAGCAGACCCATTATCTCGCCTTCCTTAAGCTCAAGCGAAATATCCCTCACGCCCCTGCCGTTACGATAGAGCTTCCGCATGTTTCTGATTGATAAAACTGTTTTAGCCATTGATTTTTCCCTTTCTGCATCTTTTGATTTTTCACATCTGTGGGCTCCCCTTCCATTTATGGAGGGGGAGCTGTCAGCGAAGCTGAGTGAGAGGGAGGATTATCCTTACGTTAGTTCGCCTCCCTCTCCGTCTTTTCGCCTTTGGCGAAAATCCACCTCTCCCTCCCCGGAGGGCGAGGCAGGCGGGCGGATAATATCCGCCCCTACAATGTCTCATCGCAATATGCTTAATTTAATTCGTAGAGGACGGCTGCGGCCGGAGCCGCGAAGCGGGTTCGTGGCACAATCGTATTCCGTTTTCACGGATAAATGAAGCCACAAATCATTAACATGAGCTGACATGTGCCCTCGACGTCCCACGGGCGGCATGTGGGCATGCCGCCCTACACCGGTAATTGATTGCAAGCAAGCTTGCTGATTATCTCCCAAGGGAAGCCGCCCGTTCGCCTTCCCCTTGAGGGGAAGGTGGGCGCCGAAGGCGCTCGGATGAGGTGTTAGCCCAACATAGGCACTGCTCCGCCCGCTTTGTTTCAGCCGTTAATCTTCGACATCCTCAACATCTTCGCCGCTTATTTCAACGCTTTCGGTGTTGACGTAATACGGCATTTCGCGCACGTCTTGGTATTCCTCGGGGTTCACGGGGTCGATCTTTGTGGTGCCGTAGTCGCCCGCGGTAAGGTTTATGCTGAAGCACAGATCGTGGGCGGCATTGTTCTCGTCATAGCCCGTGACTGTCACCTTGCCGTCGAACGCCGTGATCCTGTCGCGGTCGTCAAGCGTCACATTGCCGCACACGTTGTTGATATACGGCTCGTTTTGGTTTATCATCATGTTGTTCATGATCGCGTCCAGATCGCCGCTCATATCAAGCGCTCCGCTGTGGCGGGAGCCCGCGCACATAAACGAGAACGCCGCAGTCATATATTTGGGGAGCTGGTCGCCCGACATATTGAGGCTGTATGTGCGGCTCGCGCCGTCTGTCTGCGCCAGCACTATGTTGTTCTTAATGTCGCCGATCAGCACGTCGCTCAATGTCTCAACAAAATTCACGCCTTTGTTAAAAACCTCGTCGTCTACGTCGAAAAAAGTTCCGTCGCCGCTGTCAGGATACATAAATTTATTCACCTGTTTTTCGCCGGTCCCGTAAGCGACATAGTCGCTGTAAACATATCTGTCGCCGTTCTGCTCGATCGCCTCATACAAATTCCGATCGCCGTTTACGTCCAAGAAACTCTCGCTTGAGTAAACCCGGGCCTCTCCGTTTTTGTCAAGCTTGTATGTCATATCGGTTAATATGCCGATACTCGCTCCGTCAAGCGATGCGTCCGCCTTGACGCTTACCGTAAAGTTATCCTGATAGAGCAGGCCCTTTACTCCGTTTTTGATCGCCGAATAGCCGCCCGCGTTGTCATAGTTGGCGAAAACCGCCATGCTGAGTATCAGCAGCGCGGCGCAGATGCACAGAGCCGCCCGAAGCTTTCTGTTTTTCTTTTTCATAGTAATTCCTCACTTTCAGAATATATTTTGCCAAGACCAAGCGCTTATCTTCAGCTTATAACCGTATTATAAACCCCAATTCTAAACTTTTTCTAAATTATTCCTAAAATTTTTCTAAAATTTTTGAAAATCCCGAAAACACGTTGGTTTAAGTGATAAATTTATGAAGTAAATTAGTTTGACACCATTTTTACACCATTTTGACTGAAAGACATTTCTATATATTCTTCCGTATATTATAAAATTATTAAATCATAAACAAAGCCGCCCATAACGGACGGCTTAACTATTAAAACAGGTCACTGTGAGAACCTGTTCTTGTAAGATATAAAATAAGATTGTCATTATCTATCTCATAAACCAGCAACCAGTCCGGTGTAATATGACACTCTCTCATACCATAGTAGACGCCGGAAAGCAAATGGTCTTTGTTTTTTTCAGGCAGCTGCTCTGCATTGGCAAGTTTTTTGATCACATTAGTTAATAAGGAAATATCAAACCCACGTTTCTTTATACGCTTCAGATCCTTTTGAAATCTTGTGGTCGGCTTTATATTATACATCGGCAAGCAGTTCCTCCATCATTTGTTCAACATTTGAATAAGTCTTGCCAAAATTTGGATTTTCTTTCATTCTTTTTACCTCGTTAATGGCTTCAAGCGTTTCCTCGTTTGGCATAGGTGCGCCTACTCTAAACGGAATAGCCTGCTCGCGAACTGCCTGACGAAGAAAGATATTTACCGCCGCGCTGAGACTTAATCCAAAACTTTCAAATAACTTTTGTGATTCTTGCTTTAACCCTGAATCAATTTTAATACTTGTGCTAACAGTTGCCATAATATCATCTCCTTATTATCTATTATACACCTATTATACACACTTTGTCAATACTTTAGACATTATTTTCTTTATTTTACACCAAACAGCGGTAAGTTACTAAATTTTTCTAAATTTTAAATTTGTCACTTTTTGTAAAATTTCGGCATAGGATATATCGGGCGCGCCAAAGACACAAAAATGAAAAAGGAGAGAGAAAAATGGCAACTATTCTTCCGAACAGAGCGCAGATCTCATACAGTGACAACGGCCTAACGGCCACCGCGCTCTCCAATCAGACAAACACCTCGCTTATTGACCAGTACACCATGGAAACGACAAAGACGGCGGTCACGCCCGCGATCGTTCCCGGCTCCGCCGGAACGTATATCGTGCGCATTGACAACACCGGCTCGGGAGCGCTTTACAATCCGTCCGTCGTCGACGATCTGGGCGACGCCGTGAGCGGCGCGCAGCCCCTTATCTATGTGGGCGACTCGGCTAAGTTCTATTTAAACGGCGATCCGATAACCGGAACGGGAACTCCCGGCGGTACAAACGTTACCTTCTCTGCAACAACCGTTCTGCAGCCCGGAGACAATCTTATTATCGTTTACGCCGCCACGCTTGACCCGTCACAGAGCGAGGCCGTGACAAACACGATCACAGCCACCGCAAACGGCGGCTCGGCAAGCGGCGCGGCAGTCACCGCGACGGCCGAGGCGACGATCACGCCCCAGCCCTACGCCAACGTCGCTATCCTTAAGGCTGCCGGTCAGGACACCGTCGTATCGGGCGACAGCCTGACCTACACCTTCACGCTGCTCAATACCGGCACGGGGCCCGCAAACAGCGTCGTGCTTACCGACGCGCTGCCGAGCGAGTTCAGCGTGACGTCGATAACCTACGACACCGGCAGCGGCCCCGTCACCGCCGCGCAGGATGATTACGAGGTCGCCGAACCGACCAACACTCTTACCTTCCCCAAGGACGGAAGCGCGGTCACTCTCAATGTACCCGCGGCCTCGGACAACGGTCCCGGAACTGTCACTATCGAAGTCACCGGAACTATCTCCTGATCCGCGGCACAGCAAAAACGGGCAAAAGCGTTTTGCTTTTGCCCGTTTGGGCCCGGAGTTTTTACCTGATGCGGTTTTTGCGCCGCAATCAAAAACGAGTACGGAGATTCAAAAACAAGCGCCTGTATTGACAATTTCAACATAATTGTGATATTATAATTCCGAGGTGACGCAAATGATCACGATAATTGATTATGGCGCGGGAAATCTGCGCTCGGTCGAAAAGGCACTTGAGTTTTTGGGCTTCAGCGCGAAAATCTCCGCCGAGCCTTCCGATATCCTCGCCGCCGATAAAATAATACTCCCCGGAGTGGGCGCGTTCGGCGTATGCATGGACTCGATCAGGACAGCCGGACTTGACCGCTGCATCCGCGAATCTGTCGAAAAAGGCAAGCCGTTTTTGGGTATATGCCTCGGTCTTCAGCTTTTGTTTGACTCAAGCGAGGAATCACCGGGCGCAAAAGGCCTTTCAATATTAAAGGGCGGAAACAAAAAGATCCCGCCGGCGCCCGGACTGAAAATCCCGCACATGGGCTGGAACTCGATCACATATGACGCAAACTGCCCCATATTCAAGGGGATCGGCGATGAGCCTTATATGTATTTTGTCCATTCCTATCACATCGCTCCCGATGACGAGAGCGTAGTATGCGCAAAAACTCAATACGGCTCGGAGATCCCGGTCGCCGTGTGGCAAGGCAATCTCTTTGCCACTCAGTTCCACCCCGAAAAAAGCGGCGACATCGGTCTTAAAATACTCAAAAATTTCGGCAGCCTTTAGGAGGGATATGATTTATGCTTGCAAAACGAATTATACCGTGTCTTGACGTGAAAAACGGGCGCGTTGTCAAGGGCGTGAATTTTGTAAATCTAATCGACGCCGGCGACCCCGTCGAGGCGGCGAAAGCGTATAATAAAGCGGGCGCGGACGAGCTTGTGTTTTTGGATATTACCGCCACGCACGAAGCGCGGAGAACAGTCGTTGAAATGGCCAAAAGAGTGGCGGAGGCCGTCTTCATTCCGTTCACGGTGGGCGGCGGCATAAAGTCCGTCGAGGATTTCCGCGAACTGTTGCTTCAGGGCGCGGACAAGATCTCGATAAATTCCTCGGCGATACGCAACCCTCGGCTTATATCGGACGCCGCTGAAAAGTTTGGCAGTCAGTGCGTTGTGGTGGCTATAGACGCGAAACGAGTTTCGCGGGGGGACTTCCCCTCTCAGCCGCCTTCGGCGGCAGCTCCCCCCAAGGGGAGCCTTGAAGAAGAACGCTCGGCTTTGGCGGCAGCTCCCCCCAAGGGAAGCCTTGAAGAAGAACGCTCGGGCCGAAACGTATATATCAACGGAGGCAGGATCGACACCGGGCTTGACGCTGTCCAATGGGCCAAAAAGGTCGAAAGCCTCGGCGCGGGCGAGATATTGTTGACGTCAATGGACTGCGACGGCACCAAGGCGGGCTATGACATTGAACTGACGCGCGCGATCGCGGACAGCGTTTCAATACCTGTGATCGCCTCGGGCGGAGCAGGGACCATGAAACACTTTAAAGACGCGCTGACCGACGGAAAAGCTGACGCAGCTCTTGCCGCTTCGCTTTTCCACTTCCGCGAAATTGAAATAAACGATTTAAAGGATTATCTCGAATCCGAGGGCGTACCGGTTAGACGGAGCTGATATTATGACATACGAACAATCGATAAATTACATTCATTCAATACCGAAGTTCAGCCGCATACTTGGCAACGATCTGTTGAGAGTCCTGCTTGACAGGCTCGGAGATCCGCAAAAAAGTCTCAGATTCATTCATGTCGGAGGCACCAACGGCAAAGGCAGCACCGCGACAATGATCTCGGAAATATTGATAAGCGCCGGTTACAGGACCGGCCTTTTTACCTCGCCGTTTTTGACGCGCTTCAACGAGAGGATAAGGATCAACGGCGAACCCATAGACGATAAAAGCCTCGCCGAAACCGCAAGCCGCGTCAGGGAAATTTCCGAAAAATACGGCGCGGAGGTTTCGGAGTTCGCTTTTATAACGGCCGCGGCCATGATGTATTTCAAGAGCCAAAAATGCGACTTTGCTGTGCTTGAGGTGGGACTTGGCGGAAGGCTTGACGCCACCAACGTCATTGAAAAATCCGATGTCTCCGTCTTGACCGCGATCGGGCTTGATCACTGTCAATACCTCGGCGAAACTATCAACGAGATATCCAAAGAGAAACTCGGCATAGTGAAACCCGGTTCGCCGCTGGTGCTGTTTCCGAAACAGGAAGCAGTGGTTTTTGAAAACGCGAAAAAGGTCTGCGCCGAGCTCGGGTCTGAGCTTATAGTTCCCGACCTACCCGAAAAGTATGACAGCGCCGAGCGTTCATTTTTATATAAGGGCGAAAAATATTATCTCGCGATGGACGGAGAATTTCAGACGCTGAATGCGGCGACGGCTATTGAGGCCGCAATATGTCTTGCGAAAAAAGGATATAATATAAATCGAGAAAATATAAAGACCGGCCTCGGCCGCGCCAAAATTCGGGGCAGGCTGGATCGCGTCGGCAATGTTATAATTGACGGCGCTCATAATCCTCAGGCTGTGAGCGCGCTGCTTAAAGAGCTTGAAGAGTTTGACGTAACCGTTCGCTTTTTGACCGCGGTCATGGACGACAAGGATCACGGCGGGATAACAAGGCTTATTGCCGGGTTCTGTAAAAGGCGCGGCGCTTCCGTCACCGTAACTGAACTTGAAATTCCGCGCTGCCTGCCCGCGGAAAACCTTGCGGCGGAATTTGAAGCTTGCGGAGTTATCGCCGAAATCAAAAAACCGCCCGCCGAGGCTCTGCGCAAGCTCGAAAAATCGGACGGCGTGATCTGCGTCTGCGGTTCACTGTATCTCGCCGGAGAAATACAAAAAATTCTGACAGAATAAAAATCGCGGAAAGATAATTCCGGGAATTACCTTTCCGCTTCCGCGACAACAAACGATTTTTTATATTACTTCGTTTTATTTATTACCGCATTTATAATTCTTCTTATTTATTGTATTTTTATTACTACATTTACATTACTTCAGTTTATACGGATCCGCAAGCGGCTTGACCTCGCTCAGGCTGTTCCACACATAGGCGATCACTATGTCGCCGTCGCCGTACGCGATCGAAATGTTTACATCGACCGTCTCGCCGACCTCGGCGGAAACAGATCCCATTTTCACAGCAGTCATTACGCCGTCCGCGTTATACGCCGCGACGATCAGTTGATTTCCCTCGCCCGCGTCAAGGTTCTTTGTTATATTCACATTGACGCTTCTTGTCTCGCCTTCGAGCGACGGCGTGACGCTGTTTATCGTGTAGGCATACTCGGGCTTAGGATCCTCGGACGCAGCCGGCGTCTCAGTGGGGCCGGGTACTAACGTCGCGGGCGGCTCGGTTGCGGGAGCCTGAGTGGGGCCCGGAACCGATGTTGCCGGCGGCTCGCTCGTGCTCGGTGTTTCAGTGGGCACGGTTTCGTCCGGAGTGGCGGTAGGTTCGGGCTCGCTTGACGCGTAACCTATATAAATATTGTCAATTCCCAAGACATTTGCCGCGCTTCCTCGTGTGGAGCACGCGAATCCGGTGGGAGCCAACGCCGGAACATCACCCTTATTTGTTCCGGAGCCGAGAGTGAACGTGTTTCTCTTGGTATACGCGCCGCCGTCAGGCTTGGTGTAAATCGTCACGCTGTTATCCGCTTTGGCATATTCGACTTTAATGCCGTACCATTTATCCTTTTCAAATGTAAAGCCCGAAACGTCCTGATCAAGGCCCTTGGTGTCGCTGCTTCCCTTTGAGAAGTAATCACTGAATTTCAGGGTGCCCGCGCCGGTCTTTATCTCAAATGCTCTGCCGTCATTTTTATCGGTATATGTATTGCTCGTGCTTGCGTTCTTATTATCATATAACCTCAAAAGCACCGTGTCCTTATCGGCGTCGCCCATTTTGAACTCTTCCTCAACCACGATAAGCTCGGAGTCGATCGGGCTTTCGGGCGTGTATGTCCAGCCGTCCTGACCGGCGCCCTTGTCGTCGATCGCGAAGTAATTATCTCCATCGGCTCTCTTTGCTATAGAGGGAGCCGTATTTTTTGTTGAATAGTTCACGGTCAGCGACTCTCCGTTTTCGTTTGCGATCTTCGCGCCGTCTTCATATGTTGTCGCCTCGTCTATATTATTGAAGTTCCATGTTTCTCCCTTCATGGGGATCGGAGCGGGCGTTGGCGTCGGCTCGGGTGTGGCCGTAGGAGGCACGGGAGTTGAGGCGCTTATGCAATCCGATTTATAGAGAACCTTGCTGACTTTCGGCGACCATGTGACATTGCCCGAGGCAGTAGAGCCGATCTCGACTCTTGAGAAGGTGGTAACGTCGATCGGGATATCGCTGATTATGTATCCGTTTTCGCCCGCCTCGTCCATAAGGCGCAGTTCGGCGGTCTTGTTTTTAAGGTCGGCGTTCAGCGTTATCGTCCATGTCGAAGCGCTGCGAGCCGTAATGTTCGGACCGCCGACAACCGTTCCGCTTTTAACGGCGGTTTTTGACTTGGTTCCGGTATAATACTGAACCTCCTGCGCGCCGCTTTCCTTGTATTCCTGGCTAATTCCCAGCAGAACCTTTCCGTAGTAGTCAAGGAACTCAATGTGGTGGGTATACGTTCTTCCGGCCCAGTTCCAATTACCTGACGTGTCTTTAACGCCGCCTGTGTTGTATGTCATCTCAAAGGTCATATTGCCGCCGTCCGACATGTCAAAGTCGCCGCCGAATTTTCTGCCGCCGTCAGTGCTGTTCTGAGCGAAGGTCCACTGTCCGCCGCTGAACGAAAGCGCAGCTCCCTCGCCGCCGCTGTATACAAATTTGCTTCCGTTCGCGTCCTTGTCGCTGTCGTATACATAGTCAATGGCTTCCAACTCGATCGAAAGATCGGGCGAGCCGTTCTCGGCGACCGTCAGCTTGCCGGTCTTTGTGTTATATTTGCGGCACTCGGCGGTGTAGTCATACTCGCCCGCGCGCAGCTTTATGGTTATTTTGCCGTCCGCTCCGCTCTTGACGGTCTTTTTGTTTATCATCACCGACGCGCCCGACACGGGGCTGCCGCCGCTTGTTACCGTGATAACGCTGTCTGGTATCTCGGAAAGCTTAACTGTTACGCTGTTGGTCTGTCCGTCGGCGACAGTTATCTCGCCCGATGCAACGTTATAATTTTCTGACTCGGCGGTGTAGATATATGTTCCCGCGGGAATTCTGAGCGAGACAACGCCGTCTTTGTCCGTAACCTTGCTCGCGCCTCCGACGCTCACGCTAACGCCCGCAGCGGGATTTCCCGCCTCATCCGTCACGGTGAACACGACCTCGGGATCAAGATCCTTGACATAGATATTCGGCTGAACGTAATCCGGAACATCCTTGTCATATCCTATATAATAGCTCTGGTGCGGCGGCTGGTTATAGCCGGTGTTCTGCCACGCTATAGCGCAGCGATACTGGCTGTCGTGCATAAACGTGGTGAATTTATAATCGCTGGGCGTCAGTGACGTGAACACTCTCAGCGCGGTGTTGTCAACTGTTCTCAGAATCAGCTCCTCGCGCCAGTCGCCGAACAGATCAGCCTGCAGACAGGGGTTCTTTTTGGAATCATTGTTATAATTTATTCCCGAAAGCTCCCACAATCTGCCGATGCTTCCCAGATTTCCGTCCGCGTCGGGAGCGTCGTAATCGTTCCACTTCTGGATCCTCTTGCCGTCGAAATGTTCTCTGTACAAATCACCGTCCCAATAAATTGGAGAGTTGGGCAAAGACCATTTGTTGTCCTGATATACCGAATTATTTACAACAGTTCCGTCAAGTGTTCGGATATTATGTCCCGAATCCCAAGCGAGAACGCCGTATTTGGGGCTCATATAAGCCATGAGGCCTCTGCCGTCGTCGGATGTGCTAGTCTCGTGCCAGAGAACCTTGCCGTCTTTTCCGTTTATGTAAACTCGTCCCCAAGTTGGTTCGTCCTCCAGAACTTTGAAAACTTCCTGCTCGCCGTCGTTGTCGAAATCCGAGACATGCAGCGCGTCGCCGTGACCCAGCTTTCTGCCGCTTGAGTTCTTTGCCGACCACAAGACTTTGCCGTTGTCGTCAAGCGCTGCGGAGCCGTAAATTATCTCGTCTTTGCCGTCATTATCAAGGTCGGCGACTGAAAGGTTATGGTTGCCCTGACCGTAGAAATCATTGCTCGAGCTGCTTGTGCTGTCTATGATCCAACTCTGCTTGAGGTCTTTTCCGTCCCAAGTGTAGGCGGCGACAACGGATTTTCCGTAATATCCGCGGCACTCGATCAGACTGGGATGCACGCCGTCGAGATACGCGGTTCCCGCCAAAAATCTGTCAGAACGGTTATAATTTGAGTCTCCCCAATCGCGCACGTTTCCGACCGGCGCGTGATAGTTTATCGTCTGCATTGCCGCTCCGCTCTCGCCGTTAAATATCGTGAGATACTCGGGGCCGCCCGTTATGTGGCCGTTTGAGCCTATATAGCTTGCCTCGTTATCGGTGTTCCTGATCTCGTCGGTATTTCCCGCGTCGGACACATAGTTGCCCTTGCCGTCGATCGAGCCGGGCGCGGTCTTGACAGCCATCTCGGCTTTGCCGTCTCCGTCGTAGTCAAAGACCTGGAACTGAGTGTAATGTGCTCCAGCTCTGATGTTTCTGCCGAGATCAATTCTCCAGAGCAAAGTGCCGTCGTACTCATAGCAGTCGATATACACGTTTCCGGTAACTCCGCCGCCGGCACTGTCCTTGGCGTTGCTCGGGTTCCATTTGAGTATTACCTCATACTCTCCGTCTCCGTCCACGTCTCCGACGGACGCGTCGTTCGGGCCGCCGGACTTTCCTTTCGCTGTGCTGTCTTCCTCGTTGTAGGTGTAATCAACGCCGTCCTCCGGTATTTGGAGCGGAATGTCAAAATAGGCGTAGGGCGAGTTTGTCCATCTGCCGTCAACATGTCCCTCAAGCATCGGAAACACATCACTCAAAGTGCCCTCGACACCGCCTATTACAGGCGCGACGGCATATTTATCATCTGCCGTTCCCGCCGGGTCGGTGTAATTTGTAAGCTCATAGCTCTCAACCAAAACCGCGCCGTTTTTGTATATCTTAAATGCTGTGTTCATCGGCTCGGTTCCCAAAAGACGCCAGCTTAAATACACGCCGCCGCTTGGATGAGTCGAGGCAAATCCGCCGCGGTTCAGGTACTCCATTTGCCTTGCCGCGGGGTCTGCCGCGGCCTCCGCCGGACCTTCCTCAGCCTCGCCGGCCGCAAAAACCGGCAGCGCTGTTATCACCATACACAGCGCCAGCATGATACTCCATAATCTTTTTTTCATAATTTTACCTCCTAACGTAGTGCTTTGTAGGGGACGGCTGCGGCCGGAGCCGCGAAGCGGGTTCGTTTGACCACCATATTCCGTTTGCAGACACAAATAAGGCCACAGATTATCAACGATTGGCAGTTTGACCCCTCGACGTCCCGCTTTAGCGAATAGAAATATATGATGTTATTTTGCGCTATTTTTATTTGCGAGCGGCTTTATTTCATCAAAGCCGTTCCATATGTACACCGAGACCTCGTCGGTTTCCGCGGAACTGATGTCAACTGCGATATCCTTTGTCTCGCCGTCATTCATAACAAGTTCGGCCGAATTCCAGCTTGTGAGCGCTCCGCTCTCCTTGTCATAAGCCGCGGCTATAAGCACATCTTTCTCGTTCCCCGAGGAATAATTCTTCGTGACATTGACCGTCACGCCGCCGGATACCGAAACATCGTTAACGGTGTAAGGATAATCAGTCTTGGACGGAATTTCCGTCACGGTCCCTATAAATATATTGTCAATGCTTAAATTTGTCTTGTCGCTGCCTCTGGTGTTGGTCAAAACTTTTGTGGGCGAAAGCTTTGGAACCGCGCCTTTGGGCGAAGTCGAGCCAAGCGTGAAGGCGCAGCACAGATTATATTCATCAGCCGCCGCGTCCTTGGCGTATACCTTGACCTTATCATCCGCCCTCGTGTATACGGCTCTCAAACTGTACCACTTGTTCGGCGAAATTGTAATGCCCGATATGCCGCTTTCCTTGGCGGCTGTGTCACTTGAACCTTTTGAAAGGTAGTCGGTGAACTTGAGCGAGCCGTTGTCGCCGGTCATAATGTCAAAGGCTCTGCCGTCGGTTCCGCTGTAAGCCAAAGTTTCGGGAACATTGTTCGCGTCAAGCACTCTCAGAAGCTGCGCGCCCTTTGTCGTCTCACCGAGCATAAAGTCAAACTCGAAAATCTGTTTGTCGCAGTCTATCGGAGCTTCGGGAGAGTAGAACCAGCCGTCCTGTCCGTTTCCGACGTCGGTCAGCTTCAGATAATTATCACCGCTGCCGCGGCTTGATATTGACGGCGCAGACGCGCCCGAAAGCGCCGCAGTTCCGTACCTCACATTGATCTCGGCACCGTTCTCGTTTTTAACGCCGTCACCGTCGGCAAATGTCTTTCCGTCGTTTAAGTCATTAAAATCCCAGCTCTCGCCGATCTCATGCTCGGGAACTAAAACGATCTCCGCCGTTCCTACGGTCTCGTCGGTAACAGTTATTTTGCCGTGACCTGTGAAATAACCGTTCTTTTCGGCTGTCACCTCGTATTCCCCGGCGGCAAGCTTGAATTTAGCCTCGCCGTTTTGATCCGTGACCGCGGATTTGTTTCCGGCTGTCACCTCCGCGCCATTGACGGGACTGCCGTCCGCCGTCCTTACCGTGACAGTGGAATACGCCAAATTCATATCATAGCCTATGTAATAGCTCTGGTGAGGCGGCTGATTGTAGCCCGTGTTCTGCCACGCGACCGCCATGCGGTACTGATGATCCTGAAGGAAGGTTGTGAACATATAGTCGGAGGGAGCAAGCGATATAAACACTCTGAGCGCCGCGTTGTCCGCGCGCCGCAGGATCAGCTCCTCGCGCCAGTCGCCGAACAGATCAGCCTGCAGACAGGGATTCCTTTTGGTCGTGTTGTTAAACGCGACGTCATTAAACGTGAGCAGCCTCTCAAACGCGATCTTGTCATCGTTGAATTTCTGGATCCGATCGCCGTCAAAATGCTCGGCGCACAGGTCGCCGTCCCAATAAATATTGAAATTGGCGGAGGTCAGACTGTCGGGATCGTCCTGCTTGGGAACGTTTGAGATCAAAGTTCCGTCTATCGTGCGGATGCCCATAAGACCGTCCCACGCGAGCACTCCGTACTTTTTGCTGAAATAAGCCATAACTCCGCGTCCGTCGTCCTTGCTTGAGGTATAGTGCCAGATCTCGGCGCCGCTGCCCTCGCGGAAGCCTATTCCACAATTGGGTTTTTCCTCAAGAGGCGCGAAGATCTCCTGCTCTCCGTCGTTGTCAAAGTCCGAGACATGCAGCGCGTCGCCGTGGCCCCAGCCCATTGAGTGCGCCACAGTGCCGTCGTCATCCACCGCGCACGAGCCGTAAACGATCTCGTCCTTGCCGTCGTTGTCTATATCGGCCACCGAAAGGTTGTGGTTTCCCTGACCGTAGAACGGATCTTTTGAATTCATTCCGCTGTCGAGCAGCCAGCGTCTTGTGAGATTTTTGCCGTCCCAGTCGTATGCGACCATTGACGAGCGCTGATAGTAGCCTCTGGCGAAGATCATGCTCGGATGAACGCCGTCAAGATAGGCGGTTCCCGCCAGGAAACGCTCCGAACGGCCGCCGTAGCTGTCCTTTCCCCACGCGCTCGCCGAGCCGCGGGCGGGCTCATACTCTATCGTCTGCATGGCCTTTCCGGTCTCGCCGTTGAATATCGTCAGATACTCGGGATTAGTTATGATCTGTCCGTCCGAATTTGCGTAAAGCATTGTATTATCGGCTTTCTTTATCGTGTCATTCACGCCGGCCTCGGTGACATACGCTCCGCTGCCGTCCTTCGAGCCTGGCGCGGTTCGCATCGCGACCTCGGCCTTGCCGTCTCCGTCGTAATCGTATACCTGAAACTGGGTATAGTGCGCGCCGGCGCGTATATTTCTGCCCAGATCAATGCGCCAGAGCTGTGTTCCGTCGTATTCATAGCAGTCGATATACACGTTTCCGGTCACTCCGCTTTGGGAATTATCCCTCGAGTTTGACGGGTCCCACTTGAGGATTATCTCATAAATTCCGTCTCCGTCCACATCACCGACCGAAACGTCATTCGGCCCTCCGCTCTGACCTTCGCTTGTGTCGGGTGCGTTGTAGGTCGCGCCGTTTCCGTCGGGCGGAATGTTTACGGGAATATCAAAATAGGCGTATGGCGCGTTTTCCTGTCCCGGATTCGCGTATCCGTCAAGGATCGCGATGTCGGGCGACTTATCGCCTTCCGCTCCGCCGACCACAGCCGAAACATTATATACATCGGTTTTTGCGCCGCCATTGTCTGTATAATTGGTGTTCTTCACATTCGTGAGGAGCGCTCCGTTTTTGTAAACGTTAAAGCTCACGCTGTCTTTGGGCTCGTTTTCAAGCAGGCGCCACGAAAGATACACGCCGCCGCCCGGGTTCACCGCGCCTATCGCGCCGCGGCCGATAATCTCCGCCTGCGGCTCCGCCGCTGTTTCACCGGCGGCCATAACCGAAGGCGCCGCCGAAAAAATCACAAACAGAGCAAGAGCGATTCCACACAATCTTTTTTTCATAAAAAGCCTCCCTTTTAAAACAAATCACTGTGGCTGCCCGTACGCGACAAGGTCAACACCAGAACATTATTTTCAATCATATAACTCTATATCAAAACCGCGTTTGATCGCGCGTTTATAATCCTTTTTAAACTGTGAAGTCAGTTTTACTTTGTATTTCGGATTGTTGCTCATCTCTTCAATTCCTCAAACATTTTGTCCAAATCGGTATATCCTTTTACTGACGGGTCATTTGCTATCCTCTCGGCTTCAAGCATGGCTTCAACGGTTTCGCGATTGGGGTTTCCGAGAGTTATTTCAAAAGGAATTCTTCCCTCTCGAATTGCTTGTCTGACAAAAATGTTAAACGCTGTTGAAATATTCATTCCAAGCTCACTGAACAATTCGTCGGCCTGAGCCTTGAGACCGGCATCCATGCGAATACTTATATTTGTTGTCGCTCCCGGCATAAGAAGCAGCTCCTTTCTGTTTTACATTTTAAATATATTATACCCTGTTTGCACGAAAATTTCAATATATAATATTGAAATTTATTCTACCAAAGTAGGATCATGGTCTTCCTTCCACAGGAGGCCGAATTTATTGAGGCCGTCCATGAACGGGTCGGGGTCCATTTCCTCAACGTTGTAAACGCCCGGCTTCTTCCATTTTCCGGTCAGAACCATCGCCGCGCCTATCATCGCGGGTACTCCGGTTGTGTACGAAACCGCCTGAGAGCCGACTTCCCTGTAGCATTCCTGATGATCGCAGATATTATATAAATAATAATTTTTATCCTTGCCGTCCTTTTTGCCGCGGAAGATGCAGCCGATGTTAGTCTTGCCCACGGTCCTCGGGCCAAGCGACGCGGGGTCGGGCAGAACAGCCTTCAAAAACTGCAGCGGAACTATCTCCTTACCCTCGTACATGATCGGCTCGATCGATGTCATGCCCACGTTTTCAAGACATTTAAGGTGCGTCAGATAGCTTTGGCCGAATGTCATGAAGAAACGTATTCGCTTTATGCCTTTTATGTTAAGGCCGAGCGACTCAAGCTCCTCATGGTGAAGCAGATACATATCCTTTTTGCCCACGCCCTCAAAGTCATATTCACGCTTGATCTCCATAGGCTTGGTCTCTATCCACTTTCCGTTTTCCCAATAGCTGCCGTTTGCCGAGACTTCGCGGATGTTTATCTCGGGATTGAAATTTGTGGCGAACGGATAGCCGTGGTCGCCTCCGTTGCAGTCAAGTATATCTATATAATTTATCTCGTCAAACTCGTGCTTCATGGCGTAGGCAGAGAATACCCCGGTCACGCCCGGGTCAAATCCGCTTCCCAAGATCGCGGTCAGTCCCGCCTTCTCGAACCTTTCACGGTACGCCCACTGCCACTTATACTCAAACTTCGCAGTGTCGGGCGGCTCGTAGTTGGCGGTGTCAAGATAGTGGACGCCGGTTTTGAGACACGCGTCCATGATCGACAGATCCTGATACGGCAGCGCAAGATTTATGACGATCTCGGGGCGGTACATGCCGATAAGTTTTGACAGCTCATCAACGTTGTCTGCATCGACCCGCGCGGTCTCGATATTGGTTTTGCTGCCGACCTTCTTTTTGTATTCCTCGCAGCTCAACCTGAGTTTGTCACACTTTGACTTGGTGCGCGACGCGATCATAATGTCCGTGAACACCTCATGATTTTGACAGCACTTATGCGCCGCCACCCCGGCGACTCCTCCGGCGCCGATAATTAAAGCTCTGCTCATTTGATTTCCTCCTAACGTAGTGATTAGTTATTAGCGAATAGTTCCCCTCTCAGTCAGCTTCGCTGACAGCTCCCCCCAAGGGGAACCGGGACGACTGCAGACATCTCCCAAGTGGAGCCGGGACGGCGCTCTCGGCGTCCCGTAGGGGCGGATATTATCCGCCCGTCACAGCGCTATCAGCATTTCTCTTAATATTTTGCATGCCGCGGCGGTGCTTGCCCCGCTATGATCAAGTCCCGGAGCGAGCTCCACAATATCGCAGCCCACTATATTAAGCTCGGAACATATTTTTATAACCGCCTTTTGAAGCTCCGCATAGCTTATGCCTCCCGGTTCCGGCGTTCCGGTACCCGGGAACACCGACGGATCAAGCACATCAAGATCCAACGTGAAATACACGGGATACCCACGCATCCGCTCTACGGTCTTTTCAAGCCCCTCAAGATCAAATTTATGTAGGGTCGTGTGCTCCTCGGCCCACTCAAACTCCTGTTTTTCGCCGCTTCGTATTCCGAACTGGCAGACCTTCTTGTCGCCGAGCATCTCGGCGCACCGTCTTATCACAGTGGCGTGGCTGAGCTTCACGCCGAAAAGCTCGTCTCTCAGATCCGTGTGCGCGTCGATATGTATCAGCCTCAGGTTCACGCCGAATTTCTCGTAACACGCCTCCAGTGCGCCGTATGTCACCAGATGCTCGCCGCCGATCATAAAGGGGATCTTTCCCGCCCCGCACACGGCGGCGGCCTGCTCTTTTATCTTCGCGAGCGCCGCCTCGGTATCGCCGAGCGGAAGCTCCAGATCTCCGCAGTCGCAAACCTTTTTGTTTTCAAGATCATCGTCCTGATAAGGGCTGTAGGTCTCAAGCGCCCATGAATCCTGCCTCATGGCCTGAGGCGCGAACCTCGAGCCCGGGCGGAACGAGGCGGTCGAGTCAAACGGCGCGCCGAAAAGACAGATATTCGCTTCCTCAAGCGGTTTTTCGCAGCCGATAAATTTCATCGTATTCTGCTCGATCGTATATTCTTCCGATGCTTCAAGCATTGTTTAACAGCTCCTTTACATAATTCGGAAGGGCAAAACAGCCCTTGTGCAGCTCTGTGTTGTAGTATTTTGTCTCAAGACCGAGAGCGTTCCATTTGTCCGCGTCAAGATCCGCGACCGGGTCAAATTTGTTTGACGCGAAACCGAACAGCCAGTGCCCCGACGGATATGTGGGAATGTGCGCCTGATACAGTCTATGGATCCTGAACACGCCCTTGATCCGCTTGTGTGTACGCACAAGGGATCTTGAATATTCGTCGTAATAAGGGCTTTCGTGCTGATTTACCAAAATTCCGTCCGAGTTCAGCGCCCTCAGGCAGTTGCCGTAAAATTCACGGGTGAACAAACCCTCGCCCGGGCCGAACGGATCGGTCGAATCAACGATTATCAAATCATACTCGCCGCGCTTTGAGCGGATAAATTTAAGGCCGTCCTCATAACGGATATTGACCCTCCGATCATCAAACCCCGCGGTGAGCTTTGGGAAAAACTTGCGGCACACGCGAGTGACCTCGCTGTCTATCTCCACAAGGTCTATGCTCTCAACAGTCTTATATCTTACCAACTGATTGACGGTCCCGCCGTCTCCGCCGCCTATCACCAGCACCTTTTTTATCTCCGGATTAACAGCCATCGGCACATGCACTATCATCTCGTGATATATAAACTCGTCCTTCTCGGCCACCATCATCAAGCCGTCAAGAGTCAGAAAGGTCCCGAACTCCTCGGACGTCATCACATCTATCCGCTGAAACTCGGTCTCGGCGCTGTAAAGCTGCTTATCGACTCTGACAGAAAACTTCACATCGCTGCTATGATCCTCGGAATACCATAGTTCCATAAATTCATTTCCTTTCAAAAAATTTAACGTTTTACCAATTCGTTCAGCACCCGATAAAGCTCGTCAAAGTCTATCGGTTTTGAAATATGCGCGTTCATGCCCGCCTCTGTGGTCTGCGCGACATCCTCGGCAAAGGCGTTGGCCGTAACCGCGATGATCGGAATATCCGACGCATCGCCGCGATCCAGTTTTCTTATAGCGCGCGCAGCCTCGCAGCCGTCCATCTGCGGCATCTGCATATCCATGAGTATCGCGTCAAATTCATAGGGGCCGGACTTTTTAAAGGCTTCCACAGCCTCCGCGCCGTTCCAGGCCTCGGTGACTATTATTCCCTTATCGCCGAGAATTTCCGCCGCGATCTCCATATTGATCGCGTTATCCTCGGCAAGAAGCACTTTAAGCCCGCTGACGTCGATATCCGCCGAGGATACCCGGGTCTCGTCAGCGCCGCTGTCGCTGCGCATGATCTCCATTGGGATTATAACCGTGAATCTGCTGCCACGGCCCGGCTCGCTCTCAACGAAGATCTCGCCGCTCATCTGCTGCACGAGGCTTTTTACTATCGGCATGCCGAGTCCCGTTCCGGTAACGTTTCCCGCGCCGAATCTGTTCTCGCGCGCGTAGGGCTCGAATATCTCCTTTATAAACTCGGGCGTCATGCCTATTCCGGTGTCCTCAACGACGATCTGGAACTTGCTGTGCTCGCGGAACCGGCGCTCCTTTACCCTGAGTCTTATCTTGGCTCCGCGCCTGCTGTACTTAAACGAGTTGGAAAGCAGATTGTTCACGATCTGGGACAGACGGAACGAATCGCACAGCACGCTTTTGTTCTCCACATCGAAGCTGACCGAAAAATCCTTCTTTTCCTTCTTTGCCTGGTCTCGGAACAGATCCGCGCAGCCTTCGACGCACTTTACGATGTCCACAGGTTTAAACTCAAGCGAAACCTTGCCGTTTTCGATCCGTGAGATCTCAAGCAGATCATTTATAAGGTTCAAAAGCTGCTTGCCCGAAAGCTCGATCTTACGTATGTATTCCGCAGTTTTCTCGGGATCGCCGATATTCTGCTTCGCGAGGCCGGTAAGGCCGATAATAGCGTTAAGCGGCGTCCGCATATCGTGGGACATGTTGCTGAAAAATACGTTCTTCGCGTTCTCACTCTTTCTGGCGGAACGCAGCGCGTTGCGCAGCAGATTAAGCTGCTCGAGCTGACGGTCTTTCTCGTTGTCAATGCGTCTGAAGCACAGCACGACCTCGCCGTGAGCCAGGTTGTCATCAAACAGCAGTCTGACGTTGACCCATTTGTATGACTCGTGGAAGCGGCGCAGAAAGTCGCCGCCAAAATCCTTAACTCCGGCGTCAACCAATTCTTTTATTTTTTCAAGCGAGAAGCTGGACTTAAAGTCCTGTCCGGTGTTTTCGTCGGTCACTTCGTTTATCGTGTCGATTAGCTTTTCGTAGCTTCCGGACGTGCCGATCTTTTCGCCGACATAGTCCGAAACCTTGATCGCCTCAAAAGTGCCGTTAATATAGTTGACCCTGTATATCGCATAATACATATTGCCCAGGACCTGGACCGTATCGCGGGCGCGTTCCGCGCTCTGCTTGTTTTTATAGTCGCGGAATGTCATATACGCCAAAAGCAGCAATACGCCCAGCATCAGCAGCAATATAATAAGATAAAACGAGTTAAGGCCGCCCAGGATCACGCTTATCTGTATAGTCAAAATTGAGATCCAGCCGTTGCTCATCTTGTAATAATACACGCCGCGCCTGCCTTCGCTCTTTGAATTAAACACAGCCCCGGACTCCGCATACTCGCCGCTCTCTATTCCTTTGACCAGGTTCGACGCGAACCGACGGCACTCATCGTAGCTGTCGCCGTAATCCGTCCGGTAATATATGAGTTCTCCGCTGCTGTCGCAGAGGTAATATCTTCCGCCTTCGGGAACGCTTGAACGGTCCCCGAAATAGTTAAAACTCTCGGGGAAAATATTAAACGCCACAACGCTGTCGGAATTATCGGCCTTTTTGGCCGCGGTGATCACTCTGCCGCCCACATACGCGTCATCATGTATGTCTGTAAAAATGACTTTTCCGTCCGCTTCCTCCGCCATCTTGTACCATTCCTCGGAGGCGTAGTCATAGGCCTCGGGATCTTGGCGCGGATTGGCGAAAATGCATTTTCCGTCAATCACGGCGAGCGGATCAAAGCTGTCTCCGAAATACGTGTTGATGCCGTTTAAATAGTCCGCGATCCACATCTCGGCTTCACTTGCTCCGGACGCGGCATGCTCGTCGATATTTTTGGTACCGAGCTCAAGCAGCGTCGAATAAAGCGATATGTTGTTCTGTTCTTCAACCGCATAAGTCGCGGCAAGAGACGTGCCGCTCTCGCGGGCATTGCTCAAAAGTCTGGCTCTGACATAACCCAATGAAACGCACGTCAGCGCCAAAAACACGATGAGTATTATAAGATACAGTTTTATTTGCGAAAAAATCTTCTTAAACTTCTTTTTGCGGCTCATGTTGATTTTCCTTATTACACTTTTTTGTTTAAAATCACACTTTTTATCTCATACCATGCTCTTTTTGACAAACGGGCGGCATATCTTCCCGGACACATACATTTCCTTATACATTATAGCATAAACATTATCGTAAATCAAGCAAAATTAATCCTCCCGCGGCATAAATAACAACAGTTTACAAAAATTCAAAAAACGGCGCGGCATGCGGGTTTTCGGGGGTTTTCAAAAGATCTTGCCGCGGGTGCGCAAAATTTATTCATAATAACTATTGAATTTAAAAAAAATTATGGTAAAATAGTATGTTAGAGCAGTATAATTTAAAGCATGATCAATTGAAAGAAGGAGATTAATATGGCTAAGCAAAGCGTATGCGTTGTGTTCGGCGGCGTTTCAAGCGAGCACGACATAAGCAAAATTTCAGCCGCGACGGTCATTGACCTGCTTGACAAGGATAAGTATGATATACATAAAATTTTTATAGACAAATCCGGCAACTGGACGTATTTCACGGGCGACATCGCCTCGGACGCGGACGACGGCGCGAAGGATAAATTCGACAAGGCTGTCATCTCGCCTTCGCGGAGCGACGGCGGAATTTTGCGCTTCGACAAAGACGGCGCGGCGGAGCTGATCAAGATCGACGCCGCGATACCCGTGCTCCACGGAAAAAACGGTGAGGACGGCACTATCCAGGGCCTGTTCGAGATCGCCGGAATCCCGTATGTCGGTTCGGGAGTTTTGGGCAGCTCGGTCTGCATGGACAAATGCATGGCGAAGATCCTGTTCAAAGAGGCCGGAATTCCCCAGGCCGACTGGGTGACGGTCAAGCTCGGCGAGGAGCTTGACGTCCGCGAGGTTGAGGAAAAACTCGGCTATCCCTGCTTTATCAAGCCCTCAAACGCGGGCTCGTCGGTGGGCATAAGCAAGGCCCATAACCGAAACGAGCTTATCGAAGGCGTAAAACTGGCGTTTGAGCACGATTACAAAGTGCTTATCGAGGAATTCATCTCGGCTTCGGAAGTCGAGAGCGCGGTGCTGGGAAACTTCAATCCGAAAATCGCCGAGAACATTGGTGAGATCGCGCCCGCCAACGAGTTTTATGACTTTGACGCAAAATACAACAGCGACGACTCGGTGCTTACAATTCCTGCGAACATTGATAAAGACGTTGAGACAAGGCTCAAGGATTACGCGCTTAAAGCATACAAAATATGCGAGTGCCGCGGTCTTTCGAGAGTCGACTTCTTTGTGGATAAGAACAGCGGCGAAATCAGGCTCAACGAGATCAACACCATACCGGGATTCACGTCGATAAGCATGTATCCCAAGCTTTGGGAAAAAAGCGGGCTCGGCGGAACGGAACTTCTTGACAAATTGATAGACCTGGCGATAAAGCGCCGCGGATAAAAACTGCGGCCGAACCGCGAAAGGATAATAAATATGGACAACAGACCAATCGGAATATTCGACTCGGGCTTGGGAGGTCTCACCTGTGTGCGCGAAGTCATGCGCATAATGCCCTATGAGGACATCATATATTTTGGCGACACGGGGCGTGTGCCTTACGGAACCAGAAGTTCTTCCACCATTGTTAAATATGTTCGTCAGGACATAAACTTTTTAAGGAGCTTTGACATAAAGTTCATTATAATCGCCTGCGGGACCGCCAGCAGCGCGGCTTTGCCCCACATAACCACCGAATACGACACCGATATAATCGGCGTTGTTGACGCGGCTTCAAAGCAGGCGGCCGCGGCCACCAAAAACGGCGTGATAGGCGTTCTCGGCACGCGCGGCACGATAAACAGCGGCAAATACGCCGAAAAGCTCGGTAAAATCGACCCGGACTTTAAAGTGATTTCGACTGCATGCCCGATGTTTGTACCGGCGGTTGAAAACGGCTACGCCGACACCAAGATCGCTGAAATGCTGGCCGAGGAATATCTTGAAAACATCGTTAAAGGCGGTGCCGACACCATAATCTTAGGCTGCACCCACTATCCTCTGCTCAAAAACACGATCCGAAAAATCGTCGGCGACAATGTCAGTCTCATCGACTCGGGCGCCGCGGCGGCTGACGACGCCAAGCGCGTCATGGCTGTTCATGATTTGCTGACCGATAAAACCGAAAAGGGCCGCGCCAAATACTATGTGAGCGATACGGTCCACGGGTTTGAGGAGCTTGGCAGCCTCTTTCTCTCGCGGAAAATTGACGGCGAGGTTACAAAGATCGACATCGAGAGATACTGAAAAAGGAGCTTTTTACATATGAAAGATAACGCATTTATTTCCATTCGCACCGACCAGGAAATTGACGGGGAAAAAGAGACGATATCGCTTGATACCCGAGGCAGATACGCGGTTCGGAACAATAAAATATACATAATCTATGACGAGAGCATAATGACAGGCTATGAGAACACGACCACCACTATCAAGGTCAGCGGATCGGGAGTGAGCGTTTCCCGCAAGGGGCGCTTCGCCTCAAAAATGGATTACATAAAAGGCGAAAAGAGTCTTTGTTTTGTGGACACGCCCTACGGGCAAGTGGGGGCCGCGGTCACGACCGAGAAGATCGACTATGATTTCGGAGAACGCGGCGGAACTCTCAACATGGACTATCTGCTTGACGCCGACAACCGGAACTTCATAAAAAACAACATGACGGTCAACGTAGAGATTAGAGAATAGGTACTAGGTACTACGCGGAAATAATGCATCAAAAACACAGCATATATCCCCGCGGTCGTATGTTTAATCAAAAAAATGATCATTTTTTCGTAGGGGCGGATATCATCCGCCCGAACGTAGAGATTAGCGAATAGCGAATAGAACACCTCATCCTACTTTTTGCCTTTCCCTCAAGAGGAAGCCAAAAAGGCTCGCCCCTTGGGGAGAGCTGTCTGCGGCCGGAGCCGCGAAGCGGGTTCGTTACACCACGGTATTCCGTTTCCACGAATAAACGTAGCCACAAATCATTAACGTGAGCGGACATGAGGCGAAGCTGACTGAGAGGGGTCAACATAGAAATTAGCGAACAGAAAATATAAACCGCAGAAAGGAAAAAATTTCAGCATGAGCATTACCGACAAGATAAAACAGGAGATCACAGACAAAATAAAACAGGCGCTTGAGGCCGCCATGGACGACGGCGCTCTGAGCGCCGCGGACATTGATGCGCTGAGCGATCGGATAAAGCTTGAGGTGCCCAAAGACAAGGCCCACGGCGACTTCGCGTGTAGCGCGGCTATGGCGCTCGCGAAGGAATTCCGCTGCGCGCCGAGAAAAATCGCCGATGAGATCGTGAGCCGCCTTGAAAACGACAAAGGCAAAAACATTGAAAAGATCGAGGTCGCGGGCGCGGGCTTTATCAATTTTTACTTAAATCCCGCCTGGCTGCACGAGACAATGCGTGCAATTGAGGAGCAGGGCAAAGATTACGGCAAAATTGACATCGGCAAAGGCAAAAAGGTCATGGTCGAGTTCGTCAGCGCGAACCCCACGGGCCCGATGCATATGGGCAACGCCCGCGGCGGAGCTTTGGGCGACTGTCTTGCCTCGGTACTCGAATACGCCGGATATGACGTCACGCGCGAGTTTTACATCAACGACGCGGGCAACCAGATCGACAAGTTCGGCCGCTCGCTGAGCGCGAGGTATATCCAGCAGCTCCGCGGCGAGGACGCGGCGGAATTCCCCGAGGACGGCTATCAGGGACAGGACATAATCGACCGCGCAAAGGAGTTTATCGAGATAAACGGCGATAAGTATCTTGACGCTGACGAAAGCGAGCGGGCGCAGGCGCTTATTAACTACGCGCTTGAGAAAAACATCGCCGCTCTTAAAACCGATCTTGAAAAATACAGAATTCACTATGACGTTTGGTTCCGCGAGAGCGAGCTGCACAAAAGCGGCGCGGTCAAAGCGGCGATCGACCGCCTGACAGAACGCGGCTACACCTACGAGGAGGACGGGGCGCTGTGGCTCGACTGCGAAAAGATGGGGCTTGAGAAAAACGAAGTCCTGATCCGTCAGAACGGAATTCCGACCTACTTCGCGGCTGACATCGCGTATCATATAAACAAGCTTGAGACCCGCGGCTTTGACCGCGCGATCAACGTCTGGGGCGCGGATCATCACGGCCATGTGGCAAGGATGAAAGAGGCGCTTGAGGCCGTCGGCATCGACTCAAAACGGCTCGACATCGTGCTTATGCAGCTTGTGCATCTGATGCAGGACGGCGAAGTCGTCCGCATGTCGAAACGCACCGGAAAAGCGATAAGCCTGACCGATCTGCTTGAGGAGGTCAGCATTGACGCGGCGCGCTTCTTCTTCAACATGCGCGGCGCGGGCAGCCACCTTGACTTTGACTTGGGTCTCGCCAAGGAACAGAGCAACGACAATCCCGTTTTCTACGTGCAGTACGCCCACGCGAGGATCTGCGGCATACTCAGGATCTTGAAAGAGGACGGCGTTTCGCCCAAACCTTTCGCAGAGATCGATCCCTCTCTGCTCGTCCACGAGAGCGAGCTGTCGCTGCTGAAAAAGCTTGCGGACATGCCCGAGGAAATAAGAATTTCCGCCGAAACTTTGGAGCCCGCCCGCATGACGCGGTATGTGACCGAGCTCGCCGGCGAGTTCCACGGCTTTTACAACAACTGCCGCGTGAACGTTGAGGATGAAAAGCTGCGCGACGCCCGCGTCAAGCTTATCGACTGCGCGCGGCAGGTTATCGCCGGAGTGCTGGGCATGCTTAAAATAACCGCCCCCGAACACATGTAAAACACATGCGGCAAAGTGATTTGGAGAAAACATATGAAAATTTTTAAACGACTTATAATACTGACATTGATCGCGGCCTTGGCAGCGGCGCCGCTGTCGACTTTCGCGATAGACGAGGGCAGGATCGTCACAGAGGTCTCGATGCTGAACGCCACCCTCTACCTTTCGGACTGGAACGAGGGCGAAATAATTTTAAAAGACATTTCGCCGGTTTTAAGCGGCGACAGCGCGGCGGCATCTGCCGCGGCGGCTCTTGAATACACCGCCGTTCCGGCTTTTGACGGCAACATGGTTTACGCCAAAGACGGATCCGTGCTTGATGCGAAGTCGCTTGCGTGGTTTTTGGACATGAAGGTGCGCGCGACCGTCGCCAAGCTGGCCGACGGCACCTACAGAGTTATAGGAATATTGGTAAAATAAAAAAATTTTATATAATTGGGGTCAAAAGGGAGTTAAATTTTTACACGGAGATGATTATATGATAAGGAAATTCAGGAGATTTCTCGCCGCGGCTCTCGCTGTCGGTTGTATGTCCTTGAACTTTGTTCCGGCGGTGTACGCCGAGGATGAGGCGGTCGCCACGGCGACCGATGAGTCAAACGAGTACAGCGGTGAATTTATTGCGGAATATGTGAATGAAGTTATTGACTTTCTGGCGGTTTTCGCCAAGGACGGAGTCACATCAAATACTCTTTACAGGGCGGCCCTGACCGAAGTGCTTAAGACTCATCCCGAGCTTTACGAGCAGGTAATGACCGCGCTGCTTTCGTCGATCGACGACTACTCGGTTTTCTATCCCGGTTCTGACGAGTATAATGAGTTTATCTCTCAGCTTGAGGGCTCGATCGGCGGCATAGGCATAACCATAAACGAGGTCGGCGGCAAGCTTGTGGTCGGCTCGATCTATAACGAGTCTCCGGCAGCCAAAGCAGGAATACTGCCGGGCGATGTGCTCTACAGCGCGGACGGAGTCGAGCTTTTCGGAGCAGATCTGACCACCGCTCAAAGTCTCATACGCGGCGAAATAGGAACTCAGGTTGTCGTCGGCGTTGTCCGCGAAGGAATTGAGGGTCCGCTTTATTTCACAATTACGCGTGAGGAGATCGCCGAGCGCCTCTCGGTATCATATAACCTGATAGAAGGCAAAGACGACATCGACTCAAGCCCCCGAAAAGCTATGTACATAAGGATCTACAGCTTTATGGACAACGCGGCGGAACAGTTTGCCGAGGCAATGAAGGTTGTTGAGGAAAATGATATAACCGACCTGATAATCGACGTGCGCGACAACGGCGGCGGCTATCTGAACGAGGCGGTTGAGATCGCCGGATATTTTGTTCCGAACGGCAAAACCATTGTTATGGAAGATCACAAAGCCGACATGTTTGACGTGACATACACCTCAAGCAACACATCGGACAAGAAATACGATCTGGTGGTTCTGGTCAATGAGAACACCGCCAGCGCATCCGAAATTCTTGCGGCGGCGATCAGAGAAAACGATGCCGGAATTCTCATCGGAACCACGACCTTCGGCAAGGGCACGGTCCAGAACACAATGCCGCTCAAGGACGGCGAAGCGATGAAATATACTGCGGCTTATTACCTTACGCCGTTAGGAAACAATATTGACCAGATCGGTCTGACTCCCGATTCCAAGGTCGAAAATACCTTCATTCCGTTTGACCACAGCGGCTACAGCGATTTTGACTACGCGGCCGTTTACGAAAAGGGAATGACCGACCCCAATGTTGCTAAAGCCAAGAAAATTTTCGCCGTCTGGGGACTTTACGCCGGAAATATTGACGACCCGTATTTTGATGATGAGCTTGAGGCGGCAATAACTTATTTCCAAGCAAACCGCGGACTTTTTCCCTACGGAGTGCTTGACCTCACTACCCAGCGCGAAGTGTACAAGGCGCTTCTTGAGACCCGTCAGGAGGTCGATGACCAGCTTGACGCGGCGATGAGCCACTTCGGCATAATTCCGAATGAATAAGAACATAAAACCGGGCGGCTTTTGAAAAGCCGTCCGGTTTGTCGAAAAAGTGTTATTAATATAACTCAAATAAAGCTGCGGGCTAAAAATAGTTCTTATATGATCGCCTGACCCGGTTCCGTCATGCCTCGTCCGGACGGCAAAGAAACTATTTTTAGTCCGCACAACCCCTTTGAATTGTTTGGCGCTAAGTGACTAATGGATATGATCAAACAAAAGCTACGGTATTATGTATTGGTTCTCTTGTTCAAGTTTTATTCCCGCACGCTCGGCGGCGGATCTGCTTACCGCTCCGCTGTCTATTAAGATGTTGATCAGCATTTTTCCGTCGGGATCTTTTACGTTCAGCGACTTATATGAAACATGAACCATTTTGTCCCGCGTGAAATCTCCCGAGAGCAGCTCACGTATTTCCTTGCTTGAACCGAGATACAGCTCGGGCGCGGCGAGCGCCACGCTGTCGGGCTCAATGTTCGGATAGCCTATCGAGCGCAGCACGAGAGTCATATATTCCGCGCCGCTCATTTTGTCATCCGGCGAAAACTTGCTTTCGCTCGTGCCGTTGGTGATCCCGTGCTCCGCGCAGTATGCGACATACGGCTTTGACCAATGCTCGCTCACGTCCGTGAACTTCACGCTCCCGCTTGAGGCGAGCGCCTCTTTTTCTTTGCCCAAAAGCCGAACAATCATCACAGCTCCCTCGGCTCTGGTGAACGTCTTGTCAAGCTCGTAGCCCTTTTCGGTTCCCTTAAACAAACCAATGGCGTTCAGCGCGTCCGCTTCTTTGGTATACTCGGCGGCAAACGCGCTCACTCCGCCGAAGATCATTAATCCGCTCAAAATTAAAGCAATAAACTTTTTCATATCACAGCCCCATTTCGCTTAAAATCTCATCGGAGTTGTCAAACACATCTCCGAAGAATGTCGACATAAACTTTCCTGTATAGTCTATGTCATTGTATGGCACTTCCGCTCGGCTGCCGTCGACCTCAAACGTAAGCGACCTCAAAAACGTCCGAGCGTCACTGCTGTAATTATAGGTTATGCCCACGTTTGTCGTCGTTCTGTCCGCCGGCTTGTATTTCGTGCCGTCAAAGCCTCCTATTGCGGCAAATCCCTCGTAGATCTGCGCGTCGTTTGAAACCTTGTTATATTCGCCGTGGATCACCGCGCCTTCGATCTTAAGGTCGGGATACTCGATCGCGCTCACCTCGTACCACCGCTCAAGCATGTTGCCTTTAAGCCGCAGCAGCTTAATGTTCCTGCCGACCTTGGGTGTGCCGTCCTTGCCCTTGCAGCTCACACTTATTCCGTAATACGTTGCGGTGATATTGCCGTCGGTTGACAACTGCGACACAGTCTGTGAGTTTTTGATATTCGCCGTGAACTCGGCGGTATATTCCACGTTGTAGTCATAAACATCGTCATAGTCCTCACCGCGTATCACCCGCGTGTTATCGCCTTTTTCCATATCCTCTTCGGTCATGTTGCCGAAATCGGACACGGGATGATCCTCGGCCGGATCGCCGCTGTACACATACGAGCTCATCATTTTACCGCCGGAAGCCTTGTCTTTCTCGGCGATCTCCGAGCCGCTGACAATTACCGTTGATGTTTGGTCCAAATACTTACCGTTATACATGCCCTTTATGCTGTCATACAGAAAGAACGCTATTCTCTTCTCTCCTTTATTTTGACTCAGGCTCATGATCAGATAATAATCCGGAACTTCAACATAATTCGGATCGTCATACATAATTGTCAGGTTTTTGCCGTCATCGATATAGTGAACGTTGGGATAATCTTCTGTAACGTTGTATGATGTTACCGTCCTTTTGCTTTCATCAATATAGTAGATATTCGGGCTGAACTGCAGTTCGCCTTTTGTTCCGAATGCTCCGCCGCTGCCGCCCAATGTGTTGCTGAACATGGAATATCTCTCTCCGTACCTTTCAAACGTTATCGCGTATTTAGATACGAAATTATCGTTTTCGTAAAGCCCGTATTGTCCTTTCTCAACCTCGGTTGCCGATGAATATGTTATCGTTGCGTGTATTGTTCCGTTTTCGGACATATCATAAAGCCATGTTCCGAGATATGACGAGTCAAGCTCGGCGTCAAACGAGCATTGATAATCGATCTCGTCGCTCGTCAGGTCAGCCGGACCCTTGATCAGCGCGTATTCACTCTCGATCGTTCTGTCCGCGGCAAACGCATTGACCGCGCAGAGCGCAAGCGCGAGGGTTAAAATTACGCAAATAAACTTTTTCATAAAATCATCCTTTCCTTAAATTAACTGCTGCGGTTTTTATAAAACCCGATACGTCGAAATATCACCTCCTTTTTGTGATTTTTCGGGTGTTGATTTTTTGCCTTTATTTATATGACGACAAAACAATGGATTTTGTTCCCAAATATTACATATTTTTATCATATTGTTTGATTTTTGTTATAAAATCAAACATTTTAATCCGTTTATTCGATTTCGCAATTATTTTCTACATCATGTAGCATATATACTATACATAATATAATAATATTTGTCAATAGATTTTTTACGTTTACTGCTTATATGAAACATGTAATCACAAAGGTCTGCAGAAGCAGACCTTTGTGTACGAATTAATGGGAAGAAATTAATTTATTGCCTCAACCGCAATAGAATTTCGTATCAATTCTCGTTTGCCGTTGTATGCAAGCAATGAAATACAGCAGGTAATTTGTTTATAATATTACTTAATTCACCTAATTTTGCTCATAGAATTCTGTAAGCGGTTTGCAAGTTCCGATATTATCCCACAGCATGAGCTTAACATATTCGTCCGTATCTTGGGTGGAAAATATTCTGTCAAGTTTTACAAAACACTCGTTTCCGCCTATCACTTCGGTCACGTGGCTTTCCATGACAATATCAAGCAAAATATCATCTTTATACTTAGCCATTATTATTGTAAAGGGGGTTCCGAGCGGAACTCCGTCACCGATCGCTATATTTACGCCTCCAAGCGTATCATCAATCTGTAGAATTTTCCAAGTATCCGATATCGGTTTGGGCGTGGCTGTGGGTTCCACCGTTGATGTGGGTGTCGGAACAACAGTAGGCGTGGCCGTTGGCTCCACAGTGGGTGCGGCAGTCGGAGTTGATGTCGGTTCCGCTGTCGGTGTGGCCGTTGGCTCCACAGTGGGCGTGGGTGACGGCGAAGGTGTTTCCGGCACAATACAGTGTATTGTCGCTTTAAAAAGATATTCGTTGCCGAGTTCGCTGATATATATATCGTTCCACTCATTCTCGGTACCGTCAAAATATACGTCTTTTAAGCCCGAGCAGGAATAGAAAGTGTTATCTTTTATTTCGGTTATTTCCCGTGGCAGATATGCCTCTTTAAGACCGGAACAGAACGCGAATGCGTTTGTTCCGATACCTTTCACGTTGTCGCTGACAGTTATTTTGTTAAGAAATTTACAACAGTAAAACGACCCGTCACCCAGACTTGTTACAGTTTCCGGAACCGTATATTCTCCGCTTCTGCCGGAGGGGAATGCTACCAGCTTTGATTTATTCTTATTAAACAGAACACCGCCGTCCGAACTGTATAACCGATTATCTGCGTCCACATTAATTTCCTGCATCATCAGACAATTGGCAAAAGCAGTTCCGTTTACATCTTCCGTGCTTACGGGAATTGTTACGCTTGAAAGAGAGCTTTCCATAAACGCGTAAGCTCCTATGCTTTTAAGGCTATTCGGAAATTCTATTCTCTCCAAAGGACATCTCGCAAATGCTGACGCCCCTATGGTTTCAAGAGTATCGGGCAGAGTTACTGTTTTCAACGAACTGCATAACTGAAAGGCTGAATTGTTTATTGCTGTAACCGGCAACCCCTCAATTTTGCTTGGTATATCGAGGTTCTCGGGACTGCCGTTGTATCCGATAATTGTTACGGTCTGATTATCAATTATCTGCCACTTCAGCAGCGACAGCGAATCAGGCGTAGGTGTGGGCACCGGCTCAACGGTAGGCGTAGCCGTGGGCTCAACTGTGGGCGTAGCTGACGGCTTAATAGCCGGCGTATGCTCCGGTTGCGGTGTTACCAAAGGTTCCTTGGTCGGCGTCGGCGCAACGGTCGGCGTGGACGTCGGCGTAGGTGTCGGCGCGTTTGTGGGCATGGGCGTAGGCGCGGATGCGTTAAAATGTTTTTGCGCCGACAATAAATAGTTGTTGTTCTCCTCGCTTATCGTTATTGTGTTCCACTTCTCCTCGGTGCCGTCGAAATACACATCCTTTAGTTTTGCGCAGTTCATGAACGCGCGGCGCATGATCTCGGAAAGACCGTTTGGCAGATATATACTCTCAAGGTTTACGCAGCCGATAAACGCGTTTACGCCTATCTCTTTTACGTCCGCTGAGACGATCACGGGGTTCACTCCGCTGTAGGCAAACGCGCTCTCGCCTATGCTTGCAACCTTTTCGGGAACTCTGTATTCTCCGCTTCTGCCGGCGGGGAAACTCACAAGAATTGACATATCCTTACTGAACAAAACTCCGTCCTCCGAGCGGAATGTTTGATTTTCCGAGTCCACAATGATCTCTTTCATATTCCAGCAGTTCATAAATGATGAGCCATTTATCTCGGTCACTCCTGCGGGGATCTCCACTCTTGAGAATCCGCACATTGCGAACGCGTTGGCACCGATCGTTTTCAGATTTTTGGGTAATTCTATCTCATCAAGACCGGACTGAGAAAAGGCACGCGTTCCTATCACCTCAACGCTGTCCGGCAGGGTCACTTTCATAATGCCTTTTCTTTCAAACGCCGAATTGCCTATTGCGGTCACGGGCAGACCCTCAATTTCATTTGGTATGTTCAGTTCGCTCGGCACTTTAGTTCCTCTTAGGCCCGTTATTGTCACGGTTTTGTTGTCAACTATCTCCCACTTGATCAGCGACAGCGGATCGACCGTCGCAGTGGGCGTGGGCTCGGGCGTTTGTGTGGGTTCGGGAGTAGTCGTCGGAACGGGCGTCGCGGTGGGTCTTATGTCCTCTTTAACAAAGCTGCCGTCCGCCAGATCGTTGGCGTATTCCTCGATCCTCGTATAGCCGCTTGCCATGATATCCGCCGCGTCGGATGCGCTGTTCTTATTCGAGCCGTTTTGATCCTCCCACCTGTCGGGAAGGCCGTCTTTGTCGGAATCGGCCTCGCCGATTCCCGAGAGATAAGGCAGTCCGCCCGCCTCGGAGGGCGTGTCTATTATTCCGTTGTTTCCGTGGCTTGCGGTACCGTTTCTAACATCGTCCACCACTCTCGCGTCAAGAGAATCGCGCGAATAGCTCGCTCCGGCTTTTGCCAAAACTTCCTCATATGCCTGTTCTGCTGATTGCATATTTACGGGATACTCATTGCTGTATTTAAAGTGCACATTCTGCGCGTCCGCGCTCTCCGAGATCGGACTGTAATTCACATTGTTATTGTTGGTTCCGCTTGGGCCGTTTGTCCAGACGTAGTAATTTTGCGCCGTCGAGTCTTTGGAAACTCCCAAAGCGTTATTCTCGGTAATATCGGGATAGCCCTCAACATGATTGCCGTCAAGATAAAGGTCGGTGCTCCAGACAAATGTATCGCCGTTGCCTGTGGAACTTAATTCGTAGATTCTGTTTTTAACTCCGCTTCCGGTCGCGGGGCCTGACTTGTAATAGCAGTTTACAATATTTACCGCCATGGCTGCCTGACCGCCGTAGGCCGAGTTGCTTCCCCAGTTGTATATGACATTGTTGCGCCAGTCCGAAAGCTGACGTTGCTGCGACATATCATAATCGCCGTCATCTATTCCCACAAGCATTTTAAAGTCGCCCTCGGGCGCCCTCGGGTTCCTGCTCTTGTGGTGCGCCATAAGATTGTGGTGGAAGCTCGCGTTCGCGCCGCCCCATATTCCGCCGTAGCCGTGGCTGCCTTTTGCGTGAACAGAATTATTAAGGCTTTCGGATATTATGCACCACTGCATGGTGAAATTTGTGTTGTCATAGAACGAGGCGCACTCGTCAACGCTCCAGCTTATCGAGCAGTGATCGACTATTACGTTTTTTATGTTCCTGCCGCCGAGAGAGTCATCCTCAACGTCGTTCTTGTCGCCCATTCTGAAGCGCAGATAGCGCAGAATCACATTGCTTGAATTGATATGCGTGTCATAGCCCGTGACGCAAATTCCGTCGCCCGGCGCGGTCTGACCGAGTATTGTCAGATCGCCGCCGCTTATGTTTAGGCGAGCTTTCAGCTCAATATTTCCCGCCACGTCAAACACGATTATTCTGTTGCCTCTTGAGACAGCGTCGCGAAGCGAGCCTTGGATAGGGCTCTCACCCGCGTTTTTGTCATAGTCTTTAAGAGTCGTCACATGATATATCTCGGGCTTCGCAGCCGCTCTGGCTCCCGCGGCGTACATGCCGCCGCCCTCCGCGCCCGGGAAGGCGGGGAGGCTTTGTGGATCGGCCGCCGAAATCGGCGCGGAATTAACATCGCTCTCCGCGGCCGAGCCGTACGGCATTGCCGCCATAAGCATAATCAAAGATAAAATCAAACACAATTTTTTCATAGCACATTCCTCCGTTTTAATTCTATATTATCATTCACCTATTTGTTTTTTAAATATATTTCTGCTGCTTCGCAAAACGGTCGGATTTGGTCTAAATCGTTCCAAAGCATAGTTTTTGCTCGATATGCGTCCGGGATATCCGAATAATCATACTGTTGAAAGCCGGATTCGGAATCAATATAATCGGTATATACTTTCACAACAGCACCTCGACTGTCATATATCACGGTGTTTAAAACTCCGTTTCCGGACCAATACACCGGACAAATCCAGACCGAATATTTATCTTTATCTATGAGAAGGCTTGTTCCGTTTATTTCGGCCCCGTTGATATTATTGAGCCCGCTGTTTTTATCATCATTCGGAATTACATTCCCATTAACGGTAAAAGTATCATATCGGAGGCAATCTGAAATAGCGCTTTCCGCATCGGTATATCCGGAAATCGCGCCGAAGCGCTCACCGCTCGTTTTAATGCTTCCACCGACACAGCAATTCTCGATTGTGTTAAAATTCTCAAAATAAGGCGGGCTGCTTTGCGCACCGACTAAACCGCCGATATGATCACCTTCGGAATTTACTTTGCACAGAGAATAGCAGCTGCGTATATTGCTTTTTCCGCCTTGCAGACCAACCAGTCCGCCTATATAATTGTTTCCTTTTACATTACCCGTGCTGTATGAGTATAATATGAAACCATCCATACAGTAGCCGACCAAACCGCCGATTTTATCGCCGCTGCCAATAACATCACCTTTAGCATGGCAGTTAATAACTCTTGTCATAGTGTTAAATTCTCCAAGCAGTCCGCCGCAATAATTATAACCTTTGACATTGCCGACAGAGTAGCAGTTTTCTATAAAGCCGTTTGCATCACCGATCAATCCGCCGATATGACTGCCGCTCAAAATACCGCTCTCTTCGGATATAACGTCAATATCGGCATGCTGTTAAAAACCGACCCTATAACATCCTGATTGCCGATCAAGCCGCCAATTGTGTCCAATCCCTTTATGCTGCCGCCTGTTACATAGCAGTTAATGATTTCACCTTTGCTATATCCAACCAAGCCTCCGCCGGCACTGCCTACAATACCTTTTTCGGCAATCTCTACTCCGAGATTTTGTATATTGCTGTATTTATCATTAGGATATACAGCTCCAAACAGACCGACGTATGCATCGGGTCTGTTTATCCATAAGCCCGATATAACATGATTTGCGCCGTCAAAGTTGCCGGTAAAAGGTTTATCCGGACTGCCGATCGGCTCCCAGCCCGACTCGTTCCATTTAACGTAGCCATCGCCGTTTTCGGAAAGGTACTCGGTCAAGTTAATGTCGTTTCCCAACTTGTAATTCGCGGACAAATTTTCACGCGCTGTGTCAAGCTCTTTGGCGGTAGTAATAATATACGGATTTTCCGGAGAACCGTCACCGCTAAAATATATGTTTTCGCTGTTTTGTGCGGCAAAATGTGAAGCCGCGGAAACCGGGTAAACAGATACTGTTAAGATCCAAAAAATCATTAATAATATCCCGATAAATTTTTTCATAATAAACCTCCTGTTGTTTTTAATTTATTTTTCCGCATATTTTGCAATACCTAAAACGCGAAGATCGGGCGCCTTGCGGATATGATATGCCGCCGATATATTTCTTTTGTAATTGTATCACACGAGTAATTGTTTGTCAATAATTATTTTTGTAATTTAAAATAAAAAGGCTCCATACATTGAGATATTCGGGATCCGGTTGCTAGCCCTTATATCTCAAGTATGAGGCCTTGTATTTTATTTGTCAATAGCTCTATCGTGAACTACCGTTTTATATCGTGAACTACATCTTTTTATTATCCAGCAATACCGAAAGCGTGAAAATTCTGTCATGATATGTATAATCAAGCTCGCCGTTGTATTTTTGGACAGCCGAACGGATACTCTTTAATCCAAATCCGTGGTTTGCCTTATCGCTCTTGGACGTCTTGCCTTCTTCGATCTCGACATCGTCCGAATAATTGATAATCTCTATTTTTACTTTTTCTTCGTCGGCATATATGTTTACAACAATACATCTGTTTTCGATTTGTTTTTGCGCCTCTATCGCGTTGTCCAAAGCGTTTCTGAGTATTGCGGTTATATCCATATCGCTCAGCTTTATATCGGCTGAGATCACAGGTTTTACAAAATATTCAATATCATTGATCTGAGCCAATCTGCCCTCAATGTTTAATATGGAGTCCATAGCCGCATTGCCGGTGTATACGACCGACGCGGCGCTTTTGACCGACTTTTCGAGCCTGTCGGCATATTCGGCAGCAGCCTCATTCTCTCCATTTTTTACTAATTCTCTGATTGTTGATATATGCTTTAAAAAATCATGTCTGAGAACGCTCATGTCTTTTTCGTTGGTTTCCAGTATTTTGTAGTTTTCTTGATTGTTTTTTATCACCTGCTCGGCGACTTTCAGCTTTAAACGATCGGAATAATTCTCAAAAAAGCTGTAAAGCATCACGTTGCAGTAAATCAAACCGACAACAATAATCACGCTCCACAGGGCGTAAAATTGATTGTCGGACCTTACAGTCACGTCCAGAATTATTAACAGCGCCAGGCTGAAAACAGGCATAAGTATTATTACCAGCCAATATTTAAGCGGTATGTCAACAATTTTTTTCGCGGGAATGTTTATAAAATACAAGGCGATCATAAACGCGATGAAATCCGTTATAAGCGAAACGGTAAACCTGCCCTCGCTGATCGCCGATCCGTATGAAATATTAAACGCAAACGCCGTAATATATTGAGCTATGATCTCGGAGACAATAAAAATCAATATGTAAACAGCCGCCGCGAACAGATTTTTGTACCACTTGTCTTGATATAAAACAAACGCCAATATCATAACCGACACTATTGACACCGCTAAATTTAACGTGTCGCCGATATTAAAATACGAGCGAATAATATTGAATAACGCGAACAGGACCACCATGCCGCCGCGCGTGGTTTTTTTCATGTCCCTTTTGTCCAAAATCGCGTTATAACAGAATATGGCGATCATTGTCTCCAATATCGCCGTTACAGCATTGATCACATAACCCATTTATCAGTTCCTCTTTTCAAAATTTTTGACCGCTTCGCTCACGGTTTTTTTGTAGTTTCGTCCAATCGTGATTGATGCGCCGCTTTCCATGACAACGTGTGTATTTGAAAACAATTTTATCATATTCAGATTAATAATATAACTTCTGCTGCATCTGATAAACGCTGATGTTAATTTCTTTAAAATGTTTTCGAGTGTATTATACCATAAATGTTTGTCGCCGTTTCCCATTTGAATATGAGCGGTATGATTAATCATTTCGATATACTCAATATTATTTAAGTCAACATATATCAGCTTATTTTTATAGCTTACGGCAATTAAGCTGTTATTCTCATAATATTCGTTGATCGTGTCGTCAATCTGTTTTTTGATAAACTCGGACGGCTCTTCCTTCAGAATATATCTGAACGCCCGGTACTCAAACGATTGTTTCATAAATTCGGCATAATTGGTAAAAAACGTGATTATACAATCGGGATTGATCTTTTTCAAATGTTTGGCAACATCAAAACCCGAATTATCACCAAATTTCATATCCAGAAACGCGATGTCGATCTTATCTTTAAAATCAACTATTTGAGAAAAGGAAGTAAACTCAAATATTTCGGCATCATTATATGCCGATAAAAATTGTTTCGTCCTGTTGAGAGCCGCAGCTTCATCATCGCACACAGCTATATGCAGCGTCATATTATCATCTCGCTTTTAAAAACGTTAATATAATCATATTATAGCAACAAATTATTTTACTGTCAAATTGCGCGAAAAGGAGCGCCGCGGCGCTCCTTCAGCTTATTAAACTTCCATTATTATCGGCAGTATCATGGGGTTGCGCTTGGTTTTGATGTACAAGCGGTTGCCGACCTCGTTTTTGACTCTTGTTTTCAGAGTAGTCCAGTCAAGGCTCCTTGACGACAGACAGCGGTCGATTACCTCCTCGGCGCAGGTCTTTATCTCGTCCATAAGATCCTCGGACTCGCGGACATACACAAAGCCGCGGGATATAACATCGGGGCCCGAAACGCATTCGCCGCTTTCCTTGTCGATCGACATTACGATTATGATTATTCCGTCCTCCGCCAGATGCTTCCGGTCGCGCAGAACGATGTTGCCCACGTCGCCGACGCCCAAACCGTCAACCAGAACCTTGCCCGCGGGCACGGTTCCGACGACCTTGGCGGACATGGGCGTGATCTCAAGCACATGGCCTATGTCAAGCACAAAGATATTTTTTCTTGAAATTCCGGTCTCCATAGCCAGCTCTCTGTGCTTGCACAGATGGCGGTACTCGCCGTGGACCGGTATGAAAAACTTCGGCTTCACCATTGACAGGATCATCTTGAGCTCTTCCTGACAGGCGTGACCCGAAACGTGGACGTCGGCCTGCTTTTCGTAAACGACCTCCGCGCCGTGCTTTAAAAGCTCGTTGACCACGTTCGCCACCGATTTCTCGTTTCCGGGTATCGGGCTTGCCGAGATGATGACAAGATCGTCGGGCTCGACGTTGATCATCTTATGGCTCGTGAAAGCCATTCTTGTCAGCGCGGCCATTGACTCGCCCTGACTGCCCGTGGTTATGACCACAAGCTGCTCCTTGGGGTATCTGTCGATCTCCTCAAGCGCGATCAGCGTCTTGTCCGGAACGTGCATGTATTTAAGCTCGATCGCGGCCTCGATTACGTTCTCCATGCTTCTGCCGGAGACCGCCACCTTGCGTCCGTATTTCACGGCCGCGTCGATTATCTGCTGGACCCTGTGAACATTTGACGCGAACGTCGCAACGATTATGCGCTGCTTGTTCGAGTCGGCCTTTTCAAAGAGGCTGTCAAACGTTCTTCCGATCGTCTTTTCGCTGTATGCGATGCCGGGCCTGTCGGCGTTGGTGCTGTCGGACATGAGCGCAAGAACGCCCTCGCGGCCCAATTGACCTATTCTCGCCAGATCGATCATGTCGCTGTCTATCGGCGTTGAGTCTATCTTAAAATCGCCGGTGTGCAGGATCACGCCCGAGGGCGTGTGCAGAGCTATCGCGACCGCGTCCGCGATCGAGTGGTTGGTGTGGATGAACTCGGCAACGAACGCGCCCAGTTTCACCTTGTCGCCCGCGTTGACCGTATGCAGCTTCGCCTTGTCGATAAGGCCGTGCTCTCTTAGCTTATTCTTGAGTATTCCCAGCGTGAGGCGAGTTCCGTAAACCGGAAGCGGGAACTCTTTAAGCACATACGGTATCGCGCCGATGTGGTCCTCATGGCCGTGAGTCAGCACGATACCCCTGAGTTTTTCCGCGATCTTGTGCAGATAAGTTATATCCGGTATAACTATGTCAACGCCGGGCATATCCTCGTCAGGGAACGCCATTCCGCAGTCAAGGATAAGCGCATCCTCTCCGTATTCAAACACCGTCAGATTTTTTCCTATCTCATTAAGTCCGCCGAGAGGCACGATGCGTATAGGTTTTAATACCTTCGCCTTAACCTTCGGCTTTGTTTTTTCGGACTTAACTTTTTCGGTCTTTGTCTTTTCAAGCCTCTTGGTTTCGACCGATTTTTTTGTTTCGTTCGCCTTTTTCGCCGGGGTCTTTTGGGTTCCGCTCGTTTTTCCGACGGATTTTGATCCGCCGGCGCCCAGCTTGGCAATCTTTCCCACGACCTTATGGGCCACCTTGTTGGCCGCCTTCTGCGGCTGCTTTCCGCTGCCCTGTCGTGTGTTGTTGTTATTCTTCAAATTGATCCTCCTGATAAATTTATTGGATTTCGGCACGGATCAATTTAAAATGACACAATTATCCGCGATTTGCCGCAAACCGTCCGCAGCGCGTATTAACGGCCCCGCCCGCGTTCGGCTATCAAAAATCAGCACGCGCAAACCAACACCGGCAGTCTTAACGCGCATCAACATCGACCCATGCGCAGTTCCCGCCTGTTGTCATATATTAAATTTACGGGCGCAAACGCCCAAGATCCGCACATCGGAGCGTACCGCTCCTCAAAATCCCATATATTATATCATAACGGTTCGCCTTTTGCAAGAGTTTTTATTTTATTTTTAAATAAAGTTGAGATCTCCTCCGCCGCCTCGATCGAGGTGGACTCGGATATTATCCTGATCGTTCCGTCTTTGAGCGGAATTATCAGCACCGCTCCTCCTCCGCTTTTGACTCTCACTCCGTTCTCGGGATCGCCCGCCGCGTTGTACTGCTCCCTCAATGAGTCCAGGACCGAACGCTCTCTGCCCGCGCCGCACTCGACCTTTGCCTCGGATTTGAATATCCGAGGCAGATGATCGCACAGGCTGTCAAACGAAATGCCGAAACGGTTCAGAAAATCAAGAATTTTCATCGCGCAGTATACGCCGTCATACTGCATCATCATCTGCTCGCCGCCGCCGAACTCGAGCATCTTTCCCATCATCTCGCTCTCGTCGTCGCCCACTCTGACGACGCTGCCTCCCAGACGCAGGATCGCCGCCTCGGTGTCTTTTGAAACGTAGTCGGGCAGCACAAAGGTCCTGACCTCGCTGTCTCTGAGCAGCACATACACCATTACCGAAAACGCCTGCTCCCGCGTGAGCCGCCGCCCGTCAGCGCGCTCGAGGCTAAGTCTCTCGCCGTCGGCTCCGATAAAGCCGCGGAACGCGTAGTTGTCCCGCGCCTCGGGCTTAAGGCGCGGATAAAGCTCTTTGAGGGCGGTTCCGATTATTTCCGAAACGGTCTTTGATTTGGTCGAAAGACACATGTTGATATTAAAGCTCTCGCTTTTTACCCTGCCCGAAAGCTCTCTCAGATAATGCTCCTTAAACGATGTGCAGTCCTTTATCTCAGGCCCGGGCTTCAGCTTAAATCCCGCGAAATCGCGGCTCATGACCTCCGCCGCGCGGCTCAGAAGTTTTTCCGGCGCCGCCTGGATTCCCCTGCCGTCAAGCAGGGTTATTTTCAGGCTCCCCGGCCCGTCGGGCATCGCGGCGTAGGCGGTGGCCCCCGCCTTGTAAAATCTGGCCGCGCTGCGGGTTATCGGCAGATCTTGAATTCCCAGATCATATATCTCGCAGCCCGCGCATTCCGCTCCCGCCTTGATCGCGTCCGCGGCGATCCGAGACATTTCCTCGCTGTCGCGACAGACGCCTATTCTTTTGCTCGACACGCCCATAGCGTAACCGAGCTTGAGCCAGAAAACCGGCGCTGTTTTTTCTGTGTTATGCGTTTCCATAATATCAAATCCTTTCCTTATTATGCTTATTATTCGCAGACCGAGCCTTTTCTATCCGAATTTGTTAACAATTCCGCACTTGAAAGCGCGCGGCGTTTGTGTTATAATTAATCGGTATGAAATTTTTAAGGACAGGTGAATATGAAAAATCTTTTTAAAAATGCTTTATCGAAAAAAATCCTAACAAAAATAACAGCCGCGGCGCTGGCGGCGTCATTGCTGTGCGTTCCGGTCTCGGCGGCCTCGATCCTGGGCGAGCAGACCTCACATTCCGAGGTCGAATACGCGCAGGGAACGGTGTATAACAAAAACACATTTTTAAGCGACAGCGTGGGGCAGCAGACCGAGAACTTTTTCTCGTATCTTCCAAATCCCGACGTGCTTCCCATAATTTCAAACGGAAGCTCGGTTTTCGGCAAACGGACGGTTCTTGAAACGAACCAATACTTAAACAGTCAGGGAATTTTTGCCGCCATGGGCATGAACGCGGACTTTTTCTCATTCACGACGGGCGTTCCGATGAGCAACACGATAATCGACGGCGAGGTTCTGACCTGCGACGCAGACAAGCTCATCGCCCTCGGCTTTAATCCCGACGGCACGGCATTTGTGACCCCGATGCAGATCGAGCTCAGGGTCAGCCGCGAAAACGGCGAAAGCTTCGGGATCGAGGCGCTCAACAAGTTCCGCCAGCCGTACATCATGTATCTCTACACCGACGATTTCGGCGATAATACCGAATGCAGCGGAACCGGCACAAACATTGTGCTGGGCAATGTTTCGGGCGGTTTTAAGTTTAACTCCCCCGTGACCGCCACGGTCGAGTCGGTCTTTGAGGCCGACGGCTCGGTTGAAATTCCCGACGGCAAGCTGCTGCTCAGCGTTGACAATGCCGTGGCCGACGAGGTCAAAGCGCGTATAAACGGAATTGCCCCCGGCGAGAAGCTGACGATAACCACGGTCGAAACCACGGGCGACGAGCGTTGGCTGAACGCGGCTTACGGCACGGGCTGTCTCGGCGGCTCGCTCATCAGAAACGGACAGCTCGACTTTGATGACGACATAGCGGCGCCCCGAAGCGCGGTCGGGATACGGGCCGACGGCTCGATAATATTCTACACGATAGACGGCAGACAGCAGGGCTACAGCTACGGCGTGCGCAAGGAAACGTTGGCGAACCGCCTGCTTGAGCTCGGTTGCGTTGACGCGGTGAACCTTGACGGCGGCGGCAGCACGCAGCTCGCGGGAACTCTGCCCGAAACAACGGATTTCACCGTGCTCAACAGTCCCTCGGAATCCCTGCGCCGCTGCGCGAATTTTATATTTCTGAAAAAAATGAACGCCCCCACAGGCATTCCTTATAAGCTGCTGGTATATCCCTACGGCGAATATATCCTCTCTGGCGGCTCGACCTCGGTGTGGGCGTCGGCGATCGACAGCTCTTACGGAAAAGCAACCATAACCGAGCCGCTGACATACGCGGTCGAGAGCGGCGACGGCGAGATCGCTCCCGACGGCCTCGCCACGGTCCGCGGCAGCGAAGACGTGTATATCAGCGCCGCTTCGGGCGAGGCGCGCGGCTCGACCATGCTGCATTCGATTGAAACGCCCGACAGCATAACCATAAAAAACGAGGCAACGGGCGAGGCCGCGGCAAGACTTGATCTGATGCCGGGCGAGACGATAAGCCTCACAGCGGACAGCGAGTTCCAAGGCGCCGCCCTCACGGACTCGGATGAGCTTTATACATGGGCGCTCAGCAGCGCGGCTTTAGGCAGCGTCTCGCCAGACGGGACCTTTACCGCCGCGGATGTTCCGGCGAGCGGTTCGATAACTGTCTCCGCGGGCGGCAGCTCGGCCTCGGTGAACGTCAATATTTCGTACGACAACGCGCCTCCGCCGCAGGAGAGCGACTATCCGAAAATAAACACATCGGTCTCGGGCGGAGTGTTTACCGCCTCATTCAGCAATTTCCACGGCGCGCTCAAAGCGGGCAATATCACTTTGAAATATGACGGAAAAGCCGCGGACTTTGATTTTGACGCGGTGGGCTCCTCAATAGAATACGCGCTCCCCGAAAACTATAGCGACTCGCCGCATGTCATCACTGTTTCCGTGACTGACGACGGCGGATTCAGCGCATATAAGACCATGCCCGTGGGCGCCGATCTTTCGAACCTTGAAAATATATACGCGGACACTGCCTCGCACTGGGCGAGGGATTATATCTCGTACATGACCCAAAGGAAAGTGGTTTCGGGATACAACGAGGACGGAAAAACTCTGTTTAAGCCCGACAACAGCATGACGCGCGCCGAGTTCGCCTGCATGATCACCGCCTATCTGAACATTGATCCCGCGGACTACAGCGATGTGACGCCGCCGTATGACGACATGAGCAAAATACCTTCATGGGCGGCAAACCAGGTAAAGGCTCTGTATTCGCTCGGAATAATGAAGGGTCAGCAAAACGGCGATAAGATCGAGTTCTCGCCTTCCGGCAGCATAAAGCGCAGCGAATTCTCCGCTGCCGCCGCGAGGCTGCTTCCCGCGGGACTTTACCGCGGCGAGATAATCGCCGCCGACGAAAACGACGTGCCCGACTGGGCGCATGATGAGACAGCCCTGCTGCTGACTCTCGGAATAATGAACGGATACACCGACGGAACTCTTAAGCCCGGCAACAACGTGACCCGAGCCGAGGCGATCAAAATTCTCTATAACATAGGATAAAATTATTACGGAGTGATTTTTATGAAATTCCAAAAAATTGCGTGTCCGCTTTTCGCGGCTCTGATTTTGGCGTTCGCCGCGCCGTCATTCGCCGAGCCGCCGGACGGCGACGGGATCGTGACCATCCCCGATGAGGAACTGGTTTTTTCCGAGTATCCCGATCTGCCGTCGCCCATTCAGGCTGCCGAGGACGGGATATTCCCAAACGATCCCGATTATTCAAAACAGTGGAACACGCTTATGGTGCGGCCCGAAAAAATTTATTCACAACGCCTTTACGGAAAAAGCGTGAAAATAGCCGTGGTTGACAGCGGCAGCCCTTCCAAACACCCCGACATCGGCGGCAACATAGCAGCGGAGGCCGATTTCACGAAAAACAAACTCGGACTGTATGACAGCTACGGACACTGCACATTTATTTCGGGGATCATTGGCGCTGACACAAACAACGGAATAGGAATAGCGGGCGTGCTGCCGAGTGTTTCGATATACGCCCTGCGCGGCCTTGAGGGGCGCACGGGCTACATATCCGATATTTCAAACGCGATATTAGCGGCGGTCGACACATATGACTGCGACGTTATAAACCTGAGCCTTACGACTCCCTCGGATTTTAGTCAATTACGCGACGCGATCAACCATGCGCTGCAGAGCGGCGTGATAGTCGTTGCCGCCAGCGGCAACAAATCCGGAGCCAACAAAGGCACTGAGCTTCTCTATCCCGCGGCGTATGACGGAGTCATCGGCGTCGGGGCTATCGACAACAAAAAGGCCCGCGGTTCGTTCAGTCATTATAACTCGTCGGTTGACGCCTGCGCCCCGGGAGTTGACGTTTACAGCACGGTGATCACCGGAGGTTACGGCATAGGACGCGGCACCTCTTACGCCGCTCCGTACGTTTCGGCGGCAGCGGCGGTGGCGAAGTATTTCGAGCCCGAAATCGACGCAAACGGATTTATTCAGCTCCTCGCGAGAACCTGCGAGCCGCTGGGCGGCGCGAAACAGGGCGAGCGGAACGATGAGTACGGCTACGGCATGGTCGACTTTCAAAACATCGTTGAATATTACGAGGCAGCGGGCATACAGCCGGCATACACGCCCGAGCCCGAACCGACCGCCGCTCCGACCGAAACTCCGGCGCCTTCTCCCGCCAATGAGCCGAGCAGCGAGCTCCCGGCGGCAATAGAAAATATCAGCTTCTACAAATCGCAGGACATTATTAACTTGTCGTTCACCGTGACGAACGACAGCGCAAACGCTGTCTCGGGCGACGTGTATATATGCGCGTACGGAGAAGATATGACGCTGGCCGCGGCCGAGGTAATCGAAAATGTCGGCCTTAATGGATCGGACGACAAAGCTTTTTCAAGAAGCATCAAAATTCCCGACGGCGCCGCGGAACTAAAAATCTTTTACTGGACAGACGATTTAACGCCGCTGGCCGCTGCCCAAACCGTTGAATAGTATAAATTCACTTAAAACACGAGAGGAGAAATTAGTAAATGAAATTCAATATTCCCGATGATAAAAAGGTAAGAGTTATTTTAGATACGGATCTGAAAAACGAGGTTGACGATCAATTCGCTCTCGCCCACGCCGTGCTCACCGAGTCGTTTGATATAAGGGCCGTAATTCCCGCTCATTTCGGAACGTCCAAATCAAAAACAAGTCAAAAGGACAGCTATGACGAGGCAGTGCTTGTGCTCGGCAAAATGGGAAAACTGACCGGTGCGCCGCTTTATAACGGAGCCGAACGCGCCATTCCCGATGAGAAAACTCCCGTGCCCTCTCCGGGCACGGATATTATAATCAAAGAGGCGATGAAGGACGACAAACGCCCGCTTTATATTTCTTTTCTGGGGCCGCTCACCGATATGGCGTCCGCGCTGCTGCTTGAGCCGAAAATCGCGGAAAAGAATATTACGGTCATATGGATCGGCGGAGGCGATTATCCCGACGGCGGCCGTGAATATAATCTCAAAAACGATATTTGCGCCGCGAATGTCGTGTTTAAGTCAAACGTCAATTTGTGGCAGGTTCCGCGCAACGTTTACCGAATGATGCCGGTGTCGTTTGCGGAGCTTTATGACAAAGTGTATCCCTGCGGCGAAATCGGAAAATACCTTGCCGAGAATGTTATAAGCTTCAACAACGCCGCGGCATCGCGCCCCGCGGAATACCGCATACTCGGCGACTCGCCCGCGGTGGGGCTTATGCTGTTTGACGGCTGCGGCGAATGGTCGGAAATCCCGGCTCCGGAGTTTGACGGCGAAATGAAATATGTTCACGGAAAAAATCACAGAAACATACGGTTATACAAAAATATTGATCCCCGTTTTATTCTCGAGGACTTTTACGCCAAGCTGAAATCGGCTTATATGTGAGACTATGAACGCGCTCGTTCGCGTCAATGAATAAATCACGGTCATCCCTAATAATAATATTAGGGGTGATTTTTTATGTATGTAATAAAGCTTAAAACAATTATATTCTACGCGGCTGTGCTTATGCTCTCGATAGTTTTGGGGGCGGTCGGCTTCCGCTTTATCGGCGCGCGGGACTCCGAGCCCGCGGCAGCGGCGGCCGAAAACGAGACGGGCGCGGTCAAGCTTCCCATTCTCATGTATCACGGCCTGACCAAAAATCCCGACAAGGTCAACGCCTATGTCATCTCGGTGAACGATTTTGAAAACGACCTGAAATATCTCCGCGACAACGGCTACACCGCCGTTTTCATGCGCGACGTTATAAACTTTGTCGAAAACGGCGGCGAGCTTCCCGAAAAGCCCGTTGTCATCACATTTGACGACGGCTTTGAAAACAACTGCGAGTACGGCCTGCCGCTTTTTGAGAAATACGACATGAGGGGCCTGGTCTCGATAGTCGGGACCTACACCGAGAGCTATTCGCAAATCTCGGATGAGAACCCGGAATATGCCTACCTGAATTATGAGACGATAAATAAAATGAAGGACAGCGGCCGGTTTGAGTTCGCCAACCACAGCTATAACATGCACATGCTGCCGGGCATGAAGGGCAACGACACGGGCCGCAAGGGCGCGGCCAAGCTGAGCGGCGAGAGCGACGACGCGTACCGCGAAAAGCTCACAGCCGACACCGAGCTCACGCAGAATATGCTCGTCGAACACTGCGGGATCACTCCGGAGGTCTATACCTATCCCTACGGCGAAATATCAAAAGCCGCCGAGGATATCCTCAGCGGCATGGGTTTTAAAGCCACTCTTTCGTGCTTCGACAAGGAAAATTATATAACACCCGGCAATCCCGACTGTCTGCGCTGCCTTTGCCGCGCCCTGCGCGACAACAAGCGCTCGGCTGCGGAAATCCTGAATTAGCTAAATTCTCTTATCAAGCACGCCGACCCTGCTGTTTTTATAGGCCGCGAATGTTCCGCCGTCAAGCGCGGCGCGGATCTCCTCCATCATATGGTTATAAAAATACAGATTATGGATAACCGCGAGACGCATGCCGAGCATTTCGCCCGCCTTAAAAAGGTGACGCAGATACGCCTTTGAGTAATTGCGGCAGGTGTGGCAGCCGCACTCCGGATCAAGAGGCGCGTCGTCGCGCTCATATTTGGCGTTTTTGATATTGACGATCCCGCGCGAGGTGAACAGATGTCCGTGGCGCGCGTTGCGGCTGGGCATGACGCAGTCAAAAAAGTCGACGCCGCGGTCAACTGCCTCCAAAATATTCACGGGCGTTCCGACTCCCATAAGATAGCGCGGCTTGTCCTTGGGCATAAACGGCTCGACCGCCTCGATTATCGAATACATCACCTCGGTCGGCTCGCCCACGGCGAGACCGCCTATCGCGTAGCCGTCAAAATCAAGCTCCGCGATCTGCTTCATATGCTCTATCCTCAGATCCTCAAAGGTGCTGCCCTGGTTTATGCCGAACAGCATCTGTTTTTTGTTTATCGTGTTCTCAAGTCCGTTCAGGCGGTCAAGCTCCGCCTTGCAGCGTTTCAGCCAGCGAAACGTTCTTTCCGCAGACGATTGGGCGTATGTCTTTTCGCAGGGGTTTTCAACGCACTCGTCAAAGGCCATGGCGATCGTCGAGCCGAGATTTGACTGTATTCTCATGCTCTCCTCGGGGCCCATGAATATCCTGCGCCCGTCAATGTGAGACGCGAAAGTCACACCCTCCTCTTTTATGTCTCTGAGCTTTGCCAGCGAGAAAACCTGAAAGCCTCCGCTGTCGGTCAGTATCGGTCCGTCCCAGTTCATAAACCTATGCAGGCCGCCCATATCGCGGACGACCTCGTCGCCCGGGCGCAGATGCAGATGATAGGTGTTTGAAAGCTCAACCCGGCAGCCGACCGTTTTAAGATCGGACGCGTCAAGCGCGCCCTTTATCGCCGCCGCAGTGCCAACGTTCATAAACACCGGCGTTTCGATCGTGCCGTGAACGGTCTCAAACCGTCCGCGCCGCGCGCGGCCCTCCGTTTTTATAAGCTGAAACATAAAATATCCTCCAATTAAACTTTAAAGCTAATAAAGAAACATGGCGTCGCCGAAGCTGAAAAATCTGTATTTCTCGCGGACGGCGGTCCCGTAAGCGCGGAAAATATTCTCTTTCCCCGCGAACGCCGACACAAGCATCAACAGCGTTGACTCGGGCAGATGAAAATTGGTGATTATCGCGTCGGTGATCTTGAACCTATATCCCGGGTAAATAAATATGCTCGTGTCGCCTATCCCGGGCCGCATTGTTCCGTCTTCATCAGCCACAGTCTCAATCGTGCGCACCGAGGTTGTTCCGACCGCGATGATCCTTCCTCCGCTTTCGCGGGTTTTGTTGATAATATCGGCCGCTTCGGGAGCCACCTCGTAATGCTCGGTATGCATAACGTGATCCTCAACGTTCTCCGCCGACACGGGGCGGAATGTTCCCAAGCCCACATGCAGGGTGAGCTCGGCTATATTCACGCCCTTTTTTCGTATCTCGTCTATCAACTCGTTTGTAAAGTGCAGCCCCGCGGTCGGAGCCGCCGCCGAGCCTTCGATCTTTGAGTATACCGTCTGGTACCGCTCTTTGTCCGTGAGCTTTTCCTTGATGTACGGCGGAAGCGGCATTTCGCCGAGCCTGTCAAGCAGCTCCTCCCACACGCCGTCATACTCAAAGCGGACTATGCGGTTGCCGTCGGGCAGGACTTCAAGCGCCTCGGCGCGGAGCAGACCATCTCCGAAGCTGAACCTCGCTCCGGCGCGCGCCCGCTTTCCCGGCCTTAATATCACGTTCCAAGTGTTTATATCTATACGTTTAAGCAGCAGGAACTCGATTTTGCCGCCGGTTCCCTCCTTCACGCCGTAAAGACGCGCGGGAATGACCCGGGTGTTGTTCATCACAAGACAATCGCCCGGGTTTAAATATTCGATTATATCCCTGAAATGCCGATGCGCGATTTCCCCGCTTTCGCGGCTGAGCGTCAGCAGACGCGACGAGCTCCGGTCCTCAAGGGGGTGCTGAGCGATAAGCTCCTGCGGCAGATCATAGTAAAAATCCTTTGTTGTCATATAAAAATCCTTTTTATATATCCCTGTTTTAGTAAGCGTTGGTTATTCCGGCCCCGGTAAAGTAATGGGTCAGGATCTCGCTGAAATCATATCCGTTTTCCGCCATACCCTTGGCACCGTACTGGCTCATGCCCACACCATGGCCCCAACCCGTGCCCTTGAAAGTAAAGCTTGTGTTCGGGTAGGATTCGTCTTCGGCGTCCGCATAGGTCTTTTGATATTCGCCGTTTGTGGTATACAGAGTTTCAGCCGACACGTTATGTCTGCCCATATCGCTGAGGATCTCAAGCTGCTTCGGTCTGCGGCGCATCAGTGTCTCGCCGTCGCTGACCGCGATCATCGTCTGATTTTCGGCCTCGCCGTTCCCGGTAACGGTAAACATCTGGCTCTTTGTGACCGAGCCGAAAAGCGTTCTGCACTCCTCGCGCTCAACAGTCTTGATCGCAGTGTTTCCGGTCACTCTGAGCTTTATGACTCTGCCCTCGGGCGAATACTCAAGCGCCTCTATCTTCTGCACGTCGCCGACCTCATAGCCGCGGTTGCGCATAATGGTTGACGCCTCGTCCGCCGTCAGAACTCCCGACCACACGCCGTTAGGTATGTTTTCGGTGTCCTCAAAGCCGTTGTCAACGCTTACGAGATACGGGACCTCGTTTCCCCAGACATATTTAACGTCCTCTGTCGACGAGCCCATTGACGACGAGTAATAGCACTCGCAAAGCTCACCTCCGTAGGTCAGCACCATGCCGCGGGTCGCGTCAACGGCCTCGTATATCGACTCGGCCTCGCGCGACATTCCGGTGTACATCTGGCAGTGGGTGTTGGCGCAGATGTCAAAGCCGTAGCTCTCATGCTTTCCGATGTTTTGCGCGGCGTAGTTCCTTGAGCAGACCGCCTGCGCCTTGAGTGCCTCTATCGGCCATGTGTCGCTCATCTCGCGCGAAACGACGCCGTAAAGATACTGGTCGATATCAATGACGTTGATCACCGCAAATCCGTCTCCGTCGCAGATAAGGTTCAGACTGCCGCGATATCCGGTTCCCTCAAATGTGAACCTTTCCTCCCAGAAATCGGTATAAACAGGGCTCAGCCCCACTCCTGCGCCGTCATGTTCTGTGTATAATGTGTTTCCGTCGGTATCCTGAATTACGATCCCGCCGTCGCCGCGGCGCACCATTACGGTTGTGTTCTCTATTATCTGTTCCTCGGAAAACTCGCGGTCGTTGAAGGTTCCCGCATAAAATCCGCGCTCCGACGTGACGGTGGCGACCGTCTTTGCTGAAGATCCGTAATAAAGGCCCACCTTCAGTATGCGTTGAATTTCCGTTTCCGCCGACGCGGGACGCACCTCAACGCACATAAGCGCCAGAGTCAGCGTCAGCGCCGTTATCGCGCAGACCATGCGCATAATAATTGTTTTTGTCATAAAATCACCTCTCAAGGAACCGTTCCGCAAAAAATGGCTCTCTTGGCAGTATAACACATTTCCGCCAAAAAAGCCATAGTTTTTATTTAAAAATAATATTAAATTTTAAAGTTATTACTCAACCGTAACGGACTTTGCAAGATTTCTGGGTTTGTCGATGTCAAGACCTTTAAGCGACGCCACATAGTATGAGAAAAGCTGCAGCGGCACAACGACCTCACTGGGCATAGTGAGATCATCGCACTTGGGCACGTAAATAACGTGATCGGCCTCTTTTTCGATCTCGGTATGGCCTTCCTCGGCAATTGCGATGACAACGGCGCCGCGGGCTTTGACCTCTTTTATGTTGCTGAGCATTTTGTCAAACAGCTTTTTGACCGTACAGAGAGCCACAACAACGGTGCCCTCCTCCATAAGCGCGATCGTGCCGTGCTTGAGCTCTCCGGCGGCGTACGCCTCGGAATGGATGTATGAAATCTCTTTAAGCTTGAGAGAGCCTTCGAGAGCCACAGCGTAATCAAATGTCCTGCCGATGAAGAACACGCTCTTTGCGCTGTAATACTGCGACGCGATGTACTGGATATCCGCCTTGTTCTCAACTATCCCGGCGATCTTGTCGGGCAGGGCGTTAAGGGCGTTGATGTATTTTCTGAGCAGCTCGGGGGAGATCGTATCAAGCTCCTGCGCGAAATACAACGAAAGCATGTATATCGCGGTCAATTGTGTACTGTAAGCCTTTGTGGTGGCCACGGCGATCTCCGGGCCCGCCCAAGTGTAGAGCACGTCGTCGGCCTCGCGGGCGATCGTGCTTCCGACAGCGTTGACAATGGCGAAGGTCCTTGAGCCGAGACGCTTAGCCTCGCGCATGGCCTCGATCGTGTCAGCCGTCTCACCCGACTGCGAGATAAGCACCACAAGAGTGTGCTCGTCTATGATCGGCGAGCAATACCTGAACTCGGACGCGACCATGACCTCAACGGGAATACGGTTCATCTGCTCGATAACATATTTGCCGACAACTCCGACATGATAGGCGCTGCCGCAGGCGACGATATAAACCTTGTTTATATTGCGTATATAGTCAGCCGTGAGCATTATATCGTCAAGCACGATCCTACCGTCCTTAATTCTGGGGCTGACCGTGTCGGCGATCGCTCTGGGCTGCTCCATTATCTCCTTGAACATGAAATGCTCGTATCCGCCCTTCTCGGCTGCCGAAACATCCCAATCAACCACATAAACCTCTTTGCTTATCTCCTCGCGGTCTGTGTTGATTATCTTTACCTGATTCTTTTTGAGGATTACTATCTCATTATTTTCAAGGAAATAAACGTTTTTGGTGTGAGACAAAATCGCGGGTATGTCAGAGGCGATAAAATTCTCGCCCTCCCCAAGCCCCACGATGAGCGGGCTTTCCTTGCGAACCGCGATAAACGAGTCGGGATCGTCGGCGCAGAGCACGCCCAGCGCGTATGAGCCCTCGACCTTGTTTATGACCTTGATCATGGCGTCAATAATGTCGCCCTTGTAATAATACTCAAAAAGGTGCGCTATGACCTCGGTATCGGTCTCGGAAATAAACTCAAAACCCTTTTTTGTAAGATAGTCACGAAGGCGCAGATAGTTCTCGATAATTCCGTTGTGGACTACCGCAAAGCGGCCCGAGTTGCTGAGATGCGGGTGAGAATTGGTGTCCGAGGGCTCGCCGTGCGTCGCCCAGCGTGTGTGGCCTATTCCCATTGTTCCGCGTATAGCGTTTCCTCCGTCGATCATCTCGCTGAGACCCGCCAGACGGCCCTTCTTTTTCTTTACGACTATTCCCTCGTCGGTCATGACCGCCACGCCGGCGGAGTCATAACCCCTGTACTCAAGCTTGGAGAGTCCCTCCAAAAGAAAGGGCGCCGCCTGCTTGTTTCCTACATATCCGACAATTCCGCACATAAGATTACCTCCTATTGACTTTTAATTTGCATGATCGTTAACAATCATGCTCCGTGTGGTACCATTCCTTTCTGTGGTGGCTAAGAAGCCCCGCGACAGCCGCAGGCACCCACGTCACTGTATATATCAGCAACCCAATCAGATTGACCACGGCTGCTTTGTTAAATTTCCTGTCAAGGACCAGCCCAGCAAGGGCGGTCATAAGTCCGATCCCCAGATACACGCAAAGCGCGGCGTATGAGATCGGCTTTGTCCACAGTTCGATCAGCGGATAGTGCAGACCGTTCAGCATCGCGTATCCGGCAAAGAACGATAATACCCCGAACAGCGCGTAGGTGAACAGACCCAGAAAATCGCCGTAAAGACTGAGGAAATCTGTTATTTTCCCGCGTCTTAAAAGCTCCCAGCCGTATCTGCCCTGAACGCTGACTATCCCGCGCGCCCAGCGTATCCGCTGTCTCAGCGAGCAGCCGAGGCTCGCCGGCTTCTCGTCATACACAACCGCACCGCCGCAAAACGCGGTCTTAACGCCAATCAGCGCCAAATGCGCCGTAAACTCCATGTCCTCCGCAAGACAGTCCTCAAGGCCCATAAGCTCCTCAAAGACCTCCGCGCGAACGCAATATCCGGTGCCCGAAAGCTTCACGTTAAGTCCTATGCTTCCCGGCGCCATTCTGCCGAGGCGCGTCTCAAGCGCGCTCCAGACCGAATACGCGGCAGTCAGCCAGTTGCGCTCGGGATTCTTGGTCTCGACTTTACCCTGAACAGCGCCGTATCGCTCGCGCGCCGCCTTGTTCATCTCGGCGAAATACGCGGGCGACACGACATTATCCGCGTCGATCACAGTCACCAAATCGGGCCGCTCGTTCTCCGAAAACATCCGCTCCGAGGCAAACTTCAGCGCCGCAAACTTGCCCGAACCGCCGCTTTTTTTGATAACGCGCGCGTCGAGTTTTTCAGCGATGTACGCCGTTCCGTCTGAGCAGTCGTCCGCGATCACATAAACGCTGAGCTTTTCGCCCGGGTAATCAGCCGCTAAAACGCTTTTAACCGCCTGCGCGATCACCCTCTCCTCATTGTGGGCGGGGATAAGCACCGCGAAACTCAGCGGCTCTCTGTCGGGCGCGGTGAGATCCCGCCGCGGTAGCAGCGAGAACACGCCCACCGCCGCGTAATATAATCCAATTAAAAAGAGTGCAAGCTCAATGAAATCCGCTATGATTTCACAAACAAACATATGCACAAGCTTCACCTCTTAAATATATACTTTAAAATTATATACTAACCCCCGTGCAAATTCAAGGGTAAATATATCACATTTTTATTACAATTGCGTTTTTATTTATATACAATTTTATTTAGCGTTTATAGTAACATGAAAATATTACATCAGTTTTAAAAAATTTTAAATATTTTCAAAATTTGTTGGACAAAACAGGGTTTTTATGGTATAATAAACTTACCGATAGTTCGGCCTTTTTTAAGGCGGAGCAATATTTTGAACCAATTTTCGGAGGACGATATGAAGTCTAAAACTGTGTTTGTATGCTCCGAGTGCGGCAACGAGTTCCCTAGGTGGATGGGAAAATGCACGGCCTGCGGCTCGTGGAACACCCTTGTTGAAGAGACTGTGATTACGGGAAAGCTCGACAGCGGGAAAAGCGGCGGCATGAGATCGGCGGCCATGGCGGGACTCGGAAATATGGGAGACGAGGCTGTTCCGAAAACCCTCACTGATATATCGACCGAGGAAGAGCCGCGCTGCTCGACCGGCCTTAAAGAGTTTGACCGCGTTCTGGGCGGAGGACTTGTTCCGGGTTCCCTAGTGCTGCTGGGCGGAGACCCGGGCATCGGAAAATCCACGATACTTCTTCAAATATGCAGCCATATAGGCACGGATAAAAAAATTCTTTACGTCTCGGGCGAGGAGTCGCCGAGGCAGATCAAGCTCAGAGCGGACCGCCTCGGAGTGAACAGCGGCAACATAAAAATTTACTGCGAGACCAACACCGAGAATATTCTTGAGCACATTTCAAGAGAGAAGCCCGAAATGCTTGTGGTCGACTCGGTCCAGACCATGTTTAATCCGAATCTGACCCCCGCGCCGGGCAGCGTTTCTCAGATCAGAGACGTCGCGGCGATGCTGATGCGGGTGGCGAAAACTCACAACATCGCCACATTTTTGGTGGGACATGTCACCAAGGAAGGCTCGATCGCGGGTCCCAAGATACTTGAGCACATTGTTGACTGCGTGCTGTATTTTGAGGGCGACCAGAACCGCGCCTACAGGATCATCCGCGCGATAAAGAACAGGTTCGGCTCAACCAACGAGATCGGAGTTTTTGAGATGAGCGAGCGCGGTTTATCCGAGGTCAGCAACCCCTCCTCCGCTATGCTTGCGGGCAGGCCCGAGGGCGTCCCCGGGAGCTGCATAGTCTGCACAATGGAAGGCACCCGCCCGATATTGGCCGAGATACAGGCGCTCGCAGCGCCCACCGCGTTCGGCAATCCGAGGCGGATGACGACGGGGGTTGACTTCAACCGCGCCATGATGCTTCTGGCCGTGCTTGAAAAGCGCGCGGGGCTGCACATCTCGTCATATGACACCTACATAAACGTCGTGGGCGGCCTCAAAATGACCGAGCCGGCCGCCGATCTGGCGATAGTCCTCGCGTTAGCGTCGGTGTTTAAGAACCGTCCGCTGCCCGATGATCTGGCCGCAGTCGGCGAGGTCGGCCTGACCGGAGAGATCCGCTCGTGCAGCTTTATCGAAAGCCGCATAAGCGAGGCAGAAAAACTTGGTTTTAAGACAATAATTGTGCCGCGGATAGACGCGAGCGCGGCAAAAAAGTATAATAACATCAAAGTCGGTCAATACTCAAACATACTGCAAATTTTAAAAAGCGTCTTTTAGTTTTTATACATTTCATTGTGTTTCGTGTATGGCTCTTATCGGAGTAAACCGCGCTTTAGCAGCGCATCGCCGCAGAAGCGGCAACAAGAAGGGGAAGTGTTTTTATGTTTCAAATTGGTGATAAGGTGGCTTATCCCATGCACGGAGCAGGAGTGATCAAGTGTATCGAACAGGAAAAAATTCTTGGCGAGGAAACGCAGTATTTTATCCTTGAACCTTGCGTCGGAGAGCTGGAGATCAAAATCCCCGTTTCAAAGATCGAGAGCATCGGTCTGCGCCATATTGTGTCCGAGAACGAAGCCGACGAGGTAATAGATCAGTTCGGATCTTTTGAGTGCAGCGAGACGGGAAACTGGAACAAGCGTTACAGGGACAACCTGGACAAGCTGAAAAAGGGCGATATTTTCGACGTCGCAAAAATAACCAAAGCGCTCCTGCTTCGCGACAGGAGAAAAAGCCTGTCGAACTTTGAGCGCAAAATGCTCAGCAACGCGAAAAACATCCTTATCTCGGAACTGGTGATGTCAAAAAATTCCACGTATCCGGATATTGAGGAATTGCTCATGAGCAAAATTTCATAATTTGACACGAAAGGATCTTCGTATGAGTTCGGTGTCGGTAATAATTGTGGCCGCGGGCAGCGGAACGCGTATGGGCGCGGACAAAAACAAACAATTTTTAAATATTAGAGGCGTTCCCGTTATCGCACATACGCTGCGGGTCTTTGAAAACATGCCCGAGGTCGAAAAAATATTGGTCGTGACACGCGCCGAGGACATTGAGGATATGCGGCGCGTCATTGAATGTCACGGCATAAAAAAGGTTTTTGACGTCATCAAAGGCGGCGACACTCGCCAGCAGTCGGTAATGAACGGCCTCGAGCGTCTCAGCGGCGAGGATGACGACATTGTGCTCATTCACGATGGGGCGCGCCCGTTTATCCGCGCCGAGTTTGTGCGCGAGCTTATTTCACAGATCGAGAACGAAAACTGCGAGGCGGCGGCGATCGGCGTTCCGGTCAAGGACACCATAAAGCAGATCGACGACCACGGCTTTATCAGCTCCACGCCCGACCGCGACAGCCTGATCTCGGTCCAGACGCCTCAGGGCTTCAGGTACGGGCTTATCATGAAGGCACACACGAGGGCCAAAAACAAGAGCGCCGACTTCACCGACGACTGCGCGGTGGCCGAGTCATTCACCACGGAACGGGTCATGATAATCAAGGGCGACTACCGCAACATCAAGATAACAACGCCCGAGGATCTGGCGCTGGCCGAAATAATTCTTGAAAACGAGCAATCCGGAGGTATAAATTAATGGAAACACGAATCGGCATAGGATATGACGTACACAGACTTGAGGCAGGCAGAAAGCTCATTCTCGGCGGCGTACAAATCGAGCACGAGAAGGGACTTCTGGGGCACAGCGACGCGGACGTGCTGGTTCACGCGGTTATGGACGCGCTGCTCGGCGCGGCGGCCCTTGGCGACATAGGTAAGCACTTCCCGGACACCGATCCGAAATATTCGGGTGCGGACAGCGTTGAGCTTTTGCGGCATGTGGGCAGGCTGCTTAAAGAGCGCGGATACGAGGTCGTTAACATCGACTCGATAATCACGGCCCAAGCGCCGAAGCTCGCGCCGCATATCGAAAAAATGAGGCGGAACATCGCCGACGCTCTCGGCACAGATACGGAACGCGTAAGCGTCAAGGCCACCACCACCGAGCGCCTCGGCTTCGAGGGCCGAAAAGAAGGCATCTCCGCCCAAGCCGTATGCATGATTAAAAAATAAGCCGAAAACAGCCAACGGAAAATGTCCGTCGGCTGTTAAAGTTAAATTCCCTCATTTTTCAGCCATTCGGCTGTTTTTCTTATGCTTTCCTCAAAATCCGCTTTGCATTCAAACCCCGTGTCGTTATACAGCGCATCGAGATCAATATTGGCATAATCCACTCCCGACGGCACGTCCGGATATTCGCCGAACAACAGTGGACAGTCGGGGTTTAATATTTCGGCTATTCTTTCAATTATTTTTCTGAATGTTGTTATCTTTCTGTGCCCTATATAATAGCTTTTCATGTTTTTGCCGCGCTCTCCGATCGACTCAAACGCTCTCACTATATCGTCAATATATACCATGTCGTATAAATCGCTGCCTTCAATAAGCTTGCACGGCATGTTTGAAATAAGGTTTTTCATTACCACATTCGGTATCATCATTGAATAATTATTTTCACCATAGGCCATAGCTATCCTTCCGGTGCAAAATTCTATTCCGTTATTAAACGCCAATGTTTTGCCTATAGCCTCACTTACCTGCTTTACCGCAGAATATATATATGTATATCTCGGCTCAAAATAATCGGCTTTTATGTAGCTGTCCATTTCATACTCATTCATCGTTCCGGCAAACACAAATTTTTCACAGCCTATTTTTATCGCCTGCTCTATTGCTTCGCAGGCATATTTGGCGTTATTAAGCTGAAGCGCGTAATCTTTAAACGCCGCGCCAAACACACCCTGCCATGCGAAATGATAAAACACATCTATATCATCATCTATCATCTCGCTAAGACGATCATACTTTGAAAAATCAGCGACAACCGGTATGAAGGTTTCATGATCGGAATAGGCCGAGAACTTTTCGTCTGATATATCCACGCCGTAAACCGTAACACCTTTTTCAAGCAGATACTTTGTCAGCGCGCCGCCTATAAATCCTCCGGCTCCGGTGATAATAACCTTTTTCATTACTTATTTTCCTCCATAGTGAAGTTAACATCGCTTTCCGCAAGAGTCGGCGCCTTTGTGTCCTTTACCGATATTACCGGACTGTCGGTGCCCCAGTCGATAGCAATATCAGGATCGTTCCACGCGATTGCGCGGTCAAGCTCCGGATAATAAAGCTCATCCACCTTGTATTGGACTTCGCAGTTATCCTCAAGTGTGATAAACGCATGGCCGAAACCGGACGGTATCCATATCTGCTTCCTGTTTTCCGCAGACAGTTCAACCGCTACCCATTTTTTAAAATTGGGAGAGTCCTTTCTCAAATCTACCGCGTAATCCATCACTCTGCCTCTCGTGCAGCGAACCAGTTTAAGCTGCGGCTTCGGGTTATTTTGGAAATGTATGCCGCGTATTATGCCCTTTTTGAGCGACAAGCTGTGATTATCTTGAACAAACTCGGGATTTAAGCCATACTCGCTCATAGTCCGCTTTGAATATGTCTCGCAGTAATAACCTCTGAAATCTTCAAAATAAGTGGGCTCGATTATTTTTACGCCCGGAAGCTCCAATTCAGTTATTTTTAAATTTGCCATTTTAAATTTCCCCTTTCACTTTGTCAACAAGCTCCGCCTGTTTGATTATCGTTTTGTAATTGCTTGATCTTGTTTTATCGTCATTAACGCATTTGCAAAAATGCAATATTGACTTTTTGAATGTATCGTCGGCGGGAAGAGTTATTGTTTCCGTCCCGTCCGCAGTCTTTATCTCGGCTGCCGGCTCAAAGCCTGCGGGCGCGGTCAAAATTCTTCCGGTGTTCAAGCATCCTTTGCTGCCCCAGATCTCAAGATCGCACTTATAGCTGTTGTCCATGCCAAATGTCACCTGCGCGGTAACGCCTTCATCATTGACAAGCGCCGCGCTGCCGTAAATGTCGACTTCAAATCCGTCAGTGGAGTTGAGCTGAGAATACTTAATTTCCGCGCTCTCGCCCAGCAGCATCGTCGCAAGTTTCAGCGTATATCCTCCGCAGTCCAGCAGCGCTCCGCCGCCGAGGGTTTTGTTGTATCTGAAATCATTCTTCGCGCGCTGCGGGAATCCGAACGCTATCCTGTAAAGGCGCACATCGCCGAGCGTGCCGTTTTTTATTATTTTGTCTATCTCGTCAAGCTGATCATGGAAAGCGAACATATAATTTTCATGAACCGCGAGGTTCTTTTCGTCGGCAAGTTCAATCAGTTCCTTTGTGTCCGCAGCCGATGTGGTCGACGGCTTTTCAAGGAAAATATGCTTACCGTTTTCTAAGGCGAGCTTCGCCCACCTGAAATGCAGCGCGGGAGGCAGCGGCAGATACACCGCGTCGACCTCGTCGGACATTATGAGCTCGGTGTAGCTCGAAAATACCTTTCCGCCGTATTCCGTCTTGAATGACCGGGCTTTTTCGGCTTCCTTTTCGATAACCGCGCTGTCAGCCGGCGCGCCGCCGAACCATTCCTCCGCCGAAGCATACGCAACGCCGATATACTCCGCTTCATCACATTCTGAGATCGCAGGCATAAATCTGCGGAACGCTATCTCTGACGGACAAATTATTCCTATTCTTACTTTGTTCATTTTCACCACTCCAATACCGATAATAAATTTCTTAATTGTATGTTCAGGCAGTTGTTCACCTGAACCAATGTGCTCAAGGTTTTAAGGTTCGCCCAGAAGTAACCGTCGGGCAGTTCTTTTATCTCGTCATCTTTTACCTCGATTATGACGTTTCGGTTCTGCTCGTGATAGAACCGTCCGCCTTCCTCCGAAAGCAGCGTGTCAAACTTCACGCCTTGCTTTTGACCGAGCTTATCAAAAAACAGCTTGTCTATCTCTGTTTCCTCCCCGCTGTGAATGTATTCACGCTGCACCGTAGGTCCGAGCTCTATTCCGTCAAAGCAGCCGACCTCCGGCTTCGCTCGGACGAGGAACTCATACATACCGTCCTTTACGCGTGTAATAAGCCCGAATGTCGCTATGCCGGTCGCCTCAAACAACGGCTGCGTCCAGCGACGCACCTCGCGGCCCTCTATTTCTATGTCGCAGAACACTACCTTAAAGCTGTACGGCTCACAACACACAAGCTCGTTGTTCTCCATATGCCACTTCTCAAGCGACTTCAGCGGTACAAGTTCCGTCTTATGTTCTTCGAACATCTTGTAGTTGTTGATGTACTGATACATATCCGTCAGTCCGCTTATCTCCGCCATAGCCGAATTGCGCAATTCGGTTTTGCTTATTTGTCTCAGGTATTCTTCCTTATAAATCGGCAGGCAGGACAGAACCGTCCGCGTGTCCATGTTCACAAGGTTGTCATAGCGCATCAGTTCTTTTATCTGCTTCAGCGTCATCCACTTATGGCTCGGCAGGACTTCGATATCCTCGTTAACCCGTATTATTATATTGCGGTTACGCTTCTTCAAAAACCTTGACGACTGCTCGGACTGTATCTGGTCAACGATTATCTCGTGCTTTGACGCGTTTATGAAGTAATCCAGATACGCGGGCTTTTTTCCGCCGTGCTTTTGCGTGAAGTTAGATTTGGTAGCCTGTATCGTCGGGGAGATCTGTATCTTGTTTATGTTGCCGGGCTCGATCTTTGCCTGCATAAGATAATGTGTCTCACCCTCAAAATCGCGGCAGATTATTCCCAAGTACCCGATTTCATCCTGAATTATTATCGGCTGCTCAAGGGCGGCTTGTCCGTCCTTAACCTGTCTCAATCCGGAAATGGTGAAAAAGCTGTTATTCCTGCTGCGGATAACGCCCTCTTTCTCGTCATAAAACCAAAAGTCAGAGTCCTCAAGCCTGTTTTTATATATCGAAACATGAACGCTCTCATTAAGGCCCTTCACCCATTCAAGCAGTTCCGCCGTTGTATGTTTCGGCATACGATCACCTCATGTGTATAATGTAGTTAAACGTCTGTTGTTGATGTATTGATACATATCCGTCAGCCCGCTTATCTCAGCGGCTGCTTTGACTGAACCCGGTCAATTATTATATCATAATTTTTCGCGTTTGTGCCGATCCGAATTTTTAGGATCGTTTTTTATCTGTTTCCGTACATTTTTTCGTAGTAGTCCATATATTCGCCCGAGATTATAGGCTCCCACCATGAGCGGTTGTTTAAGTACCACTTTATTGTCTTTTTTATTCCGTCCTCAAACTTTGTCTCGGGCAGCCAGCCGAGTTCGCTGTGGATCTTCTCGGGGTCGATAGCGTATCTGAGGTCATGGCCCTTGCGGTCGGTCACATAAGTTATCAGGCTCTCGGGCTTATTAAGTTCCTTACATATCAGCTTCACTATATCAATGTTTCGCATCTCATTGTGTCCGCCGATATTATAGACCTCTCCTACTCTGCCTTTGTGGATTATAAGGTCAATGGCTTTGCAGTGATCCTCAACATACAGCCAGTCACGGACGTTTTCGCCCTTGCCGTAGACCGGCAGCGGCTTGTCCGCTAAAGCGTTGGCGATCATCAGCGGGATAAGTTTTTCGGGAAAGTGGTACGGCCCATAGTTGTTTGAACATCTTGATATCGTAACCGGCAAGTTATATGTCCTGTAATACGCCTGAACCAGCAAGTCCGCGCTTGCTTTGCTCGCGCTGTACGGGCTCGAGGTATGCAGCGGAGTCTCCTCGGTGAAAAACAAATCAGGCCTGTCAAGAGGCAGATCACCGTAAACCTCATCGGTAGATACCTGATGATAGCGCTTTATCCCAAACTCGCGGCAAGCGTCCATAAGCGTCTGTGTTCCGATTATGTTGGTTTTAAGGAATATTCCCGGATCCTCGATCGAACGGTCAACATGACTCTCCGCCGCGAAATTTACCACAATGTCGGGCTTTTCCGTCTTGAAAAGTTTAAAGACCGCGTCTCTGTCCGCAATATCATCTTTTACGAACTTTATTTTGTCCATAATAGGCGCGAGCGTCTCAAGATTGCCCGCGTATGTCAGCTTGTCCAGTACGACTATCTCATAATCAGGGTGTTCTTTTGTCATATAGTGAACAAAGTTGCCCCCGATAAACCCGGCGCCGCCGGTGACTAATATTTTCATATTTCATCCTCCTCCAAAAGCGACAGCAGATACTGACCGTACTCCGTCATATTAAGTTCTTCGCCCAGCGTCTTAAGCTGTGCGTCATCAATAAAGCCGCGGCGCCACGCGATCTCCTCGATGCATGAAATATAAAAGCCCTGCATCTCCTGTATGGTTTTTACAAAGCCGCTGGCCTTGTGCATTCCCTTGGGCGAGCCTGTGTCGAGCCATGCCATGCCGCGTCCCATAAGAGTTACTCTAAGCTGGCCGCGATTTAAATACTCGTTATTTATCGATGTTATCTCAATCTCGCCGCGAGCCGATGGCTCAACGTTTTTCGCTATTTCCACCACATCGTTGTTATAGAAATAAAGTCCCGGGACCGCATAGCCGGATTTGGGCTTCTTCGGCTTTTCCTCGATTGAGATAACTCTGTTATTCTCGTCAAACTCAACCACGCCGAAAGCCTTGGGGTTTTTGACCGGATAACCGAATATCGCCGCGCCGTCGGTTTCAGCCTGCTGTTTCGCATTCTCAAGTATGCTTGTGAAATGCTGGCCGTAGAACACGTTGTCGCCCAGAACCAGACACACGCTGTCATCGCCGATGAAGTCCGCGCCCAATATGAACGCATCCGCAAGGCCGCGGGGCTCGTCCTGCACGGCATACTCGATGCGCACTCCTATTCTTGAACCGTCACCCAGCAAATTACTGTAATTGTCAATGTCCTGCGGCGTTGAAATTATCAATATATCCCTGATACGCGCCAGAAGCAGCACCGACAGCGGATAGTATATAAGCGGCTTGTCATAGATCGGCAAAAGCTGTTTTGATACTGATATTGTGTTCGGATAGAGGCGCGTTCCGCGTCCTCCGGCTAATATTATTCCTTTCATGTCAGTCCTCCAATTTCTTTTTTATATCCTCAAACTTTTCAAGCGCGTGCTCTATGCAGATATCCATGTTGTAATACTTGTATTCCGCAAGTCTTCCGCATAAAACTATATTTCCGTACTTTTCAGCTTCTTTAAGATATTTTTCATAAAGCTTTATATTATCTTCGGCAATTATCGGATAATACGGAATATTTGCATTCTCCGACTCCGGATCGTATTGAAGCGGATATTCGGTGGCTGTCATTGACACCGGCATATCCATATCAATTCCGTAAGTGAATTTTTTATATTCGGTGCTTCGAATATAACCCGGCGCCTGCGGATAAGACACGATTTCTTCCGGCAAAATACTTTTTTTATTCTCGTATTTATATTTTATGTCAAGCGACCTATACGGAAGTCTTCCGTATTTTAGACCGAACAGCTCGTCAATCGCTCCGGTAAACACCAGCAGCTCAACCGTCTCTCCGCCATAAGTTATCTTTTTGTTTTCCTCGTCAAACTCAATATAATCAAGGGCGTCGGTGTTAAGCCGGACTTCGATATTCGGATGATCAAGCATATTTTTAAACAACTCGGTAAATCCCTTTTTCGGCAGATACTGAAAATCTTTATTTAGGTAACGCTCGTCAAAGTTCATCGCCATGGGAACTCTGTCAAGCACACTTCTGTCAATGTCCTCGGGATCGAGCCCCCATTGTTTTGCGGTGTACGTTCTGTACGCCTTTTCAAACAACAAATTTCCGTATTCCCGCACGTCATCGTCGTCGCTGTCAACAAGCTCAAAAATCGGAACTCTGTCGCGCCCCGCGAACTTTTCACGCATTTTCGCAAGCAATGCCTCAGACTTCTTCGCCCCGACAAGCTGCTGCAAGGTTCTGAAGTTAAACGGCAGCCTCACATAATTCCCGTCAATAAAGCTGAGCAGTTTGGCGTCATGAGGAAACAATTCCGCGTATTGCTCAAGAAACTCAATTATAAAATACTTGTTTGTGTTCAGGAAATGCGGGCCGTACTTCTGCACAAGTATTCCGTTTTCATCATACTCATCATACATATTTCCGCCGATATGCGCCCTCTTTTCGATGATCGTCACCTTTCGTCCGCACTCCTCGGCGAGCTTTCTCGCGAGTATGCCTCCCGAAAATCCCGATCCTACAACAATAATCTTGCCCATTTAAATTTCCTCTCTTTTTCCATTCGGCTGTTTTCGGCACAAGCTCCGTCTTATGCTATTAAAACATCTTATAATTGGTTGATGTATTGATAAATATCCGTCAGTCCGCTTATCTCAGCGGCTGCTCTGACTGAACCCGGTCAAATATTATATCATACTTTTTTGCGTTTGTAAAGTACCAAAAATACGACGGTCACGTCAATCTAATTTATTAACAAAGTTGTAACATTGATCAAAGCAAGGAAAAAGTGCAGAAATTCAGTGAGGTTG